>NZ_VISV01000009.1:0-280794 GCF_007827615.1 Streptomyces sp. CNZ287 | reverse complement strand
TCCTTCTGGTCCACCGACACGATCCGGCCATCGGTGTCGAACACGATGCACCGGCTCGAAGTCGTCCCCTGATCGATAGCCGCAATGAACGGGCCGGGGCGCTGCGGGGAGGGGGCGCTGAAATCGTCGGTCACGGTCTGCTCCTGCTCCGAAACGTCGCATCGGTCGCCGGGACCGTGCCGCTGCGCCGGCACCCCGGCCCGTGGTGAGTACATGACCAGCGTGGAATCCCGCCGTCAACGACGCCCTGCCGACATTGTCGAACGAATCTGCTGCACCCCGCTTTCACCGGCGGGGCACGGAGGCTTATGGTCGGCGCGTGCCAGGTCCGGTTCAGTCGGTTGAACGCGCGGCGGCGATACTGCACTTGCTGGCGCGCGGTTCCGGCCGCCTCGGAGTCAGCGAGCTGGCCGGGTCGCTGGGCCTGGCGAAGGGCACGGTGCACGGGCTGCTGCGGACGCTGCAGCAGGTGGGGTTCGTCGAGCAGGACCGCGACACCGGCAAGTACCGGATCGGCGACACGCTCCGCGACCTCCGCTCCGGCCACGTCGACGCCAACGAACTCCGCTCCCGCGCCCTGAACTGGGCCGACGGGCTGGCCGCCAGAAGCCGTGAGGCGGTGCGCATCGGCGTCCCGGCCGACGGCCGGGTCCTCGTCGTCCACCACGTCTTCCGGCCCGGCGACCCGCAGCAGACCCTCGACGTGGCCGCGACGCTGCCGGCGCACGCGACCGCGCTGGGCAAGGTGCTGCTCGCGTACGACGTGAACGCCCCGGCGGCGGTGGGCGGCGGGCCCCCGGCCGCGTACACGCCCAGGACGCTCACCGCGCCCGCGGCGATCCTGGCGGAGCTGCGGCGGGTGCGCGAGGCGGGCTGGGCCGGCGAGCACGGCGAACGGCGCCTGGAGGAGGCGGGGATCGCGGCGCCGCTGCGCGGCCCCGGCGGTCTCGTCGTCGGCGCGCTCGGCATCTCGGGGCCGGCCGAGCGGCTCTGCGAGCGCTCCGGCGCGCTCCGCGAGGATCTGGTGGGTCTGGTGCTCGGCACGGCCAGGTCGGTCTCGCGTGACCTGGGCGCGTCCCGCCGGTGACGGCCGCGCGGGACCGAGGAGACGAGACGGGCTGTCCGGGCGGGGCAGCCGGTACGGAGCGGAGGCGGCGTGGTGCAACGGTACGTGATGTCGGTGGACCAGGGCACGACGTCCACCCGGTGCATCCTCTTCGACGCCCAGGGCCGGCTGGTCTCCGTGGTGCAGCGCGAGCACAAGCAGTACTTCCCGCGGCCCGGCTGGGTCGAGCACGACGCCGTGGAGATCTGGCGGAACCTGCGCCGGATCGTGCCGCGGACCCTGGCGGAGGCGGGCGCCGACGCCGGCCAGGTCGTCGCGCTGGGCATCGCCAACCAGCGGGAGACGACGGTGCTGTGGGACCGGCACACCGGCCGCCCGGCCGCCCGCGCCGTCGTCTGGCAGGACACCCGTACCGACGAGCTGGCCGAGCGGCTCGCCCGGGACCCGCGCGCGGACCGGGTGCGCGCGCTCTGCGGGCTGCCGCTGGCCACGTACTTCTCCGCGCCGCGGATCCGCTGGCTGCTGGACTCCACCCCCGGCCTCCGGGAGCGGGCGGAGCGCGGTGACGTGCTCTTCGGCACGATGGAGAGCTGGCTGATCTGGAACCTGACCGGCGGGCCCGCGGGCGGGCTGCACATCACCGACGTCACCAACGCCAGCCGCACGATGCTGATGAACCTGCGCACCCTGTCGTGGGACGACGAGTTGCTGGACTTCTTCGGCGTGCCGCAGGCGATGCTGCCGGAGATCCGCTCCTCCACGCAGACGTACGGCACGACGACCACCGTCGTCCCCGGCATCCGCATCGCCGCGGCGCTCGGCGACCAGCAGGCGGCGCTCTTCGGCCAGACCTGCTTCGCTCCCGGCGAGGCCAAGTGCACGTACGGCACGGGCAGTTTTCTGCTGCTCAACACCGGCGAGACGCCGGCGGCCTCCCGGCACGGGCTGCTGACGACCGTCGGCTTCAAGATCGGGGACGAGCCGGCGGTGTACGCGCTGGAGGGCTCGATCGCGGTGACGGGGTCGCTGGTGCAGTGGTTCCGCGACGGGCTGCGGCTGATCGGCAGCGCGCCGGAGATCGAGACGCTGGCGCAGACCGTCGACGACAACGGCGGCTGCTACATCGTGCCGGCGTTCTCGGGGCTCTTCGCGCCGCACTGGCACAGCGAGGCGCGGGGCGTGATCGCCGGGCTCACCTCGTACATCACCAGGGGGCATCTGGCGCGGGCGGTGCTGGAGGCGACGGGCTGGCAGACGCGGGAGGTGGTGGACGCGATGAACGCCGACTCGGGTCTGGCGCTCTCCGGCCTCCGTGTCGACGGCGGCATGACGGCGGACAACCTGCTCATGCAGTTCGTCGCCGACGTCCTGGACGTGCCCGTCGTCCGGCCGATGATGGCGGAGACGGTCTCGCTGGGCGCGGCGTACGCGGCGGGGCTCGCGGTCGGCTACTGGCCGGACCTGGAGGGGCTGCGGCGCAACTGGCACCGGGCGGCGGAGTGGCTGCCGCGGATGCCGGAGAGCCGCAGGTCCGCGGAGTACGCCAACTGGCGCCATGCGGTGGGCCTGACGTTCGGCTGGACCCGTCCCGCGGAGAGCCCGCCGCCGTCCGGGGCCGACGTGGTCGACCTGGTGCTGGCCGACCACCGCAGGGTGGAGCACCTGCTGAGCGCGGTGCGCAGCGAGGAGGCGGACCGGCGCGCAGTGCTGCGCGAGCTGACGGGGCTGCTGGTGGCGCACGTGGAGGCGGGCCGGGCCGCGGCGCGCTCCGGGGCCGGCTCGACGGCGTACGCGCTCTGCCCCGACGACGCCGGCCACGGGCCGGCGGCGCTCGCCCGCGCCCTGCTGGCGCTGCTGCGCCTGGAGGAGCCCGCCGGGCCGGAGTTCGACGCCGCGCTGGACCGGCTGGGCACGGTCGCCGCCGGGCACATCGCCGCCGGGGAGCGCGTCCACCTCAACGCGCTGCGCCGCGGCGCCTCCGCGCAGGAGCGCGCCGTCCTGGGCCGCGCGTACGCCGCGGCAGGCGGGCGGCTGCGTGCCTCCGGCTGCGACAGCGCGGCCCGGGTCGCGGCGCTGGCGGGCGAGTCCGTGCCGTAGCCGCGCACCTCCGTGGCGTTCCGGTCAGGCGCCGGCGGTGACGAGGTCGTCGAAGTCCCCTTCCTTGGCGGCACGCAGGAACGCGGCCAGCCCCGCGGGCCCGTAGACCAGCGCGGGGCCCTGCGGGTCCCGCGAGTTGCGGACCGCGACCTCCCCGCCGGACAGCCCGGCCAGCTCCACGCACTCGCCGTTGGGGTTGCTGTGGTGGCTCTTGCGCCACTCGACGTTCCCCAGCCGGCCCGCGGGCACACCGTTCACGACCTGCATGGCTGCTCCTTCCCACTGATCTTTTGCGTACTGTACTTGCGTCTGTGCTTGCGGATGCACTTACAGATGAAATTTCATCCAGCTATCACCCAGCGCTCGGAGCACGGTGGCGCAGGGTGATCGAATCGGCCGAACTACCGTACGGGAACAGGCGGAAGGCCCTCGGACCGTGTGGTCCGGGGGCTGCGAAGGGAAGGAGCGGGCGGGCCGTCAGGTGGCGTGCAGGAGCTGCCGCAGGAACGTGTCGGTGTTCGTCAGCTCCGTGGCCGGCGCCGCCAGCCGGTCGACGGCCAGCCGGTGCCGCTCGACGTCGTCGGCGTCGTCGAGGTAGAGCGCTCCGGTGAGCTGCTCCAGGTACGCGATGTCCGGCAGGTCCGCCTCGGCGAAGCGCAGCAGCGTCACCGAGCCGGCCAGCACCGTCGCCGCGGAGGTCCGCAGCGGCACGAC
Organism: Streptomyces sp. CNZ287; assembly: GCF_007827615.1. Lineage (NCBI taxonomy): Bacteria > Bacillati > Actinomycetota > Actinomycetes > Kitasatosporales > Streptomycetaceae > Streptomyces > Streptomyces sp. CNZ287. The sequence goes on along the minus strand of NZ_VISV01000009.1, from coordinate 276,917 downwards.
GTGCACCGCGATCTCCGGGAACTCCGCGCTGTGCAGCCGGATCAGATGGCGTATCTGCTCGCGCATCACCGCGGGGCCGCCCACGCTGCGGCGCAGCGCGCCCTCGTCGATGAGCTGCCAGCAGCGCGGCGGGTCGGACCTGGCGAGGAGCTGCTGGCGGCGCTCCAGCAGGTCGACGCGGCGGGCCACGGCGCCGGCGCTGTCGTCGGGGTACGTCAGCCGCGCGAGCGCGGCGGCGTAGGCGGGGGTCTGGAGCAGGTCCGGTACGCGGTGCGACTGGTAGCCGCGGATGAGCGTCGCGCCCTCCTCGAGCCCGAGGTACGTCTCCAGCCAGCGCGGCGTCAGATCGCCGTACTGCTGCCACCAGCCGGGGGTGTTGGCGCCGCGGGCCAGCGCGAGGTACGTTTCGCGCTCCCGGATGTCGGTGACCGCGTAGAGCGTGAGCAGGTCCGCGATGTCGCGCTCCTTGCAGCCGCCCTGGCCGCGTTCGAGCCGGCTCATCTTGGGCACCGAGGCCCGGATCGCCTGCGCCGCCGCGTCGAGTCCGACGCCGCGCCTGACGCGCAGCCTGCGCAGCCGGGAGCCGAGGACGATCCGCCGGATCGTGGGCCCGCCCCGGCCGGGGTCCGCGCCGCCCCCGGGCAGCCGGCGCCCGCCGGCCACCGGTACTGACCCCGCCATCTCCCCTCCCCCGCCGGTCGGTTCACCATCCCGTCGCCAGCGCGGAATCATACCCGCCCGGGGCCTCTTTCCCGAACCTTCGTCCGGTTTTCGCCTACCGGATCGGACGTACGGACCCGTTGCCCCGAGCGGGCGGCGTACCGGAGAGGATCAGTCCTTCGCGCCCGGTTCGTCCGCGGACTCGTGCCAGCCGCCGACGACGATCCGGGCGAGCCGGCCGAAGAACCAGAAGACCAGCACGCCGAAGAGCGAGGAGACCAGCACCGCCGCGAGCAACTGCTCGGACTGCAGCCGCGACTGGTACAGGTCGATGAGCACTCCGATGCCCGGCTGCCCCTGGCGGAAGAAGAAGTCGCCGACGATGGCGCCGACCACGGACATCCCGGCGGCGATCCGCAGCCCGGTGAAGATGTGCGGCAGCGCGGCGGGCAGTTGGAGCTTCCAGAGCCGGGTCAGCCGGCCGGCGTTCTGGAGCCTGAACAGATCGTGGTACGAGGAGTCGGCGGAGCGGATGCCGAAGAGCGTGCTGGTGAGGATGGGGAAGAAGGCGATGATGACGCAGACGAGCACCCGGGTGGAGAACCCGTAGCCCCACCAGAAGCCGAAGAGCGGGACCAGCGCGAGGATCGGCGTCACCTGCAGCACGACGAAGTACGGGAAGAGGGAACGTTCCAGCCACCGGGCCTGGCTCATCAGGATCGCCATCGCGATCGCCCCGGCCGCCGAGATGAGCAGCCCGAGCGAGGCGACCTGCGCGGACAGCAGCAGGGCGTCGAGGAGTTCGGCCCGGTTGTCGCCGTCGAGGAACCCCACGCGCACCACGTCGTGCGGCGGCGGGAAGAGGAAACGCCGGTCCTCGGCCAGCACCACCATGCTGATCAGGTACCACACCCCCACGGCGGCACCGGCCACCAGCACGGCGGGCAGCCTCCGGAGCAACGGGCGCAGGTTCATGGCTTGACGGCCACCAGCGCGTAGGCGTTTCCCTCGGTACGGTCCGGGGGCCGGGGGCGCCAGCGGTGCGCGACCACCACGCCGGGGTCGACCGGCTCCCAGCCGTCGATGATCCGCTCCAGCTCGGCGCGGCTGCGCTCCACCATCGGCGTCGCGCCGCACGCCCACGCCTTGGTGAGCCGGCTCACCCGGGAGTCGAGCTCGGCGGATATCTGGGACACGGCGAGGTAACTGCCCGGGACCACGCCGCGGCGGACCCGCGCCACCAGGTCCGCCGGGTCGTCCTCGTCGGGCAGGAAGTGCAGCAGCCCGACCATGAGCACGGCCACGGGCCGGTCGAGGTCCAGTACGGCACGGGTGTCCGGGTGGGTGAGGATCAGCTCGGGCCGCCGGACGTCGCCGGCGAAGGCGACCGTCAGGATCCCGTCGGCGTGCAGGGCCTGCATGTGCGCCACGGCGACGGGGTTGTAGTCGACGTAGACGATCCGGGTGTCGGGGGCGATGCCGTGCGCGATCTCGTGCACGTTGGGCATGCGCCGCTGCGGCAGGCCGCAGCCGATGTCGAGGATCTGGCGGATGCCGGCCTCCCCGACCAGGTAGCGCACGGCCCGTTCCAGGAAGAGCCGCTGGGCGCGGACGCGCATCTTCACGTCCGGCATGAAGGTGGCCTCGACCTCGTCCACCAGCGCGCGGTCCGGGCCGAGGTTGTCGCTGCCGCCGAGGTGGTAGTCGTACGTGCGGGAGGCGTGGGGGGCCGTAGGGTCGGGCAGGGGCGACGTGCCGTGGGGCCCGTCGGCTATGCCGTCGTCGCTCATGTTCCTCTCCGCGTCGGCCGCGTACGGCCGTGGCTGTGCCGCCCCGCGACGCGCTGGGGGCCGGGAGGGCAGCGTACTCCACCGTGCCGCCGGGGCCCGCGGTGCGCGGTCCCGGCGGTCGGGCGGCCGGTCATCCGCCGTGTCCGATCGCGGGGTCGAGGAACTCGTTGGTCACGACGTCCGCGGGCTTCAGGCCGTCCTTCACGGGCTTCTTCTGCTCGGCGAAGATCGGCTCGCCGATGTCGATGATCTCCCGGACCCGCGCGGTGTCGAAGTTCCCGACGGTGGTGTCCTCGCCCTCGGCGTCGTCCGAGGCGATGCCGAGCCTCTTCATCTCGCCGATCCCGTACTGCGCGATGCCCTCGGTGAGCACGTCGCCGCCCTTGTACTGCTCGGCGATGTCCACGATGGCGGCGATGGCCGCGTCCGGGTCGCGGAGGTAGTCGACCTGCGACTGCTGGACGACCGGGATCAGCTTCTCCAGGCAGGGCGCCAGTTCGGACTTCGCCTCGGGGCGGACGACGAGGGAGGGCCCGTAGATCGGGTAGCCGGCCTCGTAGACGAGCTGGCCCTTGACGGGCTTCATCCAGTCGTCGATCTCGTGCTCGAACATGTACGGGTCCTCGGCCGCGTACCCGGAGGAGGCGAGCTTGCCGCCGGAGGCCACGAAGCGCGCGGGCGAGCCGTCGAAGGAGCCGTCCACCTGGTCCTTCCTGAGGATCCCGGCGCCGGTCAGATACTCCATGTACGTGTCGCCACCGGAGTACAGGACCGTGGTGTCCGACTTGCCGACGTCCTCGATGGTCTCGAACTCCGGGTAGGTCTCCGGGTCCCAGTAGATCATCGTCGGGTCCTTCTCCAGCAGCGCCAGCACCGCGGTGGTCGGCTGGGTGGCGGAGAGCTGGACGATCTCGTCGAAGCCGCCGACCACGCCGAGGTCGATGTCCTCGTCCGTGTACATCTCGGCTGAGGTGGCGGCGAAGCCGATCGCCGGGCCGCCTGCACGCAGTTCGAGCGAGATGCCGGTGTCCCTGCCGTCCGCGACCAGCGGCGCGGTGGCCCGTTTGCGGTCGGCGTCCACCTCGGGGTCTTCGCCGAGGAGCGCGTACAGCGGGCCGAAGGCGGTGGCGTTCGGCAGCCACGACGTCTGCACGGTCACGGTCTCGGGGCACACGCCGGCCAGGGAACCCGCGCCGCTCTTCGCCGCGGGGGACTCCTTGCCGCCGGCCCCGCCGTCCCCGTCGTCTCCGCAGGCGGCGGTGGTCAGCAGCACGCCGGCGACGAGCGGCAGGGCTAAGGAGCGCAGGTGACGCTTCAGGGGCATCGCGGGTTCCTCCGGAGGGGGTCGGGGGCCGGTCGGTGCTTCGTACGGTGCTCAGCGGGCGGAGGCGCGCATGCAGGCGGACACCTCGGCCGCGATGCGGTTCAGCTCGGGGTCGTAGCGCAGGCTCTCGGTCCGCGGGTAGCCGAACGGGACGGTGAACTCGCCGCACACGCGCCCGGGCCGGGGGGACATCACCAGGACCCTGGTGGAGAGGTAGACCGCCTCCAGCACGGAGTGGGTGACGAAGACGGCCGCGAACCGCTCGGCGGCGAAGAGCCGCAGCAGGTCGTCGTCCAGCCGCTCGCGGGTGATCTCGTCCAGGGTGCCGAACGGCTCGTCGAGCAGGAACAGTTCCGGGCGCAGCGTGAGGGAGCGGGCCAGGGAGACGCGCATGCGCATTCCGCCCGACAGCGCGCGGGGCCGGTAGCCGGCGAAGTCGGTGAGGCCGACCAGCTCCAGCGCGGCGTCGGCGCGCTTGCGCCGCTCGGCCCGCGGGACGCCGCGCAGTTCGCCGAAGAGCTCGACGTTCGTGCGCACCGAGCGCCAGGGCAGCAGCGTCGGGTCCTGGAAGACGTAGCCGAGGCGGTCGGCGCGCGCGGCCACGGCGCCGGCGGTGGGCTCGACGAGGCCCGCGGCGATGCGCAGCAGGGTGGTCTTGCCGCAGCCGGAGGGGCCCACGAGGGAGACGAACTCGCCGGCGCCGACGTCGAGGTCGACGGGGTCGAGCGCGCGGGTGCCGTCGGGGAAGCGCTTCTCGACGGCGCCGAGGGAGAGCACGGGTCCCGCACCGGCCACGGGCGCGGCCTCGTCGGCGTCGGCGACGGTCATGGGCCACCTCCCGGCGCTCCGGCGGGTGGTCAGGACCGCCGGGCAGGTTCCTGCGCCGCGGCGGGCGCCGCGGGCTCGGGGCCACAGAGGCTACGGGATGGGAACGTGCCCCGGCACCCGGGGTGCCCTCCGGGCGGGGACGGCGGCGGACGCGGGCGGCCCGGCGCCGGACCCGGGGCCGTCGCACCGGCCGTTCGCGCGGCGGGCGTCAGTGGCCGTCGTGCGGGTGGCCCGGGTGGGCGGTGTGGCGCCAGACCTCCAGCAGCCGGGCGGCGGATCCGCCGATCGGGCCGACGGCGTCGGCGAGGACGTCCGGTGCGGGCAGCCGCGCGGAAGTGACGGCCGGCACCGCCTCCGCCGGATCGTCGATGGTCGAGGAGCACACCGCCAGCAGGTAGTCCGGCACCGTCAGCCCGGCGCCGGTGACGCCGACCAGCGGCACTCCGACCGCCGCGACCAGCGGGAAGACGGTGCCCGGGATGCCGACCGCCGCCTCCGCCCGCGCCGCCGCCTGGAGCGACGGCACGTCGCTGATCTCGTACGCGTCCCACAGTTTGGGGTCCTCGCGCGGGTGCAGGCCGACCAGGATCCGCTTTCCCGCGGCCCGCAGCTTCTCGGCCGCCGCGAGCAGCAGTTCGGTGCCGGGTGCGGCGCCGCCGGTGCCGTCGGGGTGCGTGACGCTGGTGAGGACGAGCACGAGGCCGGGCTCGGGACGGTGGTCCGGCAGCGTGTCGGTCTGCGGCGAGCCGACCACCCGGATCCGGCGCCGGACGCCCAGGTAGCCGCCGAACGCGCGCGCCTCGGCCGGCGAGGAGGAGGTGACGGCGCGCAGCCGGGGCCGCAGCAGCCGTGCGCCCGGGGCCTGCTGGGGCCCGAGGTAGGCCAGAGAGCCGGCCGCCACCGGCAGCCGCGGGAAGCGCGCGACGCACTCCAGCGGCCAGTCACCGGCGCCGGTGACGACCAGCAGATCGGCGCGGGGCGCGGCCTGCGGCGTGGCGACGGGCACGGGGTCGCCGGGCTGGACTCCCGAGGTGTCGGGGACGAGCTGGGTGAGGCGTACGCCGCGCCGCCCGGCCTCCGCGAGCAGCGGCTTGACGTGGTACGTGCCCCACGGCTCGTTCGTCGCGACGAGCACCCGCAACGGGCGCCCGGGGCGCCCGCGGCCACTGCCCGCGGCCGGCGCGGGGCGGGCGCCGAGCACGGCGAGCCCGGCGGCACCGGCCGTCGCGGTGAGCCCGCGCAGCACCCGGCGGCGGGACGGCGCGGTCAGGAGGCCGGCGGAGGCGGCTGATCCGGCCGCGGGGGCGGGGGCTTCGGGGACGTCCGGGGCCGCGGGGACTCCCGCGTCGTACGTGGTGGGCATGGGCGGCACGCTAGGCAACGCCGCGAACTCGCGGGTGAACGCGGCACGAACAGCTTCCCCGCGGCCCGCCCCGCGACCTTTGGTCCAGACCTCTTGACGAAAGGTCTGGACCAACTTACCTTGTGCCGCAGCGCAACACGTACCTCTCCTGGCAACCCCACAGCCCAGAAGGCGAGCGTGTCATGCAGTCTGCGATCAGCCGGACGCTGCGTCTCTTCGGCATCGGCCTCACGCTGGTGCTCGCCGCCCAGCTCCCCGCCGCGGCGGCGACCCCGCCGGAACCGGCCGGGGCGGCGGCGGCAGGAACGACGGCGGCAGCACCCACGGCTGCCGAGACCTGTCCCACCAAACCCAGGCCCGCGGGCAAGATCCTCCAGGGCTACTGGGAGAACTGGGACGGCGCCGCCAACGGCGTCCACCCGCCGTTCGGCTGGACGCCGATCACCAACCCCGATCTCCGCACCCACGGCTACAACGTCATCAACGCCGCCTTCCCCGTCATCCTCTCCGACGGCACCGTCAAGTGGGAGGACGGCATGGACAGCACGGTGAAGGTCGCCGCTCCCGCCGAGATGTGCGCGGCCAAGGCGAGCGGCGCCACCATCCTCATGTCGCTCGGCGGCGCCGCGGCCGGCATCGACCTCAGCTCCAGCGCCGTCGCCGACCGGGTGATCGCCACCCTGGTGCCGATCCTCAAGCGCTACAACTTCGACGGCATCGACATCGACATCGAGACCGGCCTCGTCGGCAGCGGCAACATCAACCAGCTCTCCCCCTCGCAGGCCAACCTCATCCGCATCATCGACGGCGTGCTCGCCCAGATGCCCCCCGGCTTCGGCCTGACGATGGCCCCCGAGACGGCGTACGTCACCGGCGGCAGCGTGGTCTACGGCTCGATCTGGGGCGCGTACCTGCCGATCATCAAGAAGTACGCCGACAACGGCCGGCTGTGGTGGCTCAACATGCAGTACTACAACGGCAGCATGTACGGCTGCTCCGGTGACTCGTACCAGGCGGGCACCGTCCAGGGCTTCGTCGCCCAGACCGAGTGCCTGAACCGCGGCCTCGTGGTGCAGGGCACCACCATCCGCGTCCCGTACGACAAGCAGGCCCCCGGCCTGCCCGCCCAGCCCGGCGCGGGCGGCGGCCACATGACGCCGGGGCTGGTGTCGCAGGCATGGAGCCACTTCGGCGGCGCCCTCAAGGGCCTGATGACCTGGTCGATCAACTGGGACGGCGCGCGCGGCTGGTCCTTCGGCGACAACGTCAAGTCGCTCCAGGGCCGCTGACCGACGCGCCCCGGCCGCTCGTCCCCCACGGCGAGCGGCCGGGGCGGCACAGAAGTCCAACCGGTGTCCGAAAAGTCCAATGGATCGCGGCGCGGCGTCTGTTGTACCGCGCCCCCCGGCGGGATCAGATGGATCTCATGCACGATCCGGCTCTCCCCGCCCACGAAGACCCCGCACCCGGCACCGGCACCCTGCCGCCGCGCGCGTGGTACGCCAGCTCCGACGCCGCCCGGCTGCCGCTGAACGGGGCCTGGCGCTTCCGGCTCTCCCCCACCGCCACCACCCACGACACATCCTTCGCGGAACCCGGCCACGACACCTCCGGCTGGGACGAGATCACCGTCCCCGGGCACTGGGTGCTCCAGGGCGGTGGCCGGTACGGCACGCCCGCGTACACCAACACCCCCTACCCCTTCCCGGTCGACCCGCCGCGGGTGCCGGCCGAGAACCCGACCGGCGACCACCTGCGCACCTTCGACCTGCCCGGCGGCTGGCCCGCCGCCCCGCTGCCCCCGGACGAGGCGGTGCTGCGCTTCGACGGGGTGGACTCGCACGCGCGGGTCTGGCTGAACGGCACGGAGCTGGGCGAGTTCAAGGGCTCCCGGCTGCCGCACGAGTTCGCCGTCGGCGCGCTGCTGCGCCCCGCGGGCAACGTGCTGGCCGTCCGCGTCCACCAGTGGTCGGCCGGCTCGTACCTGGAGGACCAGGACCAGTGGTGGCTCCCCGGCATCTTCCGCGACGTCACGCTGCTGCACCGGCCCGCTGGCGCCGTCCGCGACTTCTTCGTGCACGCCTCGTACGACCACGTGACCGGCACCGGCACCCTGCGCGTGGACTGCGCGCCCGGCGGCCGGGTCGCCCTGCCGGAGCTGGGCGTCGACATCGCCACCGGCGAGTCCGTCACGCTGCCGGCCGAGCCGTGGACCGCGGAGGTGCCGCGGCTGTACGCGGCCGAGCTGGCCACCGCGGGCGAGCGGATCCCGCTGCGGGTGGGCTTCCGCACCGTCGCCGTCGAGGACGGCGTGCTCAGGGTGAACGGCCGCCGCATCCTGCTGCGCGGCGTGAACCGGCACGAGTTCCACCCCGAGCACGGCCGCGCCGTCGACGAGGCGGCGATGCGCGCGGACGTGCTGCTGATGAAGCGGCACAACGTCAACGCCGTACGCACCAGCCACTACCCGCCGCACCCCGCGTTCCTCGACCTCTGCGACGAGCTGGGGCTGTGGGTGATCGACGAGTGCGACCTGGAGACGCACGGCTTCGGTGCCCTCGGCTGGCGCGGCAACCCCGTCGCCGACGAGCGCTGGACCCCGGCGCTGCTGGACCGCGCCGCGCGCATGGTCGAGCGGGACAAGAACCACCCGTCGGTCATCATGTGGTCCCTGGGCAACGAGTGCGGCTCCGGCGCGGGACTGACCGCCATGGCCGACTGGATCCGCGGCCGCGACCCCGGCCGGCTCCTGCACTACGAGGGCGATCCGACCAGCCGCGACACCGACGTCTACTCGCGGATGTACGCCGACCACGACGAGGTCCGCCGCATCGGCGAGCGCACCGAGGCCCCCCTCGAAGACCCGGCGCTGGACGCGCGCCGCCGGGCACAGCCGTTCGTGCTCTGCGAGTACGCGCACGCCATGGGCAACGGCCCCGGCGGACTGGCGGACTACCAGCGGCTGTTCGAGACGTACGAGCGCTGTCAGGGCGGCTTCGTCTGGGAGTGGATCGACCACGGCATCGCCCACCCCGAGCTGGGCTTCGCCTACGGCGGCGACTTCGGCGAGGAACTGCACGACGGCGCGTTCGTCTGCGATGGCCTGGTCTTCCCCGACCGCACGCCGTCGCCGGGGCTCACCGAGTTCGGCCACGTCATCCAGCCCGTGCGCATCGGGCCCGGGGACTCGCCGGAACAGGCCGTGGTCACCAACCTGCACGACTTCGCCGGCCTCGACCACCTCGCGTTCTCCTGGTCGTACGCCGTGGACGGCGCCGAGACGGAGAGCGGACCGGCGGCGGTGCCGCCGCTGGCGCCCGGCGAGAGCGCGAAGGTCGGCCTGCCCGCGCCCGGCGCCCCGCCCGCGGGCGAGGCGCAGTGGACCGTCAGCGCGCGGCTCGCCGCGGACACCGCGTGGGCGCCGGCGGGGCACGTCGTGGCGCGCGGGCAGTGGTCCGCCGCGCCGCGCCCGCCGCTCGCGCGGCCGGCCGCGGCGGCGCCCGTACGCGACGACGCGCTGATCCGGCTCGGCCCGGCGGTGTTCGACGCGCGGACGGGCGGGCCGCGGACCCTGGCCGGGGTGCCCGTGGAGGGACTGCGGCTGGAGGTGTGGCGGGCGCCGACGGACAACGACCTCGGCGCCGACTGGCTGCCCGAGACCGAACTGGCGCGCCGCTGGCGCAAGGCGGGGCTGCACCGGATGCGGCACCGGACGGACGCGGTGGAGACCGCGGACGGCGGACTGACGGTCCGTACCCGGGTGGCGCCCGCGGCCACCGACCTGGGCCTCGCCGCCGAGTTCCGCTGGACCGCGGACGCGGACCGGGTGGCGCTGACCGTGTCGGTGACGCCGGAGGGCGACTGGCGGATGCCGCTGCCGCGGCTGGGGATCCGCTTCGCGCTGCCCGCCGCGTACGGCGCGGTGCGCTGGTACGGCGGCGGGCCCGGCGAGGCGTACCCGGACACGGGCACGGCGGCGCTGCTGGGGCGCTGGACGGCGAGCGTCGACGAGTTGCAGACGCCGTACGTACGCCCGCAGGAGAACGGCGCGCGGGCCCGGGTGCGCTGGGCGGAGCTGACGGACGCCGGGGCCGGTACGGGGCTGCGGGTCGAGGGTGAGCCGGAGTTCGCGCTCACGGCCAGGCGCTGGACCACCGCGGAGCTGGACGCCGCGACGCACCGCACCGACCTGGTGCCGGGCGACCGGGTGCATGTGACGCTCGACCACGCCCGCCACGGCATCGGCTCGGCGTCCTGCGGTCCCGGCGTGCTGCCGCAGTACGCACTGGCGGCGCGCCCGGCGGCGTTCACCTTCGTCTTCTCCGCCGCCGAAGGGCGCTGACGCGCGGGACCCGCCCCGCCCGGCTCCTCCCGGGCGGGGCGGGCCGTGGCGCCCGTCCTCAGGCCGGCGTCACCGGCGGTTCCGTCACCGCCGGCGGAGCCGTCACGGCTGTCAGAACAGCGAGTAGAGCAGCCGGTTCGGCGAACCGGTGCGCGGGTCCTGCACCTTGTTCGGCGTGGTGCCGTTCACGATGGCCTGGCTGACCTGGGCGGGGCTGGCCGAGGGGTTGCCCTGGAGGTACAGCGCGGCGACGCCCGCGGTGTGCGGGGTGGCCATCGAGGTGCCGGAGATGGTGTTGGTGGCCGTGTCCGAGGTGTACCAGCCGGAGGTGATGCTCACGCCGGGCGCGAACAGGTCGAGGCAGGTGCCGAAGTTGGACCACGAGGCGCGCCGGTCGGTGCTGTCCGTGGCGCCGACCGTGATGGCCTCGGGCACCCGCGCCGGCGAGTAGTTGCAGGCGTTCTGCGGGGTGCCGAAGATGTTGCCGTTGCCGGCGGCGATCGCGTACGTCACACCGGCGGCCACCGACCGCTTGACGGCGTTGTCGAGCGTGGTGCTGGCGCCGCCGCCGAGGCTCATGTTGGCCACGGACGGGCTGGTGGCGTTGGCGGTCACCCAGTCGATGCCGGCGACGACGCCGGCGGTGGTGCCGGAACCGCTGCAGTTCAGGACGCGTACGGCGACGAGCTTCGCCTGCTTGGCGACGCCGTACGTCTTGCCGCCGACGGTGCCCGCGACGTGGGTGCCGTGGCCGTTGCAGTCCTGGCCGTTCTGGCCGCCGCCCACGGTGTCGGTGCCGACCGAGGCCCGGCCGCCGAACTCGCTGTGCGTGGTGCGGATGCCGGTGTCGATGATGTAGGCGGTGACGTTCGCCGCGGTGGTGTTGTACGTGTACGTGGTGCTCAGCGGCAGGTCGCGCTGGTCGATGCGGTCCAGGCCCCAGGTGGCGTTGGCCTGGGTCTCCGCGGTCCGTACGACGGCGTCCTGCTCGACGTACGCCACCCGCGGGTCGCGGGCCACCTCGGCCGCCTCCGCCTTGCTCATCTCGGCGGAGAAGCCGCGCAGCGCGGTGCGGAAGACGTGCTCGGGCCTGACGTCCGCGGTGCCGGCCAGGTCCCGGGCCACGGAGCGGGTGTCGACCTTGGCGACCTCGCCGTTCTTCAGCACGACGATCCACTGGCCGTCGACGGCCGTGGCGGCCGGGGCGAGCCGGAGGTCGCCGTCGGCGGGTGCGCTGTTCGCGCCGGTGCCGGCGGCCAGTTGGAGGCCGGCGGCGAGGCCGAGCGCGGTGAGCACGGTGGCCGCGCGGCGCAGGGGCGTGGGGGTGAGTCTCATCTCGTGCACCAGAACCTTTCGTTGACCGGATTACGGGCAATGAGGCGTAGTGCGGTGCGGGTGGCCCGCCCGGATACGGGCGGTGCCACGGCAGCGTCTCGCATGCCGGACGCGACCACAAGTGGCAGGTTCACGCCAAATCCGAGCCGAAGATCCTGGTGGCGGGCGATGCGTGGGACAACCGGCGGGGCTGACGGGGCCTCGGCCCCGGCTCGGCCCGGGCCTCAGGCCGGTACCGGCCCGGCCGCCGCGGCGGCGGTGGCGTCGTGCAGCGCGCGGGCGGCGGGCGGGCGGCGGGCGGGATGGCCCGGGTACGGCTGCGCCGGAGCATCAGGTGCACGGCGGGAACACCGGCACCGGCGAGGGGCCGCCAGGTGACCGCGCCGTGCCGTTCCAGCGGGTCGCCGGCGAGCCCGAAGTCCGGCAGCACCGTCACCCCCAGCCCTGCGGCGACGAGGTGCTTCGCCGCGTCGGGGGTGTCGGCCGCGTAGGCGGGCAGCGGCGGGCGGACGGCGCCGAGGCGGTGCAGCAGCCGGTGCACGAGGCAGCCGGAGCGCACCCCGACCAGCGGCTCGGCGAGCAGTTCCACGGCGCTGACCTCGTCCGCTCCGCCAGCGGTCTGCCGGGGCTCAGGCACACCGGGTGGCGGCGGGGGCGGCCCCGGCACCTGCACAGTGCCCGCCTGGGCGGGCGCGACGGTGTACGACTCCGGCGCCGAGGTCTCCCGCAAGGGCCGCGTCTGGCGGGCGAAGTGGTGGACGCAGGGCCAGGAACCGGGCACCACCGGCGAGTGGCGCGTCCGGCAGGACGTCAGGGCCTGCTGAGCCGCCCCCGGTCCCCGCGGACCGCGGAAGGCCCGGCCCTCGCCGCCCGGGTCTTCCGCTCCGGCCCCGGCGGGCGCGTCACCCGCCCCGCCACGCGCCCGCCGCCCGCTGCCGCCCGCGCCGTCACCGCGGGCGGCAGCGCCGTGCCCGCCGGGTCCCGGTCCCGGATCCGCCGGCCGTATTCCCGGATCCCTGGATTGCGGGAATACGGAGCCCTCCTCCTGTTGTCGGCATGGGGAGGACCACAGACACCGGAGACCAGGAGGACCACGTGGCGGCAGCGGACGTGACGGCACCCGACGCGCAGGACGAGATACGGGGCCGGGCGGGCGGCTCCGCCCCCGTGCCGCTCTCCGTGCTGGACCTGGCCACCGTGGGCGCCGGGTACACCGCGACCGACGCGCTGCGCACCGGGGTGGCGCTGGCCCGGCTCGCCGAAGCGCGCGGCTTCCACCGCTACTGGGTCGCCGAGCACCACTCGATGCCCGGCGTCGCGTCCTCCTCGCCCGCCGTGATCCTGGCGCACCTGGCCGCGCACACGACGGCCATCCGGCTCGGCTCCGGCGGCGTGATGCTGCCCAACCACGCGCCGCTCGTCGTCGCCGAGCAGTTCGGCACGCTGGAGGCGCTCGCTCCCGGCCGCGTCGACCTGGGCCTGGGCCGCGCCCCCGGCACGGACGGCGCGACGGCGGCGGCGCTGCGCCGCACGGACCGGCTGCGCGAGGGCGCCGAGGAGTTTCCGCAGCAACTGGCGGAGCTGATCAGGTTCCTCGACGACGACTTCCCCGACGGGCATCCGTACCGCAGGATCCACGCGGTGCCGGGCCCGGTGCAGGGCACGGCGGCAGGCGGGGTGCAGTCGCCGCACCGGCCGCCGGTGTGGCTGCTGGGCTCGTCGATGTTCAGCGCCCGGCTCGCCGCCGAGCTGGGGCTGCCGTTCGCGTTCGCGCACCACTTCGCCGGGCAGCACACCGGGCCCGCGCTGGAGCTGTACCGCGAGGCGTTCCAGCCGTCGGCCGTGCTCTCCGCCCCGTACGCCCTGATCGGCGTCTCGGTCATGGCCGCGGAGGACGCGCGCGAGGCGCGGCGGCAGGTCATGGCGGGAGCGCTCAACATGCTGCGGCTGCGCACCGGCAGGCCCGGTCTGGTGCCCTCGCCCGAGGAGGCGGAGTCCTACGAGTTCAGCCCGCTGGAGCGGGAGTTCGCCGACTCCCGGATCGGCAACGTGGTGTACGGCACCCCGGACGAGGTGACGACCGGTCTCGACGACCTGCGCAAGCGCACGGGCGCCGACGAGCTGATGCTCACCACGAACGTGCACGGACCCGCGGCGCGGCTGCGCTCGTACGATCTGATCGCCGACGCCTATGACATGCCCGCCGCCGCGGCGGCGGAGAAGTAGCCGGGGCGGCGGAGAAGTAGCCGGGGCGGTGCCCGGAGCCCGGCCCCGTACGGGCTCCGGGCACCGCTCTCAGACGCCTTCGCCGAGCAGCGCGCCGGGGCGCTCCCGGCCGGCGGTGACGTCCACGCGCTCGCCGGTCTCCTCGTCCACGACGCCGACCCGGATGACCGGCGGCCGCGGGCTGTCGAGGCCGGCCTTCGCGTCCATCGCGAAGACCACGGACACCGGGCGGCCGGCGCCCTCGGCACCGTCGGGACCGCTGTCGTGCAGGCCGGTGTAGCGCAGGAAGCGCCAGCCCTCGTCGTCCCAGTGCTCGCGCAGCCCGGAGCGGACGACGTGGGTCACCGTCTGCCACGCCAGCGAGCGTTCCAGCAGTTCGACGGAGCCCTCGACGGGCACCGCCTCGGGGTCGCCGCCCGGTCCCGCCCCGCCGTGCAGCGGATTGCCGAAGAGCCGCAGCCGCAGGCGGCGCAGCGGCAGCCGGACGGCCCGGTCGGGGTCGCCGAAGAGCAGCCAGGCCAGCGCCGTGCCCGCGGCCAGGAGGCCGAGCGCGGCGCCGGGCCGGTCCCGCAGCGCCTCCCACCAGGGCCCGCCGGCCGGCGCCGGCAGACCGTCGGCGGCGAGCCCTCCGGCCAGCACGACCGCCCCGCCGGCCAGGACGAACCCGGCTCTGGCGAAGGCCCGTACGCCGATGGGCGCCTTGTCCCGCGCGGTGCAGCCGCAGGACGAGTCGGGCGCGGTGGCCCTGGCGTAACCGAGGTACGCCGCGAAGCCCGCGCCCGCGAGCGCCGCGAGTGCCCCGGTGACCAGCGGCACCGGCAGCGCCACCAGCGCGAGCGCGACGAGCAGTTCCGCCGCCCCGACCGCGCGCAGCGCGGCCGTGGCGCGCGGCAGCCCGCCGAGCTTGCGCTCCAGCACGGTGCCCGACGCCTGCACGGGGGTGTTGCGTCCGAACAGCTTGGTGCTCCCGCTCCAGCCGAGCACGCCGCCGACCAGCAGTGCGATCATGCTGCCTCCGTCCTCGAAGTGGCCGCGGCGGTCAGTGCCCGACCGTGATCCTGGCGATGTCGACGGCACCGTCCTTCGGCCGCCAGGCGCCGAGCACCAGCGCGTGCTGGCCCATCCGCACGCCCGACAGGTCGTCGGTGAGCGCGGCGCCCGCGTACGAGGCGGTGGAGCGGCCCGGGACGATGCGGCCGATCAGCTCGCCGCCGTGGTAGCCGAGGGCGAGCCGGTCCTTGCCGATGCCGCGGACCGTGACGTCGAGGTTGACGATGTTCACCCAGACCGCGTCGGCGGCGATGGTGCCGTCGGGCATCTCCAGGCCGCGGGCGTAGAGGCCGTCGCCGGTCTCGACGTCGTCGGCGGTGGTGGGGTGGAGTTTCCAGATGCTCGTGGCGTTGGTGAGCTGGATGCGGTGCCGTTCGCCGTAGGAGCCCTTGACGTGCAGCAGGGTGCCGCCGTCGATGCCGGTGATCAGGCCCTCGGCGAACGAGGTGGCGGCGACCGCCGGGTCGAGCGGCGGGGTGGGTGCCGCGAACGCGGCGTCGGGGTCCACCGCGCCGAGCGCCGTGGCGCCGACGACGGTGGCGCCGCCGAGTGCGCTGGCGGACAGGAAGCGCCGCCGGTCGAACGTCGAGCCCGTTGCGTCCTTCATGGCCGCGCCTCCGTTCACTCGTAGATCCAGACGCCGGTCTTGCCGGAGCTGAGGCTGGCGATCTGGGAGTAGGCCGCGGGCGTCAGGTCCAGGATGCGGTTGGTGCGGCAGACGCCGTTGCAGCAGGACGCCTCGCCGCAGAAGCTCTTGGTCCGCGGGCCGCAGTCGGTGATGGTGATGCAGACCGCCGCCTTGGAGCACTCCTGGACGACGCGCATGACGGAGCCGCAGCCGCGCCGCGGGATGCCGCCCTCGCCGCACAGGTCGGGCCGGGTGATGTCCCAGCACGCCGCGGAGGCGTTCGGCCAGGCGCCGTGGTTCGAGGCGGAGCGGCAGTTGCCGCAGGCGCCGCCGCCGGCGGAGCCGCAGGGGCCCCAGGCGGCGCCGCAGCAGAACCAGGTGGCCTCGCCGCGCCAGAGGTAGTTCGTACTGCAAGCCATGTGTTCGAGCTCCCTTCAGATTGGCCCGTACATGACAGTCCGAAGTGCCATGTGGGGGTGGCGTACGGGTGCCGAGAGCCCGCCGGTCGGACACGGGTGGCGGACGGCCCGAGCGTGACGCGCCGCACACGGACCGTCAATCGGGCGCCGCGGCGCCAGTGGACCGGTCCTCTGGTGTAACCGCCGCGCAAGCCGCTCCGCGCGACCCGGTGCTCCCCCGTGCGGCCCCGGGGCGCGCCCCCGCGGTGCGTGCCGCCCCGCGCTCCCCGCGCGCCGCTCCCCCGCGCGGTGGGACGTGACACGATAGGGCAACCGGCGGACCGCGCCGGGCAGTTGCGCCAGGAGCACGCAGGAGTACGGGAGAGGGGAGCCCGGTGACCGGTCTCAACAGGGGTGTCGGCAAGGTGGAGATCGCGCTGAAGTGGGACCCCAGCCCGCTCGGCGCGCCGCCCCACGACCTGGACCTGATCGCGGCGACGTACCGAGCCGACGACCCGCGGGGCGAGCCGGCCTACCTGGTCCACTTCGACAGCCGCTCCCCCGACGGCACGATCACCCTGCAGCGGCAGAGCCAGACCGGCCAGGGCTTCGGCGCCGACGAGGTGATGACGCTGGAGTTCGCGCGGATCGCCCCCGCGTACGGGCGCGTGGTCGTCGGCGTCGCGATCCAGCAGGGCGCCGGCCGGCGGACGTTCGGCGAGGTGGCGAGCACCGGAGTGCAGATCCGCGAGGGCTACGCCGAGCTGGCCGCCGACGACTTCGCCGGGGTGGCGGACGCGACCGCGGCCACCGTCGCGGAGTTCGTCCGCGAGCCCGCCGGCACCTGGCGGTTCCGCCCGGTGGTGCAGGGCTTCGACACCGACCCCGCGTCGTTCTCGGCCCTCATGGGGACCGTGGCGGGCGGTTGAGGCAGGCGTCCGCCCCGGGGGGTGCCACCGCGCCACGCGAGGCCGACGGTGGCACCCCCCGGGGCGGGCGCTAGGGTGCGCTAGGGTCTGCCTTCAATCTCCCGTCTGCGGCTGGGGGTACCGCCCACGCGCGCGCAGCGCGCTGTGGGGGAGCCTGGCACGCACGCTCGCTGCGTTGTCGGGATCGACCGAAGAGGCCCACTATGCGGTCGGCCCTCCGCCTTGCGATCGCACGCACCAGACTCCCCCTACGCCCCGGGGGGCGTGGGCGGTGCCCCCTGCCCCGCCCGCCCTGCGGGCGAACGACGCGAGATGGAAGACAGACCCTAGCGCCGCCAGGTGCTGAGTGAGTCGGACAGCTCCGCCGCGGCGGCCACAACGCGCTCCGTGATGTGCCCGGCGCGCTCGTCGTCGATGCGGAAGTGCGGGCCCGCGACCGTGACCGCGGCGACGACCTTCTCGCCGACCCCGATCGGCGCGGCCACCGCCCACACGCCCTCGTCGACCTCCGCCTCGCTCTTGGACCACCCCTGCGCGGCCACGCCCTGCACCTCGGCCAGCACCGCGTCCCGCTCGGCGGCCGACGGCGCGGGCCGCAGCCGGTCGAAGTACCGCTGCGCCCACGCCTCGCCCATCGCGGCGAGCAGCACCTTGGGCCCTGCGCCGCGGTGCAGGCTCATGATCTGCCCCGGCTCGAACGACAGCCGGATCGTGTGCTCGGGCTGGCTCATCTCCACGCAAGTCGCGAAGTCGCCCACGCGCCGGATCACCAGCGCCGCCTCGCCGGTGTCCTTCGACAGCCGCTCGACGAGCGGGCGGAGCACCTTGGAGACGGGGAACGCCTGCTCCGCGCTGCGGGCCAGCAGGAAGATCCGCGGCGAGAGCACGTACGTGCCGCCGCCGTTGTCCTCCACCATGTCCATCTCGCGCAGCAGCGAGACGAACCGGTACGCGGAGGGCACCGAGATGCCGACGGAGTGCGCGATCTCCTCCACGCTCAACTCCGGCCCCTTCTCCGTGAAGAGGAGAAGGATCTTCAGCACCCTCCTGGCGCTGTCCACGCCGGGGGTCCGCTCCCGCCCTTCAGACACGATGCGCTCGCCTTCTGTACTCGTGGTGTGGCCCCGGGGGTGCGTCAGGCGGAGTAGGTGCCGACGAGCCGGTTCTGCTCGATGACGCGATCGCCGTACGCGCTGAGGAACTCCTCGCGCGACGGTTCGCCCGCGACCGGGGTGTCGAGGGCGTACACCCAGAGATAGTAGTGATGGGTGCCGTGCCCCGGCGGCGGCTGGGGGCCCGCATACGCCTTGTCGCCAAGGGAGTTGGGGCCTTCGCGCACCGTGCCCGCGGGCCCCGGGGCGGTCACCGCGGGCGCGGCCGGGTCGATGCCGTAGACCACCCAGTGGGTGAAGCCGTGCGGCAGCGGTGCGTCGGGGTCGTGGAGGATCAGCGCGAGTTCCGCCGTGCCGGCGGGCACTCCGGTGATCTCGACCTCGGGGGCGGCGTTGCCGTGGTCGGCGGCGTGCCGGTCCGGGATCCGCTCGCCGGGGGCGACGCCGCGGACGGCGACGGCGAGGTCCTTGATGTTCAGGGGCATGGGTCTGGATTCCTCTCGGTGGCGGGACGCGGGCGGGGTCGGCCCGTCGTCCGGTCGAGCATGCGGACGATCTCGTCCGCGACGGTCCGCGGGTCCTCCTCGGGCACGTAGTGGTCGAGCCCGGGGAGTTCGACGGCGCGGAAGTCGGGGCGCAGCGCGCGGGTGGCGGCGAAGGCGCGCGGGGAGACGATCGCGCTGTGCTCGCCGCGCAGCAGGGTGACGGGTACGCCGACGGCCCGGGTCTCGGCGGCGAAGTCGCGGCGCAGCCCGTCGACGGTGCGGACCATGGCCGCGGGGTCGGCGAGCGGGCGCAGCGCCCCGCCCCGGGCGGCCGGGGCGTAGCCGTAGCGGCGCCGGCGGCGTACGGCATCGGCGGGCAGCAGGGGGTAGCGCTCGTGCAGGTACGTCTCGACGTCCGTGCCGGAGGCGAAAGTGCGGTCGCCGCCGCGTACCCGGGTCTCCAGGGCGTCGAGCACGGCGGGTTCGACGTACGGGGTGTAGTCGACGGCGACGACGCCGGCGACCGCGTCGGGGTGCGTGGCGGCGAGCACGACGGCGTTGCGGGCCCCGAGGGAGTGCCCGGCGACGACCACCGGGCCGATCCCCAGCGCCCGGACCAGCGCGAGCACGTCGGCGGTGTACGCGGCGGCACCGTACCCGGCGGCGGGCTTGCCGCTGCGGCCGTGGCCGCGCTGGTCGACGGCCACGGTCCGTACCGCCCCGCCCAGCAGGTCGACCACCGGGTCCCAGACGCCCAGGCTGGCGGTCGTGCCGTGGAGCAGCACGACCGCCGGCCCGGCGCCCGCGTCGCGCACGCACAACTCGACCTCTCCGGCGGCCACGAACGCCAGGCCCGGCGGCGCGTCAGGGGGCGCGGCGGGGGCGGCGTGCGGCTCCGGCCCGGCCGGCTGCGGTGCGCGGTTCACGGTCGGCTCCCGTCCGCTCAGACCGGCTTGATCGCGGAGAGCGTCTTGCGGACGCTCACCAGGCCGTCGACGATGTCGGCGCGCTTGGCGGCGACTTCGTCCTCGCCGTACTCGTACAGTCCGCCGCCCGTCTTCATGCCGAGCTTGCCCTCGGCGGTCAGCTCGGTGACCAGGGAGGAGACGCCGGTCTCGGTGGACAGGTCGCGGTTCAGGTAGGAGCCCACGGCCTGGTAGATGTCCAGGCCCGCCATGTCGACCAGCCGCATCGGGCCGATGACGGCGAGCTTGTAGCCGACGCCCCACTTCACGACGGTGTCCAGGTCGCGCTGGGAGACCACGCCCTCCTCGACGAGGGCCATGCACTCGCGCAGCACGGCGTAGAGCACCCGGTTCTCGACGAATCCCGGCACCTCCTTCTCGACCACGGCCTCGTAGCCGAACGCCTCGACGATGCCGACGAGGCGGTCCTCGACGGCATCGTCGGTGCGTGCGCCCCTGACGATCTCGATCATCGGGATGAGGTGCGGCGGGTTGGACCAGTGCATGCCGATCAGGCGCTCGGGGTGGGCCATGTCCACCGCCATGTCGGAGATCGGGATGCCGGAGGTGTTGGTCGCGATGATCGTGTCGTCCCGCACCGCGGCCTCGACCTGGGCGAGCACCGTCTTCTTCAGCTCCAGTTGCTCCGGCACCGCCTCGATGACGAGGCCGGCGCCCGCCAGCGCCTTGGCCTGGTCGCGTTGAAAGGTGACGGAGCCGCCGGGGGTGACCGGCACGTCGAGGCGGTCGAGGTGCGCGACCACGCCGGCGCAGGTCACCTCCGCCCGCGCCAGGGCCTCCTCGCTCACGTCGTAGAGCCGTACGTCGGATCCGTAACGGGCGAGCAGCGCGGCGATGCCGGGACCCATGCTCCCCGAGCCGAGGACGGCGCTGGTGGTGGGAATGCTCACGATGGTTCCTTTCGTGCTGTGCCGCGGCGGCTGCTGCGGCCGCGCGGGCGGGCTCAGCGGGCGGCTTCGAGCCGGTCGAGCTTGCGGTTGAAGTACATCCAGTAGTTCTCGCGGGCGCGTTCGGGATAGATGCGGAGGTTCTTCTCGACGCTCTCGGCCGCGTCCGGCGGGTCGTACGGCAGGCCGGAGCCGGCCAGGGCGAGCTGGAAGGCGGCGGCCTTCTCCAGGAAGATCCCGGCGAGCGTCGCGTCGCGGACGTTGCGGCCCGTGAAGGAGGCGCCGTGGTTGGCCTGGAGTACGGCGTCGGCCTCGCCGAGTACGCGGGCGAGGTCCCGGCCCAGCTCCTGGGTGGTGATGATGTGGCTGGTGGCGTCGAAGCGCGGGACGCCGTGCTCGGCGAACCACACGCCGTGGTTGTTCACCGGCTCGATCCGCCCCCGGCCGGCGCCGAGGACGGTGGCCTGGAACGGATGCGAGTGGCCGACGACGTTGACGTCGGGCCGGGCGAGCATGATCTCGGCGTGCAGCGGCCATTCGAGATGGCGCAGCCCCTGGCCTTCGAGGACGGTGCCGTCGAAGTCGATGAGGATGTAGTCGCCGGCCCGGACCTCCTCCATGCCGAGGTTGCCGCGCTTGAGCCACAGCCCGCGGCCGTGCGGGTCGCGGTAGGACAGGTGGCCCATGGACATGTCGCCGTGGCCCTCCATCTCCAGGATCCGGTGGGCCCTGGCGAGGTTGTCGAGCACGTTGGCGACGGAGTCGTCCTGGGAGTACAGCGCATCGCTGGTCTGCATCGGGTTGCTCCTTCTCACCGGGCCTGGCCGGCCGCGGTCTGCGCACGCGCCTCGGCCGCGGTCAGGCCGCCGACGCGCTCGTGGACCCGGCCGCCGCTGGCGACGGCCACGCAGACGAACAGCTCGTCGGGGCGCGGCACATCGGGTACGGAGACGGTGACGGCGTCGTAGTGGGAACGGACGTACACCTCGTCCTTGTACGCCAGCGGGATGTCCAGGGAGGCGCCGGCGGCGGCGGTCTTGGTCGCCGAGGAGATCCACGCCTCGCCGCCGCCGATCGCCTCGCGCAGCGCGTTGCCGAAGACGGTGGTGACGCAGGCGACGACGTGCTCCTGCTCGCCGGCCAGGCCGGCGAGACCGCCCTTGCCGTAGCTCTCCACCGGGGCGCCGAGGAGGGCCGCGGCCCGCCGGCCGAGCGCCGTCCCCAGCGCGGCGCTCGGCGCGGTGAGCGGGGACAGGTCGTCGGCGTACCGGCCGGCGAACGGGTTCCTGACCACGACGCCGCAGACGGCCTTGCGCAGCGGCACGGCGGCGACGGGGCCGTTCTCGTGCAGCGTCTCCTCGACCAGGCCGACCCAGCGCCGTACCTGGTAGTCCTTGGTCACCTGGTCCTCGGGGGTCATCAGGTCATCTCCTCTCAGGGGCTGACGGACAGCGCGTGGCGGTTGGGGTTGGTCGGGTCGTAGAGGGCGGTCTCGAGGTTCTCCAGCGTGAACTGGTTGCCCTCGGACATCGCGCGGGTGGCGGCGAAGTCGGCGGAGCGGCGCTGGCAGCGGTCGGTGAACGGCCGCTCCAGTTCCTCCCACCGGGCCAGGGCCGCCTCGACTTCGCCGTCGGCGGCCTCGGTGGCGGCGACCGCGAGGGTGTAGGCGTTGGCCATCGCGCAGCCGGCGCCCTGCGCGAGGGCGGGGGGCATGGCGTGCGCGGCGTCGCCGACGAGGGCGACGGCGCCGCGGCGCCACTCGGCGACGGCGGTGGTCTCGTAGCCGTAGTACCGGGGGTCGGCAGCGGTGGCCGCGGCCCGGAGGACGGGGGTCAGCTCGGGGTAGGCCGACGTCCACAGGTCCAGGTCGATGGGGGTGCGGCTGCCCTGTTCGTCGGCGCGGGGCGCGCCGAGGGCGAGGTACAGCTCGCGGTCGTTGCAGGGCACGTAGAGCACCCGCAGGTAACGGGGTTCGAGGTTCCAGAAGTCGATGACGTTGTCCCACTCGCCGGGGCCGAGTTCGGCCTTGTGGCGCGGCACGAGGAACCGGGTGATCCCGTCGCGGGACTTCCAGCGCTCCTGCTCGAAGCCTATGGAGTCGCGGACCTTCGACTTCACCCCGTCGGCGCCGACGACGAGGTCGGCGTAGAGCGTCTCGCCGGAGGCGAGGGTGAGCCGGCCGCGCGGGTCCGCGGCGACCACCTCGGAGCCGGTGCGGATCTCCACGCCGGCCGCGAGCGCGGCGTCCAGCAGGCACTTGTGCAGGTAGGGCCGGGTCATGGTGCGCCAGGGCAGGCCGCCGAAGTCCTCGTGGGAGACGCTGGCGTGCTGGAAGCGGGTCTCGTAGTGCGGGGGTGTCATCGAGTCGGCCATCACCGCCTCGTATGCGCCGATGGCCTTCAGCACCTTGAGGCTGTTGTGCCACAGGACGATGCCCGCCCCCTGCTCGCGCAGCTCCGCCCCCTTCTCGTGCACCCGCACCGACCACCCGCACCGGGCGAGCGCCGCGGCGGCGGTCAGCCCCGCGAACCCGGCGCCGGACACCTCCGCGTGGCGCTTCCGCCTGTCAACCGTGGTTTCCATAGCTCCGCTCTCACTCGTCGTGCCGGCCGCCCGGGGGCGGCCGGCCGCGCCTTCAGTTGCCGGCGTCGTTCCCGGCACCGGATCCGGCGCCGGTCTTCGCGGCCTTCTCGACGAACTTCTCCTGGTGGACGTCCGCGACGCTGGGCGGGCTGCCCTTGAGCACGTCCTGGTCGGCGAGGGCGTCGATGGTCGCCTGCCACGCCTGCTTGTCCATGGCGCCCAGGCCGTGCTTCTCGGTGACGGCGCTGGTGAAGGTGTGGTCGATGTCCGCCTGGATCTGCCGCTCGAACAGGTCGGCCTTGTCGCGGGTCTCCGGGGAGGACTCGGCGAGGATCTGGGCGGTCTTGTCCGGGTTCTCCATCACGTAGCCGAACGCCTTGATGTAGGCGTTGGTGAAGCGCTGCACCAGGCCGGGGTCGTTCTTGACCATGTCGTCGCTGGTGAAGAGGCCGGAGCCGTACGCCTCATAGCCGTAGTCGGAGCCGAGCAGGACGTCGAGGGAGCCCTCGCCGCCGGCGGCGTCCTCCAGTTGCGGCACCTCGGCGTCGATGTAGCAGGGGACGGTGTCGACCTTGCCCTGGATCAGGTAGTTCTCGTACGGCGGGGTGACGCTGACCTCCTTGAGGTCCCCGCGGTCGAGGCCGTTGTCCCCGAGCAGCGCCTGATAGAAGAGGAAGGTGGAGCCGGCGGCGTGGATGCCGACCGTCATGCCCTTCAGGTCGTCGATCGACGTCAGCTTGTTCTCGTCCTTCACCGTGCACATCGCCAGCGGCGAGGTCTGGTTGACCGCCGCCAGGGTGGTGACGGGCACCTCCTGGGAGCGCGCGGTGACGAGCGACGGCAGGTCGGCGAAGCCGAAGTCGGCGCCTCCGGTGCCGACGATGCGCAGCGCGTCGGGCGAGCCGGTGCCGGTCTTGATGGTGTCGACGTCGATGCCCTCGTCCTTGAAGTAGCCGAGCTTGTCGGCGACGTAGAACATGCCGTGGTTGCCGCGGAGTTGGTAGTCGAGCTGGATGGTGACCTTGTCAAGTCCGCCGTCGGCGGAGTCGCCTCCCGAGTCGCCGCCGCAGGCGGCGAGAAGAAGTGCCGCTGTCGTCGCGCCCGCGATACCGGCGACGGTTTTCCTACTCTTCCTGATTTTCTTTCCGGAGGGGAACATGATGGGCTCCTAGTGCAGGAGAGAATGCCAAGCCGGATTCAACGGGTGGTGTCGGCCGTGATGTGCGGGAATCGCTTGCGGAGCAGGAACTCGAGCAGCGACATCCCGTAATAGAGGATCAGGCCGAGCAGGGACACGAGGGTCAGGGCCGCAAACATGAGCGGGGTGTCCAGTTGCGTCGAGGCGAACTGGATGAGGTAGCCGAGGCCGTTCTGGGCGCCGGAGAACTCCGCCACCACCGCGCCGATGACCGCGAGGGTGATCGCGATACGCATGCCGGCGAAGAGGTACGGCAGCGAGGTGGGGATCTGGATCCGGGTGAGGATCTGGTTGCGCGACGAGCCCACGGACCGCATGAGCAGGAGCAGGTCCTGGTCGATGGCCTTGAGCCCGACGATCGTGTTCAGGGTGATCGGGAAGAACGTGATCACCACGATGAGCAGCAGCTTCGGCGCGAGGCCGTAGCCGAACCAGAGGATGAAGATCGGCGCCAGGGCGACCTTGGGGACGACCTGGAAGAGCACGATCAACGGGTAGAGGGCGCGCTCCAGCCAGCCGAAGCGGACGATCAGCACGGCGAGCAGCACGCCGATGGCGAAGCTGAGCAGGAAGCCGTACAGGATCTCCTGGGTGGTGACCCAGGCGGCGTCGCCCAGCATGTCGCGCGAGCGCCACATCTCGGCGAGGAACTCGCTCGGCTTGGCCAGCTCGAAGCTGGAGATGCCGAAGACCTCGACGGCCAGCTCCCAGAGCAGGAAGGCGGCGACGAACACGGCGAGGCTGGGCCACACGCGCCGGATCCAGGCACGCACCGCGCCGCCGCCGGATCCGCCGCCGGGGCGGCGCCCGGCCGGCTTCTTCACGTCGTCCTGTGCGAGCACCATGTCAGACCGTCGCTTTCGGTTCCAGGTGGCCGCGGAGCCGCCCCGTGTACTCGGTGAACACGGGGTCGTCGAGCACCTCGCGGGTGCGGGGCCGGGGCAGGGCGACGTCGAGCGTCTCCAGGAAGCGCCCCCGGTCCAGGCCCATCACGTGCACGGTGTCGGAGAGGAAGACCGCCTCGGAGATGGAGTGGGTGACGAAGACGACGGTCTTGCCGGTCGTCGCCCAGATCTCGGCGAGCTTCAGGTTCATCTCGTCCCTGGTGATGGCGTCCAGGGCGCCGAACGGCTCGTCCATCAGCAGGATGGCCGGGTCCATGGCCAGCGCGCGGGCGATGGACACGCGCTGCGCCATGCCGCCGGACAGTTCGTGCGGCAGCTTGTCCTCCGCCGCGGCGAGGCCGACCAGTTCCAGCGCCCGGCGCGCCGCGGGGGCGGCCTCGGCGGCGCGCTCGTCGGCGGCGAGCTGCCGCAGCATGCTCGCGTTCTGCAGCGCGGACTTCCAGGGCAGCAGCGCGGGCCGCTGCGGTACGAGCCCGATCACGCGGTCCTTGACCGCGTCCGCGGCCGGCTGCCCGCCGATCCTCACGGTGCCCTCCGTGGGTTCGAGAATGCCGCCCAGAATTTTCAGCAGCGTGCTCTTGCCGCATCCTGAGGGGCCGAGCAGCGTGACAAAGCTGCCGGGGGTGATGTCGAGGTCCAGGTTCTCCAGAACCGTCTGTTCCTGCTCGCGCCGAGCAAAACTCATCGCGATACCCTGCGCTGAAATCCCCATGGATTCCATGGAAAGCTCCTCTCCGCGCATCAGAGCGACACCGGAGTTGGCCGATCGGGTTATCACTGTCTAAGAATGTGTTATCAAACACGCTAGGCACGTCACCCCGAGCCCGTCAAGAGAAGAAACATGGATTTCCCTCGGACGACCCAGCGCGGACACACGGAAGGGCGGCCGGTGCACCGGTGGTCACCCGGTGCACCGGCCGCCCCTCCGGCGCGGACGGCTCTGTACCGACAGGTCTAGAGCGGGGTCTCCCGTACGCGGCGCAGCCGCAGCCGCGCGTAGACGCCGTCGGCCGCGGACAGTTCCGCGTCGTCGTGCGGCCAGAGCCGGCGCGGCGTGCCGCCGGCCGCGCGGCAGGCCGCGGGGAGGGTGACAACGGCGCCGTCGCCGGCGGCGAACCGGCGCTCGGCGTCGTCCACCGCCGCGGTCAGCGCCGCGCCGCGCAGCCCGGCGGCGCGCAGCCGCGCCACGGTGGCGGCGCGGGTCTCGACGGTGCCCTTCCAGCCGCCGTCGAGGAGGGCGGCGAGGCCGGCGAGCGGACGGGGTTCGAGGCGTTCGCAGGCGTGGACGACGAGGGTGGAGTCGCCGGCCGCCTCGCTGAGGTGCTCGCCGAGCCAGCGCACCGGCAAGTCGCTGACGGGCAGCGCCGGATCGGCGCCGGGGTGCTCCGGGCACGGCACGACCCTGAGCCGCACGTCGGGCAGTTCCCCGGGCGCGGGGCCGAGCAGGAGGCGGGCCTCGCGGCGCGCCATCCGCTCCACGGCGGCGTGTTCGGGAGCGGGCGTCTCCTCGTTCGGTGCCGGTACGCCCCCTCCGTACGCCGCCGTCCGCTTCCCCGCCTCCCGCGCCGACCGGCCCCCGGCGACCGCGCGCGCGGCCCACTCCGCCGCCGCCGCGCACCCCTCCTCGCCGAGGGCCTCCAGATCGCCGGGGCGCAGCCCCGCCGTGATCCAGCTCCGCAGCGCCGCCGCGCGGGCGTCCTCGCGGACCCGCCGGTGCTCCGCCCGCGCGTCGCCGCCGTCCGGGGTGAGCGCGCCGAGGAGGTAACCCGCGGCCCACACCTCCCCCGCGGGTTCCGCGGGCAGCGCCCGGGGCGCGGGTCCGGCCGCGCGGGCGGCGGCGGCGATCGTCTCGTGCGCCACGCCGAGCAGCGCCGACCAGGGGCGCCACGGCCAGGTGAACGGCTGCTCCGCCGCCTCCTGTTCGCCGCTGCGCCGGATCCGTACGTGGCAGCGGGACGCGACGAGTTCGACGGCATAGCCGAGGCCGCCGTGGCGCGCGGGGTCGGTCAGCTCCGGGCCGTCCCAGTGGGCGGTGGCGACGGGCCCGTTCGCGCAGGCGACGGCGAGCCGGATGCCGTGGTGGTCGTTGCCCGCGACGGAGGGCCCGACGCCGTGGTCGAGCAGGTGCGGCACCGGCGCCACCACGGGGATCCCGCGCTCGGCGCAGAACACCGCGATGTGCTCGTCGTCGTCCCGGGTGTCGTCGGGGAACTCCGCGAGGTACGCGGCGAGTTCGTGCGCGGTGCCCGCGGGCAGCGCCAGGGCCAGCGACGGCACCCACTCCCAGGGCGCCAGCCGCACCGAGGCGTAGCCGCCCACGGCCGCCTGCCGCACCCGGTAGGAGTTGTACGGCGACACCCAGAGCACGCTCAGCGACACGGCCCGGTCCGGGTGCCGTTCGAGAAGCGCGGTGACGTGTCCCGCGAAGCCGGGGGCGAGGTGGGCGTCGTCCTGCACCACCAGGTGGTGGGTGGCGCCGGGCGCGACCGCCGCCCAGGCGGCCTTCGCGGTGCGCAGCGGGCTCGGGAAGCCGCCGGGGTCGGGGTCACGGACGATACGGGCGGGCAGCGGCGCGCACTCGGCGGCGACCCGCTCGGCACCGGCGAGGCGCGAGGGGTGGCACATGACGACGGTGCTGAGCCGGACGGGCGGTCGCGTCATGCGAGCGCCGCCCGGCTCGGGCCCGCGGCACCCGCGTCCGCGGCCGGTCCGGCGCCCGGTTCCGCCGCCTCCACCGCGTCCGCCGCCTCCACCGCACGCGCCGCGTCGACGATCAGTGCCTCGAAGCCCGTCAGCATCGCCTCCGCGGCCGGCTCGTCGATCAGGCCGGTGTCCACGGTCAGCGACACCGGCATGAAGTGCCGGCTGCGATAGACGTGCCAGGCCACCGACGTCTCCGATTGCCGTCCCAGCGTCTGCCACTCGATGACCGACTTCTCCGGCCGCACGCCCTCGTGTTCGCGCCGGTCCACCGACCGCGCCTCGGTGATCATGTCGCGCAGGTCGTTGTACCAGCAGGTGCGGTCCGTCGGCCGGCCGCGCCGCTCGTCCAGCCCGCGCAGGTCAGCGAGGAGCGCCGACTTGTCATAGTACGCGTGGTAATACGTCTTCATCGCCGCCTGCGCCGCGCGCCGGGCCAGCGCCTCGAACGCGGCGGGCCCCGCGCCGGGTTCGAGCCCCGCGTCGAGCGTGAACAGGCCCTCCAGCGTCACCGTGCTCACCGCCTCCCGCAGCGCGGGCTGGAACCGGTTGCTCACCATCACCTGGAAGACGGCGCGGTCGTGCCGCGACTGCCGGGCCACCACCGCGGAGGCGGCGGCGAGCAACACCGCAGAGGAGCCGATCCGCCGGCGCTCCTCCAGCGTCCGCAGCGCCCCCGGCAGGCTCGGCGAGGCGAGCACCGCCTGCCGGAACCGCGGGCGCGCCCCGGGCCGGCGCACGAACAGCCGCTCGGGGGCGTCGCGCAGGGACTCCACCCAGTGCCGCCGGGCAGCCGCGTCGCGCCTGCGGCCCTTCTCCGACGCCTGGAACCCCGCCTCCGCCAGCGGCTGGTGGCCGCGGCTCGCGGCGCGCAGCGCCGCGGGGTCGGCGCCGTGCAGCAGCTCGGTCAGGGCGCGGTACAGCAGGGTCAGGCCCATCGCGTCGGTGGCGACGTGCGCGAGGACGAGCACGGCGCGCACCGCCTTGCCGTCGACGCACACCAGCGCGGCGCGCACCGGCCACTCGCGGTCGTACGCGAACCGCACGGCGCGCCACCGGCGTTCCACGGCGTCGGCGAGCGCGGTGGCCGCGTCGGCGTCCTCGGCGTCGAAGAGGTGCACGTCGAACGTGCCGCCGCCGTCGAGTTCCTGGTGCATCGCGCCGTCGCCGTCCACGTGGACGCGGGTGCGCAGCGCGTCGTACACGGTGAGCAGCCCTCGTACGGCGTCGACCGCACGGCCGGCGGGGACGGCGGGTTCGACGGGCACCAGGAGCTTGACGTTGGTGCCGTGGTCGTCGGGTTCGGTGTCGAGCATCGCCCGCCGGATGGCCCACTGGCCCCAGGTCACGGGCCCGCGGCCCGCGGGCGCTCCGGCGATGCCGACGGTGACGGCGCGGGCGGTGTGGCCCGCCACCTCGCTCAGTTCGGTACGCACAGGTCCCTCCAGTCACAACTGCGGTAGTCGATGCGGCCGGTCGTACGGCCGGTGGTGGCGACCGCGGCGGCGTACCCCGGTCCGGCCGGGAGGTCGGCGACGGCGTACCCGGCGCCGCCCACCGGCCGGGACACCCCGGGCGACGCCGTGAGGGTGCCGGCGTCGCGGCGCAGGAAGTCGAGCAGCCGCCCGCCGGCGGCCTTCGCCCACGCCTCCTTGCGGGCCAGCAGCAGGCACAGCCGCCGCACCCGGGCGCCGCCCGCGGGCAGCGCCGCGAGCTGTGCCGCCTCGGCGGGGGCGAAGAACCGCCGGGCCAGCGCCAGCGGGTCGCCGTGCGGGTGCTCCGCCTGGAGGTCGACGCCGACGGGCACGGCGCCGCCGACGGCGACGAGGGCGCGCAGCCCCGAGCGGGACAGGTTCCACTCGCAGCCGCGGCCCGCACCGGTCAGCGCCGGCTTGCCGTGCGGGCCCGCGGTCCAGCCGATCTCCCCGGGGGGCAGCCCCAGGTGGCCGGCGAGGAGCCGCCGGGCGGCTGCGTGCGAGCGGAGCAGCGCCGTGCGGCGTACGGGGTCGGCAAGCCGTGCGGCGCGGGCCCGTTCGGCGTCGGTGAGCAGCCCCGCGGCGGGTTCCGCCGCACCCGCGTCGCCGGACAGGTCGACGGCCCAGACCCGTACGCCCCGGCCTCCCCCGGCCCCGCCCACCTAGGCCGCCTCCGCGGCGCGCCCGAAGCGCCGCCAGGCGGTGGCGAGCAGCAGCCCGCCGATGACGACGTTCCCGGCGGCCAGGGCCGCGAAGTACGCCTCGGCGTGGTCCACGGCGCGCGCGAGCAGTCCGCCGCCGACGTTGACGGCGCCGAGGTAGACGATGT
The DNA here is from genome assembly GCF_007827615.1 of Streptomyces sp. CNZ287. Classification (NCBI taxonomy): domain Bacteria; kingdom Bacillati; phylum Actinomycetota; class Actinomycetes; order Kitasatosporales; family Streptomycetaceae; genus Streptomyces; species Streptomyces sp. CNZ287. The sequence continues at coordinate 246,884 of NZ_VISV01000009.1, read as the reverse complement.
CGGAGGCGATGGTGAGGTGCCCGCTGCGTACCTGCTGCAGGCTCATCGTCACCATGTTCAGCAGCCCGAACGCCAGCCAGCTCGGCGCGACGACCGTCAGGTACTCGTCGGTGAAGGCGGCCGTGCCGGCGTCGTCGCTCATCAGCCTGCCGAGCGGGCCGGCGAGCGCGAAGCCTGCGGCGGCCAGGACCGCGTACACCATCAGCACGTACCGCACGCCCTCGCGCAGGACCGGCCGCAGCAGGTGGCTCTCGCCCGCGCCGAGGGACTGGTTCATGGTGATGGCGACGGCCGAGCCGAGTGCGATCGCGGGCGACAGGGACAGCACCTGGACGGCGTGCGCGCCGCCGTAGCCGGCCACCGCGTCGGAGCCGAAGTCCGAGAGCACCCACAGCGAGGTGTAGTTCATGCCCGCGATGAAGAGGTACGAGACCGCCACCGGCACCCCGACGGTGACCAGGATCCCCACCGTCCGCCTCAGCGGCTCGGCGGGGCGGCCGAAGCGCAGCAGTCCGGTGCGCGCCAGCAGCACCAGCCCCGACGTGAGGCCCACCACGGAGGCACCGGCGATGGACGCGGGCACGGCGAAGACGCCCATGTCCGCGTGGAAGCCGAGGAGCCACACCCCGAGGACCTGCATCCCGGCGACGGCGATGGTGATGACCGACGCCGACCGCGCGCTGCCCCAGCCGCGCAGCGTGCCCGCGACCACCGAGGTGAGGACGGCGAGCAGGAACGACGCGGCGACCAGGCGGGCGAAGAGCACGAAGTCGTCGTGCGAGGCGGCGTCGACGTCGAGCGTCCCGGCCATCTGCGGTGCGGCCAGCGCGATGACCGCGGCGGCGACGGCGAAGCAGCCGAGGGCGATGGCCCCGATGCGTACCAGCGGGGGTTGCGAGTCGTCGCCCGCGTCGGCGCCGCGGCGGCGCGCGGAGACGACCTGGCTGCTGATCTCGATGCCCTCCTCCAGCGCCAGGAAGAAGAAGGAGATGGGGATGAACAGGGCGCGGATGTAGAGCGCGTCGCCGCCCATGTTGCCGAGCAGCGCCGAGACGGCGAACTGGGCGCCGAGGCCGGTGACGACGCCGAGGCAGATGGGGACGGCCAGGCCGCGCAGCCTGGCGCGCAGGTCGCCTTGCGGGGCCGGGGCGGCGCCCGCTGCCGGGTCGCCGTGCTCCTTGACGTCAGTCATCGAGGATCCTGCCTTTCCGGTGGCCCAGGGCGAGGTTGAGCCGCTGCATGGTGCCGGTGCCCTCCATGAACTCGAAGGCGCGGGCGTCGCGGTGCAGCTTGTCGAGGAGCGGGTGCTCCAGCCGGGCGCCGGGGCCGAGGAGCCCGAGGGCGTACTCGGCGGTCTCCAGGGCGAGTTCCGCGGCCCGGTACTTGGCGGCCGAGGCGACGGTGCCGTCCCCGGCGTCGCGGTCGGCCTGCTCCGCGGCGGCCAGCACCAGCCGCCGGGTGCCGGCCAGCCGGCGGCGCAGCGCGTCCATGGCGCCGGATTCGCCGGCGCGCAGCGTGCGGCGGTGGTCGCGGGCGTAGTCCCAGGCGGCCTGGGCGATGCCGAGGGCCATGGCGGCGACGACGGGGCGGGCGCGGTTGAAGGTGCGCATCGCGCCGACGATGCCGCGGCGGGTGGGGGACAGATGCATGCCGAGGATGTCGGAGCGGTCCACGGGCACGCCGTCGAGGCGGATCTCGCCGAGCCCGATGGCGCGCATCCCGGTGGTGGGCAGCGCGGTGGCGGTGAAGCCCGTCCTGGCGGGCTCGATCAGCACGGCGACGACGCCGACGGGGCCCGGCTTGATACGGGCGAAGACGACGCCGAGGTCGGCGCGGACGGCGTTGCCGATGTACTTCTTGACGCCGCTGAGCCGGTACGGGGCCGGGGCGCCGTCCCCGGCCCCGGCCCCGGTCCCCGTCTCCGTGAGCGCGGTCGTCAGCGCCGTGGCGTCGGATCCGGCGTGCGGCTCGGTGAGCGCGAAGAACGTCCAGGTGGGGCCGGCGGCAAGGGTGGTGTAGTAGCGCTCCTTCTGGTCGTCGTCGCCCAGTTCCTCGGTGAGCACGCCGGAGAGGGAGGGCCCGGGGGCGGCGACCATCAGCGCGGCGTCGCCCCAGGCGAGGCGTTCGTAGACGACGACGCGCTCGACGCAGGAGTGGAGGTGGCAGGGGCGGCCGTCGACGACCAGCGGGTCGGGGTTGTACGCGGGCGGGAGGCCGAGGAGGACGGGGAAGTAGGCGTCGTGGACGACGGGGTTGAGGGTCCGGGGGTCGGCGCCGGGCTCGTCCATGGCCAGGGCGGTGGCGCGGAACGCCCGCGCGTACTCCTCGACGGCCGCGCGGAGCCGCGCGGGGTCGGGGGGCGGCGGCCGGTGCCCGGCCCGCGGCGGGGTGCGGATGGGGGTCGTGGTCATGGGCTCACCTCGGTGGCGTGGTGGCGGGCCGCAGGCTCCGCGGCGACGGGATGGACGTCGGCCAGCAGGTCGACGGCGCGGGCGAGCCGCCCGGGCCCGGCGTCGAGATACCCGGCGGCACCGAGCAGCCGCAGCACGGCACGCTGCGCCCGTACGAGCGCTTCGGCCGCGCGGGAGGCGCCTTCGGCGCCGGGCGCGGCGGGCGCGGCGGGGCCGCCGGCCGGGGTCCGGGGTCCCGGCGGCTGCGGGGCGGCGGCGCCTGCGGCCCGCCCGGACACGGTGTGGTGGCCCGGCCCGGTCGCGGACCCGCCGGAGGAGGTGGCGCGCGCGGCCTCCACCGTCCCGCGGGCGCCTTCCGCGGCGCCGGGCCCGGACGCCGGCCGGCGGTCCGGGCCGGTCGCGGATTCACCTGGCGGTGCGGCCACCGCGGTCCCGGGCATACCGTCGTCCGGGCCGTGTTCGAGCAGGAGGCGGGCCTCCAGGAGGTCCGCGGCGGCTTCGCCGAGCGCGGCTCGTACGGACGCGATGTCGGCCAGCACCTCGCCGCCCACCCGGCGGCCCGCCAGGTGGTCGGCCGCGGTGCGCAGCAGTTGCTCGGTGAGGCCGAGCCGGATCCACAGCACGCCCGTGGCCCAGGGCCCCGTGATGCCGTCGCGGTGGCGGGCATCGCGCCACGCACCGAGGTCGCCGGAGGCGAACTCCAGGGTCGCGACCGGTGCGCCGCCCGGCGCCTCTGCGGCGGCCAGCGGCAGCACGGTGTGCCCGCCGGGGCCCCAGGCGCGGGCGTCGGGGCCGAGTCCCGCGCGGAGTTCGGCGAGGGCCGGGGCCGGGCCCTCGGTCTTGGCGCGGGCGCGGCAGCGCAGCCCGAGCGCGGTGTCGAGCACGGGTCCCCGCTGCCGGGTCGGTCGTACGGTCACGTCCGCGCCTCCAGTGCGCTCTGCCGCGGGAACGGGGTGGTGGGCCGGCCGCCGGCGGCGGGCACCGGCGTGAAGAGCACCCGGCAGTCGTAGCCCAGGACGTCGTCCCGGTCGGCGACGGCGAGCCCGCCGCCGGGGTCGGCGGCGTACCGCAGCGCGGCCTCGTACCACGGCCGCAGCCAGCCGCCCGACCGCCGGCCGGGGCGCCGGGCAGCGGCCGGCACGCGGCGTACGGTCAGCTCGGCGAGGCGCGGGCCGGTGCCGGTGCCGAGCACGAGGACGGCCGCGCCGCCGCCCGGCGGCAGCGCGTACCCGGGCTCGGGAGGCAACGTCGACTGCTCCATGACGACGATCGCGGCCCGCCGCGCCTCGCCGCCCGCGATCCGGCCGCGCGCCAGCCGCAGCGCGGTGAACGCACCGGCCGCACCCTGGTCGTTGACGCCGGCGACCTGTGGCCGGCCGCCGAGCAGTTCCGCCAGCAGGCAGCCGGGCAGCACCCGCGCCTGGCAGTCCGGCACGGGGGTGACGGTGAGCAGCAGGTCCACGCCGCTGTCCCGGCCGCCGAGCACGCCGGCGGCGGCCGTCACGAGGTCCGGGTACGAGACCCGCTCGCCGCGCTCCAGCCAGGTGCGGTCGGGCAGCGGGCCGTAGACCGTCTCCAGGTCGTCGGCGTACTCCCGCAGGTCCGCGGCCGTGGTGCCGCCGTGGCCTGCCGGCGGCGGGCCGACGGCGGTCAGCCGCTCCAGTGCGACGGGCATCGCCACCGCCTAGCCCGCCGCGCCCGGTCCCGCGGACGCCTCGATGAAGGCGCACACGGCGCCGACCGTCTCCAGGTGCTCGGGCTCCAGGGTCTCGGGGTCGATCTCGATGCCGTGGTCGTCCTCCAGCGTCATGAGGAGTTCGAGGACGCTGGTGGAGTCCAGGCCCAGTTCCTCGAAGAGCTTCGTCTGCGCGGTGGCCTCGCCGAGGTCCTTGCGCAGCACGGCCTCCAGCGACTTGATGACTTTGGCCGCAAGGTCGGCCCCGGCCTCATCGACGTGCGTGGTCATGCTCTGCCTCCTGAGGGGATCGGTGGTGCGTGCGTGCTTCGTACGGTGGTCGGGGGGCGGGCGCTACGGCGCGGGGTCCGGCTGGCGCTCCAGCAGGTCGTCGACGGTGTCGCGGCGCCGTACGAGACGCGCGCGACCGCCGGCGACCAGCACCTCGGCGGGGTGGCCGTGGCTGAGGAACAGCACGGGCGACGCGCTCGGCCCGTACGCGCCGGAGCGGGCGACGGCGACGAGGTCGCCCGGAGCCAGGTCCGCGGGCAGGTCGACGGCCTTGCCGAGGGTGTCGTTGGGGGTGCACAGGGGCCCGGTGACGTTCCACGGGACGAGCGGTCCGCCGCCGCCGACGCGGTGCATGGGGAAGTTGCGGCGGAAGGGCGAGCCGATACCGACGGCGGCCATGTGGTGGTTGGTGCCGCCGTCGCAGACGGCGAAGCGCTCGCCGCGCGACTCCTTGGTGTAGCGGACGCGGGTCAGGTACGTCCCGGCCGGCGCGGCGAGGTAGCGGCCCAGCTCCATCACCAGCCGGGTGTCCGGGTGCGCGGCGTGGAAGGCTGCGACGACGGCGTTGAGGCCCGCGATCAGCTCGCCGATGTCGAGGTCGCTCTCGGCCGCGTGGTACGCCACGCCGAGGCCGCCGCCGACGTCGACCGTGCCGAGGCCGAACCCGAGCCGCCCGGCGAGCCGTTCCGCCAGCTCCAGGATGCGCCGGGTGTTCTCCACGATCGCGGCGGCGGCGAGGATGCGGGTGCCCATGTACGCGTGCACGCCGGTCACCCGGACGTTCCCGTACCGGCGCAGATCGGCCGGGGCGAGTGCGTCGAGCACTTCCTCGTCGATGCCGAACTGCCGCGGCTTGCCGCCCATCGTCAGCCCGCCGCCCTTCAGCTCGAACGCCGGGTTGACGCGCAGCAGCACCTCCGCGGTGGTGCCGCGGTGGCGGGCCTCCTCGTCGATGACGGCCAGCTCGGGCAGCGACTCGGCGATCAGCCGGGCGCCGGCCTTGAGGCAGGCGGCGATCTCGTCGCGGCTCTTGCCCGGGCCGAGGAAGAGCATCTCCGCGCCGGTGGCGCCGGCGCGCTGCGCGGTCGCCAGCTCGGCCAGCGACGACAGTTCGAGGCCGGCGCCCAGCTCGCGCATGGTGCGGGTGACGGCGAGGTTGGGGTTGGCCTTGAGGGAGTAGAAGAGGCGCAGCACCGGGTGCAGCCGCTCGCGCAGGCCGGTGTACTGGGAGCGCAGCCGGTCGGCGTCGTAGAGGTAGAGCGGGGTGCCGAACTCGGCGGCCAGGTCGGTGAGCGCGAGGCCCTGGCAGTGGGCGGCGGGCGTGGCGTCGGTCATCGTACGTCTCCGAACTCGGTCAGGCGCGCGGCCACTGCGGCGTCCAGGGCGTCGGCCGCCGCCTGGCCGGGGGCGGCGAGCAGGAAGTGGAAGCGGCCGTCCGCGGGGGCGGCCGGGCGCGCGTCCGGGCAGGCGAAGGCGGCGTTGACGGTCGCGTGGTTGTCGGGGAGCGCGCCGCGGCCGGCGGCGCGCTCGAAGAGCAGCGGGCCGAGGACGGCGGCGAGCCGGTCGAACGGGACGGGCTCGGGCAGCCGGACGTCGTACTGCCGGGCGAGGACGACCGTGTCCGCGGGCACGCACTGCTCGTGCAGCCGGGTCTGGTACGTGGACATGTTGTTGCGGGCGTTGATCTCCAGCACCGGCAGCAGCGAGCCGTCGGTCCGTACGAGGGCGTCGACGCCCACGGGGCCGTGGTAGCCGTCGGCGGCGAGCCGACCGCCGAGGAGGGCCGCGGTCTCCCGTACGACGGCGTGCTGCTCCGGGGTGAGCCGGGCGGGGAAACGGTGCCCCTTGTGGACGCCGCCCGCGGTGAACGCCTCCTTGACGAAGTCGAAGCGCACGGAACCGTCCCGGCCCACGGTGAGGTGGTAGTTGAGGTCGGCGGCCTTGTCGGCCCACACCTCCACGACGACGGCGAGCCGGTCGTCCCCGGTGCGTTCCGCGCGCCGCCGCACCATCCGCACCATCTGCTCCAGCCGCCGCGCCCGGTCGGCGACGACGATGCCCTTGCCGGAGACGCCGTACGCGTCCTTGACGCCGACGACCGCGCCGTCCGCGATCCGGGCCGCGGCCTTCGCCGCCACGGCCTCGAACTCCGCGACCGACTCGCACTCCCAGCCCTCGGCCAGGGGCAGGCCCAGCTCGGCGGCGACCCGGCGGCTGTAGATTTTGCTGTTGACCCGCTTGGCGAGCGCCGCGGCCGGCAGCGCGGCGGCGAGTCCGGCCCGCCGGCACAGCTCCTCCTCGGCGGCGGACATCCCGTGCGGGAGGAGCCGGACGGCGCCGAGCGCGCGCAGCCGGGCGAGCAGGGCGGGCGAGTCGAGTGCCTCCTCGGTGACGGGCACGGCGGCCTCGCACCGGTCGGTGACCTGCACGTGCGGCAGGTCGAGGCCCAGGCCGCGCAGATAGTCCAGATAGCCGGGGTCGGGCGCGGACTTGAGGATCACGTGGTCGCCCGCGCCGCCGAGCAGCAGCGCGAACTCGTCCATGCGCGCGACGACCGCGGAGGGCGCGTTGTCGCCGACGGCCGGCACGCCGGGCTCGCCGCGCGCCCAGTCGCGTTCGACCTCGATGTTGCCGAGCAGTACGAGCGGTGCGGCCGGGTCGCCGGTGCAGGCGCGCCGGACGCCGCTCATGAAGTCGTCGGCCGTCATGTCGTCCCCCATCTCGTGGCGTTCGTGGCGGCGTCCTCGTGTGCGGCCCGCCGTCAGTGACGGAACACCGCGGCCGCGAAGGTGGCGCCGAGCCCCACCGCGGCCATCAGGTAGCAGTCGCCCCTGCGGAGCCGGCCGGCGTCGCGCAGGGTCACGTAGTTGAGGAAGGAGTCGGCGCCGAAGCAGTGCCCGAGCGCGGCGACGTTGTCCAGGCAGATGCGCGAGCGCGGGAAGTCCAGCAGTTGGGCGGCCTTGGCCCAGGAGATGCGGTTGACGTTGTGCGGCAGGATCCATGCCAGGTCCTCCAGCCGGATCCCGGCCGCGGCCACCGCCTCGCGGATCACGGTCGTCAGCCGCTCCGCGTAGCGCCGCTCGAACTCCTCGCCGCGCGGCGGCGGGAGCTTCACGTCGTGGTATTCGCCGAAGGTACGGGCGACGTAGCTGCGCAGCACGTCCCCGCCGCCGCCCGCCGCCACTAGGCAGGCGGCCGATGACTCGCCCATCACGGTGGTGCCCGGGATGAGCTGCGCGGTGGGCCAGTCGGCCTTCTCCCCCGCGACGACGAGCGCCAGCGCGTCGGGGTCGCCGTCCTCGGCGAGGAGCCGCCCGGCGAGGTCCACGGCGGCGAGTCCCGAGGAGCACGCCTGCTGGGTGAGGGTGAAGACGGCGGCGTGCCCGAGGCCGAGTGCGTCGGCGGCGTCGTGCACGGGGTTCTGCGAGGCGCGGGAGCCGATGGGGATGGTGCGGGCGCTGACGACGTACGACACGCGGTGCTCGTTGCCCGCGAGCGCGGTCAGCTCGCGGGCGGCGGCCACCGTCATCTCGCGCAGCCCCGCGCCGGGCGCCATGCGGACGTCGCGGAGGCCGAAGTAGCGGTGGAACAGAGCGAGGTCGCGGTCGCCGACGCCGAGGCGGGGGGCGAGGTCGGCGATGGGCACGGACACGGGTGCGACGTGGGCGGCCACGTCGTACAGGGCGGTCATCGGGGGCTCCTTCCGGCGGCGGTACGGGACGGGGACGGCGGGCGGCCGGGGTCCCGCCGCGGCTCCGCGGGGCGGGTGGCGAGCGTTGCCGTAGCCCGTTTGTCGCGGGTCGCGAGGCCGGTGAACGCGAAGAGCACCCGGCCCCCGTCGCCGACCGCCTCGCAGCGGGCCACCGTGCCGTCGGCGGCGGTGCGGTGGCGGAGGCCGACCGGGGCGGGGGCCTCGGCGAGCACGGCGTCGTTACCGGGGGCGAAGAGGTCGAACCGGCCGATGCGGACGGGCACGGGGGCCGGCGCGCCGGCGGCGTCCTCGGCGGAGGTGAGGGCGGGGGTGGCGGCGGTGGCCCGGAGGAGGCTGTCCATGGCCAGCGCGGGGAGGAGGAAGTCCCGTAGCGGGCCGAGGTGCCCGGGGGACGGCAGGTGCAGCCGCGCGGAGCCGCCGGCGGGGCCCGTGCGCAGTTCGCGGAGCGAGTCGAACATGCCGCGGAGCAGGACCGGGGAACCGGCGAGCGCGTAGGCGTCACGGGCGGGGACGAGTCCGGCCGCGGCGGGCTCGGGGGCGGGCCGGGCACCGTACGGGCCGTCGAGGAGGACCGTCATCCGGCTGTACTCCTGCGCCGGGATGGGCCCCCGGGGCGGGCCGGCGACGACCACCAGGACGCGGCCGGGCGTCTCCGCCCGCGCGGTGACCAGCAGCCGCCGCGGCCACTGCTCCTCCGCCGCACGCACGAACCGCGCGAACACCGCGTCCACGATGGCCACGGTCCGCCCGGCACCGACCGCGGCGGCGGCCTCGGCGGCGATCTCCATGAGGAACGTCCCGGGCAGGGTGGGCCGTTCGTCCACGCGGTGGTCGCGCACGTACCCGTGGCCGTCCAGCCCGAGGCGTACCTCCCAGGCCGTGCCGCCGCCCTCGGCGGGCGCGCCGGGCCCGCGGACGAAGGCCCCGGCGGGGGCCGGTGGCCGCGCGCCGGCGGCGCGCAGCTCCGGCGCGGCGGCGGTGAGCATGCGCCATTCGGTCTCCCCGAGCCACACGGAGGTGCGGGGGTCGCTTCTGCGGTGGAGCAGTTCGGTGCGGAAGTAGCGGCGGCCGAGGGCGTCGTCGAGGTGGGTGAAGTTGTCCTCGCGGGCGAGGTACGCGTCCTGGACCTGGGTGTGCGTCACCATCCCGCTCTCGGTCCACAGGCCGGAGACCAGGGCGTGCACGTCGGCGCCCGTGGTGGCGCGGGCGTGGGCGGCGGCGTGGGTGAGGAACTCGTTGGCGGAGATGTAGTCGGCCTCGCCTGGCCGGGCCACGACGGTGGTGACCGAGCTGATCGCCAGCCACAGCGCGGGGTCGTGGGCGGCGAAGGCGGCGCGGAGGTGGAGCCAGCCGCGCACCTTCACGTCCCGTACGGCCCGGAACTCCGCGGGCGTCTTGCGCCGCAGCGCCGTGGCCCGCTCGACGCCGGCGCCGTGCACGACGACGTCGGCGCCCCCGGCCGCGGCGATCTCGGCGGCCACTTCCCGCAGCGCGCCGGGGTCGAGCACGTCGCACTGCCGGTAGTGCACGCGGTCGGCGCCGTAGCGGGCGGCGAGCCGGCGGAGGGTGCGGCCGCGCTCGGCGGCTTGCAGCGCGCGGTTGTGGCGGTGGTTCAGGTCGGCGAGCTTGGCGCCGGGGTGCTCGGCCATCAACCGCCGCAGCGCGGCGGGCCGGTCGGCGGGGGGTTCCGCGGCGTCCGCGGGGCCGGGGGAGGGTCCGGAGCCGAGCAGCCAGATCGCGGCGGGCCGGGAGAGCCCGGCGAGCTGGTCCACGAGTTCCGCGGTGATGCCCCGGCCGCCGCCGGTGGCGACGACGACGGGCGCCCGCGGCAGCCGGGGCGCGGCGGGCCGGTCCCCGGCGGGCGCGAGCACGGCTTCGGCCCGTACGCCGCGGCGGTGGTGGGCGACGCCGAGATGCCGCTCGACGGCGGACTCCCGGCTCAGCAGGCCGAGCCCGGCGGGCAGATCCGGGGCGTCGGTGACGACGCCGTAGACGAGCCCGCCGGGCAGATCGGCGCCGAGCGCCCGCACGAGCCCGGTGAAGAGCCCGGTGGCGGGGCCGGGCGAGGGATCGCCGGGGTCGAGGACGAGCACGGCGAAGGACCCGCGGTCGCCGAGGGGTTCGGCGAGGAGGTGCGCGGCGGCGAAGGCAAGTTCCTGCAGTTCGAGCGAGGCCGTGGGGAGGGCGTCCGGCGAGCCCGCGGGCCGGGCGGTACCGGAGGCGCACACGTCGGGGACCGCGCCGGACGGACCGCGGGTGCCGTGGTCCACGGGCACCGCGAGCCCCGGGGCGGCCGGGGGGTGCCTCGTGTCGAAGAGGACGCGCACGTGGCGGAGGTCGCGGTCCGTGAGGATGCCGGCCAGATCCTCCGGGGCGTCGAGTACGTGCACGTCCGGTGCCCGCCCCGCCTGGGCCGCGCGCGGCGCCGCGACGACGCAGCCCGGCGGCAGTGCGAGACCTGCCGGCGCCTCCGGGGCGTTCGTCAGCACCAGGGTGCCGGGCGGGAGCGCGGGCAGTGCGGGACGTACCGCGGTGCGGTCCATGCGCTTCAGGCGCAGGACGTACGGGCGCAGATCGCCGAGGCGTTCCGGGGCCGCGGGCGACTCCGGTACGTAGGTGAGCGCGGGGGTGCCGGGCGCGACCGGGGTCAGCTCCGCCGCCGCGTCGTTCGCGCGTACGGCGCGGTGCAGGGCGACGAGCCCTTCGGCGGCGTGGAAGTACGGCGCGGCGTCCGCCGCGTCCGGGGCCGCCCCCTCGACCGCACCGCGAGGAACACCCGGCCGGTCTGTCACCGCGGCCGTGTCCGCTCCCGCCCCCGCGGGCGGCGGGACCCGCAGCTCCCCCATCACCCGCAGGCCCCGCGCCTCCGCCTCCTCCCGGCGCATGAGGACCGCCGCCGCGGCCGTCTCCGTCGTGGTCATGCCCGCAGGCGGGGTCACCAGTTCCGCCGCCGCCAGCGTGCCGATCACCACCGCCGCGGACAGGTCGCCCGCCGCGAGGTGGCGGCAGGCCGCCGCCAGGGCCGCGTGGGAGGAGTCGGGGCCGGCGTCCAGGGTCATGTTCGGGCCGTGCAGGTCGAGGAGCTGGGCCACGCGGGAGGCGATGATGTTGGGCATCAGCCCCGGCAGGGAGTCGCTGTTGCTCTCGGGCGCCAGCGCCCGTACGCCCGCGGTCAGCGCGGACACGTCCCCCTCCGCCCGCGCCTCGATGTCGTCCAGGTACGCCCGCATCGTGCACGCCAGCGCCTGCCGCACCTGACCGCTGTGGCCGACGAACACCCCCGTACGGGCGAGGAGTTCCGGTTCCTCCCACCCGGACCGCAGGTCCAGCGCGCACCGCAGCGCCATGAGCTGGCTGCGGTCCAGCCGCTCCAGCACCGCGGGCGGCAGCCGCACGTCGAGCGGCGCAGGCGCCGGGAACGACGCGCCGAAGACCGGGCCCGGCGACGGCGGCTCCAGGGCCGTCGTCGCCACCACCACGACCGGCGCCGGGTCCGCGGCCGCGGGGGCGGGGGCGGCCGGGCCCGGGCGGTCGCTGACGACGACGTGCGCGTTCGTGCCCCCGAACCCCATCGCCGAGACCCCCGCCGTACGGGCCCGGCCGTCCGGCGACGGCCGCCACGGCAGGGTGCGTACGGGAACGGTGACGTCGCCCGCGACCGGTCCGGTGTAGAGGTGCTGCGCGGGGATCGCCTCGTGGCGGAGCGCGAGCAGCGCGTGGATGACGTTGACCGCGCCCGCCGCCCAACCGGTGTGGCCGATCAGCGACTTGTTCGACGTCAGCGTCCACCGCCTGCCGGGTGCCGCGGCGGCCAGCGCCCGCAGCTCCGCCCGGTCGCCCGCGGCGGTGCCGGTCGCGTGGGCGACGATCCAGTCGACGTCCTCCGGGCCGACGCCGGCCGCCGACCAGGCCCGTTCGAGGGCGATCCGCTGCCCGGCGGGGTTCGGCGCGTACACCGCCTTGCCGCGCCCGTCGGACGAGCCGCCGAAGCCGCGGACGAACCCGAGGACGGGATCGCCGTCCGCGAGGGCCCGCGCGTACGTCTTGAGCGCCACGACCGCGGCGCCGTCCGAGAAGAGCACCCCGTCCGCGCCGCGGTCCAGTGACCGCACGAGGCCGCCCCTGGCCAGCCCGTCGAGCTTCGCGAACAGCACCATGGTCTGGGCGTTGACGGAGTACGCGCCGCCGCAGAGCGCGACGTCCGCGCGGCCCTCGCGCAGCGCGCGCATGCCGAAGTCGAAGCTGTAGAGGGACGAGGAGCAGGCCGTGTCGACGACGACGGTCTCCACCGGGTCCGCGATGCCGGCCAGCGCGTCGCGCACGACGCGGTACGGCGCGGTGCCGGCGAGGTCGGGCGATCCTGCCGGGTAGAGCGCGGCCAGCGGTTCCGGGTCCGCGGCCGCCGGCCCGGCCAGCAGCCGGGTGCCGTGCCGCAGGAGGCTGTGCTCGGCGGCGTGGCCGCCGTCCGCGGTCATGCCGACGGCGGCGAAGGTGCGCGTACCGGCGTCGAGACGCACCCCGTCGAGCGCCTGGAGGACGCTGTGCCGCAGCCACAGGCCGCTCGGCTCGCGCTGCGGGGCGCGGCCGGCGGCGAGTTCGGCGCGCAGCCGGGGGTGGGGGCGCAGGTCGTGGATGAAGCCGGAGGTGCGGGTGTACGTCTTGTCCGGCGCGGCCGGGTCCGCGGACCACAGCGTGTCGATGTCCATGCGGCCCCCGGGCTCGCTGAACTGCGGTACGCGGTCGCGCAGCAGGTCCCACAGCTCGTCGGGCGAGCAGGCGCCGGGCACCGCCAGGCCCATGCCGACGGCGACGATCGCGCCGGGGCCGGCGGGGGCACCGGCCGTGAGCGACGGCAGCGACCCTGCGGTGCGTACGGCGGCGTCCAGGCCGCGCGCCCGCAGCTCGGCCGCCGCGGCCTCGGCGGCGGCGCGGTCGGCGGCGGCGGCCTCGACGCGGTAGCGCGGCGGGCGGGGAGCGCCGCCCCCGGTGCCGTCAGCCATCGGCCCGTAGGGCGGCGGCGGCCGGTCCTGTGGTGCGGCCGGTCTCGTCGATGAGGCGGGCGAGATCGCCGAGGGTGGACTGGAGGGCGAAGCGGGTGTCGTCGGCCACGTGGTGCAGGCCGAAGCGGTCGATCAGCGTGCTCAGCACCTCCATGCGCTTGAGCGAGTCGATGCCGAGGTCGCCTTCGAGGTCGGCGTCCGGGTCCATGGCCTCCACGGGGTACCCGAGCCGGTCGGCGTAGACCTGCTGAAGTGCGGCCAGCACGCCACCGCCTGCCGCGGGCCCCGCGGGTGAAGGTGCGGGCAGAGGGCCGGGCCCGGCCGCGGCAGGGGGTGGCACAGCCGCGGTCGGGGGTGCGGAAGGGATGGCCGGGCCCGCCGCCCGGCCGGACGCGGCGGACTCCGTCACACGTCCGGGTGCGGAACCGGGGACGCGCGCCGCAGGCCCGGCCGCCGCGGAATCCGGTGCCGCGGGCGCCGTTGCGGGTACGGGAACGGGGGCGGGCTCCGCGACCGGTATCGCCGCCGCGGGCACCTCCCACGCCACAGGCGCCGGGACCGGCGCCCCCGCACCGGGGTCGGGCACCGGAGATGCCGTCGGTGTGGCGACCGGTGCCGCCGAGCCCTCCGCCGTTCCTGTCGCGAGCCACCGGTCCGCGGTCTGCGTCCCGCAGCCCACCGCCTGCCGCACCAGTTCCCCGAGGCCCGCGCGGCCGCACTCCACCACCGACTCCAGCCCGTACGTCTGCAACTCGCGCAGTGCGGCGAGGAAGTCGACGGGCCGGGTCACCGCGGCGATCAGCGACGCCTTGACGTCGGTGTCGTCCTCGACGAGCCCGCCGAGGGCCGGCGAGTACAGGCGGCGCTGCGCCGGGCGCTCGGGGATGCCCTCGATCGCCGCCGCGAACTCGGCCTGGGCGGTGGCCAGCAGCGGGTTGTGGAACGGGTAGGGCGCGGTGAGCCGGACGACCCGTACGCCGAGGACGTCGGCGAGCGCCGCGAGGCGGCCTAGGGCGTCCCCCGGGCCCGAGACGACGACGTGCCGCGGCGCGTTGACGACGGCGAGCCGGGCGCCCGGCAGCTCCGCGGCGGCGAGCAGCGCGGTGGCGCGGCGGGCCGGCAGGGTGAGCGCGAGCATGCCGCCGGTGCCGGCCGCGCCGTGCTCCAGGGCGCGGGCGCGGTGGGCGGCGATGCGGGCGCCGTCCGCGGCGGTGAAGCAGCCGGCGTGGGCGGCGGCGGCCATCTCGCCCATGCTGTGGCCGAGTACGACGTCGGCGGGCGCGCGCAGGTCAACCTCGCGGGCGTACACGAGCGCCGCGGCGTAGATCGCGAGCTGGAGCGCGAACGGGTCGGTCTCGGCGAGCCGGCGGCCGTCCGCTGCATCGGCGTCGGTGAGCAGCGGCGAGATCGGGTCGTGGCCGAACTCGGCGGCGACGGTGTCGACGACGGCCAGCAGCTCGGCGACCGGGGCGCTCACCGGCCCGGCGAACGCGCCGGGCCGGTAGGCGCCCTGGCCCGGCAGCAGCAGTGCGGTTCTGAGATCCATCTCCGCCTCCCCTTCGCGTGGCGTGAGAACGGCAGCCGCGACCGCGGCCCCGTCGGCACGGGGGACGGCGCGTACGGCTGGGTGGTGGGTCAGTCGGCGGTGACGCAGAGGGCGCCGAGGCCCGCGATCCGGTGGCCGTGGACGGGGCCCGGCGGTCCCGCGACCGCGAGCGCGGGCATGCCCGCGGCCCGGGCGGCGCGCAGGCCGACGTCGGCGTCCTCGATCACGAGGCAGGACGACGGGGGCGCGCCGACGAGGGCCGCGGCGGTCAGATACCCCTCGGGGCTGGGCTTGCCCGCGGCGACGTCCTCGGCGCAGACCAGGACGTCCGGCAGCGGCAGTCCGGCCGCCGCCATCCGGCTGCGGGCGACGCTCCGGGTCGCGGAGGTCACCAGCCCCCAGCGGCGCGGGGGCAGGGCGGCGAGCAGCCGCGGGGCGCCGGGTGCGGCGCGGACGCCGGCGGCGTCGGTGCAGGACAGGTGGTCGAACCAGGCCAGTTCGGCGTACGGGTCGGCGTGCGGGGCCAGTTCGCGGATGACGTCGATGTCGCGGCGCCCGTGCGAGGCGCGGATGACCTTCTCGGGGTCGAGGGAATGGCGCCTCGCCCACATGCGGGTGTGGCGGTCCATTGCGGCCGCGGATTCCACCAGTGTGCCGTCCATGTCGAACAGCAGGGCGTGTACGTCGAGCGAGCGCGGTCCGCCGGGGTCGCCGACGTTGCGGAATCCCACATTCAGCAGTGAATGCGTCCTGCTCGCACCCGCCTTGGGGCTTTCCGTGAACAACTTGCCGGTAACGTTGCCCGCCCGCGCGGGCACGGGTATTGCGCCTTCGTCGAGTTCGTTGCCGATTCGTCCCGGCTGATGCGCGGAGTCCACCGGAATCTCCACGCGTGCCGCCTTCCACATAAGTACCTGTCCGTTCGGTGCAAGGTGAACTTCAGGCCGTGCAGCGAGGGTTATGTGGTGCCGTGTTCAGAGCGTGACGAACAGTAGTCGGGTGGTGACCGGAGGGTCATCGCACGTTCGGTTCTGCGTTCGAGCGAGCGTCATCGTACATGCAATCCGTTGGTCTGAACCATTCTTTTCTCGCAAAATATTTGCCGGACATGTCCCCACTTGGGAGGCGACAGCGTATGTTGCCCTTTTATGCACCTCAACTACCGCCTGTACAGGCGATGTCGCCGACGCGGAGGACGCTCTACGATGACAGGGACCGGCTCGGCGAGCGCGAGGAACCCCGGAAAGGACCCGGACGGCATGGCGCGGATAGAGCAGGGCAGGGTGAATGTCGACACCGGCCACGGATTCGTCCTCTTCCTGGTGGGAATGCGGATCAATTACCTCTGGAAGGTGCACAAATGGTGGCCGGCGTTCACCGCGATGCCGAAGCTGCTGGTGGAACTCGGCGAGGATCCGGAACTCGGGCTGCTCGGCAGCAGAATGAGCCGCAGGGGACGCACGATCACGGTCGTCCAGTACTGGCGGTCGGCGGAGCACATCGAGGATTTCTCGAAATCGCGGGAACACCGGCACAGGTCGTACTGGAAGTGGTTCAACCGCGCCGTGGGCAGCGACGGGGACGTCGGCATCTGGCACGAGCTGTACCACGTGCGGCCGGGTTCCTATGAGGCCCGCTATATCAACATGCCGGAATTCGGACTCGGCGCCGCTTTCGGCGCGGAACCGGGCCGCAGAGCCGAACCGGAATGAGCCGGAAGGCGGCGGGCGGCACCGGATCAGGGTAATGCGGCGCCGGGTTCGTGCAATTCCCCGGCGGTGTCCGCGACGCTCGCGGACTCCACGGCCACCGCCCCCGCGTGGCCGTTCCCCGGCGCCAGATCGACCAGGTGCCAGCCCGGCACGGCGGTGGAGACGTCGTCCGCGTCGAGGGCGCGGCCGAGGCCCACGCCGAGCCCCTTCAGGTACGCCTCCTTGCGCGTCCACAGCCGCGTGAACGCGGCGGAGCGCAGCGCCTCGGGCGCCGTCAGGACCACCGCGCGCTCCGCCGGGTGCAGCCGCTCCACCAGGCTCCGCTCGGGCGGCGCGGCCCTGACCGGCTCCACGTCGACGCCCACCCGGCCGGTCGCGACGGCGACGAGCACCAGCCCGCCGCCGTGCGAGAGGGAGAACTCCGGGCCGTCCGCGGGCCGTTCGAGCACCGGCCGGCCGTGCGGGCCGCCGCACCGGGGGCAGGCGCGCCGGCCGAAGCGGAGCGCCGCGGGCGCGGTGCCGGTCAGCTCGCCCAGCAGCCGGCGCAGTTCGGCGTGGGCGACGCCGTAGCGGATCCGGTCGGCCCGGCGCAGGAAGCTCGCGTGCCGCCGCCGCTCGGCGTCGTCGAGCGCCGACAGGTCAGGTTCGGCGCCGGGCCCGGCGTCGAACGCCCAGACCCGCGCGCCCGCGGGCAGCCCCGGCGGCGCGGCGGCGCCGGGCGTGACCCGTACGCCCGCGAGGGCACCGCCGGGCGCGTCCGCGACCCGCACCGCCGCCCCGCGGCCGTCCGGGAACCCGCCTCCGGCAACCTCGGCGCCGCTCTCGACCGCGGCCGCCCCGGCCGCTTCCCCGGCTACGCTCCCGTCCCGCTCCGGCCGTCGGCCTCGCCCGTGCTCCGCCATCGCCCGTCCCACCCCCGTTTCGAACAGCCTCTCCACGCCGCCCCGTTCGCGCCCGCGAGCGTCAGGCGTTGCTCAGCGCGGGCCAGCGTATCTGCGTCGTACACACCGATACGAGCAGCGCGGACGCGGCGACGGCGCCCATGCCCCACGCCAGCCCGGCCGCGCCCGCGATGAAGCCGATCGCCGCGGGCCCGCCCAGCAGCCCCGTGGTGCCCATCGACGCCACCAGGGACAGCGCGTCGGGGCCCTCCCGGGCCGCCGCGACGTACACGCACGGCGTCACGGCCGCGACGCCGAGACCGACGCACGCGAACCCGAGGAGCGCCGGCACCACCCCGCCCGCGAGCACCGCGACGGCGAGGCCCGTGCCCGCCAGCACGCTGCCGAGCGTGACCACGGGTCCGTCGCCCCAGCGGGTGCGCCAGCCGTCGGCGAAGAGGCGGGCGACGACCATCATCACGGAGACCACCGCGATGCCCAGCGGCGCGATCTCGGGCGCCGCGTCGGCGACGTCCTCCAGGTAGAGCGTCGACCAGTCGTTCATGGCGCCCTCGGTGACGGTGCCGAAGGCCATCGCGCACCCCATCCAGAGCGTGACGCGCGACGGCAGCCGCCACCTGCGGCGCCCCTTCTCCGGCTGCCGGAAGCCATTCCCGGCGGGCAGCCCGGTGCGGGCGACGGCGAGGAGCGCCAGGAGCAGCACCGCGGCCACCGCGAAGTGTGCGGCCATCGCGTCGGTCGCGGTCTGCACGGCGGACGCCAGCAGCGCGGCGGCCAGCGAACCGGCGCTGAAGGTGGCGTGCATCTTCGCCATCGCGGTGCGCTCGTGGATCTCCTCCAGTGCGGCGCCCTGCGCGTTCATCGCCACGTTCAGACAGCCGACGGCGACGCCGTCGGCCGCGACGAGGACCAGCGCGACGGGGTAGGTGGGCGCCGCGGCGAACGCGGGCAGGAACAGCAGCAGGGCGCCGGCGGACGCGAACGCGAGCCGTTTGGCGCCCATCGCCTTCATGAGGTGGGCGACCAGCGGGAAGGACGCCGCCGCGCCCGCGCCGCAGGCCATGAGCAGCAGCCCCAGCTCGGTCGCCGTCAGGGCCAGCTCGTCCTTGACCCGCGGCAGCCGGGACACCCAGGTGACGTAGTGGAAGCCCAGGAAGCAGAAGAGCGCCGCGATGGCCACCTGGGCGCGGCGGAAGTCGTCGTGTATCCGCGGCATCGTCACCGGCCCGCCTCCCTGGACATGTAGACCGCCCACGGGCCGTAGCCGGCCGGGGGTGCCACGTCGTAGTGCGGGCGGTAGCCGCGGCGGGTCCAGAACGACGCGGTGCCGGCGACGGCGACGAGGGAGATCCGGCGGAACCGCCGGGCGCGGGCGGTGGCGGTGAGCCGGGCGAGCAGGCGTCCCGCGAGCCCGGCGCCGCGCAGGTGCTCGGCCACGACGATGTCGTGCAGGTGCAGGTTGTCGGTCGCGTGCCGGGACTCCTCCGCGCCGCGCAGTTCGGGGCAGCGGAACGCCGGGTACGGCAGCGCCAGCAGGTAGCCCCCGGGCGCGCCGTCGGCGTCCAGCACGAAGCAGGTGCCGGGCGAGGCCCGGCCGCGGAACTCCAGGGCCGCGCGGCCCTCGGCGAGCGCCCGGTCGGCGTACGCGCGGTCCTCCAGCGCGGCGATGGCGCCCCAGTCGTGGGCGGCGATGTGCCGGATGCGCACGTCAGCCGGCGCGCAGGCAGGTGTGCGGTAGCGGGCCATAGCCGTTGAACCCCCGGGTCATGTAACTGACGGCGTACGCGCCGCTGGAGAGGATCCACACCGGATCCCCGGACGCGGCCGCCCTGGGCACCTGCACCGGTACGCGGCCCTCCGCCACGACGTCGTCGCTGTCGCACGTGGGTCCGGCGACGACCGCCGGCACCAGCTCCGCGGCGGCGCCGTGGGAGGGGAACACCAGCGGGTAGTGCAACCGGTCGACCTCGTACAGGCCGTTGAACCTGCCGCAGCTCAGGAAGAGCCAGTAGTCCCGCCCGCCGTCCGGGTGCCGGCGCGAGGAGAGCCGTGCGACGTGCGCCCGGATCGCGCCGTGGTCGGCGACCAGGTGCCGGCCCGGTTCGACGACGAAGCGCAGCGGGTCGCGGGCCGCGGCGCGCAGCCGCGCCATGCCCCCGCGGATCGCCGCGAACGTCTCGTCCAGCTCCGGCACCAGCGGCCGGCCGCGCAGGTCGCGGTAGCCGAGCGCGGGCAGGCCGCCGCCGAGGTTGACGTGGTCGGGGTGGATACCGCGCCGGGCCAGGGCCGCGAGTACGTCCGCGAAGGTGTCGAAGGCGCGGCGCCATGCCGCGGCCGTCATCTGCTGCGAGCCGACGTGCACGGAGAGCCCGGCCGGGGTGAGCCCTGCGGCCCGCGCCCCGGCGAGCACCCGCACCGCCTCGTCCGGCGTGCAGCCGAACTTCCGGCTGAGCCCCCACAGCGCGCCCTCGCCGGTGGTGGCCAGCCGGCAGAACACCCGCGCGCCGGGCGCGAGTGCGGCGATGGCCAGCACGTCCTCGGGGCTGTCGGTGGCGAAGTCGCGGACGCCGAGGCGGTGCGCGGCGAGGATGCCGCGGTCGGACTTGACGGTGTTGCCGTAGTGGATACGGGCCGCGGGCGCACCGGCGCCGAGCGCCTGCGCCACTTCGCCGGGACTCGCGGCGTCGAACCCGGCGCCCTTCTCCGCGAGCCGGGCCAGCACCTCGTCGACGGGGCATGCCTTCATCGCGAACCTGACGTCGACGCCGGGCAGCCGGCGCCGCAGCTCGTCGTAGCGCTCCTCGATGCCGGGCAGGTCGTAGATGATCCGGTCGTCGTCCGCGGCGGCGAGGGCGGCGCGCAGCCGTGCGGTCACGGCTGCGGTCGTCACGGGCGGGGCCGGCGGGGCCGGCCGCGGGGACCGTACGGCCGCGGTCACCGGCCGGCCCCCGGCACGTCCGTCGCCCTGCTCGCCCGCACCAGCGGCTCCCACGCGGCGATGAGCAGCGCGAAGTCGGCCATGTCGCGGGCGGCCTCCGCCGGCAGGCCGGAGGCGCGGGCCGCCAGCACGCCGGCGAACTCCGCGTATGTGCCGCCGAGTTTGCGGTACGCGATCTCCAGGGCGGTCAGCCGCATGACGTTCTCGTCGCGGTCGAGCCGGGAGCTGCGCGCGACCAGTTCACCGACGGCGGCGGCGCGCAGGCGGTGCCGGTCGTCGAGGAGCGCGGCGCCGGCGGCGGCGAGTTCGTCGTAGACGACGTTGAAGTAGCGCATCGACAGCAGGAACTTGGCGAATCGCATCTGGTAGGCCGTGAAGCCGGCGCCGGTCTTCCGCTCGTCGGTGTGGTAGTTGACGATGTGCCGGTTGTGGAGGACGCCGGGCAGGGTGGCGTCGTGGACGAGGTGGAGGAGGAAGTAGTCGCTGCCGATCGTGTCGGTGGCGGGCGGCAGCGGTACGGCCTCGTACACGCCGCGGTGGAAGGCGACGTTGCACATGTCGACGCGCATCGGGTCGACGGCGCCGAGGACGGCGTGGTCGCCGCCGAACGCCTCGGTGCCCGCGCCCTTGAAGGACTCCTCGACCAGCGCCCGCTTGCGCTCCTCCGGCCAGTGCGGCGGCGCCCAGAGGCTGACGACGTCGTGGTAGACGGCGGGATCGAGGTCGTGGATCTCAGCGATGTCGACGGACATCTCGCCGACGAAGGAGGCGCCGACGAGCGAGACGGGCTTGGGGGCGTGGAGCGGGTTCAGCGCGTCTGCATCGACCCGCCGGGCGGCTTCCGCGGCGGGCAGGCCGAGGGTGGCGAGTTCGTGGTGGACGGGGAAGACGGGCCGGCCGCCGGCGGTCTGGTAGCGGCTGTCGGAGTCCCGGCGGTGCACCGAGCCGCAGCCGAGGGCGGCGGCGAGGAGGAACGCGCGGTCGGTGCAGGCGCCGTACGAGACGGCGTCGGGCAGCAGCAGGCGCAGCAGCTTCCCGGCGCCCGCGACCCGGGCACGGCGGAGCACGGCGGTGAGGAACGTGCGCTGCTCGGCCTCGCCGAAGTGGTGCACGACGACCCCGGGCACGCGCGGCAGCCCGGCGACCGCGGCGGCGTGGCCCGCGCGGTCGCGGTCGGCGGCGGAGTCGAGGATCAGGAAGTGCACCTCGGCCCCGAAGTGGGCGGCGGCGTGGACGGCTTCCTCGTGGACGGCGGCGATGGTGGCCGCGCAGGCGCGGTTCGTCGGCAGCGTCAGGCAGATGCGTGCCACGGCTCCCCCGTCCGCTCCGGCTCCGCCCCGGCCCGGCCCTCTTCGGTCCCGCCGGGCGCGGCGTCCGTCGCGGGGGCGCGCCAGGAGTCGAGCCCGAGGAGCTTGCGGCCTAGCCCGGTCAGCGCGGCCGGTCCGTACCGCTCGGACTCGTGCCGCCGGGAGTCGCCGAGCAGGGTGGCGTTCCAGTCGGGGGTGCTCAGGGTGCGCCAGGACTCGACGCGCGAGCGGCGCAGCCGCTCGTGCTCCTCCAGGGCGGGCATCATCGCGAGGTACTGCACGGCGCGTACGCCGCTCTCCGAGGCATTCGCGGCGACGCCGTGGGCCAGCAGCCCGTTCCAGATGAGCAGGTCGCCGGCGGCAAGTTCGGGGCGTACGACCGGGAACTCGGCGGGGTCGGTGTCCGGCCGGATCGGGTCGCGGCCGGCGGGCTGGGCGAGCTTCCACTTCTCGAAGTCGCGGAAGAGCTCGGGCGCGCACTGGAAGCCGCCGTGGTCGGGGCGGGTGTCGTTGAGCGCGATGATGCCCTGCACGCGCTGCGGGAGGACGGCGAGGGTGGTGTCGACGTCCCAGTGCAGCTCGATGTCGAAGCCGGTGTCGGTGGGCTCGATGAGGGTGCGGCTGCGGTTGCCGACGTTGGGCGGGTTGAGGTTCAGCCGGTCGAGCGTCACCCACAGCTCGTCGCAGTCCCAGACGTCGGCGAAGGCGTCGTAGACGCGGCGGGTCTGGCGGCTGTCCCAGATCAACTGGTGCTGGTACGCCTCGACGAAGCCGTAGACGTGCAGGTCGCGGTCGAGGTCGGAGCGGAACTCGCGGTCCTCGTACCAGGTCTCGGGGCGGTCGGGGTCCAGGCCCTGGAAGTCCCAGGCGAAGTCGAGCAGCAGGGCGGCGGCTTCGGCGGGTATCGCTTCCCTCACCACGACGTAGCCGTAGGTCTGCCAGTGGGCGTAGTCCTCGTCGGAGAGCACGCGCAGCGGCCGGGACTTGCGGATGTCGCGTAACGGGGTGCGGGCGAGGTAGGACTCGCCGTCGGCGCTGAAGTACGGGATGTCGGAAGCGGCACGGTACAGGTACGGGCCGGGGTCGGGCATGGAACGTCCTCCAGAAGTGGAACTCGTTGCGTGCTGCCGTCACACCGCGCCGGTGAGGACCTCGGCCGCGGCGATGCCGGAGACGCGCGTGGCCCCGTGGGTCGACAGGTGCACGGCGCCGAGCCGGTCCTCGGCGGGCAGCCCCATCTCGACGACGAGCGCGTCGGGCCGCCGCCGCAGCAGGTCGGCCAGGGCCTGCCACATCCACGGGTGGCGGGCGGCGTCGCGGACGACGACGACCAGCTCGCGGCCGTCGGCCGGGCGCAGCGCCCGGCCGTCGAGCACCTCCGCGGCACCGCCGGCGGCGCCGGTCAGCTCGGACTCGCCGAGGCGCACCGACGTGGTGCCGGGGCGCAGGGCGCGCAGCGGATCCGCAACGCCCCAGGGCGTACGGCCGTCGATGGCGAGGCTGGTGACGGGTGAGAACTCGACGACGTGCGGATCGCCGGCGAGCGGGAAGCGGGCCGGGCCCGCCGGGTCGTGGTGGACCCGGACGGCGCGGCGGGCGGCGACGAGGCCGATCTGGTGGTCGGCCCCGTCACCGCCGCGGGGGTCGCCGGCGGGGACGCCGCGGGTCAGCGCGGCGGACCAGGCGGCGAACTCGTGCACCCGGGCGGCGGCTTCCGCGAGCCGCTCCCCGGGCAGGCTGCCGTCGCGCATGGCGGCGACGATGGCGTCGGTCAGGCCGGTGGTGACGGACTCCTCGGCGTTCTCGCCGCCGACGCACACGGCGTCGACGCCGCCGGCGAGCGCGCGGACGGTGGCGCCGTCGATGCCGTACAGGTCGGAGACGGCGCCCATCTCGATGCCGTCGGTGACGACGAGGCCGGTGAAGCCGAGTTCGTCGCGGAGCAGGTCGCGGATGATGCGGGGGCTGAGGGTGGCGGGGAGGGTGTCGTCGTAGGCGGGGATGAGCATGTGCGCCGTCATGACGGTGCGTACGCCCGCCTCCATGGCGGCGGTGAACGGCGGTAGCGCGGTGCGGGCGATCTCGCGGGCGTCGTCGGCGACGTGCGGCAGGCCGTGGTGGGAGTCGACGCTGGTGTCGCCGTGGCCGGGGAAGTGCTTGGCGCAGGCGGCGACGCCGGCGGACTGCAGCCCGCGGATCCAGGCGGCGGTGTGCCGGCAGACGAGGTCGGTGCGGGCGCCGAAGGAGCGGACGCCGATGACGGGGTTCTTGGGGTTGGAGTTGACGTCGGCGGAGGGGGCGTAGTTGAGCGAGACGCCCATGGCGTGCAGTTGGCGGCCGATGTCGTACGCGACCTGCTCGGTCAGCTCGACGTCGTCGACGGCGCCGAGGGCAAGGTTGCCGGGGCGGGTGGCGCCGGTGCCGGCCTCGATCCTGGTGACGTCGCCGGCCTCCTCGTCGATGGCGATGATCAGGTCCGGGTTCTCGGCGCGCAGCTCGGCGGTGAGGGCGGCCACCTGCTCGGGGTGGACGATGTTGCGGCCGAAGAGGACCACGGACGCCAGGCCCTCGCCGATTCTGCGGCGCAGCCAGTCGGGCGCGGTCGTGCCCACGAACCCCGGCTGGAGAACCGAGTTGGCAAGCCGGGCGAGTTCGGGGTTGTTGGCTGCCATGGAGACCTCCGCGGGAGCAGGGGCGGGACGGCGGCCGCGGCGGACTGCGGGGCCGTCCGCGCGACGGGTGCGAGTGGTGTGGAAGGCGGATGGGAAGGGACTGACGTGGCGAGGAAAGACTTGGTACAGACCAATGCCGGATACTGGCCTATACCAATCGGGAGTGTCAAGGAAGTCCGCGATCCGGGCGAAGGCGGAATACCCTGCTCCGCAACGGTGGGCGGCCGGGGGCCGGCCTGCGGGTGGCCTGGGGACCACGCTCCGGCGGGGCGGTACGTGGGCGCGCTCCCGGGCGGGAAGCCCCGGTCCTCCGCGGGTGTTGACGCTGACAGCCTTTGACAGATCTTGACCGCCGGGAGGCAGGAAGATGCTGACCTTCGACACCAGGACCTGGGAGCCGAGCGAGCGGCGGGTGCGCGGCAGCCTCGGCGGCGCGGTCGTGGTCGACAGCGGGGCCGCGCTGCTGGTGCGGGAGGCGGGCAGGCCGTACGTGACCTACGCCTTCCCGCGCCGCGACGTCCGCACCGACCTCGTGCCGGACGCGTTGCGGACGTACGACGGGGACCCCGACCTGGCGGACTACGTGTCGGTGCGGTGGTCGGCGCTCGACCACTGGTACGAGGAGGACGAGGAGCGGCTGGTGGGCCCGCAGGACCCGTATCACCGGGTGGACGCGGTGCGCAGCACGCGGCACGTACGGGTCGCGATCGACGGGCAGGTGGTCGCGGAGTCGCGCCGGCCGCTGGCGGTCTTCGAGACCGGGCTGCCGGCGCAGTTCTACCTGCCGCCCGAGGACGTGCGGCTGGAGCTCTTCGAGCCCACGGCGACGCGCACGGGGTGCCCGTACAAGGGCTACGCGTCCTACCGGACGTACCGCGGCGAGGGGACACCGGAGCGCGCGGACGTGGCGTGGTCGTACGAGGATCCGCTGCCCGAGGCCGCGCCGCTGGCGGGGTACGTGGCGTTCTACGACTCGGTGGCGGACGTCGTGGTGGACGGGGGGGAGTCCGCGGACGACCGCTATCCGGGCGCGGTGGCGGCCGCGGAGCACGCGTTCGCGCTGCTGGAGAACGGGCTGCGCCGGCTGCCGCGGACGCGCCGGCGCCGCGGCGGCCGTACCGGCTGAGGTCTCGCCGGGACCTGCTGGGGACCGGCGTCTACGACACGATCGCCATCTCGCGGGCGGTGTCGTTGAGCCGCCGCCCGCCGGTCTCCGTGACGGTCACGATGTCCTCGATGCGCACGCCGAAGCGGCCCGGCAGGTAGATGCCGGGTTCTACGGAGAAGCACATGCCGGGCACCAGCGGCTGCTCCTCGCCCTCGATCATGTACGGCGGCTCGTGGGTGGTGGTGCCGATGCCGTGCCCGGTGCGGTGGATGAAGTACTCGCCGTAGCCGGCGTCGTCGATGACCCGGCGCGCCGCCCGGTCGACGTCCTGGCAGGCGGCGCCGGGACGGACGGCCCGGAAACCGGCCTCCTGCGCCGCGCGGACGACGTCGTGGATCTCCCGCTCCTCTGCGGTGGGTTCGCCGACGTGCACGGTGCGGGTGGTGTCGGAGCCGTAGCCGTGGACGAGGCCGCCGAAGTCGAGGACGACCATGTCGCCGTCGCGGATGACCCGTTCGCCGGCCTCGTGGTGCGGGTCGGCGCCGTTGGGGCCCGATCCGACGACGGTGAAGTCGACCTGGGAGTGGCCGAACCGGCGCAGCAGCGCGGCCAGTTCCACGGCGACGTCGGACTCCTTGCGGCCGGCGAAGCGCGCCTTCCTGATCTCCTCGTACGCGGCGTCCGCGGCGGCGCCGGCCGCGGCCAGCCGCGCCAGCTCGGCGTCGTCCTTGACGGCGCGCAGCATCGGCAGCCCGTCGGAGACGGCGACGTAGGCGGAGTCGGGCAGTTCGCGCTGGAGCCCGAGCAGGTGCAGGGCCCAGGCGTCGTCGCTGACGGCGTACCGGCCGCGGGGGTCGAGCAGCGGCGCGGTCACGGCGTACGGGCTGGTGCCGTCGGTCCAGTCGCACAGGGCGAACGCCGGTCCGCCGGCCGCCTTGGCGGCGTCGCCGGCCTCCAGCTTCGGCACCACCAGCACCGGATCCGCCCCGGGCGCCAGCACGAGCAGGGTGAGCCGCTCGGTGGCGGCGGGCGGCGCGTAGCCGGTGAGCCAGAGGAGGTCGGGGCCGGGGGCGACGAGCAGCCCGGCGAGCCCGGCGCCGGCGGCGGCGCGGGCGGCGTGCCGCATGCGGGCGCGGTAGTCGTCGGCGGTGAACGGGGCGAAGTCGCCGGTCATACGGGCTCCTCGGGGCTCTTCTGGGCTCTTCTGGGCTCTTCAGGGCTGGTCGGCGGGGTGGGCCGGCTGCCATGAACGTACTCCCCGCACCACCGTGATGCACGTAACGCAAGTCAACTTGCATTAGGGACCGCCCGGGTCGTACCTTAAAGCAAGACCTACTGCGTTAACTGGCTGGAGGCACCCCGATGGTTCTCACCCCTGACTTCTGGACGCTGTTCACCGTGTTCGCCGCCGGCGGCATGGCGCTCACCGCCGCGACCGCGGCGCTCGTCGCCGCCCTCCCCCGCCACCGCGCCGACCGGCCGGCGCCGCACTGACCTGCGCTACGTTGGCGGGATGCCGGAAAGCAGCCGCCAGCCCGCCACCGCCGCCCGCAGAACGGGCGGCCGCAGCGCCCGCGTCCGCGCCGCCGTGCTGCAGGCGACGGTCGACGTCGTCCTGGAGCGCGGCGCCGACGCGCTGTCGATCGCCGAGGTCGCCCAGCGCGCCGGCGTCCACGAGACGTCGATCTACCGCCGCTGGGGCACCAAGTCCGCCCTCGCCCTCGACGCGGTCCTCGACCGCACCCGCACCGACCTCCCCACCCCCGACACCGGCGCCCTCCGCACCGACCTCCTCGCCCTCCTCCACGACACCGCCGCCTTCGTCCGCACCCCGCTGGGCGGCCTGCTGCTGCGCATGGCGGTGCAGGAGGACCTCGCGGAGTACGAGGCGGCCCGCGACCAGTTCTGGACCACGCGGTTCGCGGTCGGCGCGACGGTCCTCGACCGCGCCGAGGCCCGCGGCGAACTCCGCCCGGGCGTCGACCGCCGCCTGGCCTTCGAGGCCCTGACGGGCCCGCTCCACACCCGCCTGCTGCTGACCCGCGAACCACTGGACGAGACCTTCCTGGAGGGCACGGTGGACCTGCTGCTGTCGGGCATCGCCACCTGAACACCCACCCGGCACCGACCGCTTCCGCGCCGCAGGCGCCCGGCACGGCGGGGCGGGCGTGCGGGGGCCTGCGGCAATCCTGCGCTCGCCTGCGGGATGTCCTTTGCGCGCCCGGCGCACGCATCCGTGCGCCCCGTCCCGCTCCCCTGGTGTATCCGTACCGGCGTGGCGATGGTGTGGTGTCCCCGGCGTGCGGGCGGGGCGCCGCCGCCACGGAGGGGATCCGACCGCGGGGCGAAGGCCCCGCGGGTCGATGGTGGAGCGACGGGTGGAACTACGGGCTCTGGGACCGCTGGAACTCTGGCAGGGCGAGCAGCGCCGCGACCTCGGTTCGGTCAAGGAACGCTGTGTCCTGGCCGTACTGGTGCACGCGCGCGGGCGGTCGGTCACCGCAGAGGCACTGACGGAGCGCGTCTGGGACGGCTCTCCGCCGCCGAGCGCGCAGGGCACCCTGCACAGCCTGCTCTCGCGGCTGCGCAGCAGGCTGAAGCCGTACCGGGACGCGATCGAACTGGAGCGGCCCTCGCCCGGCGTCTACCGGCTGCGGGTCCGGCCGGGGAGCGTCGACCTGCTGCGGTTCGAGGAGTTACGGACCCAGACCGCGACGGCCGTCGCGCAGGGCGAGCGGCGGCGGGCGGTCGGGCTGCTGCGCACGGCGGAGTCGCTCTGGCGGGGCGAGCCGCTGGCCGAGTTCCCGGGGACGTGGGCGACCGCCACCCGCGCCCGGTTGCTGGAGGACCTGCGCCGGGTGCGGGAGCAGCGGATCCGGCTGGAGCTGGAGGCGGGCCGGCACTCGGATCTGATCGGGGAGTTACGGGAACTGGTGGCGGAGAACCCGCTCGCCCAGCGGCTCGTCGCCTCCCTGATGCTGGCGCTGTACCGGTGCGGCCGGCACGCCGAGGCCCTCGACCTCTACCGCACCACGCACCGCAGGCTCGACGAGGAGCAGGGCATGGCGCCTGCGGCGGAACTGCGCGAGCTGCACCGGCGCATCCTGGAGCAGGACCGCGAGCTGCTCGCCGCGCCCACGCCCGCCGCCGGCACCCCGGTCGACGCGGCGGTGACGCCCGCGCCCCGTACCAACCTGCCGCGCGACACCCACGACTTCACCGGCCGGACGAGCGAGTTGAGCCTGCTCCTCACCGACGCGCGCACGGGCAGCGGAGCGAGGGCCGCGGACGGCGGGAGGGAGAAACGGGCGTTACCGCTCACCGTGATCGAGGGGATGCCCGGCGTCGGCAAGACCAGTCTGGCCGTCCACGTCGCGTACGGGCTCGGCCACGCGTACCCCGACGGGCAGCTCTTCCTCGACCTGCGCGGGTTCAGCGGGCAGCAGCCCTACGGTCCGGCCGAGGCGCTCGCCGTGCTGCTGCAGACGTGCGGGGCGCCGAAGCTGCCGGACACGCTGGACGAGCGCGCGAGCGCGTGGCGGGAGTGGACGGCGCGCCGGCGGCTGCTCCTGGTCCTCGACAACGCCCGCGACGCCGCGCAGGTCGAGCCGCTGCTGCCCGCCTCGCCCGCCTGCCGGGCGATCGTCACCAGCCGCAACCGGCTGCGGCTGGACGGCGCCGAGGAACTGCACCTGGAGGTGCCGTCGGCGGCGGAGGCGGCGGAGTTGTTCACGCGGGTCGTCGGCGCGGCCCGGCTACCCGGTGACGGCGCGACGCTGGCCGGGGTCGTGTCCGCCTGCGGCTGCAACCCGCTCGCGCTGCGACTCCTCGCGGGCCGCTTCCGGCACCGCGGCTCCTGGGACCTCCCGCACCTCCTCGACCGGCTCAGCCAGGCCGCCGACCCCCTCGACGAGCTGGACCCCGCGGTGGCCGCCGCGTTCCGGCTGTCGTACGAGGAACTCAACGCCCCGGCCCGGGAGATGCTCTGCGCCCTGGCCCTGGCCCCCGGTCCCGACCTGCCGCCGACCGCGGTGCTGGCGCTCGTGGGCGCCGCGCCGGACGTGCCTCCTGCGGGGCCGCGGCGCAGCATCGACGAACTGCAGGACTGCAACCTGCTGGACGAGCCCGTCCGCGACCGCTACCGCCTCCACGACCTCACCCGCGCCTTCGGCCTCCAGGCCGGCCAGCACGACCTGCAACCGGCCGCGCGGCAGGCGGCGTTCGACCGCCTCGCCGCCCATTACCTGACCGCGGCCCACCGCGCGACCCGCCTCGCCCACCCGCACCACCGCATCCTGCCGCTGCCGCCGGGCCTGGTCTCCCCGTACGCACCGCAGTTCGCGGACGCCGACGTGGCGTCCGTCTGGCTGTCGGTGGAACGGGCCAACCTCCTGGCCACCGCGACCCACGCCGCCACCGCGTCCCCGACGACGGCGGCCCTCTTTCCACACGTACTCGCCCCGTCCCTGGAGCGCTGGGGCGCCCGGGAGCCCGCGGCGGCCCTCTACGACGCGGCCCTCGCCGTCCTGCGCACGCACGGCGACACCGCCGCCCTGGCCCGCACCCTGGTGGACCGGGCGGCGCGGCTGGCCAAAGAGAACCCGGAGGGGGCCCTGCGCAACGCCCGCGAGGCGCTGGCGGAGTTCCGCCGGGGAGGGGACGCACTCGGGTGCGCCGACGCGCTGTTGCAGGTGGCCAGGGCCCATGTCACGGCCGGGGACAGCGAGGCGACCCTGCGCGTGCTGAACGAGGCGCTGAGCCTGTACGCGAAGGACGGCGACCGCCACGGCGAGGCCCAGTGCCTGAACGTCCGGGGACTCGCGCTCCGGTACGCCGGGCGGCACCGCGAGGCGGTGGAGACCGCACACGCGACGCTGGCCCTGCGCCGCGAGATCGGCGATCTCTACGGGGAGGCCATGGCGTTGAACAACATGGGGGAGCTTCGGCGCGGCGAGGGCGACTATGACGCCGCCCGCGCCTGCTACGAGCAGTCGCTGGCCCTGATGCGGCGGTGCGGTGAGCGCGGTGACCTGGCCATCCTCTCCACCAACCTGGGCATCGTGCACCACGCGACCGGCCACACCACGGAAGCGCTGGCCTCCTTCCACCAGGCGCTGCAGAGCCACCGGGCGGCGGGTGACGCCCTGGGCGAGGTCCACGCGCTGACGAGCCTGGGCAACTTGTACGCGGAGTGCGGCCGGCGCAGCGAGGCGGTGCTGCACTTCGGCATGGCCGCGCGGCTGGCCGCGACGATCGGGAACGCGTACGAACGGCAGCGGGCGCTGGTCGGGATGGCCGACGTACACCGGCGGTCCGGCAAGCTCACGGCCGCGCGCGAGACCTACGAACTGGGCCACCGGATCGCCGACGAGGCCGGCATCCCTCTCGGCAGCGCGCACGCGCTGGAGGGGCTGGCAAGGGTGGCGCTGGCGGCGAGTGATGCGGGCGAGATGAGGCGGTGCGCGGAACTGGCGATGGCGCTCTACCGCGCGCGGGAGGCGGACTCGGACGCGGACAGGGTGGCGCGGCTGCTCCGGGAGCATGGAATGACCGGCTCCTGAGTAAGCCAGAGAGCCGGCCTCCGGGGGTGCTGACGCTGCGTCAGACAGTCGCGTGTACGCCGGCGGCGGTGGGCGCCTCGTACATCCACTGGTCGGCACCTGCAATGAATGCGACTGCAAATACGGCGCAGGCGGTCAGCCGGAATATGGGGCTCAAGACGCACTTCTCCTTGAGGGTTCTGGATTGGAAGACTTCATTGCGTGATCCTCCGCGCGAGGGCCCCCATTTTCTACCGCGAACGGGGCGTTCGCTCAAGTTTTCCGGGAAGCCGGGGCCTCGAAGGCCGCCGTCAGGAGGGTCGTCAGGCGTTCCACGTCGTCCTGGCCCCGCGGGTCCGCCGGGGACGGGCCCGGGTGGAAGTCGGTGAGGGTGCCGGACTGGTGGAGGGCCAGGAGGCCGACCATGGCGCGGTAGCGGTATGCGACCTCGGCCGGGGTGAGGTGGGGCAGCGCCGTCGTGAGGGCGTCCAGGTACTCGCCTTCCACCGGGGCGACTTCCGCGCCGAAGAGGCGGCGGATCGCCGGGTCCGGTTCGCAGACGACCCGCCCCAGGAAGCGGCGCAGGTCCGCACCGCCCGCCCCGGGGTCGCCGACGTGCGCACCGGTGGCGACGAAGGCGCGCACCAGGTCCGCCGCGCCCGGAGGGTCGGCGGCGGCGCGGAGTTCGCCGAGGAGGCGGCGGCGTTCGCCGTTCACGGCGGCCATCGCGCGTTCGACGACGGCGCGAAGCAGCCCTTCCTTCGAGCCGAAGTGGTAGTTCACCGCGGCCACGTTCGCCTCCGCGGCGTCGGTCACGGTGCGCAGGGAGGTCGCGGCGAACCCGTGCTCGGCGAAGAGCCGCTCGGC
Organism: Streptomyces sp. CNZ287; assembly: GCF_007827615.1. Lineage (NCBI taxonomy): Bacteria > Bacillati > Actinomycetota > Actinomycetes > Kitasatosporales > Streptomycetaceae > Streptomyces > Streptomyces sp. CNZ287. The sequence goes on along the minus strand of NZ_VISV01000009.1, from coordinate 215,203 downwards.
GGCATCGAGGAGGCGGGTGCGGGTGGCGGTGGAGCGTGGCGTGGACATCGACCGGAGTTTAAACGCTCGCTTGAAGACGGCATGGATCCCGTGGTAGAGATTCAAACGCTCGCTTCAATCATTCGTTTGAATCTTCGGAGTGCCCATGCCGCCACCCGCCGTCGGCCCCGGCCGCCGCACCGCCGTGCTCACCGTGATGTGCCTCGCCCTCGCCGTGGTCGTCGGCATGCTCGCCTCGCTGCTCGTGGCCGTGCCCGGTATGGCCCGCGACCTGGAGGCCACGGAAGCGGAACTGCAGTGGGTCATGAACGCGTACGGCGTGACCTTCGCCGGGCTCCTCCTCGCCGGCGGCGCGCTCGGCGACCGCTACGGGCGCAAGGGCGTCCTCCTCACCGGGCTCGCCGTCTTCGGCCTCGCCTCCGGTGCCGTCCTGCTCATCGACGACGTGACCCTCGTCATCGTTCTCCGGGGCGTGGCCGGGGTGGGCGCCGCGCTCGTCATGCCGATGACCCTCTCGATCATCACCGCCGTCCATCCGCCGGAGAGCCGCGGGCGGGCCGTCGGCATCTGGTCCGGCGTCAGCTTCGGCTCCGCGCTGCTGGCCGTGCTGCTCGCCGGCGGGCTGCTGGAGGCGTACTCGTGGCGCTCGGTCTTCGCCGTCAACGCCGGGCTCGCCGCCGTCGCCCTGCTCGCCGCCGCCGTGCTCGCCCCCGCCTCCCGCGCCGCCTCCGCCGCGCCGCTGGACGTCGTGGGCGCCCTGCTCTCGGTGACCGGCATCGGCGCGGTGGTCTTCGGCATCGTGGAGGGGCCGGAACGGGGCTGGGTGCACGGCTCGGTGCTCGGCGGCTTCGCCGTCGGGGCCGCGGCGCTCGGCGCGTTCGTTCGGTGGGAGCTGCGCACCCCGTATCCACTGCTCGATCTGCGGGTTCTCCGGCTGCCGGGGGTCTCGGCCGGGTCGCTGATCATCACGGCCGAGACGCTCGCCATGTTCGGGTTCTTCTTCCTCGGCCTGCAGTACCTCCAGGAGATCCTCGGCTATTCGCCGATACGCGCCGGGCTCGCGCTCGTCGCGATGGCCGCCGGCGCCATGGTCTTCTCCCCCGTCGCACCCGCGCTGGCCAAGCGGTACGGCATGGCCGTCGTCATCGGGCTGGGCATGGCGCTGATCGCCGCCGGGCTGCTGGTGCTGGCGGCCGTCGTCGGCGGCTCCGGCGTCCGGGGCTTCCTCGTCGCCACCGCCGTCCTGGGCGCCGGCGTCGCCTTCGCGGCGACCCCGGCGACGGAGGCGATCGTCGCCGCGCTCCCGGACGGGAAGCAGGGCGTCGCCTCCGCGCTCAACGACCTCACCCGCGAACTGGGCGGCGTCCTCGGCATCGCCGTCCTCGGCAGCGTCTTCAACTCCGCCTACCGGAGCGAGGTCGGCCGGGCCGCCGAGGGGCTGCCCGACGGTGCCTCCGACACCGCCCGCGACTCGCTGGCGGGCGCGCTGCGCGTCGCCGACGGCATCGGCGGCCCGCGGGGCGCGGAGTTTGCGGGGGCGGCGCGGGAGGCGTTCAACTCCGGGATGTCCAGCGCCCTGGTCGGCGGGCTCGCGGTCGTCGTGCTGGGCGGCGGGGTGGCGGTGACACTGCTGCGTCGGGTCCGGTAGCCGGGTCGGGCGGCGGGCGGGGCCGGTACGCGCGGGCGGAGCGCCGGGCCCCCTTCGTACGGGCCGTCAGCGCGTGTCCGGCTCCGGCCGCACCACCGCCACCGGGCTGTGCGCGTGGTGGAGCAGCGCCTGGCTTACCGAGCCCAGCAGCATCCCGGTGAAGCCCCCGCGGCCCCGGGCGCCCACGACCACCAGCGACGCCTCCCGGCTCGCCTCGATCAGCGCCTCCCTGGGACCGCCTCGCAGCACGCGGCGGTCGACGGACACGTCGGGATAGCGCTCCTGACGGCCCGCCAGCGACTCGGCGAGGACGCGCTCCTCGTTCACGGCGAGGTCGCCCGACCCGCTCGCGTACGGCGCCGCCGGGTCCTGCGGCCGCGGGGCCTCGTCCCGCCACGGCGACCAGGCGTGCACCGCGACCAGTCCCGTGCCGCGCATCGACGCCTCGGCGAAGGCGAACCCGACGGCCGCGTCGCCGGACCGCGAGCCGTCCACGCCCGCGACCACCGGGCCCTCGCGCGCCGGACCGCCCTCACCGCGTACGACGAGCACCGGGCAGTGGCCGTGCGCCGCCAGGTGCACGGCCGTCGAGCCCAGCAGCAGGCCGGCGAACGCGCCGAGCCCGCGGCTGCCGACGACGGCCAGCACCGCGCCGCGCGACTCCTCCGCCATCACCGGCAGGGTGTCGCCGGTGACGACGGCGCCCTCCGCCTCGACGTCCGGTTCCGCCTCGCGCGCGTGCCGCACGGCCTCGGCGACCACCTGCTCCGCCTGGTTGCGCAGCCCGCCCTCGGGCGGGCCCATCGACGACGGCTCCAGCGGTACCCGCATCATCGGCCAGAAGAAGGCGTGCACGACACGCAGCGCGGTGCCGCGCAGCCGCGCCTCGCGGGCCGCCACGGCGACGGCCGCCAGGCCCTCAGCGGACCCGTCGACGCCCACCAGCACCGGTGCACTCACCATCGGCCTCCTCCGTCAGCGCGCGCGGCGCGCGGGCGCCGCTGGATCCACGTACGGTCACCAGACTTGCCCAGCGCCGCCGGTACCGCCAGCGGCGGCGGGTGAGCGGGTGAGCGGCGCCGTGCCCGCCTCCCAGGCGTGACGGGCGCGCGGGCCCCCGCGTCAGTGGGCCGTCAGCGCCAGCGCCTCGTGCAGCTCCGCCGGGTCCTTGCGCACCTCGGGACCGGCCAGCCGGGCCGTGACCCGGCCCGACGTCAGCACCGTCACCGTGTCGGCACACTGTGCGGCCGACGCCGGGCTCGGCGAGACCAGCAGCACCGCCAGCCCCTCCCCCGCCAGCGTGCGGACCAGGTCGAGGATCTGCCCCACCAGCACCGGCGCCAGGCCCTCCGTCGGCTCGTCGAGCAGCAGCACGCGCGGTGAGCCCAGCAGCGCGCGGGCCAGCGCGAGCATCTGCTGCTCGCCGCCGGACAGGTCGGTGCCGCGGTGGGTGCTGCGCTCGCCGAGCCGGGGCAGCAGGGCGAGCACCCGCTCCGGCGTCCAGGAGCGGACGGCCCCGCAGTCGCGGGGCGGGCGGTGGGCGAGGCGGATGTGCTCGGCGACGGTGAGCCGGGCGAACACCCGGCGGCCCTGGGGTACGAGGCCGACGCCGGCGCGGGCGATGCGGTGCGCCGGGCGCCCGGTGACGTCGCGCCCCGCGACCTCGACAGTGCCGGTGGCCGGGCGCAGCAGGCCGGCGACGGTGTGCACGAGGGTGGTCTTCCCGGCGCCGTTGTGGCCGACGACGGCGTGCACGCTGCCTTCGGGGACATCCAGGCCGAGGTCGTGGAGGACGGTCCCGCCGTGGTAGCCGGCGGACAGCCCGGAGATGCGGAGCATGGGTCGGGTCACCTCTTGGCGCCGGTGTCGTGGGCGTCGGCGGCATCCGGAGTGCCGGCGGGCGCCGGGGCGTCGGCCGTGGCGGCGGCGTCCAGGTACGCACTGCGCACCTCGGGCAGTTCGAAGACCTCCCGGACCCGGCCGGAGGCCAGCACCCGCCCGGTCACCAGCACCGTGACCGTACGGGCCAGCCGCGCGACCACCTCGGTGTTGTGCTCCACCAGCAGCACGGCGATGTCGTCGTCCAGGGAGCCGAGCACGTCGAGCAGCCGGACCACGTCCCGGTCGGTGAGTCCGGCGGCGGGCTCGTCGAGCAGCAGCACGCGCGGGCGGGCGACGAGCGCGGCGGCGAGGTCGAGCAGCCGGCGCTGGCCGTGCGACAGCGAGCCGGCCGGCCGGTCCGCCACCCCGGCGAGGCCCACGTCGGCGAGCCGCTCCGCCGCCGCGGCGGCCAGCCGCCCCCGGCGCGCGCTCCGCCGCCAGGCGCCGCGGCGCTCGGGGTGGTGGCGCCAGGAAGCGAGCAGCACGTTGTCCAGGACGGTGAGGTCCGCGACGGCGGTGGGCTGCTGGAAGCTGCGGGCCACGCCGAGGCGGCTGCGCCGCGCGGGCGCGGTACGGGTCACGTCGCGGCCGAGGAAGGTGATGGAGCCCTGGTCGGGGCGCTCGGTGCCGGCGATGAGGTTGAGCAGGGTGGTCTTGCCCGCGCCGTTGGGCCCGATGAGGGCGTGCCGGGCGCCGGCGGGCAGGTCGAGGGAGACGTCGTCGACGGCGGTGAGGCTGCCGAAGCGGCGGGTGAGACCGGCGAGTTCGAGGGCGGTGGAGGCTGTGGTGGATGCGGTCACGGGGTGCCCTTCCGTACGCGGGCGGCGGGGCCGGATGCGGTCACACGGCCGCCTTCCGTACGAGGAGCGGGACGGCGGGCGGCGGAGGCCGCCGTCCGGCCCGTACGACGGGCGGGGCGAGCCGCGGCGCGCGCGGTCACGTCGTCCCCTTCCGTCCCCGGGCCGGCGGGCCCGCCTCCGCCGGTTCCGGCGGCTCCTGCGGCTCGGCGTCACCCGGGCTGCGGGGCGCGGGCAGCCGCCCCGCGGCGCCGCCGTCGTCCTCGCCGTCCGCGGCGACCACGCGGGGTGCGCCGGACACGAGCCCGGCGAGCCCGCGCGGCAGCAGGTAGACAGCCGCGACGAACAGCACGCCGAGCAGCAGCGGCCCGTGGCCCGGCCACGAACCGGCCAGCCAGTCGCGGGTGTAGACGATGAGCCCCGCGCCCACCAGCGCGCCGATCACCGAGGTGATGCCGCCGATGACGGCCGCGAGCAGCGCGAGCGCGGCGATCTCGAAGCCGACGTCGGCCGGCGAGACGTAGCTCTGCACGGCGATGAGCAGCGAGCCGCCCGCGCCCGCGAGTGCGCCCGCGCCGACGTACGCCAGCAGCAGGTACCGGGTCACGGGGTGGCCCGAGGCGCGCATCCGCTCCTCCGCCTCCCGCGAGCCGGTGAGCAGCTTGCCGGCCGGCGAGCGCAGCAGCACCAGCGCGACGGCGACGACGCAGACGACGACCACGGCCGCGTACTGGTAGATCGCCAGTTCCTCGAAGAGCGGTTCGCCGCCCCAGAACGCCTGCGTGGAGGGGAAGCCGGCGAGGCCGTCGGTGCCGCCGGTCACGGACTTCCACTGGCCGATGGCGATGGCGGTCAGCTCGCCGACCGCGACGGTGATCATGAGCACGGTGGTGCCGCGGGCGCGGATCACCGCGGGGCCCGTCACGACGCAGAACGCGGCGGCGACGGCGGCGGAGATCACCACCTGCACGGGCCCGACCGTCCAGTCGTTCTCGGCGAGTTTGGCGGTGGTGTACGCGCCGACGGCGAACGGCGCGGTCTGCCCGAGGGTGGGCAGCCCGGCGTAGCCGGTGACCACGGTGACGCTCACCGCGAGCAGGCCGAGGGCCAGGGCGTAGCCGGCGAGGGAGAGCGCGTACGCGTCGAGCATCGTCGGCAGCACGGCCAGCACGACGACCAGCGCGAGCAGCGGGGCGGCGGCGCGGACCGCCGTGGCGGTCCGCGCGGCGCCGGAAACGGCGGCTGCCGCTTGGGCACCGCGCGCCGCCCGCATCCCCCGCCAGGGCCACGGCACTCGGGCCAGCCTGCGGCGCAGCCGCTCCGCCGGGTCGGGCGGCGGGTCGGCGTCGTGCTCCGGGCCGTGCGGCTCGGCGAGCCCGCGTCCCGAGCGCAGGATCAGCACCGCGGCCATGGCGGCGAAGAGGAGGTACGGCGCCCAGTCGGGGGCGACCGACACGCCCAGCGTCTGCACCTCGCCGACGCCGATGGCGGCGACCAGGGTCGCCCACAGCGAGCGGAGCCCGCCGAGGACGACGACCACGAGGGAGAGCATCAGCACGGTGTCCCCGGTGCCGGGACCGGGGCCGATGATCGGCGCGCCGAGTACACCCGCGGCGCCGGCCAGCGCGCCCGCCGCGGCGAGCACGCCGGTGTGCACGACCCGGGGGCTGAGCCCGGTGGTGGCCAGCATCTCGGGGTCGTCGGCGGCGGCCCGTACGGCGGCGCCCGCGCGGGTGCGGGTGAGCACCCAGGTGCCGGCCGCGGCGAGGACGACGGCCATGACGATGAACCCGAGCCGGTAGGCGGGGTAGCGGTGGCCGAGGAGGTCGACGGAGGTGTCCAGCGCGTCCGGGATGCGTACCGGCATCTCGTCCGCGCCGAACCCCTCCACGAGCAGGTTGCCGCCGATCAGCGCGAGGCCGAAGGTGAGCAGCGCCTGGTCCAGATGCCCGCGGCGGGCGAGCGGCGCCGTCGCCGCGGAGAGCAGGGCTCCCGCCGCGCAGGCGGCCGCGGTGCCGGCGACGAGACCGAGGGCGAGGCCGCCCCAGGTCCCGTCGCTCAGCTCGGCGCCGGTGTAGGCGCCGACCGCGTACAGCGTGCCGTGCGCCAGGTTCAGCACCCCGGCGGTGCCGAACGCCAGGCTCAGACCGGCGGCGACGACGAACAGCAGCAGCCCGTAGGCGACGCCGTCGACCGCCGGCACGAGCTGGGCATCGAGCGCCCCCATGTCAGTCGCCGAGCGTGGCCAGGTCCTGGACCGTGACGTTGGAGAGTTGCTTGCCGTCCTTGCGGACCTCGCGCAGGTACCACTTCTGCACCGGCGCGTGCGACTTCTTGCCGAACGCCCAGATGCCGCGCGGGCTTTCGATCTGACCGAGACTGCCGAGGGCGGTGTTGATGGTGTCCGAGTTCACCTCGCCCTTCTCGGCGGCCGCGGCGATGGCCATGTCGAGCACGGCGGCGGCATCGTACGAGGCCATGGCGTACCCGGTGGGCGGGGTGTCGTGCTTGGCGGTCCAGTCGGAGACGAACTTCCGGTTGGCGTCGTTGTCCAGGTCCGCGACGTAGTTGGAGACCGACTGGATGCCGTCCGCCGCCTCGCCCTGGGCCTGGAGGACGCTGCCCTCGGTGAGCGAGCCGGAGGCGTACAGCGGCAGGTCGGCGACGTCGGACTGGGCGTACTGCTTGACGAAGTCGATCGCCGCCTTGCCCGCGTAGAAGGTGTACACCGCCTTGGCGTCGGACTGGGCGATGTCGGCGAAGTACGGGGTGAAGTTGGTCGTGTCGGGGAACGGCGTCCAGGTGGTCTCGCCGTCGGAGTTGGCCAGTTCACCGCCGATCTCGTCGAAGGTCTCGGTGAAGCCGCCGAGCTGGTCGTAGCCGCCCTGGTAGTCGGGGCCGATGGCGTAGACCGGGCCGTCGACCTCGTCCTTGACGTACTGGGCGATGGCGGTGCCGTAGTCCTTCGACAGGAAGCTGGTGTGCCAGACGCGGGAGACGTCCTTGAGCTCCGGCCGGCCGTTGGAGCTGACCAGCGGGATCTTGTTCTGCTCCAGCATCGGCAGCACGGCCTGGTAGGAGCCGTTGGCGACGATGCCGGTCATCACGTCGACCCGGTCCTTCTTCACCAGCTTGGTGGCCGCCGGCACCGCGGTGGGCGGGCCGTCCCCCTCGTCGCCCACCGACAGTTCGACCTCGCGCCCGCCCAGCTTGCCGTTGTGCGTGTCCAGGTAGAGCTGGAATCCGTTGCGCAGGTCGGTGCCCACGGCCTCGTACGTCCCCGAGAGGGCGGCCAGCAGGCCCACCTTCACCGTCTCGTCGCCGGAGCCGCTGTCGCCGCCGCTGCAGCCGGCGAGGGCCAGCGAGACTGCTGCTGCTGTGGCGGCGACGGCCCGGGTTCTGCTACGGCCGGGACGGCGTATGGATGCGTTGACGAACACGAAGGCTCCCGAGGGAAAAGTATGAGGGATGGGCTGGGGGTCGATCCGGGGGGGGCGGGGTGGGGGCAGAAGAGGGGCGACGACAGGCAGACGAACGACGGAGCTTGCGACCGGGCGCGCGGGCGGGGTGAGGGGGGTCCCGCCCGTGCGGCGGCGTCAGGAAGCGGGCTGCGAGTCGCGCAGTTGCGGGCTGAGGGCGTCGCCCACCTGGTTGATCAGCTCGGACATCATGTAGCTGACCTCGCCGATGTCGGCGTCCCTGTTGGTGGTGACCAGGAGGGACGCACCGCTGGAGACCGCCATGGAGAACATGTAGCCGCCCTCCATGGCCGTCAGGCTGTGCTCGACGGGGTCGGCCTCGATCAACTGGGCAGCGCCGGAGAGCAGGTTGACGATGCCGGAGGCGATGGCTGCCAGCCGGTCCGCGTCGTCCTGGTCCACCCCGGTGAAGGCCAGGGCGAGGCCGTCCACGGAGACGGCGATGACCTGGGTGACCTCGGGAATACGACGGGCGAAGTCACTCAGCAGCCAGCTCAGGTCGGCGGTGGATGGGGTAGTCATCACGTGCTCCGTTGCGAGTCGTCGTCTTTTGCGGTCCGGGTACGGCCGCTGTTCCTGGCGGTACGGGCACGGCCTCCGTCGTCGTTACGGGGACGGCCGTCGCCGTTGCCGTCGCCACCGCTGCCGCCCGTACCTGCCGGGCGGCCGCGATCGGCGGCCCCTCCGGCTCCCTCACGGCGGCCGGTGCTCCTGCTGATGCCCTGGGTGTAAGCGGCCAGCACGTCGGAGATCTGCCGGGAGTCCCGGCGCTTCGTGGGCGCCGCCTTCCGCTCGCTCCGGCCGCCCGGCTTGTTCTCCCCGTCGCGCTTGGGGAACCGCGGCCATTGGTCCGCCGGCTGGCGCATCCGCACGGGCAGCCCCGAGGGGCTGACGCCGGCGACGCGGTCGGCCGGGTCGTAGTCCGGGCCGAACGGCAGGTTGCGCCGGGCGCCACCGTCTCCGGCCTCCGCCTCCCCGCTGCCCGGCACGGCGCCGCCCGGAGCGGCGGCGCCAGGGGTCCCGCCGCGCGGGGTGGTGCCGCCGGGGGCGGCACCGCCCGCGCCCGCCGCGCCACGCCGGGGCGCGGCGGCGGCGACGGGCTCGTCCACCGGCTTGCGCGGGCCCGGCACGGCGCGGTTGGGGGCGGCGAAGACGCTCGTCTCCCCCTCCGTCAGCGGCCGTTCGCCCTCGACCATCGTCTCCTCCTCGACGGCCACGAGGACCGTCGGCGGGAGGGTGACCTCGGCGATGGTGCCGGGGCCCGCGGAGGAGCGCAGCTCGACCACGATGCCGTGCCGGTCGGCGAGCCGGGCCACGACGTGCAGACCCATGGACCGCACGGCGCCGACGCCGGTCTGCGGGTTGGCCAGCCGGGCGTTCAGCTCGTCGCGGCGCTCGGGGGTCATGCCGACGCCCTCGTCGACGATCTGCACCACGGCGCGGTCCCACAGCCGCCAGACCGCCACGCCCACCTGCTTGTCGGGGGGCGAGAACCGGGTGGCGTTGTCGAGGAGTTCGGCGAGGATGTGCGCGAGGTCGTGCACCGCGCGGGCGGCGATGCCGATCCCCTGCTCCACGATCCCCATGGCGACGCGCTCGAACCGTTCGATCTGCTGGGCGGCGGCGACGACCACCGTCGCGCAGGGCGCGTCGGATTCGCGTACCCGGGCGTGTCCGTAACCGCCCATCACCAGCAGGTTGTTGGTGTTGCGCTCCATGCGGATGGCGAGGTGGTCGAGCGCGAAGAGGATCTTCATCCGCTCCGGGTCGGCCTCGTCGCGCTGGACCGCGTCCAGCTCGGACACCATGACGGAGGTGAGCTGCGCACCGCGGCGGGCGACGCCGACCAGGGTCTCCGCGAACTGCTCGTGCGCGTGCGCCTGCTGGGCCGCGAGCCGTACCGCCTCGTGGTGGACGGAGTTGAACGCCTCGCCGACCTCGCCGATCTCATCCTCGCCGGTGGTCTCCACCGGGCTGCCGGAGCTGTCGGCGACCTGTTCCGGGGTGGCGCCGCCGAGCGCGCCGGGTTGGGAGAGGTCGGTGACGATCTGCGGCAGCCGTTCCGTGGCCACCGAGTGCGCCGCGTTGCGCAGGTCGCGCAGCCGGCGGATGATAACGCGGCCGACCCGGAGCGCGAAGAGCAGCACGCCGACCAGCGTCACCAGCACCACGATGGTCTCGATGACCGCCCACCAGATGAGCGTGGACCGTTCCTCGGTGACCTCCTTGTGCACGGCCGCGTTGACGCGGCGCTCCACCGAGCGCAGCTCGGTAAGCCGGTCGGCCGTGGCCTCCTTCCACTCGGTGGCGGAGATGCTGAGCTCCGCCCCGATCGGGGTGCGGCTCACCTGGTCCTGCATCCCCTGCGCGGGCAGGGTGCCAGGAGCGGAGAGCGCGTGTTCCAGCCACGCGCGCCACTCCTGCGGACCGAGGGCGACGAAGGAGCTCATCGTCTCGAAGAAGCCGATCTCGGTGGCGTCGAAGGTGCGCCGGGAGGCCGCGGTGAAGCCGCCGTTGTCCAACGCCCTGAGGACCACGACCTGTTGCTGAGCCGAGTGCTCCTCGGCGCGCGCGAACGAGGCGGAGGCCCGGATCCGGTCGGCGATGTCGGCGTCGACGCCGTCGGCCTGGGCGATGCCGTCCCGGTAGTCGACGAGGTCGGCGATCGTGATCCGGTATCCGAACGCGAGCGCGGACAGCGTGCCGCTGCCCGAGCGCGCCTGAGCGCGCAGCGAGGGCAGTTCGGCCAGCGAGCGGTCGATCCGCTGCACGGCGAGATTGGCGTTGTGCGGCAGGGACTCGAGCTTCCTGCGCTTCTCGGTGTACTCCGAGATACCCGCGTCCGTGGCGTCTGTCGCCTTGCGGAACGCGGTGGCATCGCCCTGGGAGGCGACCAGCGCGGTTGCGGCGGCACGTTCGTCCTGCAACCGGGCGGTCAGCTCCGCGGCGGACTCGGCGGCATCCACCATCTGCGCCAGCCTGTTGGCCTGGAACGCCTGGGTGGTCGCCGGCGCGAGTGCTCGCACGGAAAAAGCGATGGCCACCACAAGGGGAACGGCGACCAGGAGGACGAGTCGACGGTTGATCCTCACTACGCAACCCCTACGTCGGGGTCATGACACAGTAAAGCTGACACGGGATTACCTTGCGATGGGGAGGGTGTGACATGTGGGGGTCGGTGCATCCATCGCTCCTGCTGAGGGTGGGCTGAGCGATGTGTCTGATGCTAAGTCGGAAGTATAAGTTACGGGCGAGTACAACATCAAAATATGCACGAGGGAGATGCAATCTCTACCTGCGACCAATCCGTTTCGATCAGGTTCCGTCTGAAATTTCAGAGATAGTACGGCAGTTCGAACCGGGGCACGGTCAAGTCGGCACCCCTCAGCCGCGTTTGAGCGCGTGCCCGCCGAAGCCGCTGCTGCGGTCGGAGCCCTGGTTCTGCTCCTGCCACCAGGCATCGAACTCCTGCTGCCCCATCTTCTGCCAGTCCGGGGTCTCTTCGACCTGGGCCCGGCCGAGCCGGCGGCCGAGGGCGACCATGGCGGCGCCGACGGCGGTGCGGTCCGCGTCGTACGCGGCGGCGATCTCCGGCCAGTCGCCCCCGGCGCGGCAGGCGGCCTCCAGCGCCGTGGCGTCCTGAAGCGCCTTGACGCTGCCGCCGCCGGTGTGCGGCCGTACGACGGTGGCGGCGTCGCCCGCGAGCAGCAGCCGGCCCACGGCGAGCCGCGGCACCTCCAGGTCGTAGATCGGCTGGATGAAGGAGTCCTCGGGCGCGGTACGCAGCACGCACCGGCCCCAGTACGGGGGGAAGTGCTCGGCGACCAGGTCGCGCAGGTACGCGGTGAGCTTCGCGGCGACCCGGCCCGGCGGCAGCGAGGTCGGGGTGCGCAGGTCGAGCAGCAGGTCGGGGTCGTCCGGCGGGACGGCGTAGAGCACCCAGTTCATCCGGAAGCCGCCGCCCGCGGCGGGGATGAGGTACATCATGCAGTGGCCGCCGGGGAAGACGACCACGCGCGCCTCGGCGCCGTCCGTCTCGGGGTCGCCCGCGACCGGGGCAGACGTGCCGCGCCAGCCGAGGTAGCCGGCGTAGTCGGGGGCGAGCCCGGGGAACATCGCCTCGCGGACCACCGAGCGGTACCCGTCCGCGCCGATCACCGCGGCGAAGCGCTCCTGCCGGCCGTCGGCGAGCTTGAGGGTGACGCCGTCCGCGTCCTGCTCCACGACGGTCACGGCCGCGCCCGTGTGGTACGTGACCGACTCGGGCACCCGGTTGCGCAGCTCGTGCCAGAGCGAGCCCCAGTTGTAGGAGCGGAACGGGAAGTGCTGCTCGGCGAACCCGTGGCCCAGCTCGGCGTCTCCGTCGCGGATCGTCCACACCCGGCGGTTCAGCCCCGACCAGGGCATCGACGAGTCCACGTACCCCGCGGCCTCCAGCTCCGCGAACCGCGCGTCGTGCAGACCTATGCCCACGCCGCGGTCGCGCAGCTCGCCGCCGGCCCGCTCGAAGACGGTGACCCGCCCCGCACCCGCCCGCGCCACCGCCTGCGCCGTGGCGCACCCCGCGATGCTCCCGCCCACCACGGCGACGGAGTCCTCGTCCACCACGGTCTCCCCTCTGTTCCTCGGGCCGGCACCGCGACGCTCCGCGCCGGGCCGGCTCTCCCGCACGTCCGGGCAACAACCTTCCCCAACGCGATCACCGCGTCAAGAGATCGGCGGGGCCCCAACCACCCCTGCGTACGGCCGAGTCGGGTCCGCGAACCCGCTCGCGGACCCCCGGGATCCGGATCGATTACTTAGGCTAGCCTTACCTATTCGGTTCCGAACCGGGAGAAGAAGAGGTGGGGTGGCGGGTGGCTGCGCAGAAACCGTCGGGGCGGGACGTGCTGAAGGGCGCGATCGCGGGACAGCGGCGCGGTGTCGCGATCGGCTCGGTGCTGGCGGTCGGGCACCAGCTCGGCGAGGCACTGGTGCCGGTGCTCATCGGCATGGTCATCGACGACGCGGTCGCCGGGGACGACGCGGGCGCGCTGGTGCGCTGGCTCCTCGTGCTCGTCGCGGTGTACGTCATGCTCGCGTTCAGCTTCCGCCTCGGGGTCAGGGCGGCCGAGCGGGCGGCGGAACTCGCCGCGCACCGGGTGCGGCTGGAGCTGGTGGGCCGGGTGCTCGACCCGCGCGGCGGCGCCGAGCGCGGCCGGCTGCCGGGCGCGGTGGCGAACATCGCCACCGACGACGCCAAGCGCGTCGGCTCCATCGTCATGGTCGTGACCGTCGGCGTCTCGGGGCTCGCGGGCGCGGCGGTCAGCGCGGTGGCGCTGCTGCTCATCTCCGTACCCCTGGGACTTCTCGTGCTGGCCGGCACGCCCGTGCTGGTGTGGCTGGGCCATCTGCTGAGCAAGCCGCTGGAGCACCGCAGCGCGGCCGAGCAGGAGCAGGCGGCCACCGCGTCGGGCGTCGCCGCCGACCTGATCGCCGGGCTGCGGGTGCTCAAGGGCATCGGCGCGCGGGACGCGGCCGTCGAGCGCTACCGGGCCACCAGCCGCGACTCGCTGGCCGCCACGCTGCGCGCCGCGCGCGCCGAGAGCTGGCAGAACGGCGTCGTACTCACGCTGACCGGCGGCTTCATCGCGCTGGTGGCGCTGGTCGGCGGCCGGCTCGCGCTCAGCGGCGACATCACGCTGGGGCAGCTCGTCGCGGCCGTCGGGCTCGCGCAGTTCCTGCTGACGCCGCTGCAGGTGTTCGCCTACGTCAACGCCGAGTTCGCCCAGGCGCGGGCGTCGGCGGCGCGGGTCGCCGAGGTGCTGGCCGCGGCGCCCGCCGTGGTGCCCGGCGACCGGCGGCTCGCCGAGCCCGTCCGCGGCGAACTGCGGCTGCGCGGCGTGGAACTCGGGGCGCTCACCGAGGTGGACTTGGCGGTCGCGGCCGGGGAGCTGGTCGGGGTCGCAACGACGGAACCGGCCGCAGCGGAGGCCCTGCTGCGGTGCCTGGGCCGGATCGAGGACCCGGCGGCGGGGGTGGTGGAGCTGGACGGGGTCCCGCTGACGGGGCTCGACCCGGCGGAGCTGCGGACGGCGGTCCTGGTGGCGGCGCACGACGCGGACCTCTTCGCGGGCACGGTGGGCGAGAACGTCGCGGCGGGCGCGGGGCAGGGGGGTACGGCCGCCGTGGGCAGCGGGCTCGCGGACGGTGCCCGTACCGGAGCCGGCGGCGCGGGAGGCGACGCCGGCAGTACCGGACCCGCGGACGGCGGCAAAGCACCTGCAGGGGCCGCCCGTTCCGGGCCCGAGCCGCCCGGGCGCGACCCCGGACCGGCGATGGCCGCCGCTGCGGCCGACGAGGTGTGCCGGGCGCTGCCCCGCGGCAGCGAAACCGAGGTCGGCGAGGCCGGGCGCGCGCTCTCCGGCGGGCAGCGGCAGCGCGTCGCCCTGGCCCGCGCGCTGCACGCCGGGCGGCCCGTGCTCGTCGTCCACGACCAGACCACCGCCGTGGACGTGGTCACCGAGGCCCGGATAGCCGAGGGGCTGCGCGACCACCGCGCCGGGATGACCACCCTGCTGGTCACCAACAGCCCCGCCCTGCTCGCGGTCGCCGACCGGGTCGTGTTCGTCGACGCCGGCCGGGTCGCCGCCGAAGGGCCGCACGCGGACCTCGTACGCGACGAGTCGGCCTACCGGGCGGCGGTGCTCGCATGACCGCGGCTCCCGGCCCGTACGACGACGCGCACGACGGCCCCGACGGGGCCCGGGACCGGCGCGGCGGCGACGCCCGCGACCTGCTCCCCACCGCCACCCCCGCCCGCACCCGCGCCGCCGTGCGCGAACTGCTGCGCCCGCGCCGGGCGCTGGCGTGGACCGCGTTCGCGATGATGGCCGCGGCCACCGCCGTCGGGCTGCTCACCCAGCCACTGCTGGGCCACATCGTCGACCTGGTCACCGACCGCCGCGAGGCCGGCGCGCTCACGCTGCCCGTCGTGCTGCTGGTCGCCGTGGCCGCCGGCCAGGGCGTGCTGACCGCGATCGGCCGGACGATGGTCTCCCGGCTCGGCGAGACCGTCCTCGCCGAGCTGCGCGAACGGTTCGTCGAGCGCGCGCTGCGGCTGCCGCTCGACCGGCTGGAGAAGGCCGGCTCCGGCGACCTGACCGCTCGCGTCACCCGCGACGTCTCCCGCGTCGCCGAGGCGGTCCGCGGCGCGCTGCCCCAACTCGCCTCCTCCGTCCTGGCCATCGTGCTCACGCTCGGCGCGCTGGCGGTCCTCGACTGGCGCTTCCTCCTCGCCGCGCTGCTCGCGGTGCCCGTGCAGGCGTACACGGCCCGCTGGTACGTCCGCCGCGCGGTGCCCCTCTACGCGCGCGAGCGCGTCGCCACCGGGGCGCAGCAACAGCAGCTCCTCGACACCGTCAGCGGCGCGGCCACCGTACGCGCGCACCGGCTGGAGGCGCTGCACGCCGGGCGCGTGGACGCCCGCTCGCGCGCCGCGGTGGACCTCAGGCTGCGCGGGGTGCGACTGCTGACGGGCTTCTACAACCGGCTGCACGTGGCGGAGTACCTGGGACTGTCCGCGGTGCTTGTGGCGGGGTACGTGCTGGTGCGCGACGGCTCCGCGTCGATCGGCACGGCGACGGCCGCCGCGCTCTACTTCCACTCGCTGTTCGGGCCCGTGAACGTGGCGCTGGTGCTCCTCGACGACGCGCAGGCGGCGACGGCGGGTCTTGCACGGCTGGTCGGCGTCGTGGACGCGCGCGCAGGCGCCGGCCGGACGGGGCCCGCGGAGGGCCCGCGGCCCGCGGTCGGGGTGTCGGTGAGCGGGGTCTCCCACGCGTACGAGCCGGGCCGTCCTGTGCTGCGCGACGTGGACCTGGAGCTGCGGCCGAAGGAGAAGGTGGCGCTGGTGGGTGCGAGCGGGGCGGGCAAGAGCACGCTGGCCAAGCTGCTCGCGGGCATCCACGTCCCGGCCGCCGGGAGCATCGACGTGGGCGGCGCGGCACCGGACGAGCCGGGCCGTACTGTCGCGCTGGTCACCCAGGAGGTGCACGTCTTCGCCGGCCGGCTCGCCGACGACCTGCGGCTGGCCCGGCCGGGCGCCGACGACGAGGAGCTGCGCGAGGCGCTGGCCCGGGTGGGCGCGCTGGGCTGGGCCGAGGCGCTGCCGGAGGGACTGGACACGGTGGTGGGCGAGGGCGGTCACCGGCTGACGGCGGACCGGGCCCAGCAGCTCGCGCTGGCCCGGCTGGTGCTGGCCGACCCGCCGGTCGCGGTGCTCGACGAGGCCACCGCGGAGGCGGGCAGCCTCGGCGCCCGGCGGCTGGAGGAGGCGGCGGAGCGCGCGCTCGAAGGGCGTACGGCGCTGGTCGTCGCGCACCGGCTGAGCCAGGCCGCGGCGGCGGACCGGGTCGTGGTGATGGAGGGGGGCCGGGTCGCGGAGAGCGGGACGCACGACGAACTGCGGGCCGCGGACGGGCCGTACGCGGCGCTGTGGCGGGCGTGGTCGGCGGGGCGCGCGGCGGACGCGGAGCAGGATGCGGAGCGGGTCGCGGAGCGGAGCACGGAGCGGCAGGCGGGCGGCGCCGGGCGCTCCGGGCCGTAGCGGATCGTACGGATCACGCCCGCCGTCGGCAGGGGAACGGGCCCCGGCCCCCGGCCCGTACCGCCGCGGCCCTCAGACGGGGTGCGGGCGGCGGGCGCCGAGCGCGGCGGCGGTCGTGACGGCGCGCCACGCCTGGTAGCGGGCCGCCTCCAGCGCCACGTCGCCGGGCGGCCCCTCCCCCGAGCCGTCCGGGACGGGCTCCGGGCTGCCGGGCGGCACGATGATGCCGCCCCAGTGGTAGAAGACGTTGGCCAGGGCCAGGAGGCCGGCGCCCTGCCCGCCGTGGGCGGTGTCGACGGCGGTGAAGGCGGAGTACACCTTGTCCGCGAGCCCGCCCGCGGACGACAGCGGTCCCGTGGTGTCGATGAACGCCTTCACCTGGGCGGACATGTTCCCGAGCCGCGTCGGGGTGCCGAAGAGCACCACGTCGGCCCAGTCCAGGTCGTCGACGGCGGCCTCGGGCACGTCCGCGGTCCCGCCGCGGTGCCGTGCCCACTCGGGTCTCGCCGCTATCGCCCCCTCCCCCGCCGTCTCCGGCACGCGCCGCAGCCGCACCTCCGCACCCGCCTTCTCGGCGCCCTCCACCGCCGCGAGCGCGAGCGAGTGCACAATGCCGGTGGCGCTGTAGTAGATGACGGCCGCCTTGACGGGGCTCTCGGATTCCATGGTGGGCCTCTCACTCCGCGGTCCGGCTCGGGGGTGGTTCACGACGGGGCACGCGCTTCGCCCGCGCGATCCCTGTGACTAAGACGTACCGGCCGCCCCAAGTGTGAGACCGCGGGCCCGGCCTCACAGTCGGGCGGCCCGTTTCGTCCTACGGGGGAGACCTGTCACGCGACCGAGGAGCACCCGCACCATGACCACACCGTCCGCGCAGCAACCCGGCCGCCTCGACCCGGGGCCCGCCGGGATCGCGAGCGAGCGGCGGCGGCTGACGAACCTCGCCTACCGGCTGCTCGGCTCCCTGGCCGACGCCGAGGACGTGGTGCAGGAGACGTACGCCCGCTGGTATGCGATGCCCGCGGAGCGGCGGGCCGCCGTCGTCTCCCCGGGCGGCTGGCTGACGAAGGTCGCGGGGCGCGTCTGCCTGGACCTGCTCGGGTCCGCGCGGGTCCGGCGGGAGCGGTACGTGGGCGAGTGGCTGCCGGAGCCGCTGCCGGACCGGGCGGAGCTGGTGGGCGGCCGGGTGGGCGGGGCGTACGCGGACGCGGTGGATCCGGCGGACCTCGTGACGATGGACGAGTCGGTGCACATGGCGTTCCTCGTGGTGCTGGAGTCGATGACACCGGCGGAGCGGGTGGCGTTCGTGCTGCACGACGTGTTCCGCTACCCGTTCCCGGAGGTGGCCGGGATCGTCGGCCGGTCGCCCGCGGCGTGCCGGCAGCTGGCGTCGTCGGCCCGCCGCCGGATCCGTACGGCGCGGCGCCCCGCGGCGGCGGAGCACCACGCCGCGCTGGTACGGGAGTTCCGGCGGGCCTGGGCGGCGAAAGACATCGGCGCCCTGGTCGGGCTCCTGGACCCGGCCGCGACGTCCACCCCGGACAGCGGCGGGCTGGTGCCGGCGGTGCTGCGGCCCGTGGTCGGGAGCGAGTCGATCGCGCGGGGGCTGGCGGAGGTACGGGAGCAGCAGCCCGGCATCGAGCTGCTCGAACGTACGGTGAACGGGCAGCCCGGGGTGGTGGCACGGCTGGACGGGGTCACGGTGTCGGTGCTCGCGTTCGCCGTGGCGGACGGGCGGATCACGCGCATCTGGGCGATGCGCAACCCGGAGAAGCTCCGCGCCTGGACGGCAGCCTGACGACCCCGGCGGGCCGGGGCGCGGCCCGTACCGGCGCTCAGCGCACCCGCTGCAGGGCGCGCTCGCGGCGGGCGGCCACCTTCGAACCGGACTCCCGGCGCGCCATCCGGCGCAGCACCACCGGCGCCACCGCCAGGCCCAGCACCGCCCAGGCGCCGAGCACGCCCACCGTCTCGGCCTGCCGCCAGGAGTCGCCGAGCTCCACCGCCGCCGCCGCGTCGGGCAGCATCACGGCGCGCATGCCGAGCCCGAGCCAGTAGAGCGGGAAGACCTGCGCGGTCCACTGCAGCCACTCGGGCAGCGCGGTGATCGGGTAGAAGATGCCGGAGATCCCGATCAGCGCGAGCACCGGGAGCTGGATCAGGCCCTGTGCACGGGCGTCGCCGAACACCGAGCCCAGCACGGCCCCGGCGGGCAGCGTCGCCACCATGCCGAGCGCGACGATCCCCGCCAGGTGGAGCCAGGCGCCCGGGTCGAGGTGCAGGCCGCCGACGAGGAAGAGCGCGGGGACGAGGAAGAGCGCGAGGTCGGCGAGGAGGCCGCCGGCGACGGAGACGACCTTGCCGACGAGGTAGCCGCCCATGCCGTGGGGGGTGGCCTTGGCGCGCAGCAGGGTGCCGTCCTCCCGCTCGGCGGTGAGCAGTTGGCTCATGGTGACCATGCCGAAGGACACGTTCATGCCGAGGATGCCGGGGAGGGTCAGGGCGCCGAGCATGAAGCCGGTGGAGCCGAACTCCCGCCCGCGCAGGAACCAGAGCACGCCCAGCATCAGCAGCGGCCAGAAGAGGTGGCTGAAGAGCTCGGCGCCGTTGGTGAAGGACTGGCGCAGCTCGATGGCGCCGCGCCGCAGCCCGGCGCGCAGCACGCAGGCGTTCACCGGGCGCCGCCTTCCGCCGCGCCCGCGGGCGCGCCTTCCGCCGCCTGGACGAGGGCGAGGTAGGTCTGCTCCAGCGACGCGCGCCGGACCTCCAGTTCGGCGATCTCCTCGCCGTGCCGCTCGAAGAGGCCGCGGACGAAGGCGGTGGAGTCGTCGGTGGCGTGGACGCGGGGCCGGCCGCGGTGGCGCCAGCGGACGCGGTCGGCGCCCGCGATGCGGCGGGCCAGCTCCGCGGGGGTGCCGTCGGCGAGGACGCGGCCGGCGTCGAGGATGACGATGCGGTCGGCGAGGACTTCGGCCTCGTGCAGGTCGTGGGTGGTGACCAGCACGGTGGTGCCGGCGGCGCGCAGGTCCCGTACGAGACGGTGGAAGCCGCGCCGGGCCTCGGGGTCGAAGCCGGTCGTGGGCTCGTCGAGGAAGAGCAGGTCGGGGCGGCCGACGATGCCGATGGCGACGTCCAGGCGGCGGCGCTGGCCGCCGGAGAGGGTCCGGATCCTCTGCTCGCCCCGGCCGCCGAGGCCGACGGCGTCGGCGAGTTCGCCGGGGTCCCAGGGGGTGCGGCCGGCACAGGCGTAGTACGAGGCGAGGTGGGCGAGCAGTTCACGGACGCGCCACTTGCCGTGATCACGCCAGGACTGCAGCACGACGCCGACGCGGGCGCGCCACCGCTCGTCGCCCTGCGCGGGGTCGGTGCCCAGCACGGCGACCTCGCCGGCGGAGCGGGGCCTGAAGCCTTCGAGGATCTCGATCGTGGTGGTCTTGCCGGCGCCGTTGGGCCCGAGGAGGGCGACCGTCTCGCCGTACCGGACGTGCAGGTCCACGCCGTGCAGGACGTCCGCGGCGCCGTAGCGCATGCGCAGCCCCTCGACCGCGACGGCCGCGGCGGCGCTCACAGCGCCTCCCGTACGCGCGCCGCGAGGGCGGCCCGGTCGACGCCCGCCAGGTCCAGCGCGCGGGGCACGGTGCCGACCTCGGCCCGGAGGAGGGCGTCCAGCACGTGCAGCGGCGTGAGGTCCTTCTTGCGGTGGGCGCCGGCCATCCGGTCGAGGACGAGCTTGAGCGAGGCGCCGAACTGCGGCCGGCGGCCGGGGTCGGGGGTGGCGCGCAGGTCGAACGCGCCGGGCGCGACGCCCGCGGCGCCGAGGCTGTGCGCGAACTCCCGGTCGAGCGCGGCCTTCAGCTCCGCGCGGCCGAGACCGGCGGCGGCCAGGACACGCTGCGGCTCGGTGCCGTCCTGGGCGGCGACCGCGAGCAGCACGTGCCGCGCCTCCATGGCCGCGGAGCCGTCCTCGCGGGCCTCGGCCTCGGCGGTCAGGAGCACCGCCTGCAGATACCTGTCGAACGTGCTCATCCCCGCCTCCTCAGCGTCACGCCGGCGGCGATGAGCCGCTTGGCGTGCTTCTTGTGCACCGCCTGGCGCGTGACGCCGAGCGCCTCGGCGACCTGCGGCCAGCTCCAGCCGGTGCGCATCGCCCGCTCCACGGCGGCGTCCTCCAGCCGGTCGGCGAGGCGGCGCAGGGCCGCGACCGCCGCCAGCGCGTCTGCCGGATCGTCGTCTGCCATACAGGCAACCTAAGTTGACTAACGGCAGATAGTCAACCCGGGTTGCTTAGCATCGGGGAAGGCGGGCCCGCCTGTGCACACTCCTTGAACTCACCACGCGGCTACGGCCGTTGTGTGCGCATCCCCTTGACGGCGCGTCCCCGCGGGCGTAAACCGAATCGGGCACGAGAGAGCGCTCTCTCCCGCTGGAGCGTTCATTCCTTGAAGCCTGATCGAAGAGCCGACGACTCAGGAGACGTGACCCATGCGCGTACCCCCCACCGGTGACTCGCCCGCTCCGCCCGCCAGATCCGGCCCGTCCCGCCGCACCGTGCTCGCCGCCGCCGCGGCGGCGGCCGCGGTGCCGGCCACGGGCGCGGCGGTCTCCCAGGCGACCGCGGCGCCGCGGCGGTCCGCGGCCCGGCCGCTCGCCGACCCGGACCTCGGGCCCAACGTGATCTTCTTCGACCCGTCCTCGCCCGACATCCAGGGGCGGCTGGACCAGATCTTCCGGCAGCAGGAGTCGGCGCAGTTCGGCACCGGCCGCTACGCGCTGCTCTTCAAGCCCGGCACGTACAACGGCCTCAACGCCCAGCTCGGCTTCTACACCTCGATCATCGGCCTGGGCCTCTCCCCCGACGACACGCACATCAACGGGGACGTGACCGTGGACGCCGGCTGGTTCCAGGGCAACGCCACCCAGAACTTCTGGCGCTCCGCGGAGAACCTGTCGCTCAGCCCCGTCAACGGCACCAACCGCTTCGCCGTCTCCCAGGCCGCCCCGTTCCGCCGCATGCACGTGCGCGGCAACCTCAACCTCGCGCCCGACGGCTACGGCTGGGCCAGCGGCGGCTACATCGCCGACAGCCGCATCGACGGCACGGTGCAGCCGTACTCGCAGCAGCAGTGGTACACCCGCGGCAGCAGCATCGGCGGCTGGCTCAACGCCGTGTGGAACATGGTCTTCTCCGGCGTCGAGGGCGCCCCGGCGCAGTCCTTCCCCGACCCGCCGTACACCACTTTGGACACCACGCCGATCTCCCGCGAGAAGCCGTTCCTCTACGTCGACGGCGACGGGTACCGCGTCTTCCTCCCCGCGCTGCGCCGCAACGCCCGCGGCACCACCTGGGGCGGCGGCAGCCCGCAGGGACAGTCACTGCCGCTGTCCGACTTCCACATCGTCAAGCAGGGCGCGACCGCCGCGAGCATCAACGCGGCCCTGCGGGAGGGCAAGCACCTCCTGCTCACCCCGGGCATCTATCACGTCGACGCGCCGATCGCGATCGACCGGGCGGACACCGTGGTGCTCGGCATCGGCTACCCCACGATCATCCCGGACGGCGGGGTGCGCGCCATGACCGTCGCCGACGTCGACGGGGTACGCCTCGCCGGCTTCCTGCTGGACGCCGGGCCGCAGAACTCCGACGTGCTGCTCCAGGTCGGCCCGGACGGCTCGGCCGCGGACCACGCGAACAACCCGACGACGCTCCAGGACGTGTTCATCCGCATCGGCGGGGCGGGTCCCGGCAAGGCGACCACCAGCATGGTGATCAACAGCCGGCACGTGGTCGTCGACCACACCTGGGTGTGGCGCGCCGACCACGGCGACGGCGTCGGCTGGGAGACCAACCGGTGCGACTACGGCGTCGTGGTCAACGGCGACGACGTGCTGGCCACCGGGCTCTTCGTCGAGCACTTCAACAAGTACGACGTGCAGTGGAACGGCGAGCGCGGCCGGACGATCTTCTTCCAGAACGAGAAGGCGTACGACGCGCCGAACCAGGCCGCCATCCAGAACGGCAGCCTGCGCGGCTACGCCGCGTACAAGGTCGCCGACGACGTCGGCCAGCACGAGGGCTGGGGCATGGGCAGTTACTGCTACTACAACGTCGCCCCGAGCATCGTGCAGGAGCACGGCTTCGCCACGCCGACCGGCTCCGGGATCACGTTCCACCACATCATGGTCGTCTCGCTCGGCGGTCAGGGGCAGTACGCCCACGTGATCAACGACCACGGCGCACCGACCTCGGGTACCTCGACGATCCCCTCCAAGGTCGTCTCCTACCCCTGAGCCGCACCGGCGGGTGCGCAGGCCCCGCCCCCGGTCATGCGGACGCCGGGGGCGGGGGGGTCCCGCGGGGACCGGGCCTCAGGAGGACTCCCGTACGACGAGCGTGGGGCGGAAGACCACCGAGGGCGGCGCGGCGGCGGGCTCCCTGATCTGCCGCAGCAGCAGCCGCGCCATCTCGCACGCCATGTCCTCCACCGGCTGCCGCACGGTCGTCAGGGCCGGCTCCGACGCCTCCGCGGCCTCGCTGTCGTCGAACCCGACCACGCCCACGTCCTCCGGCACCCGGCGCCCGGCCCGCAGCAGCACCGGCACCACGCCCAGCGCCATCAGGTCGGAGGCGACGAACACCCCGTCCACTCCGGGATGTTCCCCCAGCAGCCGGCGCATCGCGGCGGCGCCGCCCGCCCGGGTGAAGTCGCCCTCCGCCCACGGCAGTCCGGCCACGCCCAGCGCGGCGAGCGCGTCGCGGAACCCCTCCAGGCGCTCCTGCGCGGCCGGCATGTCCTGCGGGCCCGCCACCGTGCAGATCAGCCGGCGCCCCTGGGCGACCAGGCGCTCCGCGGCCAGCCTGGCGCCCGCGCGCTGGTCCACCTCCACGTACGGCAGCACCGCCGCCCGGTTCGGGCGGCCGGCCAGCACGGTGGGCAGCGCCGTCTCCGAGAGCATCCGGGGCAGCGGGTCGTCGGGGTGCGAGGAGATGAGGACGACGCCGTCGACGTGTCCCTGGCGCAGGTACGCGAGCACCTGCCGCCGCGACGCGTCGTCGTCGGCGACCATCAGCACCGTCTGCATCCCGGCCGGGCGCAGCACCTGGAGCAGCCCGCTGAGGACGCGGCCGAAGTGCGGGTCGGTGAACATCCGGCCGATGAACGGCGTGGCGACGTGGCGCTGTTCGCGCTCGGAGACCACCAGCGCGACGGAGTCGGTGCGCCGGGTGACCAGGGAGCGGGCGGCCCGGTTCGGCGCGTAGCTGGTGGCGGTGATCGCCTCCTCCACCTTGCGGCGCAGCGCGGCGTCGACGGTGGACGAGCCGTTGATGACCCGCGAGGCCGTCGCCCGGGACACCCCCGCCTCCCGGGCCACGTCCTCCAGGGTGGCGGGGCGGCCGGGCGGCCGGGGTTCTGTTGCCATGCAGCCTTTATACCGTCCGGGGGGCGGCGGTGAGAGAGCGCTCTCTCCCGCACCCGGGACCGTACGCCGCCGAAATGTGACGCGTCCGACACCGCGGGCGGCGCCCGCCCGCGGCGGCGGCGCGGTGCTCCCCGGGGCGCCACCGCGCGGCTCTGCCACGGGACTTGCGCGAGCGCGCCGACGACGCCACGCTACCCGCCTGCGACCCGGCCCGGGCACCGGTTCCGGGTCGCGGATGCAGCATCATGGGGTGAAGTGCGTAGCCGAGACGACAGGGCACGATGGGCGAGATGATGCAACCCGGCGATTTCATGATGGCCACGAGGAGCCGCGGCTACTCGCCGCAGCAGGTCGACCGCGTCGTCGGCGACCTGCTCGCCGAGCGGGAGGCCGCCGTACGCCACGCCAGAGACCTGGAAGCGCGGGTGGAGGCGAGCGGGCGGCATCTGGCACAGCTCCTCGAACAGGCCGCCGCGCTGGGCCCGCAGACGTACGAGTCGCTGGGTGAGACCGCCCGCAAGCTCTTCCTGGACGCCAAGGCCGAGGCGGACCGGGTGCTCGCCCGGGCCGCGGAGGAGTGCCGGGAGCTGAAGGAGGCCGCCCGCGCCGCCGCGACCGAGCGCGCCAAGGAGTCGGAGCGGCACGCCGAGCGCATACGGGCCGACGCCGAGCAGCGGGCGCGGCAGCGGATCAAGCAGGCGCACGAGACCGCGGGGCAGATCGTCGCCGACGCGCAGCGGCAGGCGGACGCCACCCGCGAGGACGCCCGGCAGCGCGCGCAGCAGGTGACGCTGGAGGCCGCCGCGCACATCGGTGCGCAGCAGGCGGCGCAGGCCGAGCGCGAGGGCAAGCTGGCCGGCGAGACGGGCTCGCGGCTGCAGGAACTGGAGGACGCCCTGGGGGCGGCGGAGCGGCAGGCCGAGGCGGTGCGCTCGGAGTATCTGCGGCGGCGCGACGGCAACGCGAAGTACGCGACCGGGCTGCTGCGCGAGGCCGAGCTGGAGGCGGCGGACCTGCGCGACCGGGCCTGGCAGGCCGCGGAGCGGATCGAGATCCGGGCGGCGGTGGAGCAGGAACGCTACGCCAAGCGCATCGAGGAGGCGCGCACACGGCTCGCGGAGGCGCAGCAGTCGGTGGTCGCCATCGCGGACCCGGCCGGACGGCGCCTGGGCCGGCCCCAGGACCGGCAGCCGCAGGACCGGCAGCCCCAGGACCGGGAGCCGCAGCACCGGGAACCGCAGGACCGGCAGCCGCAACAGGCCGCGCAGGCACGGCAGTCCGCGCCCGGCCAGGAGGCCCGGGAGCCGCAGCCGCCCGCGCAGGCAGTCCCGCAGCAGCCGCAGCACCGGCCCCCGCCCGTACCGCCGCAGCCGGCGCAGCAGCCCGCGACCGGGCAGCCGGGGCAGTAGCGCTTCCGCCGCGGCCGCCGCCCCGCGGTGGGGCCACGCGGTGTCAGCGCTCGGGGACGAGCACCCCGGGGTTGAGGATGCCGGCCGGGTCGAGCGCCGACTTGGCGGCGGCGAGCGCCGCGGCGAAGGGGTCCGGGCGCTGCCGGTCGTACCACGGCCGGTGGTCGCGGCCGACGGCGTGGTGGTGCGTGATGGTGCCGCCGTGCGCCGCGATCGCCTCCGAGACCGCGGCCTTGATGTCGTCCCACTGCGCCACGGTGCTGCCCCAGCGGCCCGGCGCGATGACGCCGAAGTACGGCGCCGGGCCGTCCGGATAGACGTGCGTGAAGCGGCAGGTGACCACGCCCGCGCCGCCGGTGACCGCGCGCACGGCGCGGTGCGCCGCGTCGGTGACGGCGTGGTGGAGCGCGCCGAAGGCGTCCCAGGTGCAGGCGGTTTCGAAGGTCTCGGCGATCATGCCGTGCCGGGCGAGGGCGTCGCGCTGGTACGGCATCCGCAGGAACGCCGACCGCCAGGCCGCGCCCGCGCCGCCGCCGGTACCCGGCTCGCCCGGCTCCCCGGCGCCGGGCCGCCCGCCCCGCTGCGCAGCACCGCCGGACTCGTCCCGTACGCCCGACTCCCCCGGCTCGTCCGGTACGCCGCCGTGGTCGCGGCACAGCTCCAGCGCCCGCGCGAGCCGGCCGGCCACCGGGTGGTCCGCGGACTCGAAGCCCAGCACCAGTACGCCACCGCCGCTGCCGACCCCCGCGTTGACCAGTGCCTCGGCCGGGTCGAGCAGCCGGCAGTTC
This sequence comes from Streptomyces sp. CNZ287, assembly GCF_007827615.1. Lineage (NCBI taxonomy): Bacteria > Bacillati > Actinomycetota > Actinomycetes > Kitasatosporales > Streptomycetaceae > Streptomyces > Streptomyces sp. CNZ287. Next base: position 189,195 of record NZ_VISV01000009.1, on the reverse strand, counting down.
GCCGGGTGCAGGCCGGTCTGCGCGACCGCCCGGGTCGCCGCCACCGCCGCGGCGAAGTCATCGAAGCGCACCGACGCCCGCGCGCGCCACCGCGGCCGCGCCTGGAGCCGCAGCCACGCCTCCGTGATCACCCCGAGCGCGCCCTCGCTGCCGAGGAAGAGCCGGTCGGGCGACGGGCCCGCGCCGGAGCCCGGCAGCCGGCGGGACTCACCGGTGCCAACCGGCGCGACCACCCGCAGGGACTCCACGAGATCGTCGATGTGGGTGTGGAGGGTGGCGTAGTGGCCGCCGGCGCGGGTGGCCAGCCAGCCGCCGAGGGTGGAGAACTCGAAGGACTGCGGGAAGTGCCGCAGCGCCAGCCCGTGCGGGCGCAGTTGGGCCGCGAGCCGCGGCCCGTACACGCCCGCCTGGATGCGGGCGGCGCGGCTCGTCGCGTCCACCTCCAGCACGGCGTCCAGCCGCCCCAGGTCGAGGGTGACGGCCGGGCGCCCGTCCGTGAAGCGCGGCTCGATGCCGCCGACCACGGAACTGCCGCCGCCGTAGGGGATCGCGGCGACGCCCGCGCCGGTGCACCAGTCGAGCAGGTCGGCGACGTCGCGCTCGTGGCGCGGGCGGGCGACGAGGTCCGGCGGGTGGCGCAGGTCGCCGTGGAGGTTGCGTACGACGTCGCGGAACGCCTTGCCGTGGGTGTGCGCGGCGCGGTCCCCGGGGTCGGCGGAGCAGAGGCCGGCCAGCGCGGCGGGCGGCTCGACCCGGGGCGGGGGCAGGCCGAGGGCGGCGACGGGCGGGGGCGCGTGGTCGACGGGCTCGGCGCTCGACAGCAGCCGCACCCGGTCGAGCAGTGCGGCGAGTTCGGTGCCCCGCACGGCGTCCTCGACGGTGCCCCAGCCCCACCACGATCGCGTCATAGGCCCCTCCTTCCCCCGCGCCCGGGGCCGAATCCGGCCGCATCATGGCTGGAATTCCCCCCACGTGATCACCCCTTCAGGCGTCTCCGCGGTCTTGACAGCCGCCGCACGGCCGGGGCGCGGCATAGCCTCAAACGACGATCGACTGCCGGGGGGCAGGGTGTTACCAACGAGGGGCACCGCACGGGGACAGCACCGTGCCATCTGAAGGGGATGACGTGACGCACTTCCGACACGACGGCGGTTCCGCATTCCGGGACCCGCCGCCGCACGGCGTGATCGCCGTCGAACACGTGGTGAGGTCCCCCCAGGTCGTCGCGCTCGAAACGGGGCCGGCGGCCTCTGACCCGGAGGCCACGATGCCGCAATCGGACGCCCCTTCCCAGGCGGGTGCGCTCTTCACCGGACCGGACGGAACGGTGTGTTCACTGTCGGCGGCGGACGGCGGACCCTGGCGCGGGCCCACTGTCGTCGCACCCGCGGGGAGTTGCCGTCCCGGCGCCCCCGTCAGGCTGGCCCACCGCGCGTCCGCCGGCCGGCTGGACGCGGCGTACGCGGGCAGGGACGGGTCGATTCAAGTCATGTCGTCCGTACGGAACCGGGGTTGGCACGCCCCGGCGGCGGTCGCCCCGCCGGGGACCTGCCCGCCCGGCGCCGCCGTCACGCTCGGGCACCAGCGGACGCGGGACCAGTTGGACGCCCTGTGCACCGGGGCCGACGGCGCGGTACTGACGCTGTGGGCCGCGGGCGGTGAGCCGTGGCGCGGGCCCGCGCCCCTCACCCCGCCCGGCACCTGCGCGCCCGGTACCCCGGTCGGGCTGGGCCGGAGCGGTCCCGCCGAGCGGCTGGAGGCGGTGTTCGCGGGTGCCGACGGGTCCGTACAGGTGCTGTGGGCGGACGTCGACCACCCGTGGCACGGGCCCGCCGTCCTGGCCCCGCCCGGCACCTGCGCGCCGGGCACGGGGGTGACGCTCGCGTCCCAGGCCGACGCCGGCCGGCTGACCGCGCTGTTCACCGGCGCGGACGGCTCGGTGCAGGTCATGCTGGCCGACGGCGGCGGCCCGTGGACCGGTCCCGAGGTCGTCGCGCCCGCGGGCAACTGCGCGCCCGGCTCACCGGTCTCGCTCGCGTACGGGAAGTCCGCGGAGCGGCTGACCGCGATGGTCGCCGGCGTCGACGGCTCGGTGCTGGCGCTGTCGGCGGGCGGCGAGGAGGGCTGGCGCGGTCCTGTGACCGCCGCCCCGCCGGGCATGTGCGCGCCGGCGACCGCGATCGGCCTCGGGCAGCGGGCGGCGGCGCAGCGGCTGGACGCGGTCTTCGCGGGCGCGGACGGCGCGGTGCACGCCACGTGGACGCTGCGGGACGGGAGCTGGCGCGAGCCGGAGGAGATCGCGCCGCCGGGGTCCGCGGCGCGCGGGGCGGCCGTGTCGCTGACCCACCGGGGGCCCGTGCCCGGCGCGTGAGGGCGCGGCCGGGGCCCGGTGCCGCTCGCGGCCGCTGCCGCGAGGGCCCGTGGCCGCCCTTCCTCGGTCCGGGACCGGCGGGCCGCAGCGACGGCGAAGGCGGGCCGGTCCGCGTCCGGTTGGCCGCCGCCACGGCCGCGCGGTACGCATTCCCCCGCGTATGCCACGAACTTGGTGCAATCGGGGCGCCCATCCCCTCGGTAATCTGCTAATTCGCATTACCACTGCTGCAACACCCCTTGACGGCCCTCCGCGGGCAGCTCTAGGTTCCTCGCACAACAGTCAGGCAATACGCATTAGCTACCCACTGTGAAGGCCCCGACTCCCATGCCAGAAGCCCCCGGCAGGCTCACCCAGCGCGACATCGCCCGGCTCGCCGGCGTCAGTCAGACCACGGTCTCGCTCGTGCTCAACGACCGCCCCGACGCCGCCCGGATCGCCCCCGAGACCCGCGAGCGGGTGCTGCGCGTGATCCGCGAGACCGGCTACGCCGCCGACCCCATGGCCCGCCGGCTGACCAAGCAGCTCAACCAGATACTCGGGGTCTTCACCTACGAGCCCGTCTTCCCCAGCACCAGCGCCGACTTCTACCACCCGTTCCTGCGCGGCATCGAGGAGAGCGCCGAGCGCAGCGGCTGCGACCTGCTGCTCTTCACCTCCGCCCCGGTGACTGCCGGGCGGCGGCGCATCTTCCACGAGAACAACCGGCTGCGGGTCGCGGACGGCTGCGTGCTCCTCGGCCGCGAGATCCCGCACGAGGAGCTGAGCCGGCTGGTCGCCGAGCGCTACCCCTTCGTCTGCGTGGGCCGCCGCGACGACGCGGACGGCGGGCCCGTGCCGTACATCGGCGCCGACTACGTCTCCGCCACCGCCCGGCTCGTGGAGCGGGTGCGGGCCCTGGGGCACCGGCGGCTGGCGTTCGCCGGGCCGGGCGCGGGCGCGGAGTCGTCCGACGACCGGCTCACCGGCTTCCGGCAGGTGGCAGGATCCGGCGCGCCGCACCTGGGGGCGCGCGGGGAGCCGGCCGCGGAGCAGTTGGAGCAGTTGCTCGACGCGGGGGTGACCGCGGTGTTCGTGGAGTTCCTGCACGACGCGGTCAAGCTGTACGAGGCGGCTGCGGCCCGCGGCCTGGACGTACCGCGGGATCTGTCGATGCTGGCGCTCGGCGACCCCACCGCGCCGGTGGACCCGCCGGTGGACTTCACCGGCTTCCGGCTGCGCCGCACCGAGATGGGCCGGCAGGCCGTCGACCTGCTCACCGGCATGCTGCACGGCCGGGCGGAGCACACCCGCCGGCTGCTGGACTGCCGCCTCGTCGAGGGCGTCACGCTCGCCGCCCCCGCCCGCTGACACCCCTGCCCGCGACCCACCTGCCCGCGACCCACCTGCCCCCACCTCCCACTCAGCACCCCAAGGAGTAGCCCATGCACGCGGACGTCCTCGTCGTCGGCGGCGGCACCGGAGGCGTCGCCGCAGCGCTCGGCGCGCTGCGCGCCGGCCGCTCGGTGATCCTCACCGAGGAGTACGAGTGGCTGGGCGGCCAGCTCACCAGCCAGGCCGTGCCCCCCGACGAGCACACCTGGATCGAGCAGTTCGGCGCCACCGCCTCGTACCGGGCGCTGCGCGACGGCATCCGCGACTACTACCGCCGCCACTACCCGCTCACGGCCGCCGCCCGCGCCAAGCCGGACCTCAACCCGGGTGCCGGGCACGTCAGCCGGCTCTGCCACGAGCCGCGGGTGGCCGTCGCGGTGATCGACGAGCTGCTGGCCCCGTACCGCGGCGCGGGCCGGCTGACCGTGCTGCAGCCCTACCGCCCGGTGGCCGCGGAGACGGACGGCGACCGGGTCGTCTCGGTGACGGTGGAGCGCCCCGGCGGCGGCGAGCCGCTGGTGCTCACCGCGCCGTACGTGCTGGACGCCACCGAGACCGGCGAACTGCTGCCGCTGACCGGCACCGAGTACGTCACCGGCTTCGAGTCCGGCGCCGAGACCGGCGAGCCAAGCGGCCCGGACGAGGCACAGCCGCTCAACATGCAGGCGGTGTCGTACTGCTTCGCGGTCGACCACGTCGACGGCGACCACACCATCGACCGGCCCGCCTCGTACGGCTTCTGGCGCGACTACGAGCCGGAGTTCTGGGGCGCTCCGCTGCTCTCCTGGCGGGCCCCGCACCCGCGGACGCTGGAGCTGGTGGAGCGCGAGTTCACCCCGAACCCGGGCGACGACCCGCTCGCCGTCGTCGCCGACCAGCGGCGCAGCGGCGGGGACACGAACCTGTGGACGTTCCGGCGGATCGCCGCCCGCGACCAGTTCGCGCCCGGGACGTACGCCAGCGACGTCACGCTCGTCAACTGGCCGATGGTCGACTACTTCGAGGCCCCGGTGATCGACGTGCCGGACGCGGCGGCGCGGCTGGAGGAAGCCCGCGGGCTGTCGCTGTCGCTGCTGTACTGGATGCAGACCGAGGCCCCGCGGCCCGACGGCGGCACCGGCTTCCCCGGCCTGCGGCTGCGCGGCGACGTCACCGGCGGCGGCGCGGACGGGCTGGCGATGGCCCCGTACATCCGCGAATCGCGGCGCATCCGGGCCGAGTACACCGTCGTGGAGCAGGACCTGTCGCTCGACGTGCGCGGCGGCAAGGGTGCGGTGAGCTACCCGGACTCGGTCGGCATCGGCATGTACCGCATCGACCTGCACCCCTCCACCGGCCGCGACACCTACATCGACGTGCCGTCCAGCCCGTTCGAGATCCCGCTCGGCGCGCTGCTTCCGCAGCGCACGGAGAACCTGGTCCCCGCCGGCAAGAACATCGGCACCACCCACATCACCAACGGCTGCTACCGCCTGCACCCCGTCGAGTGGAACATCGGCGAGGCCGCCGGGCTGCTCGCGGCCCACTGCCTCACGCACGGCCTCACCCCCCGCGCCGTACGCAACACCCCCCGCCTTCTCCAGGACTTCCAGCGCACGCTGACCGCCCACGGCGTCGAACTGCGCTGGCCCGACATCAGCGGTTACTGACCGGCGGTCACCGACCGACCCGACATCACAGGAGGCACCCGCATGTCTTCGTCAACACGGCATCGCACCCGGCCCGGCCGGGGAACACTCGTCCGCGGAAGGCCCGTCGCCCTCGCCGCCGCCGGCCTGCTCGCACTCACCGCGTGCGGCGGCTCCGACGGCGGCTCCGGCTCCGACGGCGGCCCGGTCACGCTGCGCATGACCATCTGGACCGGCAACGAGGAGCATCTGAAGCTGCTGAACTCGATCGCCGCGGACTACCGCAAGAAGAACCCGGACGTGAAGGAGATCAAGTTCGACACCCTGCCGGTCGAGAGCTACACCACCGCGCTGACCACCCAGATAGCCGGCGGCAAGGCCCCGGACCTGGCCTGGATCTTCGAGAACTCTGCGCCCGACTTCGTCGCCTCCGGCGCGCTCGCCGAGATCGAGGACGACGAGGACGTGCTGCCGGCGGCGAAGAAGCTGTGGCAGCACGAGGGCAAGCTCTACGCCTACCCCTTCTCCACCTCCCCGTTCGGCGTCTTCGTCAACACCGACATGCTGAAGGAGGCCGGCCAGCCCGCCCCGGCCGAGCTGATCGAGCAATCCAAGTGGACCTGGGAGGAGGTGGCGAAGGTCGGCGGCGCGGTACGGGCCGAGACCGGCGAGGCCGGCATGGTCATCCGCGACTTCGACTACAAGATGTGGGACAACCTCGCCACCGTCTGGGACGGCTGGGGCGCCGAGCCCTGGAGCGAGGACGGCAGAACCTGCGCGTTCGACGAGCCGGAGATGACCGAGGCGATGACCTTCCTGCACGACGCGATCTTCGCCGACGAGGCGATGCCCGCGCCGGGCACCACCGCGGACTTCTTCGCCGGCGAGGCGGCGATGACCGTCACCCAGATCAGCCGCGCCTCGCTGCTGGACGACAGCTTCGGCTGGGACTTCGTGCCGCTGCCGGAGGGCCCCGCCGGCTCGTACGACGTGATCGGGCAGGCCGGTCTCGGAGTCCTGGGCAACGGCGACAACGTGGAGGAGGCCGTCGACTTCCTGGCGTTCATGACGAACGAGAAGAACTCCGCCGCACTCGGCCGCTACTTCCCGCAGGCCCGCGCCTCCCAACTGGACGCGGACACCCTCGCCACGAGCAACCCGCAGCTCAAGCCCGCGCAGCTCGAAGAGGTCGTCATCGGCGGCATCGAGAACGGGAAGGTCAAGCCCACCCACACCAACCAGGCCGAGCTCTTCGACGCCGTACGCGCCGCGCTCGACCCGCTCTGGAAGCCGGACGCCGACGTGGCGAAGACGCTCCAGGACGTCTGCTCGGCGATCCAGCCGCAACTGGAGAAGTGACGGCGCCGCCATGGCGACCCTGGAACGCGCCCGGACCAAGGCGGCGGACCCGCGCCCGCGCGGGGACGGCTCCCGGCGGCCCTTCTGGACCGCCCGCCGCCGGGACCAGTTGGCCGGCTACCTGTTCATCGCCCCGCAGTTGCTGGGCAGCGTCCTGTTCGTCCTCATCCCGCTGGTCCTGGTCTTCTGGTACAGCTTCCACGAGTGGAACGTGCTGGCCGGCAGCTTCCACGGGGTCGGCGCGGACAACTACCGGGCGCTGGCCGACGACCCCAAGCTGCCGGGCGTGCTGCGCGCCACCGCGTTCTTCTCCGTCGGCCTGGTGGTGCTGAACCTGAGCCTCGCGCTGGCGCTCGCAGTGCTGCTCAACCAGAAGCTGCGCGGCAGCATCGTCCTCCGCACGCTGTTCTTCTCGCCCGTCGTGGTCTCGCTGGTCGCCTGGACGATCGTGTGGGGCTTCCTGCTGCAGAAGAACGGCGGCATCAACGCCGGGCTCGACCTGATCGGCGTCGAGGGGCCCAACTGGCTGCGCGGCGAGACCTCGTCGATGATCTCGGTGGTCGTCGTGCAGGTCTTCAAGAACGTGGGCCTGAACATGGTCCTGTTCCTGGCCGCGCTGCAGGGCGTGCCGCGGGAGCTGTACGAGGCCGCCACGGTGGACGGCGCCGGGCGGTGGCGGCAGTTCCTCCGCATCACGGTGCCGCTGATCAGCCCGACGATCCTGCTGACCTCGATCATCACGGTGGTCGGCTCGCTCCAGGTGTTCGCCCAGATCGCCGTGCTCACCCAGGGCGGCCCCGGCAACTCCACCACGGTCCTCGTCTACTACCTCTACCAGCAGGCGTTCGAGTTCCACCACTTCGGCTACGGCGCGACGCTCTCCGTGCTGCTCTTCCTCATCGTGCTCGTGCTCACCGTCGTGCAGTGGCAGATGCGCAAGAAGTGGGTCTTCCATGAGTCATAAGCTGCCCCGGCGCGCCAGGCTCGTGCTCTACGGGGTGCTGCTGGTGCTCCTCGTCCCGTTCGTCTTCCCGACGTGGTGGATGGTGACGTCCTCGCTGAAGCCGGCGAGCGAGATCTTCGCGTTCCCGCCGTCGCTGCTCCCCGGCGACCCCGGGTTCGGCGCGTACGAGCGGGTCTTCGACCTCCAGCCGTTCGCGCAGCAGTACTGGAACAGCATGTACATCGCGGTGGTGGTGACGATCGGCACGCTCGCGGTGTCGTCGATGGCCGGCTACGCGTTCGCGCGCATCCGCTTCCGCGGCCAGAACGCGCTGTTCCTGGTGGTCCTCACCGGCCTGCTGATCCCCAGCGAGGTCACCATCGTGCCGCTCTTCCAGATGTTCAACGACTGGGGGCTGACGGACACCCACTGGCCGCTGGTCCTGGTGCCGATCCTCGGCGCGCCGAGCGTGCTGGCGACGTTCATCATGCGGCAGTTCTTCATCACGCTGCCGGCCGAGCTGGAGGAGGCGGCGCGGATGGACGGCCTGGGCCGCTTCGCCCTCTACTGGCGCATCGCGCTGCCGCTGGCGCGGCCGGCGCTGGCGGCGGTCGGGATCTTCACGTTCCTGCACAGCTGGAACCTGTACCTGGAGCCGATCGTGTACCTCTCCACGCCGGAGAAGTTCACGCTGCCGCAGGCGCTGACGCAGTTCACCGACGCCTACGGCGGCCCGATGTGGGACGTGCAGCTCGCCGCCGCGTCGCTGACCGCGCTGCCGGTGCTGGCCGTGTTCGTCTTCGCGCAGCGCCAGTTCGTGGAGGGCCTCGCGCACACCGGTCTGAAGTGACCGCCTTCCCTTCCCGTACGTCCCCTCCTGCCACGGGAGCCGTCATGTCCTCATCTGCCCTGAACCGCGCGGCGTGCTGCTCGGCGCCGCCGCCGGCGGCACGGCGCTCGCCCTCGGCGGCCTCACCGCCGGAGCCGCCGGAGCCGCCGTCCCCTCCGCCGCCGCACCGTCCGGCGGTCCGTTGTGGGACCCGGTCCGCTTCGGCTCGACGTACACCGCCCGGCCGCCGGACCCCGGTGCCGTACTCCTCGGCGGCGCACGCGACTTCCCGTACGGCGACGGCGGCGGCGTCGTCCTCGTCCCGGCCGGTACGTACCTGCTGACCGGGCCCGTCGACGTGCACGACTCGGTGCGCATCGTCAGGTTCGGCGCCCGGCGGCCGGTGTTCGTGCTCGGCTCGGCCACCCCCGGGTACGCCGCGGGACGGCCCGCGACGTGTTCGCCTTCCGGCGGCGACCGGTCGGCGGGCCCGTGTCGTACGCGCACAACGGCACCTTCGGTTCGGGCCTGGTCAACCTCGACATCCGGATCGGCCCCGCAACCCGGAGGCGATCGCCGTGCGCTTCGGCGGCGCGCAGCTGTGCCTGCTCCAGGACCTCGACATCGACGCGGGTGACGCCCGCGCGGGCATCGACCACAACGCGAACCAGATCTACCAGGTCCGGGTGCGCGGCGGCGGGGGCGGGCTGCACGCGTACGCCGCATCCGCGGGCTGGCAGACGACGCTGCTGGACTGCCGCTTCGAGGGGCAGTGCCGGGCGGCGGTGCGGAGCGGGCCGTCCGGGGCCGCTTTGGTACGGCGAAGAACATGCGTCGTTCAGGTACGTGCCATCCCGCGGCCACGGATGATCAGCACAGTGCCGCTGACACCACGTCTCGCGGACGGAGTTCCCATGGGCCGGACAACTGAAGAGGAAGAGGACCGCGGCGGGCAGCGCACCCGCCTCGACAGACGGGCGCTGCTCCAGAGCGCCGTCGCCGTGCCGGCCGCCGGCGCGGTGGCGGCGCTGGCGGCCGACCCCGCGGTGGCGGCCGGCGGCGCCGCGCCGGGGGCGGCCGGGACCGGCGGACGGCACGGGTACGACGCCGAGAGCCCGCGCTTCGCGCTGGCCGTGCTGCCGGACACGCAGTACCTCTTCGACGCCGACAGCGCCGACCCCGAGCCGCTGCGCGCCACGTTCCGGTACCTGACCGCCGAGCGCGGGAAGGCGAACATCGCGTTCATGGCGCACCTCGGGGACGTCACCGAGCACGGCACGGCCGACGAGCTCCGGCTGGCCGCCGCCACCTTCCGCGCCCTGGACGGCTCGGTTCCGTACAGCGTGCTCGCGGGCAACCACGACGTCGACGGCTCCCAGGACGACCAGCGGGGCGACAGCCCGTACCTCGACGACTTCGGCCCGGACCGCTACCGGCGCATGCCGACGTTCCGCGGCGCCTCCGACGACGGCTACAACACCTGCCATGTGCTGCGCGGCGGCGGGCGCGAGTGGCTGGTGCTGGCGCTGGACTGGCGGATCTCCGACCGCGGGCTGCGCTGGGCGCAGGGCGTCCTGGACCGGTTCCCGAAGCTGCCGGCGATCCTGACCACGCACGACCTGGCCTGGTCCGGCGACGACGGCGCGGCACAGCTCTCCGACCACGGGCGGCGGCTGTGGGACGGGCTGATCCGCGGCAACGACCAGATCTTCCTGGCGCTGGGCGGGCACTACTGGCCGCCGGGGCGCACGGTGCTGACCAACGACGCGGGCAACGATGTCCACGTGCACCTCACGAACTACCAGGACCGCTACTACGGCGGCGCCGGGATGATCCGGCTGTACGGCTTCGACCTGGCGCGCGGCGTGATCGACGTGGAGACGTTCTCGCCGTGGTTCCTGGCCCGCGACCCGGGGCGCAGGTCGCCGCTGGCGGCGGAGACGGTGGAGCTGACAGGGCCGGCCGACCGGTTCTCGATGGAGATCGGCTTCACCGGGCGGTTCGCCGGCTTCGCCCCGCCCGTACGGCCGCGGCCCCGGCCGCCGGCCACGGTGCTGCCGCGCGGCACGGTCGCGTACTGGCGCTTCGACGCCGACGGCCTCGCCGCGGCCGGCCGGGACGGCGAGCCGGTCGCCGACGGGGCACGCGCCCGGGACCTCAGCGGCAACGGCAACGACCTGACCGTACGGCGGCTGCACGACAGCGGCCCCGCGGCGCTGACCTGGTCGGACGGCCACCACGAGGGCCAGCCGGCGCACGCGAGCCTGCGCTTCGACGGCGGGAAGGGCCCGGATCGCGGCGCGGTCCTGACCACGGCGGCGGGCGCGCCGCTCAACAGCGAGAAGTTCACGTCCGGCTACACGATCGAGACGTTCGTCAAGCTGCCCGAGCCCTTCGAGGGCGACCACGCCTGGATGGGGATCCTGAGCTGGGAGGGCCGCAACGGCGACGCCGGCAAGACCACGGGCTGGTCGCCGGACGAGCCGACGTGCAGCCTCAACCTCTCCCCCGAGCGGTTCCTCCAGTACGTCGTCTATCCGCACCGCCAGGACGCCGATCCCACTTCGTGGAGCCACACACTGCCGGTGGGCCGCTGGATGCACCTGGCCGTCGTCAACGACGGCCGCCGCACGGTCGTCTACGTGGACGGCTCGAAGATCGCCCGCAATCCCGCGCAGCGCTCGACCGGCATCGCCACCCTCGGCAAGCCGTTCGTCGTCGGGGCCACGCAGTTCGACGAGAAGTTCGGGCAGGGCTTCTACGGCTGGATCGGCGACACCCGCATCGTGGCCCGGGCGCTGGCCCCGCGGGACTTCCTGGCCCCCGCCGCCCCCTGACGCCGTGCCCGCCGCCGGAACCCGCCGCCGGGCCGGTCCGGGCCCGCTCCGGGCCGGGTCCGGCGGCGGGTCCGATCGCGGCCGGGACGTTTCCTGCGCGCACCCCCTAGGCTCAAGGGGTAACAGCAGGCAGGAAGCGTATGACCTCGTTCGACAAGCTCAGAGCCCGGCTCGCCCACGCGGTGCGGCGGGTCGGCGAGGCCGCGCCGCCGCGGAACGCCGCCGTCCTGCGGTGGCTCGCCTTCGTGGTGGCGGCGCTCGCCACCGCGGTGCTGGTCATCGCGGGTACGGCCCGCTCCACCGTCGCCGACGCCGGCTTCTACCGGGCCGCGCTCGACCGGGAGCACGCCTACGACCGGCTCTACGACCAGGTGCTCGTCGACCCCGAGGCATCGGGCGTCACCCGCGACCTGCTCGCCCGGCTGCCCGTGCCCGAGTCCGTCGTCACCTCGAACCTGAAGACGGTGCTGCCGCCGACCACCGCGCGGGCCCTGGCCGAGGACGTCATCGGGGACGCGGTGGCCTACCTGCGCGGCGAGAAGGACGACCTGACCCTGGAGGTCGACCTGCGGCCGGTGCTCGACAACCTGGGCGCGGTGGGCAACGTCCACTTCGCCGACGTCGTCGCGAACCTCCAGGACAAGCCCGCCCCCGACTACGCCGCCTTCCAGTCCGACCTGGGCGAGGCCGTAGACCGGATCGCCGACGGCGAGCGCCCCGAGGGCCTGCCGACCCTCGACCTCACCGAGGCGCAGGCGAGGACCGCCACCGACACCGTGCTGCGGGCCGTACCCGCGGACGAGCGGGCGGAACTGCGCCCGCGGCTGCTCGCCGCGCTCGGCGTCGGGGACCTGGCCACGGCGCTCGCGGAGGTCGGGCCCGCGCTCTTCTCCGGGCGGGAGGAGAGCGCGTCCTCCGCGTTGCGGAACACGGCGGACGGGGTGTCGTGGGACCTGGCCTCCGAGTTCGGCTCCGGCGGCGACGAGCTGGGCCCGGCGCGGGAGGCCCGCGCCTTCACCAAGCTGGGCCTCGGCTGGGTGCAGACCGGCGCGATCCTGCTGGGGCTGGCCTCCCTGGGCGTGCTGTGGCGGTACGGGCCACGCGCCCCGGGCCGCCGGCTGGTGCGCATCGGCGGGACACTGGCATGCGGCGGTGCACTGACCTTCGTGCTGGCACTGGTGGTGCGCGGGAACGTCGGCGGCAACATCGCCGCCGCACCGCGGAACTGGCCGGACACCGCCGCCCGGCTCCTTGACGACGTACAGCGCACCGCGCTCGACCGGCTCTACACGGTCGCCCTGACGACCGCGGCGGTACCGCTGACGGCGGGAGTGCTGCTGACCGCCGGCGGCTGGCTGTGGCACCGCAGGGCGACCGCTATCGCCGCCGCACGGACCGCGGCGGCCGAGCGGGACGCGGAGGCGGTGGCGGGCGCGGAGCCGGCGACCGGGGAGGCCGGCGGGCCGGAGGCCGTTGCGACGCCGGAGACAGGTCAAGCAGACGGTGGGGAGGCGGGCCCGGCCGGTGCCGCCTGGCCGCCCGTGCCCGCGCCCGTGTCGCCCCTGCCGCCGCGCTACCGCTGGGGCGCGGTCGGCGTCGTCGCCGCCGCGCTGGCCGGCGCCGTCTTCGTCCCCAACGCCTTCGGCGGTGAGTCCGACCGCCGCTGCAACGGGCGCGAGGAGCTGTGCGAGCTGCGCTACGACGAGGTGGCCCAGCTCGCCTCGCACAACGCGATGGCCACCTCCCAGGACCGGTTCATCGCCCCGCTCCAGGACCCGTCGATCACCGGCCAGCTCAACGACGGCGTCCGCGCCCTGCTCATCGACACCCACCGCTGGGAGACACCGCCGGAGATCACCGACCGGCTGGCGGAGTCGGACTTCACCCCGACCATGCAGCGGCAGATCCGCTCCGTGCTCAACACCGTCGACCCGCCCCGCAAGGGCGAATGGCTGTGCCACGCCGTCTGCCGCGGCGGCGCGCTGCCGCTGGTCCCGGAGCTCCAGAAGATCGGCGACTGGCTGGAGCAGAACCCGTCCGACGTCGTCACGCTGGTGGTCCAGGACGGCATCAGCGGCGCCGACACCCGCACGGCGATGCGCCAGGCCGGGCTGGAGGACCTGGCGTTCACGCCGGCAGACGACCCGGACGAGCCGTGGCCCACGCTCGGCGAGATGATCGACGAGGACCGGCGCCTGGTGGTGTTCGCGGAGAAGGCGGACGGCCCGGCGCCCTGGTACCGCAACTTCTACCGGTACGGCATGGAGACCCCGTTCGCGTTCCGTACGCCCGAGGACATGACCTGCACGGCGAACCGCGGCGGCGAGGACAAGCAGCTGTTCCTCATGAACCACTTCATCACCAACAGCGGCGGCAGCCGCCTGGACGCCGGCCGGATCAACGCCCGCGACTTCGTGCTCGACCGGGCCCGGGAGTGCGAGCGGGTGCGCGGCCGGCCGGTGAACCTGGTGGCCGTCGACTACGCCACGATCGGCGACGCCCGCGGCGCCGTGAAAGTACTCAACGACGAGCGCCTCGCCCGCCGCGAGGGCTGAGCGGCGCGGCGCCCCGTACCCGGGGCCGACGGCGTACGGGCGGCGTGCCGGCGCCGCCGTACGCGCGTCAGCCCCGCCCCGGCTCCCCTCCCCCGGCGCCGGCCGCGTCGTGCCGCACCAGGGCCGTCGCCGTCGCGGCGGCAGCGACGAGCGCCACCAGCGGCGGGACGAGGAGCAGCAGCGAGGCCGTCCAGCGCAGCGAGGCCGCGAGGCCGAGCAGCGCCAGCGACGGGGCGGCGAGGAACCGCGTCGGGTGGCGGGCGACGAGGTGCACCGCGCAGATCCACAGCAGCCGGCCGCGCAGCCCCGGGCGGGCGGCGCCGAGCGACAGCGCGGCCGGCAGGGCGAGTAACCCGGCCACGGCACACGCGCCGCCGGCCGCCAGCGACGGCAGCAGCCACGGGCCCCGCGTCTGCTGCCACAGATCCAGCGTGGCCAGGAACGCCGCCGCCGGCACGGCGGGCACCAGGGCCTGCGCCGGGCCGAACCGCCACAGCGCGCGCAGCCCGCGCCACCAGTCCCGGATCCCGGCCTCGCCGGCCGCGGCGATCCGGTCGGCCGCGGCGCCGAGCGCGGCCAGCCAGGGGCCGGTGAGCACGGCGGCAACGAGGACGGAGACGGGCGTGACGCCCGGCGCGAGGAGCACGGCGAGGGTGCCGGCGGCGCAGACCGCCGCGCCCGCGACGGCCAGCGCGGGCAGACTCGGCCAGGCGCCGCGCAGCACGCGCCGCAGCGCCTCGTTCTCGGTGTCGGACGCGCCCGGCACGGCGCCTGTCCGCGGGAGCGCCGTCGTGTGCCCGCTCATCCGCGCAGTCCCGCCTGCGCGATGCTCGCCACGAACGAGCGCTGGAAGACCAGGAACAGCGCCAGCACCGGCACCACCACCGCCGTGATCGCCGCGAACACCACCACCGGCGAACCGCCGTGGCTGGCCTGGAGGGTGACGAGGCCCACCGGCAGCGTCATGTTCTCCGGGGTGCTGAGGAAGATCAGCGGGCCGAGGTAGTTGTTCCAGACGGCCTGGAACGTCAGGATCGCCATCGCCGCGAGCGCGGGGCCCGACAGCGGCACGATGATCCGGAAGAGGATCCACAGATGCCCGGCGCCGTCGATGCGCGCGGCCTCGTCCAGTTCGCGCGGGATGGTGTTGAAGTACTGCCGGAAGAAGAAGATCGAGAAGACGTTGATCAGCGCGGGCAGCCACAGCGCGGGCAGCGAGTCGATGAGGCCGAGGTTGCGCATGAGCACGAAGACGGGGATGACCGTCATCTGCGCCGGGATCATCAGCGCGCTCAGCAGCACGAGGAAGATCCCGTCCCGGCCGCGGAAGGTGAGCCGGGAGAAGGCGTACGCGGCGAGCACGCTGACCAGCAGCGAGCCGACGGTGGCGATCACCGCGACCTGGAGACTGTTGAGTGCCATCCGGCCGAACGGGATGGCGTCCGGCACGGCGGCGAAGTTGTCGGTGGTGAAGGGCTTGGGGATCCAGGTGGGCGGCAGCTCGAAGGCCGCCTCCTCCGCCGTGAGGCTCTGCACGACGAGCCAGACCAGCGGGGCGATCATGACGAGCCCGACGGCGACCAGGAGGAGTTCGAGGAGCAGAGGGGCCGGGCGTACGCGCCGGCGGCTGCGGATCCGTACGGTCACTGCTGGTGCACCCACTTCCGCGAGCCCCAGAACTGCAGCAGCGTGACGGCCATCATGATCACGAAGACCAGGATGGACACGGCCGCGGCGTAGCCGATCTGGAAGGACTGGAAGCCCTTCTGGTAGAGGTACATGACGATGGTGATGGTCGAGTTCTCCGGCCCGCCGTCGGGCGTGATGATCTGCACGGGGTCGAAGATCTGGAACGCCCCGATGAAGGTGACGACGGCGGCGAAGAAGATCGTCGGGGACATCATCGGCAGGGTCACCCGCCAGAAGACCTGGTGCGGCCGGGCGCCGTCCACGCGTGCCGCCTCGTGGAGTTCGCGCGGAACGGTCTGCAGCCCGGCGAGCATGATGACGAAGGTGAAGCCGATGGTGTGCCAGAAGTCGATCGCGATGATGGCGGGCAGCGCCCACGCCGGGTCGGTGAACCACTCGGGCGGCTCGACGCCGATCTCGCCGGCGTAGTGCGTGACGAGCCCGAACGTCGGGTCGAGCACGTACTTCCAGAGCAGCGCGACCGCGGCCCAGGAGATGACGAACGGGAAGAACAGCGTGGTGCGGACGAAGTACGAAAGCGCCCTGCTCATCATCCGGTTGACGCCCATGGCGAGCAGCAGCCCGCCGCCGAGATGGGTGAGGACGGAGGCGAAGGCGAAGACGAACGTGTTGGCCAGCGCCTCGTAGAGCAGCGGGTCGGAGAACATCTCGGTGAAGTTGCCGACGCCGTTGAACTCGGCGGGGGTGAGCATGTCCCAACTGAAGAAGGCCAGCACGATGGCGACGGCGAACGGCCCGGCCACGAAGGCGAGGAAGAGCAGCAGCGCCGGGCTGAGGAACGCGTACCCGACCCACTCGCCGCGCCGGAACCGGCCGCCGCCGCGCCCCGCCGGGCGCGGGGCGGCGGCCCGCTCGGGCCGTACCTGGGTCAGGGTCACAGCAGCCCGCTGAGCTTGTCGTTCGCGCTGCCCAGGGCCTCGGCGGCGGGCTGGTTGCCGAGGATGGCCGCCTGCCAGCCCTGGGTGATGGCGGCCTGGGCCTCCGCGCCGCGCTCGGGCGACGGGATGGGCGTGCCGTAGCCGAGGGCGGCGGGCAGGTTCTCGGTGCCGGCCGGGGCGTCGTCGGTGAACGCCGGTCCTGCGGCGACCGAGTTGCGGGCGGGGATGTTGGTGCCGCCGGCGGAGGCGTAGAAGGTGGACGCCTTCTTCGACATCATCCACGTGAGGAACTCCCAGGCGGCGTCCTTGTTCCTGGAGGCGCGCAGGATCGGCCAGCCGTCCCAGCCGACGGTGGCGCCGGCCTGGGCGTTGCTCGGCCAGGGCACGATGCGCACGGAGTCGGTGAGCCCCAGCCGGCGCATGTCGAGCGTGGCCCACCGGCCGGCGCCGAAGGCGGCGAGCTTGCCCTTCCGGAGCTGGCCCGCGGCGTTGAAGTTGCCGCCCGGCTTGGGCGAGAGTCCCGCGTCGATGAGGCTCTTGACGTACTCGGCGGCCTCGACGGCCGCGGGGCTGTCGAACGTCGCCTCGTCCCAGGCGGCGTTGTGGGTGCTGGCACCGTTGGTGAGCAGCCACGGCATGATGTCGAGGAAGGGGAACGCGAAGCCGGCGGGCAGCAGGAACGCGCCGGTCTTCGCCTTGATGCGCTCGCCTGCGGCACGGAAGTCGTCCCAGGTCCACTCGGCCTCGGGCAGGTCGACGCCGGCGTCGGCGAAGACCTTGGTGTTGCAGTACAGGACCGAGGTGTTGTAGCCGCCGGGTATGTAGTACGTCTTGCCGTCGGTGGAGCCGTAGGTCTCGGTCCACTCCCTCAGCTTGGGGTCGGTGTCGGAGAAGTAGTCCTCGACGATCTTCTTGTCCCGGTCCAGGTACGGGTCGAGGGGTTCCAGGAGGTCCTTGGAGGCGAAGAGCCGCTGGCCCTCGGTGGCGACCTGGACGATGTCGGGGACTTTGCCGCCGGCGATCTGGGTGGAGACGGTGTTGGCGAAGTTGCCCCAGGTCTCGGCGGCGATGCCGCGGGCCTTGATCTTCACCTTCGGCTTGGACTTGTTGAACTCGGCGAAGAGCGCGTTGAACGCCTCCTGCTGGGTGGCGTCGCCCAGATACACGAGGTCGAGCGAGGACGAGTCCCCCGACGCCGACCCCCCGCACGCCGCCAGGCTCCCCGCGGCGGGCGCGGCGAGCGCCGCCGCGCCCAGTGACCGCAGCACCTGACGGCGCGACATTCCTCCCGGTCCGACCCAACCCATTGCGGCTCCTCTCGCTGGTCCTGCGCCGGTTTTCGGCAGCGCGGACTTTTCGGCATGTACGGGCAGAACAGGGCGTGAAATCGATTTCTTACCTGATGGCCAGCCATGGAAGCAGCGCGTCACCGCGGGGGTCAAGAGGCGTGCACGCGCAATCGCCGTACGGCTGCCGCGGGTGCGGCCGTCCGGGACGGTACGGGGCGGACTTCCGTGCCGTACGCGGGCGGTTTGCCCCTCCGTGCGGACCGGGAGCCCTCTGCCCGTACGAGCCGGGCGCCCCGGTCCGTACGGGCCGGGACCCCCGCTACGCGGGCGGCGGCGCGGCGGCCTCCCCCGCGCCCGCGGCCGCGGCGCGCAGCCGTACCGTGAGCGGCCCTCCGCTCCCCTCCGCCACCGACTCCCACACCGCCTCAGCCGCGGCCCCTTCCGGGCCCGCGGTGACGCGCACGGTCCCCACGTGCCCCCCGGCGACGACCGGCCAGCGGCCCGGCAGCGGGTCGAGTTCGACGGTCCCGGCGCCGGCGTCCACGACGGTCCGCGGCCACGCGTGCGCCAGCCCGAACGAGGCCATGGAGCGCACGTAGTGGTTGCCGCACTCCACCTCGTTGAACGGATTGCGCACCCGGCCGTCGTAGCGGTCCCTGACGTCCGCCACCACGTGCTCCGCCGCCTCCCGGTCGCCCTGCGCGGCGAGCCCGAGGGCCGCGGTGTACTCCACGCCCGTCCACACCTCGTTGCAGTACGGAAACGGTCGCGTCGGCCGGCCGCCGTGTGGATACGTGCAGTTCAGCAGCCCGTGCTCGTCGCCGAGCGCGAAGGTGCGCAGGTGGTTCATGTGCGAGTGGAACTCCCCGCGGTGGTTGTGCCGCAGCACGCTGCGCAGCGCGGTCCTGGTGTGCGCGGCGTCGAGCCGGTCGTCGAGGCCGCAGAGCACGGCGTACGTGTGGCCGGCGAGCTGGTCGCCCATGCAGCCGGGGCCGATCTGCAGGTCCGGGTCGACGAGGTCGTCGGAGCCGACGTCGGGGTTGTCGCCGTCGTAGCGGATGCGCAGCCCGTCGGCGATGTTGTCCGCGGAGCCGGCGGGCAGCACCTTCTGCTCGTAGTACGCGCCGTTGAACAGCTCCGCGTCCGTCCTGGCCGCGCCGCCGGCCAGCACCTCCGCACAGGTGGCGGCGAAGGCGTGGTCGCCGAGGGCCCGCGCCATCCGCTCGCAGGCGGCGAGTGCGGCCAGGTACCAGGACTGGTTGACGCCGCTCGGCCCGTAGTACTCGACGTCGCTGGTGCTGTGCTGGCAGCCCTCCATCAGCCCGTCGCGGTCCGCGTCCCAGCCGAGCGGGATCCAGGCGAACTCGAGCGCCCGGCGCGCACCCGGCCAGAGCGCCGCCAGCAGGTCGTCGCGCCCGGTCAGCCGCCAGGTGCGGTAGAGCCGGACGAGGGCGCCCATCTGCCCGTCGGCGGCGGCGATCCGCCAGCCGGTACCCTCGCGGTCCAGCGGCAGCCCGGCGCGGAAGCTCATCATGCCGCGCCCGTCCAGCGCGTGCGCGAACTCGACCTCGCGCATCGTCCAGGCCAGGTCGGGGAAGAGCTGCTCCAGCGCGTACTGGTAGTTCCACACGTGCGTGCAACTGCCGTGGCAGCTCCCGTGGTCGGGGTTGCCGCCCTCCCAGGCCAGGAAGGTGCCGTCGGCGATGCGGAAGCAGGTCTGCGTCTTCAGCACGGCGGCGTTGGAGAGCACGGCGTCCTGGACGGCGGGCGGCAGGCTGGAGGTCGTGACGGCCTCGACGTAGGCGCGGGTGCGGCGCTCGTGGTCCGGCAGCCGGGGCGCGATCCTGCGGACCACGTCGGCGGCGTCGGTGTAGCGGGTGGCGTAGTGGTTGCCGACGGTGTCGGCGCTGTGGCCGTAGTCCGGCGGGCCCTGGAAGCGGTGGCTCCAGCCGCGGCGGTTCGGGAAGTGCCAGGCGAGGACGAAGGTGAACTCCCGCTCGGCGCCCGCCGGGAGGCGGTCGGAGACCACGAGGGATCCGGTGGGCACGCGGGCGCCCTCGGCGGGCTCGGCCAGCCGGCCGTCGGCGGCGAAGTCGTCCCAGAAGTCCAGCAGCGAGTCGCCCCAGGAGCGGCGCGCCCAGGTCAGCCGGTGGCTGGTGACGGGGCCTTCGAGGGCGGCGAGCGCCAGCGTGCCCCAGCTCTCGTCGCCCTCGGCGACCTCGGTGGTGTGGCCGGACAGCACGGTGGCGCCGTCGAGTTCGACGAGGCGGAAGGCGTTGCCCGCGGGCAGGCCGCCGGTGGGGCGGCGGCCCGCGACATGCTGGAGATTGCCGCAGACGTCGACGGCCAGCTCCCCGGCGCCGGTGTTGCGGACCGTCACCCGGTAGACGAGGGCGGGGACGCCGCTGGCGTCGGCGTCGCCGGGGACGAGCGGGTTGAAGACCCGTACGGTGGCCGCGACCGGCAGCTCCGGGTCGGTGAGCCGCACCTGGCCGAAGGGGTAGGCGGCGGCGAACTCGCCCTCGCGGAAGCGGGGCAGGCCGTGCAGCGCGGACGGGCTGCCGCCGTGGCCCGCGTACTCGCCGGGGAGCAGCGCCGATTCGAGGACGCGGGTGAAGGACCCGGCGGCGCCTTCGGCGCGCAGGCAGAAGAACGAGTCGGGGGTGAAGCCCTTGGCGGGTCGGTTGAACAGCTCCCAGTCGAGCAGTTGGCCGCGCCCGCCGAAGCCGATGGAGCCGGTGCCGATACCGCCGACCGGCATGGCGATGCGGGCGAGCCGGTCGCCTCGGTAGCGGCGTACCACCGGCCAGGGGGTGTCGTGCATGGTTCCTCGTTTCCTCGGGTGCCGGTGCGGACGCCCGGGACGTACGCCCCCGTGTGCGCGGCGTACGTCCCCCGGGCGCCCGCTGGTAGGGGACCGTATCCGAAATCGATTTCATCCGGCAGATGCCGTACAGGGGTGATCGTGGTCCGATACGAGGGGACCGGGGCCGGAACGGGGTGGCCGGTTCCGCTCGGCTACCGCCTCACCGCGGACGGGTCCCGGCCGCCGTCCGGCGCCTCCGCGCGGGGGCGGCCACCGGCCGGGACGGTGAGCACCACCTGCGTGCCGCCGCCCGGGGCGCGCGTGACGTCCAGCGCCGCGCCGACCAGCAGGGCCCGCTCGCGCATGCCGCGGATCCCGGCGCCCTCGCGGGTGGCCCCCACCCCGCGGCCGTCGTCCGCGACCCGCAGCTCCACCGCGGCCCCGGTGCGCACGAGGCTCAGCTCCACCCGGTCCGCGGCGGCGTGCCGGACGACGTTCGTCAGCGCCGCCTGCGCGACGCGGTAGAGCACCAGCTCGACGTCCGGGTCCAGCGCCGGCAGCTCCGCATCGAGGCGCCGTTCCACCCGCATCCCGGTGTGCCCCGCGAGGTCCGTGCCCAGCGCGGTCAGCGCGCTGACCAGGCCCAGGTCCTCCAGCACCCCGGGGCGCAGCCGGCGGGCCAGCCTGCGCACCTCCTCCAGGCTCTCCCTGGTGGTCTCCTGTGCCCGCCGCAGGTCCTCGCGGAGCGAATCGGGCGCGCGCTCGGCGGCGCGCTTCAGCTCCAGCAGCACGGTGGTCATGCTCTGCCCGACCTCGTCGTGGAGTTCCTGCGCGATACGGCGCCGCTCGGCCTCCTGCGCCGACAGCGCGCGCCCGGTGCTGGCGGCGCGCTCGGCCTCCAGCCGGTCGAGCATGGCGTTGAAGGTGCTGATGAGGTCGGCGACGTCGCCGGTGCCCGGCACGGTGAGCCGCTGGCCGGGGCGGAGCAGGTCGACGGTGGTCATCAGCCCGGTGAGGCGTTCGAGCGGGGCGAGCCCGACGCGCAGCAGCGCGGCGTTGGCGACGAGCATGACGCCCATGCCCGCCACCAGGACCACGGCCTCGGCGAGCAGGACCGACGCGGAGACGGTCACGGGCGCCAGCATCAGCACGCCCGCGGCCGTGCCGAGCACCAGGGCGTTGAGCCCGAAGATCCGCCAGAACAGGGACACGGGGCGGGGCCTCCTCGGTTCGTACGGTGCGTACCACTATGTGCGATCGGCGGGCGGCGGCCGGGGGCGGGCCGGGCGCGGGAGGGGTTCACGCGGGCCGGGCGCTGGCGGTGCAGGAGCGGCACGCGGACGGGCGGACGTACGCGCCCGAGGACGCGGACCCGTACCAGGGCCGGGAGGAGTGGGTGGCGATGCACGCGGGCTGGGCGTATCTGACGCGCCGGCTGGTGCACCAGGACGCGGTGGAGATCACGAACAGGGCGTACCCGG
Organism: Streptomyces sp. CNZ287; assembly: GCF_007827615.1. Classification (NCBI taxonomy): domain Bacteria; kingdom Bacillati; phylum Actinomycetota; class Actinomycetes; order Kitasatosporales; family Streptomycetaceae; genus Streptomyces; species Streptomyces sp. CNZ287. The sequence goes on along the minus strand of NZ_VISV01000009.1, from coordinate 167,135 downwards.
ACGGAAGCTGAGCCCGCGGCCCGTCCCCGCCTGACCGTACGGACCGCGGGCTAGGAACCGGGCGGCGTCGCCAGCACCGCCAGCACCGACTTCGTGACCACGTCGGAGACCTCGTCCGGCGCCATCTCCAGCCGGCCGGCGCGGACCTCCTCCGCGGCGCCGTGCAGGATGTGCTGCACGACGCCGACGAGCCAGGCGGTCGGCATGTCGGTGCGGAAGACGCCCTGGTCCCGGCCGCGGCGGACGAGTTCGCCGACGCGCGCCGCCGGACCCTCGTGCAGCTCCCGCACCCGGCCCGCGGGCAGCACGCCCTGGGCGGCGGTCAGCAGCGCCGCGGACTCGGCGACCAGGGCCCAGCTCGACACCAGCAGCCGGCGCATCGCCTCGTACGCGTCGCCCGCCAGATCCACCGCCGCCAGCGTCCTGTCGCCGTCCTCCACCGCGTCCCTCAGCGCCGCGTCGACCAGGTCGGCGCGGGTCTTGAAGTGCCCGTAGAGCGTCATCCGCCCCACGCCCGCGGCCTTGGCGATGTCGTCGGTGGTCGCGGCGGGATCGGAGCGCAACTCCTCCCGGGCGGCGGCGACGATGCGGGCGATGCTGCGCTCGGCGTCGGCCCGGCGGCGCGGGCGCGCGGCGGCCCGGGGGCGGGGGGAGGCGGCCATGCGGGCCAGCTTAACTCGTACGGGAATGTTTACGTTACAGTCCTCCGTTAGAACTCGTACGTCAACGTACGAGATACCAGGAGGGCACTGATGACTTCGCACGGGGTCGGGCACACGACCAAGGAAGGGCGGCATCCCGCCCGCTGGCGCATCCTCGGCTTCCTCGGGGTCGCCCAGCTCATGCTGATCCTCGACGTCACGGTGGTGGCCATCGCGCTGCCGCACATCGGGGCCGACCTCGGGCTCGGCCGCGCGGCGCTGACCTGGACGGTCAGCGCGTACACGCTGACGTTCGGCGGGCTGATGCTGCTCGGCGGGCGGATCGCCGACCTGATCGGCCCCAAGCGCGTCGTCCTCGCCGGGCTGCTGGTCTTCACCGCGGCGTCCCTGACCACCGGGCTCGCCGAGTCCGGCGGCATGCTCGTCGGCGGGCGCATCGCGCAGGGCGTCGGCGCGGCGCTGCTGTCGCCCGCGGCGCTCTCGCTCGTGGTCACGCTCTTCGAAGGCGAGGAGCGCAACAAGGCCCTGGGCATCTGGTCCGCGCTCGGCGGCGGCGGGGCGGCGCTCGGCGTCCTCCTCGGCGGGCTGCTCACCGCGGGCCCGGGCTGGCCGTGGGTCTTCTACGTCAACGTGCCCATCGGGCTCGTCATCGTCGCCGTGCTCGCCGTGCTGCTGCCGAACCGGCCCGCGCCCGCGGAGCGGTCGCGGGTGGACCTGCTCGGCGCGGCGCTGGTGACCGCCTCGACGGCGACGCTGATCTACGGGCTCATCGACGCCGGCGAACGCGGCTGGCTCACCGCCCGCACCGGCGGGCTCGTCCTGCTCGCGGCCGTCGGCTACCTGCTGTTCACCGTCTGGCAGCGGCGCGCCCGCAGCCCGCTGATGGACGTGCGGCTGCTGGCCCGGCGGCCGGTGGCCACGGGCGCGTTCCTCATCCTGATGGCGACGGCGCTGATGGTGGCCGTGTTCTTCCTGGGCACCTTCTACTACCAGCACGCCCGCGGCTACGGGGCGCTGCACACCGGGCTGCTCTTCCTGCCCGTCGCGTTCGCGGCGATGGTGGGGGCGGACCTGACGGGGCGGCTGATCGGCCGGACGGGCGCGCGGGCGCCCGCCATCGCCGCGCTGACCGCGGCGGCGGCCGGACTCGCGGTGCCCGCGGTCTCGATGCGGCCGGTGACGGTCGCGATCGGGGTGACGGTCGCGGCGCTGGGCACGGGCGCGATGTTCGTGGTCGCCTCGGCCACGGCGCTGGGGCAGGTGGCGCCGCACGAGGCGGGGATCGCCTCCGGCATCGTGAGCACGTTCCACGAGTTCGGCGCCTCGCTGGGCGCCGCGGTGGTCTCCAGCGTGGCGGCGGCGAGCCTCGTCGGCAGCACGCTGGAGGGGTTCACGGAGGCGTTCACGGTGGCGGCCGTCGCGGCGGCGGTGTCGGCGGCGGTCGCGGGGGCGCTGACCCCGGCACGGACGGCACCGGCGGCCGCGGAGCCGGCGGCCTGAGCGGCCACCGGGACGGCGGTTGAGCGGGCCGCCGGAGAACAGGGGGCGGCGGGGTGCGGCCACGGGCCGTACCCCGCCGGTCTCCCGGCCGGGGCACGCGGGCCGGGCGGTCCACTGCCCCGGCCGCGACCCGGTCCGCGCCCGGTGCGGCGTCAGGGCTCGATCAGGCCCGCGCGGATCGCGTACCGGGTCAGCTCCAGGCGGTCGCGCAGGCCCAGCTTCTGCAGCAGGTTGGCCCGGTGCCGCTCCACCGTCCTGGCGCTGATGACCAGCAGGTCGCCGATCTCCTTCGAGGTGTGCCCCTCGGCGACGAGCTTGAGGATCTCCTCCTCCCGCTCCGTGATCGGCCGGGCCGGCAGCGGATCGCCCTGCCGGGCGCGGTCGAGGTAGCGGCGGACGAGGGCCGTCTCGGCGCCCGGGTAGATGAACGGCTCGTCGCGCAGCGCGGCCCGGCACGCCTCGACGAGGTCCCGGTCCGCGACGGACTTCGGCACGTAGCCGGCGGCACCGGCCTTCAGCGACTCGAAGAAGTACTGCTCGTTGTCGTGCATCGTCAGGATGAGTATCCGCAGCCCCGGCCGTACGCGGCAAAGCTCGCGCGCCGCCTGGAGTCCGGTCAGCCGGGGCATCGCGACGTCCAGGATCGCCAGGTCCACGGCCACCGCCGGGTCCCGGGCGAGCGCCACGGCCTCGGCGCCGTCGCCCGCCTCTGCGGCGACGGTCAGGTCGGGTTCGGCGTCCAGGATGAGCCGGATCCCGCGGCGTACGAGGGCGTGGTCGTCGGCGAGCAGGACGCGGGCCTTGACCGCTCGGTTCATTCGCGGGTTCCCCGGGGACGGTGGACGCAGCGGGCGGGACCGGGCCTGACCGGGGCTGCGACCGGCGGAGACGACGACTGTCCCGGCACTGATGGTGGCCCGCCACGGGCCGGGCTGTCCATCCGTGCTGACACCCATGTTCCCGCCGTACGGCGGGATGGCACGATATCTGCTGCGCCGCGCGGGGGATCGGCTGCCCGCATCCCAGGGGCCGCGGACACGCGACATTCAGCGGACGTCGGAAAGGGGACGGGCCGTGCCTGCTCCAAGGATGAGCACCACGCCACTGCCGGGCATCGGCGTGAAGTACGACCTCACCACTCGTGCGCAGAAGAAGCACCTGTCGGTGATCGCGCACCGGGACGGCACCCGGTCGATCAACGTCTACCGCTCCGACGACCCGGACGCCTGCATGCAGTCGCTGCATCTGAACGGCGCCGAGACGGCGGCGCTCATCGACGCGCTCACGCCCTCGCACCACAGCCCGAACCTGCTGCACACCACCGACCTGGGGCTGGTCGCCGAGCGCGTCGAGCTGTCGGCGACGTCGTACTGGAACGGCCGGGTGCTGGGCGAGACGCGGGTCCGCACCGAGACGGGCGCGTCGATCGTGGCCGTGCTGCGGCGCGCGGAGGCCATCCCCTCCCCCGCCCCCGACTTCCGGTTCGCCGGCGGCGACACGCTCATCGTGATCGGCACCCGCGAAGGCATCGAGGCGGCCGCGGCGCTGCTCGGGCGGGAGTGAGCGCTTGCACTCCTACGCGGTTTTCCTCATCGAGTTCGGCGCGATCATCCTCGGACTCGGTCTGCTCGGGCGGTTCGCGGGCCGCTTCCAGTTCTCCCCCATCCCGCTGTACCTGCTGGCCGGGCTCGCCTTCGGCGAGGGCGGGCTGCTGCCGCTGGGCGCCAGCGAGGACTTCGTGGCGATCGGCGCCGAGATCGGTGTCATCCTGCTGCTGCTCATGCTGGGCCTGGAGTACACGGCCAGCGACCTGGTCTCGAACCTCAAGACCCAGTACCCGGCCGGCCTCGTCGACTTCACGTTCAACGCCCTGCCGGGCGCGATCATGGCGCTGCTGCTCGGCTGGGGCGGCGTCGCCGCCGTGGTGCTGGCCGGCGTCACCTGGATCTCCTCCTCCGGCGTCATCGCCAAGGTCCTCGGCGACCTCGGCCGGCTCGGTAACCGCGAGACGCCGGTCATCCTCAGCGTGCTGGTCCTGGAGGACCTGGCGATGGCGGTGTACCTGCCGATCGTCACCGCGCTGGTCGCCGGCGTCGGCATCGCGCAGGGCAGCGCCACGCTGGCCATCGCCCTCGGGGCGGCGGGCGCGGTGCTCTTCATCGCCGTCCGCTACGGGCGGCTGATCTCCCGCTTCGTCTCCAGCGACGACCCCGAGAAGCTGCTGCTCGTCGTCCTGGGGCTCACGCTGCTTGTCGCCGGGTTCGCGCAGCAGCTCCAGGTGTCGGCGGCGGTGGGCGCGTTCCTGGTGGGCATCGCCCTGTCGGGCGAGGTCGCGGAGGGCGCGCACAACCTGCTCAGTCCGCTGCGGGACCTCTTCGCCGCGGTGTTCTTCGTCTTCTTCGGCCTGCACACCGACCCGCAGTCGATCCCGCCGGTGATCCTGCCGGCGCTGGCGCTGGCGGTCGTGACGGCGCTGACGAAGATCGCGACGGGACACTGGGCGGCGAAACGCGCCGGCATCTCGGAGAAGGGCCGCTGGCGGGCGGGCGGCACGCTCGTCGCGCGCGGCGAATTCTCCATCGTCATCGCCGGGATCGCGGTCACCGCCGGGGTCGAGCCGGAGCTGGGGCCGCTGGCGACGGCGTACGTGCTGGTGCTGGTGATCGTCGGACCGCTCGCGGCGCGGTACACGGAGCCGGTCGCGCTGCGGGTGACGGCGTGGCGCGAGGAACGGCAGGCGGAGCGCGCGGCGCCGGCGGCGGAGCACGCGGCGGCCCCCGTCGAGGCGGCGGACGCGCGGGCCGGCTCCCCGGGTGACGAGGAGGGGCACGCGGAGGCCGGTGCGGCCGAGGTGCCGCGGCTGCCGGCTCAGCGGGGCGAGACGGCCCCGGTGGAGGACGAGCGTTCGCCGGGCAGCGGCGGCGTGTAGCGCAGCAGGACGAGCGCGGAGTCGTCGTCGAGTTCGCCGCCGCAGTAGACGCGCATGTCGGCGTTGAGCGCGGCGAGCACCTCGGCGGGCGGGTCGTGAGGGCCCAGACAGCCGGCGTAGCGCGGGGTCAGCGGGTAGAACTCGCCGGCGGCGTTGCGGGCCTCCAGGACGCCGTCGGTGACGAGGAGCAGTTCGTCGCCGGGGACGAGGATCAGTTCGGTGGTCCGCGCGGAGGCGCTGTCGGGGGTGGCGAGGGGGTCGATGGCGGGGTCGGCGGCGGAGACGACGCCGGCGTCGCCGGGGCCGCCGCTTGCCCCGGCGGCCCCGTACCCGCCGTCCGCGCGGTCCTCGGGGGCGGGGTCCCGCAGCAGCCCGAGGCCGATCGGGGGGTGCGCGGCGACGGGCGCCTCGCGCACCTCGCCCGCGACGTTGCGGACCAGGGGCGGGGGGTGCCCGTACGACAGGAGCGTGCAGCGGCCGCCCGTGGTGACCTCCACCAGCAGCACGGTGACGAAGTCCTCCGGACCCGCCTCGCGCAGCACGCTGTGCTCCATCCGGCGGCCGATCAGCGGCAGATCCCGCTCGTCGTGCCCGACGGCCCGGAAGACGCCGAGCGCGCCGCCGGCGATGCGGACGGCGGGCAGCCCCTTGCCGCGTACGTCGCCGATCACGGCACGCAGCCCGGAGCCGGTGCCCACGACGTCGTAGAGGTCGCCGCCGACCTGCGCGTCGTGCGCCGCGGACGCGTAGGTCGCGGCGACCTCGAAGGGCCCCACGCGGCGGGGCGGCACCGGCAGCAGCGCCCGCTGCGCCACGTCCGCGATCCGCTGCGCCCGCGCGAGCCGCCTCTCGCGGTCGACACGCACCGCCTGGAGGACGAGCCCGAGCCCGGTGGCGCCGACGACGGCGATGAACCGGGCGAAGAACCGGGCCTGCCCGGCGTCGTGGTTGTACCAGCTCAGCAGGGCGGCCAGCACCACCCCGAGCGCCCCGGCGGCCACGACGGCCCGCCGCCCGCCGTTCACCGCGACCAGCACGGGGAGGATGGAGAAGAGGGCGCCGAGCGACTGCCCCCGGGCGGTCACCAGGTCGGCGAACGTGATGACGACGAAGAGCGCCGCCACGAACCACCGGGACGAAACGAACGCGGCGACGGACATCTCCCCAGCATGCGCGGCGGATCCCCACCCTCGGGGACGGCCCGCCGGAAGGTACCCCCAGCGGCGGGCGCGGCAGCGGCCGGCGGGCCGCGGAACGGCGCCCGCCCGGGGACCGGCCGGGTGAAGGACCGGCGGGACGGGTACGGCGGGCGTCACTCATGTGGGCGAGGGGTGCCCGCGTCCAGGTGGAGGCGGTTGCCGGTGAAGCGGGCGCGCATGCGGCGGTCGTGGGTGACCACGACCAGCGCGCCCGCGTAGCCGGCGAGCGCCTGCTCCAGTTCCTCGACGAGCGCCGGCGACAGGTGGTTCGTCGGCTCGTCCAGGAGCAGCAGGTCGACCGGCTCGGCGATGAGCCGGGCGAGGTCGATGCGGCGGCGCTGCCCGTACGACAGCTCCCCCACCCGCAGCCGCAGGTCCGCCGGGCGGAAGAGGCCGTACGACAGGAGTCGCTCGGCGTGCTCGTCCAGGGTGCCGGGGCGGTCGGCGGCGAACGCCCGCAACACCGTGGCGCCGGGCGGCCACGCGGTCTCCCCCTGCCGCAGGTGCCCCACGCTGCCGGGCACCCGCACCGTCCCGGAGTCCGGCCGCAGCTCACCGGCCAGCACCCGCAGCAGGGTGGTCTTCCCGGCCCCGTTGGGCCCGGTGACCAGCAGCCGCTCGGCGGCCCCCAGGCGCAGCGACGGCAGCCGCAGCCGGTCCCCGACGACGACGTCCGCCAGTTCGGCGGCGGGCACCTCCGCCGCCGGTTCCGGGCCGGCCGGGGTGCCGCCCGCGTCCGCGACTGCCGCGCTTCCGCCGGGCGGCGCCGCACCGGGGCCGCCGGACTCCAGCCGGGCGCGGAACACCAGCGGCTGCGGCGGGGGCCGGACCGGGTTCGAGGTGAGGCGGGCCACCCGCTCCTTCGCGTTGCGGATGCGGACCGCGGCGCCGTGCGTCCTGCTGCGGGTGCGGAACGCGCCGTGGCCGAAGACCGCCAGCGGCTGCGACCGCGGGATCGCCGTGAGACGGGTCGCGGCGGACTCGGCCAGGCGGCGGTTGCGGGCGAGTTCCGCGCGCCACTCCTCGTACTCGCGCAGCATGCGGGCGCGTTCCGCGGCCTTCGCGGCGAGATAGCCGTCGTAGCCGTCGCCGTAGCGGGTGACCCGGCCGCCGTCGACCTCCAGGACCGTCGTCGTCAGCCGCTCCAGGAACAGCCGGTCGTGGGTGACCGCGACGAGGGTGCCGCGGTGGGCGCGCAGGTGGTCCTCCAGCCAGGCGACCGCGCGGTCGTCCAGGTCGTTGGTCGGCTCGTCGAGCAGCAGGACCTCCGGGCGGGCCGCCAGGGTCGCGGCCAGCGCGAGGCGGGAGCGCTCGCCGCCGGAGAGAGTCCCCAGGCGGCGGTCGCGGGCGAGGGCAGGGAGGCCGAGGCCGGTGAGGGCGGCGTCGACGCGGGTGTCCGCGCGGTACCCGTCGCGGGTCTCGTACTCCTCGACGAGCCGCCCGTACGCGGCCAGCGCCGCGTCCAGCAGCGCGCCCGGCGCCGCTCCGGCGAGCCCCGACTCGGCCCGCCGCAGCTCCGCTTCGAGCGCGCGGAGCCCGGCGAGCGCCGTGTCGACCGCGTCCTGGACGGTGGCCTCCTGCGGCAGGTCGAGGCTCTGCGGCAGATAGCCGAGGCCGCCGGGGGTGACGAGGGTCGCCTCGCCCGTGTCGGGACGGGTCCTGCCGGCGAGGAGGCGCAGCAGCGTGGACTTGCCGGAGCCGTTGTCGCCGATGACGCCGGCCTTCTCGCCGGGGCGGACGGTGAGCGTCACGTCGCCGAGCACGACGCGCTCGCCGTAGCGCTTGGTGACGGTGTGGAGGGAGAGTTGTGCGGTGGTCATGAGGTGGGTGCCCCTGTTCCCGGCCGTGGCCGTTCGCGACGGATCGAGGACGGGTCCGTACACGAGAGCGCGCCGCGGCGCCGCACGGAAGGGCGGGGGAAGCGGGACTCGCGCACGGACGGGCGCGACGGCACGCGGAGCGTGGCTCTACGCGGTCGTGCGCCCGGCGGTGATCACAGAGTTCCCATACGCACAACGTACGGCATGCCAGCCCGCCCGGGCAACGGCCATTTTCCGGCGCAGACGGAGGCCCGGCGCCCTTGTAGAGTTCACCGCCAAGACGCGATGCCGCTCCGGTGTCCGGCAGCGGAACCGCCGGACACCGGAGCGGCATCCGTAGGGGTGGCCGCCGCGTGGCGTTCGGCACGCCGGGCCGGAGGGTCGCGGAGGGCAGGGGGCAGGGGTGGGAGTCATGGCGTACGGAAGACGCGTGCGCCGCCGGGGTGTTCCGGCGGCGTTAGTCGCGATGCTGCTCGCGGGCGCGGCCGCCTGCGACAGCGGAAGCGAGCCCGGGAAGAAGGCGACCGCGAGCAGGAGCGCGACGGCCGGCGGCGATACGGCGCCCACGCGGGCACCGAGGCCCGAGGCCGACCCGGAGAAGGTCCCGCGGACCGCGGCGCAGGCGCGGCGGTTGGTCCAGGACGTCCTCGCCGAGCCGGAGCACTTCGGCCCCGGCACGGTGAAGGCGACGCCGTACGAGAGCGATCCGGCGCGCTGGACCGTGCTCGCCGAGGACTGCGCGTGGCGCACGGAGGGGCTTCCGGACGACGTACTGGCCACGCGCACCCGCTACTTCGAGATCCCCGCCGCGGGCGGCAAGGGGGCCATGGAGGTCTCCGCCACCGTCACCGTGCACCGTACGACTCTCGACGCGGCGTGGGAGCAGGCGCGGATGCTGGAGGAGGCGGTCGGCTGCCCGGAGCAGACGCTGCGGGCCGGCGAGCGGCTGACGGGCCTGACGTCGCTGGCGCTCGCGTACGGCGAGGGCGCCAACGAGACGAGCGACGACGCGCTCTCGGAGCGCGGCGAGTGCGTGAGCGACAGCCGGGGCGGGCCGTACCCGTACACGTGGGACCAGTCGACGTTCGGCCCGGTGGTCGTCGGCGTGTCCGTCTGCGCCGGAGAGAAGACCGTCGCCGGGGACGTGGCGACCATGAGCGTCAAGCCGCTGGTGACGATGATGCAGCGGGCCCAGGGCGCGATCGCCCGCGAGGACCCGGGAGACGCGGGAGACGCCGGAGACGGCTCACCGGGAACGAAGGAGGGCGACTGATGGAGCGGTTGCTCCCCTCCGACCCCGCGCACCTCGGCGGGAACCGGCTGCTGGGCCGGCTCGGCGCCGGCGGCATGGGCGTGGTCTACCTCGCCCGCACCCGGGCCGGCTCCCCGGCCGCGGTCAAGGTGATCCAGCCCGAGTACGCGGAACGGCCCGAGTTCCGGGCCCGGTTCCGCCGTGAGGCGGCGTCCGCCCGCCGGGTCGCCAGCCCGTGGGTGGTGCCGGTGCTCGACGCCGACACCGAGGCCGACGCGCCGTGGCTGGCCACGGCCTTCGTGCCGGGCCCCTCGCTGGCCGAGGCGGTCGAGGCGTGCGGTCCGCTTCCCGGCCACGGCGTACGGGTGCTGGGCAAGGTGCTCGCGCGCGCGGTCGCCGCGGTGCACGACGCCGGTCTTGTCCACCGCGACCTCAAGCCGGGCAACGTGCTGCTCGCGCTCGACGGCCCGCGGCTCATCGACTTCGGCATCGCCCGGCCCACGGCGGCCGAGGAGACGGAGCTGACGTCGGACAGCATGGTCGTCGGCACGCCCGGGTTCCTCTCCCCCGAGCAGGCGCGGGCGCAGCGGGTCGGCCCGGCGAGCGACGTCTTCTCGCTGGGGTGCGTGCTGGCGTACGCGGCCACCGGCCGGCCGCCGTTCGGTACGGGCGCCGCGGACGCGCTGCTCTACCGCACGGTGCACGACGAGCCGGATCTGGACGGCCTCGCGGACGAGGGGCTGCGGGCGCTGCTCGTGCGGTGCCTTTCGAAGGAGGCAGAAGGGCGGCCGACCGCGGCCGGGTTGGACGCCGAACTGGTCGCGGACGCGCCCGAGGGCGACATCGACTGGCTGCCGGACGCGGTGGTGCGGATGGTCGCCGAGCGTTCTGCGGAGATGCTGCGACTGCCCGGCGTGGAGCCCACCGAGGTCTCAGGGACGCGTGCCGGAGACGCGGGGGACGTGGACACCACCGCGGCCCCGGCGGCACCCGCCCGTCCCGGCCGCCGCCGGATCCTCGCGCTGGCCGGCGGCGGCGCGCTCCTCGCCGCGGGCGGCGGAGCGGCGCTGTGGGCGGTGCTGCGCGACGACGGCGAGGCGCCCGCTGAGGCGCGCGGCCCGCGCCGCACCCTCGGGCTGCACGCGGACCTGACGGGACCTCAGAGAGAAGCCGGGGCGGCCCAGGAGCGGGCCGCGCGGCTGGCGGTGGAGCAGTTCAACGCCCGTGAGAACGCGCCGTTCACGCTGGAGCTGACCGTCGCCGACGACGGCGGGGACCCGGCCCGCGCGCTCACCGTCGCCCGGCGGCTCGTCGGCGACCGCGATGTGCTCGCCGTCCTCGGCCCGACCGGCTACGGCTCCGCCCAGGCGTCCCTGGACGCCTACAACGGCGCGGGGATGCCGCTGCTGACGGTCTCGGAGGGGTCGTACAGCGCCGCGCAGGCGGCGCTGGTCAACGGGGAGCCGAAGGCGTACTTCCACGCCACTGCTCTCAGCCTGCGGCCCGCCTTGACCACCGTGTACGTGCTCCTGGGCCAGGGCGCGGCGAACATCGGCCTGCTGTCCGACCGGGCGGGCGGGATCCGTGCCTTCGAACACAGCACCATCGCGCACAACGCGGCGACGGGCGCGGAGCTGGGACTGTACCTGCGCGTCGTACCCGCCGCCGCGGACGCCGGTGCGCTGGGCCCGGTGGTCGCGGACATCGTCGACCACGGCGTCGACGGTTTCTTCTACACCGGCACGCCCGAGCGCGCCGCGGCGGTCGCGCGCGAGCTGGCGAAGCGCGGCTTCGACGGACCGCGGTTCCTCGACGAGCCCGCGGCCGGCGGCGCGTTCACGGCCGCGGCCGCCGACGCGGCGGAGGGCTGGCAGACGCTGACGCCGTACGTCGGAGCGGACGCCGATGCGGTACGGGACTTCGCCGCCGCGTACCGCAAGCGGTTCGGCGGCGCGCCGGGGCCGTGGGCGGCGGAGGCGTACGACGTGACGCGGCTGATCGCCGACCGGCTGGCCGCGCTCGCGCGCAAGAGCAGGCGCAGGCCCACGCGCGAGGCGCTGGCCGCGTCGCTGACCGCCGCCCGGTTCAAGGGGCTGACGGCCACGTACAGCTTCGACGAGAGCAGGGAGATCGAGCAGGGGAAGATCCACCACTACCGCGTCGAGGACGGCCGGTTCGGCTACGTCGGCCCGGTGGCCCTCCCCGGCTCCTGACGGGGGGCGGACGATGCGGGCGCTGCGCGCGGACGACCCGGACGAGCTGGGCGGGCACAGGCTGCTCGCCCGGCTCGGCGCGGGCGGCATGGGCGTGGTCTACCTGGCGCGCGCGGGCGACGGCACGCTGGTGGCGCTGAAGGTCATCCGGCCCGAGCACGCGGCGAACCCGGCGTTCCGCGCCCGGTTCCGGCGCGAGGTGCGTCTCGCGACGGGGCTGACGGGCCGCTGGGTGGTGCCGGTGACCGCGGCCGACGCCGAGGCCCGGGCGCCGTGGCTGGCCACGGCGTTCGTGCCGGGGCCCGCGCTGGTGGAGGCGGTCGACGGGTACGGGCCGCTGCCGCCGTACGCCGTCTCGGCACTGGGCGCGCGGCTGGCGGAGGCGCTGGCGGAAGTGCACGCGGCGGGGCTCGTGCACCGGGACGTCAAGCCGGGCAACGTGCTGCTCGCGCTCGACGGGCCGCGGCTGATCGACTTCGGCATCGCGCACGACTCCGGGGCAACGGCGCTGACGGCACCGGACGCGGTGATCGGGACGCCCGGGTACCTGGCGCCGGAGCAGATCAGGGCGGGCGGCCGGGCGGGGCCGCCGAGCGACGTGTTCGCGCTGGGCTGCGTACTGGCGTACGCGGCCACGGCCCGCCGCCCGTACGGCACGGGCAACCCGGCCGCGGTCCTGTACCGCACGGTGCACGAGGCGCCGGATCTGGCGGGACTCGAGGTGCTGCCGCGGGGACTGCGGGCGGCGATCACGGCGTGCCTGGCGAAGGCCCCGGACGACAGGCCCACGGCGGCGGAGCTGCGGACGGCGCTGGCGGCGGAGCCGGGCGCCGCCGCGAGCCGGGCACCGGGTGACGCGTCCGCGGCGCCCGCGGAGGGACCCGTCGACCCGCGGGTCCCGGCGCCCCCGCCGCCGGACGCGGCCACCCGGGTCCTGCGGGACCAGGTGGCAGGAGAGGCCGGAGAAGGCGGGCCGGCGTCGGAGACGCTGCCGTACGAAGCGACGGAGGCCGCAGGACACGGCGCGGCGGGCCGCTGGACGGAGGCGGACGAACTCGCGGGTGAGCGCCGCGCGGTGGACGACCGCGGCGCCGGGGGCCGGGAGTCCGGCGGGAACGCCGACGACCCGCAGGGGCGCGAGGACGGCTCCGCGGACGGCCCGCCCGCCGCGGACGGCGCCGGTGAGGCACGGCCCTCCGGCGTACGGGCCGCGGACGGCGCGGGCGATCCGCGGCTCCCCCGCGCACGCGCCGCGGACCGGCCCGGCGACCCGGCGCCCCGTATCCCGGCCGCCCCGCCCCCCGCGCCCGTTGCGGGCCTGCCCGCCGGCCCCCATGACTGGCTGCCGTCGCCCGTGTTGCGGCTCGTCGCCGAGCGGTCCGCCCGGGCACTCGACCCGCCGCCGCGGCAGAGCGCGCTCGCCGGCGCCGCGCCGCCCGGCGCGGCGGACACCGTCACCGCGGGCCGGCACGGGCCCTCCCGGCGGCGGTTCCTCGTCGGCGGCGCCGCCGCCGTGCTCACCGCCGCGGGGGGCGGGGCGGCCGCGCTCTTCCGCGACGGCAACGGCGGCGGGGACGGCGGCGCTTCACCGCGCCTGCCCACCCACCCCATCGCCCTGCACGCCGCCCTGACGGGTGATCAGAGCGCCGTCGGCGTCGCCCACGAGCGCGGCGCCCGGCTCGCCGTGGCGCTGCACAACGCCCGCGACGGCGCCCGCTACCGGCTCGCCCTCGTCCCGTACGACGACCGCGGCGACCCCGGCCGGGCGGAGGACGTGGCCCGGCAGGTGCTCGGCGAGCGGTCCTTCCGGGCGGTACTCGGCCCGACCACCGCCGGCACCCTGCGCGCCGCGCTCCCGCTCTACGGCGAGGAGTCGCTGGCCGCCGTGAACGTGTCGGTCGACACCGAAGCGGTCGGGGTGGGCAGGACCGACGCCCCGTCGCTCGTCGGCACCCGGCTGTCGGGCGCCTATCACACGCACCCGGTCCTCGACTACCTGACGCGGGTACGCGGCGTGGTCCGTACCGCGGTCGTGCAGGACGCCGCCGCGGGCGGCGAGGTGCAGGGCGTGGTCGACACCCTGCGCGAGTCGCCGCCCGGGGAGGGCGAGGCGAGTTTCCATCCGGTGGCGGCGGCGGACGGGTTCGGCGCGGCCGTCGCCGCGGCGCTCGCGCGCCGGCCGGAGGCCGTCGTCTACGCCGGCGCCTCACCCGGGCGCGCGGCGTCGTGCGCCCGCGCGCTCGCCGCGGCCGGCTTCGACGGGCCGCGGACGTCGTTCGAGCCGGTGATGCGGCCGGCGTTCCTGCGGGAGGCGGGGGCAGCGGCCGAGGGCTGGGTCTTCGGCGCGCCGTACACGGCGGCGGAGCAGGCGACGTCGAAGGCGGCCCGCGCCTTCACGGCCGCGTACCGCGAGCGCTACGACGGCCCGCCGCCCCGCTGGGCCGCCGAGGCGTACGACGCCGTGGGCCTGATCGCCGCCGCGCTCGACGCGCTGGGCGGCGGCACGGAGATCGTGCCGGGCCAGGTCGCGGAGCGGATCGTGGAGGTGAGCCACGCGGGCGTGGCCAAGCCGCTGCGCTTCACCGCGGACCTGGTGCACATGCTGGAGCCGAGCAGGACGGCGTTCCTCTACGAGGCCCACAACGGAGCGTTCCGTTTTCTCGGCCGTCACGACCAGGTCACCTGATCCTTCGAAACTTTCGGGCGCAGAATCCTCTCTTGGGATCTTCTCAATACTCCCCCGACGGACTTGCGTTGCACCTCTCTCGCGTATAACCGCCTGAACTGCGGCGATACTTACCCACCTCGAGGACACCTCACTGCAATGTTTCGGAATCACCGCCGAAACTATTGACACCCTTCCCCGGCGGTTCAACACTGACGCACGACCCGTTCGGCGCCACACTGGCCCGGCGGCAGGCCCTCCCGCCTGCCGTCACGAGGAGGAAGAATGAACACGAACGGCACCCCCCACGGCGTGAGCCGCCGGCAGTTCGTCGGCCGCGCCGGAGCAGTCGCCCTCGGCGCGTCCGCGGCCACGCTCCTGCCCGCCGGCGTCGCCCACGCGCAGACCATCACGACCAACCAGACCGGCAACCACAACGGGTACTACTACTCGTTCTGGACCGACGCGCAGGGCACGGTCTCGATGACGCTGGGCAACGGCGGCAACTACAGCACCTCGTGGCGCAACACCGGCAACTTCGTCTGCGGCAAGGGCTGGAGCAACGGCAGCCGCCGCAACGTGAACTACTCCGGCAGCTTCAGCCCCTCCGGCAACGGCTACCTCTGCCTCTACGGCTGGACCTCGAACCCGCTCGTCGAGTACTACATCGTCGACAGCTACGGCACCTACCGGCCCACCGGCGAGAACCACGGCTCGGTGAGCAGCGACGGCGTCACGTACGACATCTACCGGACGATGCGCTACAACGCCCCCTCCGTCGAGGGCACGAAGACCTTCCCGCAGTTCTGGAGCGTCAACAGGTCGCGGCGGGTCGGCGGCACGATCAACACCGGCACGCACTTCGACGCGTGGTCCCGGGCCGGGATGCAACTCGGCAACTTCAGCTACTACATGATCATGGCAACGGAGGGTTTCCAGAGCAGCGGCAGCTCCAACATCAACGTCGGCTGAAACCGGGGAAAACCGAGGAAGGCGGCGGGAAAGAGCCGCGGGACCGGCCCGCACCGAGCCGGTCCCGCGGTGTCGTGGCCCCCGCCGTCACTCCTTGATACGCGCCCGGATCCAGACCCCGGCCTCCTTCAGCACGCCGGTTCCCGTCCACTGGTCACCGTCGCAGGTGCCCTCCTTGAACACCGCGCCCGAGCGCCAGTCGTCGGAGAAGTTCCAGTTGGTCCAGGAGATGCCCTTCTGCTTCATGAGGTCCAGGTACCGCTGCGACATCGCGAAGTCGTTCGCGCCCTCGCCCGCGTAGTCCTGGGTGCCGAACTCGGTGACGAACACCGGCAGCGCGTCGGCGGCGCGGGAGAGCGTCTGCAGGTACTCGTCCCCGTGTGAGGCGGCGTAGAAGTGGAAGGTGTACATGATGTTCCCGGCGTCGACCGGATTGTCGATCACCTCGCGCTCGTCCGCCCCGTCCGAGACGCCGAAGGAGGACCAGGCGCGGGTGCCGACGAGGACGACGCCGTCCGGGTCGTGCTGCCGGACGACGGGGATGATCTCCTCGGCGTACCTCTTGACCGCGCCCCAGCCGACGCCGTTGGGCTCGTTGGCGATCTCGTAGAAGACGTTGGGCTGGTCCTTGTACCTGCTCGCCATGTCGGTGAAGAAGCGCTTGGCGAGGGCGGTGTTGGCGTTGGGGTCGCCGGGACTGAGCATGTGCCAGTCGAAGACCGCGTACATGCCGCGGTCTACCGCCTGGTCGACGACGCGCTGGGCGAGGGCGGTGAAGCGCTCGGGGTCGGTCTCGTAGCCGTCTTCCTGTACGTACGTGGAGACGCGCAGCACGTCCGCGTCCCAGTCCTGCGCCAGCGCGTCGAGGGAGCCGTCGGTGAGGCACTGCTCGTACCACTGGGTGCCGTGCGAGCTCATGCCGTTCAACTGGACGGCCTGGCCCTGCTCGTTGCAGAGCCTGGTGTCGCAGACCGCCAGCCGGCCGTTCTCGGCGACGGGCGAGCCCGCCGGGGCCGCGGCGCGGGCGGCGGCCTGGGCCGAGGTCGTGCCGCGGGCGTCGCGGCCGGTCGCGGCGGAGTCCTCGTCGGCTCCCGCGCTGAGCTGCGGGGTGAGGGCGAACAGCAGCGCGGCGGTCGCGACGCTGGCGGAACCGAGCAGGAGGGGCTTGGTCCTTCGCATGGGGGGTCTCCAGTTTTGGGGGTCGTCCCATCCGGAGTGCGGATGGGCGTGGCCGGAAAGCTAAGGTCCTTTCCGCACGCCGTCAAGACTGGAAGGAAACTTTCCTAACCACGCCCGGAGAGCGGGCCGTTGGCCGGCTACAGCACGAGGTAGAACACCAGCGCCAGCGGTGCGACGACCGTGATGGTCAGCGCGATGATCCAGGCCGTGACGCCGAAAGTGCGGTCGTTGTCCATAGGGGCCTCCCTGGTACAGCCGAGAATCGGCCAAGAGGGGGGCGACGCCAGTATGCGTCGGATTGAGCGGGTGGTGGGGCGTTTTGCCCGAGCACATGTACGGCAAACAGGCCGGGGACGGGGGGCGAATCGGCCGCGCGAACCGCGGCCTGCTTGCATAATCGTCGGCATCGAACTGGAGGGGAACGCCAGTGCCATCCGACGGGTGTCCGCGGTGCTTCGCACCGCTCAAGGAGGACGGCAGGCCGAGTTGCGCGTGTGCGGCGGACGCGGCACCGCAATCGGATACGCCGACGACCGGCAGCACGCCTGCGACCGGGCAGCGCGCCGAACCCCGGCTGATCAGACCGTACGTCATGCGCGCGACCGAGGCCGGGGGCGGGCAGGACGCGGACGGCGGGAGCGAACCGGGGCCCGGAACCGAGCTGTTGCCGGTGCCGCGCGCGGCGTTCCTGCCGCAGGTGGCGCCGGGGAGTGCGGTCGCGCGCATCGAGGCGGCGCAGCCGGAGCCGGATGACACGGTGGTCGGGGGCGGGCACCGCCGCCGCCCCACCGGGCTGCTGCTCGCGGCCGGCGGGGCGGCGGCGGTGATCGCCGGGCTCGTCGTCACCGCCGGGCTGCTGACCGGCGGTCCGGAGTCGGACGAGGCGGGCCCGGGACCGGCCCGCATCAGCACCGGTCCGTCCGGCGGCGGCGAGGCGGACGGGGGCCCGCTGGGCGACGACGAGGGCGCACCGGCGGACGGTACGGGCGCACATCCCGACGACCGCGCCGGGCGCGACCGCGGGGACGGGAACGCGCCCCCCGCCGGCCGCCGGGCCGCGGGCGACGACCACGCCGGCGACCTCGCGCCGGGCCGTACGAACGGGCAGATCGGCTCGATCGCCCCCACCGCCCCGCCCGCGTACGGCGCCTCCCACCCCCCGCCATCCTCCTCCCCCACCGACGGCGCCCCCGCCGTCCCCGTCCTCCCGCCGGTGCTCGGGCCCGGCGACTCGGGACCCGAGGTGACCGAACTCCAGCACCGGCTGCGCCAGGTCGGGCTGGGCCTGCTCCAGCCCGCGGACGGCGCGTACGACGACGGCGTACGCACCAGCGTGCGCACCTTCCAGTCGGTCAACAACCTGGAGGAGGACGAGCGCGGCGTCTACGGCCCGGAGACCCGGCGGGAACTGGAGTCGCGCACGGACGAGCCCTGAGTCCGGCCGCGCCCGCGGGGCAGGACCCTGCCGGCGGCGAAGACCCGTGTCGGTCGCGGGGGTTGCCGCCCGGGTCGCCCTGCCTTAGATTGCGTTCACCATCTTGAACGATGACTGACGACGTGAACAGGGGCCTGGACACGCGAGAGCGAGGAGAGGCCACCGTGGGCATACCCAGCGCCGGTCACGACGCCGCGGCGACCGCGGAGTTCCGCGAGTTCTTCGAGCACCACTACGCCGAACTCACCCGGCTGGCGAACTCGTTGAGCGGCGAGGCGGAGGGCGCCGACGACGTGGCGGCCGACGCGCTGGCCGCGCTCTGGCACCGCTGGGACCGGGTGCGCGCCGCCGACCACCCGGCCGCGTACGCCCGCGGGGTCGTCGCCAACCTCGTCCGCAGCCGCATCCGCAGCGCCGTACGCGAACGCCGCCGCCTCGCCCTGTACTGGACCGGCGGCCACGAGCACGCCGAGGGACCGGACGTGCCGGCGGTCGTGGACGTACGCGACGCGCTGCGCGGGCTGACGTTCCGCAAGCGCGCCTGCGTCGTGCTGCGGCACGCCTTCGACCTCTCCGAGCGCGAGACGGCGCACACCCTGGGCATCTCGGTGGGCACGGTCAAGAGCCAGACCGCCAAGGGCGTCGCCCAACTGGAAGCGGCGCTGGCCGGCGGGGCTCAGCCGCCGTCCGGCCGGGTGCGCCGCGCATAGGCGCGGGCGGCGCGGGCCCGGTCGCCGCAGCGGGTGGAGCACCAGTGGCGGCGGCCGTGGCGTAGCAGGTAGCGGTTGCAGGGGCTGGAGCCGCAGCGGGTGAGGCGGTCGGCGTCGGGCGCGGTCAGCAGGTCGGCGGCGTCGGCGGCGAGGACGGCGAGGGCGCGGTCGAGGATCTCGTTGGTGGGGCACGGCGCCGCGCGGTAGGGGCCGTTCTTCTCGTCCCAGTACAGCAGCGCGGCCGTGGGGGCACGGCTGAGCGCGTCGTTCACGGCGGCCAGCGCCGCCGGCAGGGCGGGCAGCCCCTCGGCGCGGGCGGCGAAGAGCACCCGCAGATGCTCGCGCAGCGAGCGCAGCTGCGCCGCGCACATCTCCCGTATCCCGGCGTCCGCCGGGGCGAGGCCGTGCCCGGTGAGCCAGCGGTTGGCGTCCGCGGGGGTGCCGAGGAGGTCGGTGAACTGCCCCCCGGGCAGCGCCATGGCGCTGTTGACGAAGTCGAGCGACGGGTAGTCCGCGGCCCCGGGGGCGGGGGTGGCGGTGAAGTCGCCGGTCGGGCTCTCGGGCATAGGTCTCATGGTACGGGTTGCCGTCATCCGTGAGGCAGGGCTATGGTCCTCACGGATAATTCAACTGCTATCCGTGAGGTTCATCATGGCCGAAACCGGCACGTCCGCCGAGCAGTTCCCCGTACGCGTCCTCGGCGGGCCCACCGCCCTCTTCGAGTACGGCGGTCTGCGCTTCCTGACCGATCCCACCTTCGACGAGCCCCGCGTCTACGAGGTGCCGGGCGGGTCGCTCACCAAGACCGCGCCCCCGGCGGCGGCGCCGGCCGCGCTGGGCCGTATCGACGTGGTCCTGCTCTCGCACGACGAACACCCCGACAACCTCGACGAGTCCGGCCGGGCGCTGCTCGCCGACGTCCCGCTGACGCTGACCACGCCCGGCGGCGGAAAGCGGCTGGGCGCGGGCGCCAGAGGGCTGGCCGGCTGGGAGACGGCCGAGCTTGACCGGCCCGGCGGCGGCACGGTCACGGTCACCGCCGTGCCCGCCGTGCACGGCCCCGAGCCGCGCGCGGTCGTGGAGGCCGCGATCGGGGAGGTCACCGGGTTCGTCCTCACCGGGGCGGGGCTGCCCGTCGTCTACGTCAGCGGCGACAACGCCTCGACGGCGGCGGTCGCGGAGACGGCCGGGCGGTTCGGCCCCGTGGACACCGCGATCCTCTTCGCCGGGGCACCGCGGGTGCCGGTGCTCTTCGGCGGCGAACCGCTGGTCCTGGACAGCGCGCAGGCCGCCGAGGCGGCGCGGGTCCTCGGCGCCCGCCGGGTGGTCCCCGTCCACTACGACAGTTGGTCGCATTTCACCGAGGGCCGCACCGAACTGGCCGCCGCGTTCGACGCGGCCGGGCTGCGGGACCGGCTCGACTGGGGGCTGCGGGGCTGATCCCGCGGACCGTCCCGCCGGGCGCGCGCCGGCCGCCCCGGCCCGGTGACCGCCCCGCGCCGTCCGGCCGGGCCGGTCGCCGGGCCGCGGGCGCGGTCTGCCGCCGTGGCCCGCACCCGTACCCCGGCGGGAGTCGGCGGGAGAGTGCCGCGTACCGTCGGCGCCGTACGCCCGAATCGCACATGTGTCGCATCCCCGAGTGAAGGAACCCCAGGTGACCACGACCGCGCCCGCCGGGCCCGCCGTCCGCACGCGGGCCCGCGCGCAACGCCGGGCCCTCACCGTCCTCTTCGCCGCCCAGGTCCTCAGCGGCGCGGGACTTGCCGCGGGCGTGGTCAACGGCGCGCTGCTCGCGCAGGACATGCTCGGCTCCACGAGCCTGGCCGGGCTGCTCGGCGCGCTGGCCACCGCTGGGGCCGCGCTGGCGGCGGCCGTCGTCGGGCAGCTCTCCGACGCGTACGGCCGCCGCCCCGGGCTGGCCGCCGGGTATCTGGCCGGCGCCGTCGGCAGCGCGGGGGCCGTCGCGGCGGCGGTGGCCGGCAGTTCGGCGCTGCTGTTCGCGGCGATGGTCGTCTACGGCGCAGGCACCGCCACGAACCTCCAGGCCCGCTACGCGGGCGCCGATCTGGCCGCGCCCGCGTACCGTGGCCGCGCCGTGTCCACCGTGCTGGTCGCCACCACGCTGGGCGGGGTGGCGGGTCCCAACCTGGCCGTGCCCGCGGGCGATCTGGGCGCCGCGCTCGGCGTCCCGCGGCTGTCCGGGCTGTTCCTCGTCTCGGCCGCCGCGTACGGCGCCGCCGCCCTGGTGCTGGCGGTGTGGCTACGCCCCGACCCGCTCCTGCTCGCGCGCGAACTCGACGCCGCGGAGGGCTCCGCCGCGCCGCCCGCGGCGGAGCCCGGCGCGGCTATCGGGGCGGAGCCCGGCGCGAAGCCGCCGGCAGGACGGCGCGGCCCGGGGGTGCTGCCGGGTGCGCTGGTCATGGTGGTCACCCAGCTCGTCATGGTCGCGATCATGACGATGACACCGGTCCACATGCACGACAACGGCCACGGCACCGCCGCCTCCGGACTGGTCATCGCCGTCCACATCGGCGCGATGTACCTGCCGGCGCCGCTGTCCGGCTGGCTCGTGGACCGCCGCGGCCCGCTCGTCGTCGCCGTCGCCGCGGGACTCGCCATGCTGGCCGCGGGCGTGGTCGCCGCCACCACCGCCGAGTCCACCGCCGTGTTCGCGGTGGCCCTCGCACTGCTGGGGGTGGGCTGGAGCCTGGGGCTCGTCAGCGGTACGGCGATGGTCACCAGCGCCATACCGCCCGCCACCCGGGCCCGTACCCAGGGCCTGGTCGACGTCGCGATCTCGGCCGCGGGCGCCGGCGGCGGGCTGGCGTCGGGCGCGGTGGTGGCCGGCGCCGGCTATCCGCTGCTGACCGTGGGCGGCGGCATACTCGCCCTTGCCGTCGTGCCCGCGGCCGTCGCCGCGGCGGGCGGGATCAGCCGACGTTGACGCCGTAGTCGGTGGCGATGCCGTGCAGCCCCGAGGCGTAACCCTGGCCGACGGCGCGGAACTTCCACTCCCCGGCCCGCCGGTACAGCTCGCCGAAGACCATCGCGGTCTCGGTCGAGGCGTCCTCGCTCAGGTCGAAGCGGACCAGCTCGACGCCGTCGCTGCGGTTGACGACCCGGATGAAGGCGTTGCTGACCTGGCCGAAGTTCTGCCCGCGCAGATCGGCGTCGTGGATGGAGACCGGGAAGACGATCTTCTCGACCTGCGGCGGGACCAGGCTGAGGTCCACGTTGATCGACTCGTCGTCGCCGTCGCCCTCGCCGGTGAGGTTGTCGCCGGTGTGCTCGACCGAGCCGTCCGGACTGGTGAGGTTGTTGTAGAAGATGAAGTGCTGGTCGGACAGCACCTTCCCGGAAGCCCCGCACATCAGCGCCGAGGCGTCCAGGTCGTGCGCGGCGCCCGTCGTGGTGCGCACGTCCCAGCCGAGCCCCACGGTCACGGCCGTCAGCCCCGGTGCCTCCTTGCTGAGCGAGACGTTGCCGCCCTTGGCCAGGGAAACTCCCACGATCACCCCTCCACCTCTGATGTCCCTTCGCCACCCTACAGGCGGTCGCCGCACGTGCGGAGACCTTCTGTCGTACGCCGTACGGGACGCGATCGGCCGGCCGCCCGGGGGCGTACCGGAACGGCCGGACGTCAGGTACGCGCCCGCTGGGTGACGGCGATGCAGGCCAGGACGATCACCGCGGTCACCGGGGCGAGCGGGGCGAGGTGTTCGCCCATGAGCAGCACCGACCAGACGAGGGTGAGCAGCGGCTGGGCGAGCTGGAGCTGGCTCGCCCGCGGCACCCCGATGACGGCCATGCCGCGGTACCAGAGCACGAACCCGCCGAACTGGGCCACCGCCGCGATGTACGCAAGTCCCGCCACCGACTGCCCCGTCAGGTCTGCCGGCTCCCGCGGCAGGGCCAGCGCGGCGACGAGGGCGGTGACGGGCAGGGCGGCGACGCAGCCCCAGGCGATGACCTGCCAGCCGGGCATGCGCCCGGCGAGCCGGCCCCCCTGGGCGTAGCCCGCCGCGCACAGCAGCAGCGCACCGAAGAGGCAGAGGTCGCCGGTGCCGGGCAGGCCGCGGCTCTGGCTCAGCGTGAAGGCGAGCACCGCGAGGGCGCCGGCGCCGGCGGCGGTCCAGAACGTACGCGACGGGCGGCGGCCGGTGAGCGCGGCCGAGCAGGCGGCGGTGGCCAGCGGCAGCACGCCGATGACGACGGCGGAGTGGCCGGTGGTGGAGGTCTGCAGCGCCAGGGTGGTCAGCAGGGGGAAGCCGAGGACGCAGCCGACTGCGACGGTGAGCAGCGCGGCCAGGTCGCGGCGCGGCGGGACCGGCGCCCGGGCGGCGGCGAGGCAGCCCGCGGCGAGCAGGCCGGCCAGCAGGCCGCGTACGCCCGTGGCCGTCCACGGGCCGAGGCCGTCCAGGGCCCAGACGGTGGCGGGGAAGCTGAAGGAGAAGGACACCACGGCGAGGGCGGCCAGGAGCGTGCCGCTGCGGACCGATATCGCCGCCGGCAGAGTAGCGCTATCTTGTGCTGTCATGAACGACAGTAGCAGTGTCGCCCAGTTGGTCGCGGTCCTGCGTGACGAGCTGAGCCGCTACTCCGAGGGCGAGAAGCTGCCGTCCAGCCGGGCGCTCGTGGCGCGCCACCGGGTGAGCCCCGTGACGGTCTCCCGCGCCATCGCCGCCCTCACCGCCGAGGGCCTGGTGACCAGCAGGCCGGGCGCCGGCGTGTTCAAGGCCCCCGTCCGCGCTCCCGCCCGCGCCCTCGGCGACGTCTCGTGGCAGGAGGTGGCGCTCACCGCGGACCCGCCGTACGCCGCCGTCGACACCGGCCCGCGCGCCGCCGACGCGGCCGGGGTGCTGGCCACGCTCGCCGCCCCGCCCGCTGAGGTCGTCGACCTGAGCGGCGGCTATCCGCACGCCTCGCTGCGCCCGGAGCGCGCGCTGGCCGGGGCGCTGGCCCGGGCCGGCCGGCGGCCCGGCACCTGGTCCCGGCCGCCGGTCGCGGGGCTGGCCGAGCTGCGCGACTGGTTCGCCCGCGACATCGGCGGCCCCGCCGGGCCGCTCGGCGCCGCCGACGTACTGGTCACCGCCGGCGGGCAGAGCGGGCTGACGACCGCGCTGCGGGCGCTGGCCGCTCCCGGCTCCGCGGTGCTGGTCGAGTCGCCCACGTACCCGGGGCTGCTCGCCGTGGCCCGCGCGGCGGGGCTGCGGCCGGTGCCGGTGCCGCTCGACGCCGACGGCGTACGGGCCGACCTGCTGGCCGAGGCGTTCGCCGCGACCCGCGCCCGGGTGTTCGTCTGCCAGCCGCTGTTCCACAACCCCACCGGCGCCGTGCTGGCGCCGGGGCGGCGTGCGGCCGTGCTCCGCACCGCGCGGGCCGCCGGGGCGTTCGTCGTCGAGGACGACTTCGCACGCCGGCTCGCGCACGCGGACGCCGCGCCGCTTCCGCCGGCGCTCGCCGCCGACGACCCGGACGGCGTGGTGGTGCACGTCCGCTCGCTGACCAAGGCGGCCTCGCCCAGCCTGCGGGTCGGGGCGCTGTCGGCGCGCGGGCCCGTGCTGGAGCGGCTGCGCGCGGTCCAGGTCGTCGACAGCCTCTTCGTGCCCCGCCCGCTGCAGGAGACCGCGCTCGAACTCGTCGGCTCCCCCGCCTGGGCGAGCCATCTGCGGGCGCTCGCGGGCGCGTTGCGCGAGCGCCGGAGCGCCGTCCTGGCCGCGCTCCACGCCGAGCTGCCGGGGCTCGTACCGGACCGGCCGCCCCTCGGCGGCTACCACCTGTGGCTGCGGCTGCCGGACGGCGCCGACGAGGCGGCCGTGGCCGCGGCGGCGCTGCGCCACGGCGTCGCGGTCACCCCGGGGGCCCCGTACTTCACCGCCGAGGCGCCGGCGCCGCACCTCCGGCTGAGCTACGCCGCCGGCTCGGGCACGGCGCAGTTGCGCGAGGGCGTACGCAGGCTGCGCCGCGCGTTCCCCGCCGACTCGCCGCTCGCGGGCGGGGATTGAGGGGGGCAGCGGCGGGACCCCGTGACGTCAGCGGTTCAGCAGCGCGTCGATCTTCCGCTCCGCCGCCCGCCATGCCTGCGTGGGCGTCAGCTTCCCCTGCTCGACCGGCAGGATGCCCGCGTCGGTGATCTGCTGCTGGATCGGCTGGTCCTTCGCGCCGAGTTCGAGGGTCGGGATGCTCTTCGCGGCGATGGAGAAGATCTCGCCGGTCGGCGCGTCGTTGAAGTACGGGTGGGTGGCGTCCGCGACCTGCGGCAGCTCGTACGCGGCCTGCGAACTGGGGAAGCTCGCCCGCTTCTCGAAGAGCCTGGCCTGCTGCTCGGGCGCGGTCAGCCAGGCCGCGAGCCGGGCCGCCGCCTCCCGGTGCTCGCCGGCCTCGGGGACCGTCAGGAACGAGCCGCCCCAGTTGGCGGGCTTGGGTGCGGTGGCGATGTCCCACTTGTCCGCGGCCCCCGGCCCCGCCTTCTCCTGGATGTAACCCAGCATCCAGGACGGGCAGATGACGGTCGCGAAGCCGCCCTCGGCGAAGCCCTCGTCCCAGGCGGGGGTGAACTGCTTGAGCCGGGCCGTCATTTCACCCTGTGCCGCCTGCATCGCCAGGTCCCAGGAGACCTCGACGGCGGGACTGTCCTGGTAGATGACCTCGCCCTCGCGGCCGAAGTAGCGCACGGGGAAGCTGCTGATCGAGCCGTTGTAGACGCCGGCGGCCGAGTCGACGAAGGCGGTGCCCGCGGGGGCGTTCGCCATGTAGTCCGCGCCGATCCCGAGGTACTTCTCCCAGTCGGAGAACCACAGCGCGGCGACCTCCTCGCGGTCGGTCGGCAGCCCGGCGGCGCGGAAGAGGTCCTTGCGGTAGCAGACCGCCATCGGGCCGATGTCGGTGCCGAGGCCGACGGTCTTGTTTTCGTCGGTCGTCGCCTGGTCCCACTTCCAGGGCAGGAACGCGCCCTCGTCGACGCCGGTCGCGGTGCCGAGGTCCATGAGCCGGTCGGCGCGGGTGGCGACGACCTCGCTGATGTTGCCGACCTCGACGGCCTGGATGTCGGCGAGCCCGCGGCCGGAGTCGAGGGCGTCGCGCAGCGCCGGGTAGTACTCCTCGTTGCTGGGCGCCGCCTTCTCCACGATGGTGACGTCGGGGTACAGCTTCTCGTACTCGTCGTAGAGCCCGGCCTCCTCGAAGCCGAAGACGCCGAAGACGCCGACCGTCAGCGTGACGGGCCCGCCGTCGCCGCCTCCCCCGTCCGGCTCCGCGGCGGGCGGGCCGTCGTCGAGCAGCGCGCAGCCGGCGAGGAGGCCGGCGGCCAGCACGGCGGCGAGACCACGGGACGTGCGGGTACGGGTGCGGTTGCTGGTACGTGGGCGTATGCGCATGGGACTCCCCCGGAAGCCGCCGCGCCCCCTCCCGGTGACGGGGCGCGGCGTGGCTTGGGAGCGTAGCGTGGGAGCGCTCCCGAGTCAGCCCATCTGCACATTTTTCGATCGCCGCGGAACGGTTCAGTCCACGATCGCACCGCAGGTGATGTTCAGCTCGGCCGCCGTGATCGACGCGGCCCGGTCGGAGGCCGCGAACGCGGCGGCGTTGCCGACGTCCTCGTACGTCGCCGTCCGGCCCAGCATGGTCGGCTCGACCAGCGAGGCGACCAGTTCGTCGCGGCCCTCGAAGCCCTCGGGGATCGACTCCGGGATACCGCCGGTCTTCAGCCCGACGACGCGCACGCCGTGCGGGCCCAGTTCGGCGGCGAACTGCTTGCGCAGCATGTCGACGGCGCTCAGCGCGACCTGGAAGCCGCCGATGAAGTAGTCGTGCATCGGGTCGCCGACGCCGCCGAAGGTGAGCAGCACGCCGGACTTCTGCCGGATCATGTGCCGGGCGGCGGCCTTCGAGGTCAGGAAGGTGGTGCGTACGGCGTTGCGGACGGGCGCTTCGAAGTCGCTCAGCGTCATCTCGGCCAGGGGCGTGCCCTGGATGTCGCCCACGGAGACGAGGTTGATGGAGACGTCGACGCTGCCCGCCTCCTTGGCCACGGCGTCGGCGTGCGCGTCGACGGCGCTCTCGTCCAGCGCGTCGACGGCGGCCGTCGACACCTTCCCGCCGGCCTCGCGCACGTCCGCGGCAACGGCCTCCAGGCGCGCGGGGGTCCGGCTGGCCAGGTGCACGGTGGCGCCTTCGCGGGCGAAGCCCAGCGCGACGGCGCGGCCGATGCCGCCTGCACCGTAGACGAGGGCGTTCTTCTCCTTCAGCAGCATGATGATCCTCACTTGTCGAACGCGGCTGTGATGGTCCTCAGTTGTCGAACGCGGTGGTGGTACGCGGCCCCCTTCGGGGTCGTCGTCCTCAGTTGCCGAACGCGTGGCGGGCGCTGGTGAGCCAGGCGCGCCACCTGTCCTCCTCGCGTGCGGCGGCGCCGGGCGGGGCGCCGTACAGGCGGGCGAGGAGGTTGACCGAGAGCGGGGCGCCGGGGGCCATCGGGAAGCAGGAGAAGGCGTACAGCGCGGGGTACGGCTCGGCGGCGCGCAGCAGTACGTAGCCCGGGCTCCTGGCCTCGACCGTGCCGGTCAGCTCCGGTGCGCCCGTGGGGGTGCGGAACGCGGCGCCGGCGGGGGCCGCCCCGATGCCGAGGAGGCGGTCGAGGACGGCGGCGGCGCGGGGCCGTTCGGCGGCGGGCAGGCCGAGGCCGACGAGCACGCCGACGCTGCCGGCCGGGCGGCCGGCGAAGTGCGTGAGGTAGGCGCGCAGGACGGTCAGCGACATCCGCCAGCCCTCGCCCGCCCCCTCGACCAGGTCCTCCCAGCCCTCGCCGTCGTGGCGGAAGCCGTTGACGACGCGGACGACGCAACTGCCGCCGCCCGCGGCCTCCACGAGGAACTCCGTGGCCAGCGGCGGCGCGTCGGGGCCCGCGGGCTCCTCGTAGCCGAAGCGGTGCGGCGGGTCCCAGTCGGTGACGGTGGCGTGCGCGGTCTCGCCGTAGGGCTCGCGGTGCACGGTCATCGCGCCGCCCGCGGCGGGGTCGATGTCGGCGGGGAAGAGCCAGGCGGCGTGTCCCGGCCCGGTGGCGATGGCGCGCCACACCTCGTCGGGGGTGCCGGGGACCGTGATCTCGTGGCTGCTGAGGCGGGCCGTGGGGTCGTCGTCCGTCACGGCCGCTCGCCGCCCTCGGCGCCGTCCGGCGCCTCCGGTACGTCCGTCGCCTGCGCCGCGTCCGTCGCTTCCGGTGCCTCCGGTGCCTCCGGTGCGCCGGGGTCGACGCCCTTCGGCACGGGGTGGACGGAGACCGTCAGCCGCTGCCAGCGACCGTCCGGCGCGGCCTCGTCGTGGTACTTGGAGACCAGCCCGTTCACCGCGGCCGTCAGCTCCTCGGCGAACGCCGCCCGGTCGGCCGGCGAGCGGAACCGCACGGCGGCGTCCAGCCCGTAGACCGGCAGCCGCTTGCGTCCGCGCAAGGCGTTACGCGCCATGCCGCCGACCTCCGCGACGACCCGGGCCGCCAGCGCGACGACGTACGCCGCCGACAGCCGGTCGCCGTCCGCCCGCGGCCCTCCGGCGGCGGCTCCGAGCGCCTCCGGGGAGACCA
Source organism: Streptomyces sp. CNZ287 (assembly GCF_007827615.1). Taxonomy (NCBI): domain Bacteria; kingdom Bacillati; phylum Actinomycetota; class Actinomycetes; order Kitasatosporales; family Streptomycetaceae; genus Streptomyces; species Streptomyces sp. CNZ287. The sequence goes on along the minus strand of NZ_VISV01000009.1, from coordinate 139,022 downwards.
CGTACCCGGCGGCGCTGGCGACGAGCTGCCGCTCCGTCAGCCCGCCCCAGACGCGGGTGCCCGCGACCTCCACGAGGCCGTGCTTCTCCAGCAGCCGCAGGTGGTAGTTGACCCGCTGCCGGGGCACGCCGAGCCGGCTCGCCAGGGCGGAGGCCGAGGCGGGCGCGCGCAGTTCCGCGAGCAGCCGGGCCCGCACCGGATCCAGGGCGGCGGCGGCCGAGGCCGGGTCCGCGATCACGTCGATGTCCTCCATGCCGCAAGACTTCCCTTGACAAATAAATTTGTCAAGCGCTGACCTGGGCGCCCGCGCCCGATCGGGTACGCGGGCACCCGGCCGGCGGGCCGGAATCCGGTTGCCGCGCGGGGAACGCCGCTGACAGGGTCGTCGCCATGAAGGACTTCACCGCCCCCGACGGGACCGCGCTCGCCTACCACGACTCCGGTGGCGACGGCGCGCCCGTCGTCTGCCTGCCGGGCGGGCCCATGCAGTCCTCCGCCTACCTCGGCGACCTCGGCGGGCTGACCGCGCACCGCAGGCTGATCCGCCTCGACCCGCGCGGCACCGGCGACTCCGCCACCCCGGCCGACCCCGCGTCGTACCGCTGCGACCGCCTCGTCACCGACGTCGACGCGCTGCGCGCGCACCTCGGTCTGGACCGCCTCGACCTGCTCGCGCACTGCGCCGGCGCCAACCTCGCGGTGCTCTACGCGGCCCGCCACCCCGAGCGCGTCCGCCGGCTCGCGCTGATCACGCCGAGCGTCGCGGCGGTCGGCATCGACGTCACCGCGGAGGACCGGCTGGCGGCGGCCCGGCTGCGGGCGGCGGAGCCGTGGTTCCCCGGGGCGTACGCGGCGCTGGCGGACCTGACCGCCGGCCGCGGCGGCGAACGCGGCGCCATCGCACCGTTCTTCCACGGCCGCTGGGACGACGCGGCCCGCGCCCTGGACGCCGCGTCCGGCGAGGACCGCAACGCCGAAGCCGCGGCCGCCTACGGCGCCCCCGGCGCCTACGACCCGCCCGCCACCCGCGCCGCCCTGGCCCGCCTGACCGCCCCCGCGCTGGTCCTCGCCGGGGAGGTGGACGTCAACTCGCCGCCCCCGGCGATGGCCGCGTACGCGGCCCTCTTCGCGAACGCCCGCTGTGCCGTCCAGCCCGCCGCGGGCCACCACCCGTGGCTGGACGACCCGGCGCTCTTCACGGCGGCCACGGCGGCGTTCCTGACCGGATCCCCCACGCGGGCGGAGGAGTTGCCGGCATGACGACGGAAGCACGGCAGGTCCGCGCGCGGCAGACCGCGGACACGGTCACCGTCTACCAGGCGTACGCGCCCGCCGTCGCCGGGCCGGCGCTGCGGGCGGGCACGTTCGTGCCGCCGTTCAAGCGCGAGCGGATGACGTGGATCAAGCCGTCGTTCCTGTGGATGATGTACCGCTGCGGCTGGGCGGAGAAGCCCGGCCAGGAGCGCGTGCTGGCCGTCGAGATCAGCCGGCGGGGCTTCGAGTGGGCGCTGCGCCACTCCTGCCTGAGCCACCACGACGGCCGCGTGTACGCCACCCGGGAGGACTGGCTGGCGGCGAAGAGGACCAGCCCGGTGCGGATCCAGTGGGATCCGGAGCGGGACACGGCTCTGCGGCCGCTGGAGCGGCGCGCGATCCAGATCGGGCTCTCCGGTCCCGCGGTCGGTGGGTACGTCGAGGAGTGGATCCGCGGGATCGAGGACGTCACGCCGCTCGCGCGGGAAGTGCGCGCGCTGCTGCGGGAGCGGCGGCGCGAGGAGGCGGCCGCGCTGCTGCCGAGGGAGGAGCCCTGCCCGCTGCCGGACGACGTCCTGGCCCGCATCGGCGCCGGCTAGGCGGTGACCTGCGGGCCTCCCCCGCGTGCGGCGGCGGCCTCCGGTCCCGTAGAGCCGTGGCCGCCGGTCCACGGTCAGCCCAGGATCAGGGGGAGCTTCGCCGCCAGGGGGCCGAGGGCGGTGCGTTCCGCTTCGGTGGGGGTGCGGCGGCCGGTGGCGATCAGGAGGGCGTCGGTGTCCGTGAAGGACGCCGGGAACGCCGCGCCCGCGATCCGCTCCAGCAGGGCCCGGGTGTCGGCCAGGCCCGCGGCGGGCGGTCCCGGCACGTGGGGGAGGTGCGCGGTCAGGTCGAGGTGGTGCAGGGTCCACTCCAGGACGTACGCCGCGAGGTAGTCGCCCGCGGTGAGGACCATGTCCTGCGTGCTCACCCGCAGCGCCGGGTCGGCGAGTTGCGCGGCCCGGCCCGCGGCGGAGCCGACGTCGTCGAGGTGGAACTTCAGCAGCGCCGGATCCTCGTACGCCGCCGCCAGCCGGACGGTGAGTGCGTCGAGGGGGTCCGCGCCGGTCGGCGGCTCGTCGCTGACGTGCCAGTAGCGCGCCGCGTCGACCGTCGGCTCGCCGTCGGCGGGGGTGACCAGGGTGATGAGCACGTCCTGCGCGTCGATCACGAGGTGGGAGGCGAGGTCGCGGACGAGCCAGCCGGTGCAGCCGGAGGGCTGTGCGAAGTCCTCGTCTCTCAGACCCGCGACCGCGGCGCGCAACGCCGCCCAGGAGGGCACGAATTGTTCCACCTCGGCAACGTAGTCGGCTGCCGTGCCGCCGGACAACCCGATTTGCCGGCACCCCCCGCTCACGCGCGCAGGGCTACGGCCGGAGTCTGGCGAACGCCTCCATGCGGCGCCGGTGGTACTCCAGGTCCTCCTCGTCGTGCCGGACGCCCCGGGCCACGGCGAGCGCGAAGTACGCGCCCTCGCGCCGCAGCCGGTGCCGCATCAACTGCGTCAGCGTCTCCTCGTCCAGCGCCTCGGCGGTGCCGCCGGCCTCCCGGTAGGCGTCGGCGAACCGGCGCGCGTCCGCCGGGTTCTCGCAGAACTCGTCGGCGAACTCCAGCGCCGCGCCGCCCACTTCCACCTCCGGCGGGGCGACGAAGGACTCGTCCCAGTCGAGCACGGCGACGATCCGCGCCGGGTCACCACGGTCGACCAGCAGGTTGCCGTGGTGGTAGTCGCCGTGCAGGGCGTGGCGCGGCAGCGCGCGGGCGGTGAACCCGGCCAGCCACGTGTCCAGTTGCGGGTCGTGCAGCCGCGGGTCGTCGTACGCCTCGTCGCCGGCGAGGCCGGCTTCGAGGAAGTTCCGCCGCGGCCGGGGCGGCAGTCGGGCGCCGGCCAGCGCGCGGTGCAGACGGGCCAGCATGCGGGCCGCGGCCGTCGCGGAGCGGGGGTCGTCGCCGTCGGCCCAGACCCCGTCGACGTACGGCCAGAGCGACACCGTGCGGCCCTCGACCCGTACGACCGTGGCGCCGTCCCGGCCCGGGATGGGCAACGGGGCTACCGCCTCGGGGCAGCCGCCGGTCCGCGCGGCGACCGCGACGCGGTGGCACCATTCCGTCTCCGCGGTGTCCTTGTCGTACGCGCCGATCCGCACCACGTGCGCGCCGACCCGCCAGGCGGCGGACTCCTCGCCGCCGTAGAGCCGTTCCGCGAAGCCGGTGACGCCCGTCGCCTCCCGTACCGCCGCCGTCAGCGGCACCTCCACGAAGACCACGAGCGTTCACCTGCCCCTTTCGCGCTACGACGTCCTCTCCCCGCATTCGATCACACGGCGGCGCGGCGGCGCCGCGCCCTTTCCCCGCCACGGCGCCGGCCCGCGCTCGCGGCCCGTAATCCCCTTGCGCCCCCGCGCCGCCGCTGGCACCCTGGCCGCCATGACTCACGGAAAGGCGCACACCGCCTCCCTCTGGTGACCGCGGTGACCTCTGCGCGCGGGGCTTCTCCCCGCTTCGACGGTTCACTCTCCTCTTCCCGCGAACGCCTGTCCCTCGCCGTCGCCCTGCGCGACGACTGGCTGGGGCACGCCTTCTCCACCCTGCCCGCGGACCGGCCGGCGGCAGAAGCCGCCGTCACCGGGCTCTACGGCCTGGCGGGCGCGCCGCCACCGCGGTTCGTCTGGATCCCCTCCCCCGCGGCGGCCCCGCCGGCGCTGCGGGACGAGCAACCCGCCTTCGCCCGCCCGCGGCTGCGGGCCGCCGACGCCCCGGCGCGGTGGGCGGACTGGCCCGTCGCCTCCCGGCTCGCGTCGCTGCTCTCCGCGCTGCGCACCCGGCTGGACCGGCGCGTCCCGCGCCCCTGGTCGGTGGGGCACCGCCCGCGCCCGGCATGGCACCAGGTCGCGCACACCATGACGGCCGAGGACGCGCTCAGCGACGGGTACGCGCTGCGCGACGTCCTGTGGACCGCCGTCCACGACCCGCTCTCCGCCACGCTGCTCGACGGCCCGCGGCCCGCGCTCCGCACCGCCCTGCTGCCGGCCGCCGACGCCGGACCGCTCGGGCTCACCTTCCACGGCCAGCACGACGCGCACTGGATCGGGCACTACGACATCCACGCCCGCCTCGGCCTCGCCGCCTACCGCGCCGCCGACACCCGCCAACTCGCCCTGTGGGCCGCCCTGGCCCGCGCCGCCGGCTGGTGGTGGCCCGGTGACGGGGTGTGCGTCGTCGCCGAGCGGCCCGCCGAGGTGCACACGGAGCCGCTGCCCGGCGCCCGCCACGGCGAACTGCGGCTGCACCACCCCGGCCGCCCCGCCGTCCGGTACGGCGACGGTGCCGAGGTGTACGCGCTGCACGGCACCGCCGTGCCGCGGTGGGTCGTCACGGAGCCGACGGTGGCGCGGATCCACCGCGAGCCGAACGTCGAGGTGCGCCGCTGCGCCATCGAGCGCATCGGCTGGGACACGTACGTCGACCGAGCGGGACTGCACCTGCTCGCGCAGGCCCCCGACCCCGGCAACCCCGGGTCCCACCTGCACCTCTACCACGTGCCGCGGCGCGTGTGGGGCACACCCGGGCGCGTCCTGCTCGTCGTCAACGGCTCCGTCGAACCCGACGGGCGGCGCCGCCGGTACGGGCTGAGCGTGCCCGCCGGCATCGACGACCCGGTCGCCGCGGCCGGCTGGTCGTACGGGCTCAGCGGCCCGCAGTACGCACGGCTCGCCCGCCGCACCTGACGTGCGGCCCTCCTTCTCCTCCCACCTGCTCCCCTTCTCTCACCCCGAGGTGATGCACATGACCACGTCCGCAGCCGTGACCCTCGCCGACCTCACCGCCAGGACCGGCCTCGACGTCCTCGCCCACCTGGAGCGCGAGGTGACCATCCCCGTCGTCGCCGGCCTCCAGGCACAGGGCGACCTCATCGTCGTACCGCTGGCGCTCCTCGACGACGTCACCGTCCCGCCGCACACCCGCTGGACGGCCGTCCCCGCGGGCGGCGTCGAGCTGCTGCGCGGCGCCGCCGGCGGCAACCCGCACACGCTCGTCGCCGACCCCGGCACCTGCCGCTGGAGCCGGCGCGTGCACGACCCGCAGCGCCTCGCCCTCGGCGTCCTCGACGCCACGGCGGTCGCGTACCTCATCCACCCGGAACACGGCGGTACGGGCATCGCCCCGGGCACGTACGTCATCCGGCGCCAGCGCGAACGGAGCGAGAGCACGGGGCGGTTGGGCAACCGGTTCATCGCGGACTGACGGCGGGCCACCCCCGGGGCGGCACGCCCCGGGGCGGGCCGTGGCCCGCGCGGTGGACCCGGGAGGTGACGGAACCGGACCGGTTCTGTCGTTCGGGAGCCTTCCCCTTCTCGTTCCGGTACGGTCCTGGCTTCGGAATCGGCCCGTAGCACAGGGGTGAACCAGTGGCGGACGACGTCGGCGAGCTGATCGAGCGGCTCGCCCTGTGGCGGACCGGGGACGGCGGCTACGACGAGGTGAGCCTCCGGGAGCGGGCGATCGTCGCGCTCCAGGAGCGGGGACCCGAGGTCGTCCCGGTGCTCGTCGACCGGCTCGACGCCCTCCTCGCCGACCACGCCGCGCACCTGGAGCGGGTCGCGGCCGTCACCGCGGTGTGGGACGCCTGGTACGAGGAGGGCGACGCCCTCGTCGACGAGCACGGCGTGGGCAAGGTGTTCGAGCTGGAGCGGTACCGCACCGTCCCCAGCGACAGCCTCCCCCAGCGCGAGCCCCGGGACGAGCACTACCAGGACCCGTACGACCTCAAGCAGGGCCTGGTGGAGGCGCTGCGCCGCATCGGCGACGACCGGGCGGCGCCCGTCTACGGCCGCGCGCTGCGCGACCGGGCCTGCATCCGCTACGCCGCGACCGCGCTGCGCGGCACGCACCTCGACGGCGCCGTGCCCGCGCTGCTCGACGCCGCCGCGAGCATCGAGCCCGACGACATGGCCTTCCCCGAGGTGTTGCGCACGCTGGAGCACTACGGCGCCACGAAGGCGCAGGTACGGGCCCGGTTCGAGGCCGAGTCCGGGCCGCGGGCCCGGGTCAGCCTCATGCACGTGATGAGGAAGCTGCCCGGTGACGGCTCCGGCCGGCCGGCGGACGAGGAGATCGCCGACGCGCTCGTCTTCCTCGCGATGAGCCGGTCGGCCACGGACCGGCACGGGGCCCTCAGGGAGCTGAAGGCTCTCGGCACGCTCGACGCCCTGCCGGGGGACGCGGTGGACGCGCACGGCTCGTGGGACGCGGCCCCGGGCGGCGCCGTCATGGAGGCGCCGCCGCCCGCCGAGGCGGTCCACGCCGCGATCGTCCTCGCCGCGCACGGCAACCCGCCGGGACACGACGGCGAACTCCGGCGCCGGCTGCGGCACATGGCCGAGGACGCCCCGGCCGCCGCCCGGGCCGTCACCGCCGTTCTCGCCCGCGAGCCGCGGGCCCCCGACGCCGAGCTGGAACTCGCGCTGCGGCTGGCCCTGCGGCTCCATCCCGACCGGGTGGCGGAGCACCTGCCGCTGCTCCGCGCGCTGCACGGACTCACCTCGTACCCGGCGGGACGCGCGGGCGCGCTGCGCGCGCTGCGCCGCGACGGGATGCTGTTCGTGCTGATGCTGCACGAGGACGCGGTGCTCCGCGAGGAGGCCCGGGCGGTCTTCGAGGACGTCGCCGAGCCGGCGGACCGGGAGCGGTTCGCCGAGTACGAGGCGCTGCGGATGGGCACGTGGGGGCGGCTGGTGCGCAGGTTCAAGCGGCGTTGAGCGGGCGGAGCCGGCCGGCCCCGCCGGGGTCGGGCGGGCCGGGTGCCGGGTGTGCGCAGGGGCGTTGACGGTACGCACCCTCCGTTCCGCCGCACTACCGGCGGGCTCCCGCGGGTCGGTGCCCCGCGTCCCCGCCGCCGTTGCCGACGGCCGCGAGGCGGCGGCGTACGGGGGCGTAGTGCGCCGCGACGGCCCGGGTGAAGGCGGCCGGGTCGCCGCTGCGCGCCGCGTGCACGATGCCCGCGTGCGCGGCAGTCGTCTGCGCCCGGTCTTCGCCCGTGGGCATCCGCAACTGCGGGGCGACGATGGCGTACACGTCCCAGAAGGCCATCGAGAGCTGCCCCATCAGATCGTTGCCCAGCGGCTCGACCAGCAGGGCGTGGAAGGCACGGTCCGCCGCCACGAAGTCCGCCTCGGCGCCGCCCGCGTCCGCGCGCATCTCCTCCACCAGCGCGTCCAGCGCGTCGAGCCGGTCGCCGTCGAGCCGGGCCACGATCCGCTCCGCCATGCCCCGCTCGAACAGCTCGCGCACGTCCACGAGATCGGCCATCACCTGCACGTCGCCCTCCGGGCCGAGCAGCCCGCGGAACGCGAGGCTCTCGACGAGCGCCGACAGGCTCAGCCTGCCGACGTAGGTGCCGTGCCCGTGCCGTACGTCGACGATGTCGAGGGCGTGGAGCGTCTTGACCGCTTCGCGGACGCTGGAGCGGCTGGCGCCGAGGGCGGCGCACAGGTCGGCCTCGGTGGGCAGCGGGTCGCCGGGGCGCAGCCGGTTGGCGAGGATGTAGCGCTTGATGCCCTCGGTGACCTCCAGCCGGAGCAGGGATCTGCCGGTGGGCGTACCCGCCGCGCGGGCCGCGCTCGCACGGACTTCCCTGGCACGGGCTTCGGTCATGCGCGCGCTCCCGCCTCTTGACCCGCTTCGACCCCCGGGCTACGGTCACACGCTATCAGGCATCGGACATCAGACATCCGATCTCCTACTCCCCTCACTCCGCTCCAACCGCCTCTGCCTCCGCCTTCGTTGACATGCCGTACGTACCGGGAGGACGCGTGCCCCGCCGCAACCGACCCGCCGCCGGGCCGCGATGACCGTCGTCGCCGCGCTCGACATCGGCGGTACGAAGACCGCCGCCGCCCTGGTCGGCGAGGACGGGCGGATGCTGCACCGCCGCACCGCGCCCACGCCGGCCGCGGCCGGGCCCGCGGCGGTCCTCGACGCCGCGGCGGCGGCCGTGGCGGAACTCACCGCGGCCGGCGGCCCGTACGCGGCCGTCGGCGTCGGCAGCGCCGGCGTGATCGACGCCGCGGCCGGCACCGTGCTCTCCGCCACCGCCGCGCTGCCGGGGTGGGCCGGCACCGCGCTCCGCGACGAACTCGGCCGCCGCCTCGGCGTCCCCGTCGCCGTCGACAACGACGTGCACGCGCACGCGCTCGGCGAAACCTGGCGCGGCGCGGCGGCAGGACGCACGCACGTCCTGCTCGTCGCCGCGGGCACCGGCATCGGCGGCTCGCTGGTCCTCGACGGCCGGCCCCTGCGGGGCGCCCGCTCCGCGGCGGGACACCTGGGCCACCTGCCGGTCCCGGCCGCGGCGGGCCGCCCGTGCACCTGCGGCGGTACGGGCCACGCGGAGGCCGTCGCGGCGGGCCCGGCGATGGCGGCGGAGTACCACCGCCGCGCGGGGGAGGCGGCGGGCGGAGACCCGGCCGGGGGCCGCGGTCTCGCGGTCGTCGCGGAGCGGGCGGCGGCCGGTGACACGGCGGCGGTGGCGGTGCTGGCGGAGGGCGCCGCGGCGCTGGGCGAGGCGGTGGGCGGGCTCGTCAACGCGCTCGATCCCGAACTCGTCCTCGTCACCGGCGGCGTGAGCCGGTGCGGCCCGGTCTGGTGGCGACCGCTGCGGGCGGCGATCACCACGACGGCGCTGCCCCTGCTGTCGGACGTCCCGGTCGTCCCGGGAGAGCTGGGAGACGACGCGGCGCTGCTCGGCGCCGCACGGCTCGCACGGGAGGCGATCGCGTGAGCGCGCGTAGCGACGATGGCGGCCGGGATGGTGGTCTTCTCGCGCGGCTGCGCGGGCGGTTGGTGGTGTCCTGCCAGGCGTATCCGGGCGAGCCGCTGCGCGACCCCGACACCATGCGCCGCATGGCGCTCGCCGTGCTCGACGGCGGGGCCGCGGGCATCCGCGCACAGGGGCTCGCGGACCTGCGGGCGATCCGGGCCGCGACCGGTGCGCCGCTGATCGGGCTCTGGAAGGACGGGGACGGCGGCGTCGTGATCACGCCCACGGCGGCGCACGCGCGGGCGGTCGCGGAGGCCGGCGCGGACATCGTCGCCGTCGACGCCACGGACCGCCCGCGGCCGGACGGCCGGGACGTGGCGGAGTCGTTCGAGGCGGTGCGGCGGGCGGGCAGGCTCGTGATGGCCGATGTCTCGACGTACGAGGAGGGGCTGCGGGCGGCCGACGCGGGCGCCGACCTGATCGGCACCACCCTCTCCGGCTACACCGGCCGCTCCCCCGCCCCCGGCACGGGTCCCGACCTCGGTCTGGTGGAGCGGCTGGCGGCGGCGGTGCGGGTGCCGGTGCTCGCGGAGGGGCGGATCGGGACGCCGGCCGAGGCGGCGGAGGCGCTGGCGCACGGTGCGTACGCGGTGGTCGTCGGCACGGCGATCACCCACCCGACGACGCTCACCCGCCGGTTCACCGCCGCACTCGACGCCACCCGTGGGTGACGCATCCACCGGGCGACCGGCGCCCGCCCCCTCGGCCGTCCGTCCCCCGGCGTTCAGCCGTGGTACGTGATGTAGCCGTTGCCGTCCCGGTCGTCGGCGCTCTTGGTGTACCCGTGCACGTCCGCCCGGCTGCCGCTCGACTTGACCAGGTAGATCGTGTCCTTGTCGTTGTTCCACATGAAGTTGCAGTTGTCGCGGTAGACGACGTTGTCCGCGTCCGAGTCGCGGCCGTTCCCGCCGCGCAGCTTCACGTGGTCACCGGGCTGCAGATAGTGGTTCGCGCGGAACTCGAACCGGTTCCCGGCCGCGTCCTTGACGACCCATCCCTTCAGGTTCACCGTCCGGCTGGACGAATAGTTCTTGATCGCCAGGTACTCCTTGTGGGTGTTCCCGCCGGAACACCTGTGGGAGTCCCGGCCGGGTGCGTCGTACTGGACGCCGCGGACCTTCAGCGGCGAGCTGTACTCGGCGGCCTGTGCCGGTGTGACGGCGAGCATCGTCAGCGCGCCGCCGGCGGCGGCGATGGCGGAGACGACTCCGTGGTTACGCATGTGTGCGAACCCCCCATGTCTCGATTCGGCAGGAGGTTATGCGCGTAGCACCGCACGCGAGCGTGCCGAGAGGGCACCCGAAACGGCCTGCCCGGCCCTTGCGCCCCGGCCCCTAGGCGACGCCCAGCTTGGCGGCGTCCGGGGCGAAGACCGTCATCCAGTGCGGGGTGAGCCGGTAGAAGACGACTTCCTCGTCCCAGCGGAAGGCGTTCTCGCCGTAGAAGTCCTTGAAGTACGCGAGGAGTTCCGGCCACTTTGGGTCCGGCTCCCCCTCGGCGGGGTTGAGGGTGACCGCGTCGCCGTGGGTGAACACGCCGAGGTCCTCGCCGCGCATGTGCGCCACGCTGGCCCCGGGGCGGGCAGCGAGGTGGCGGGCCTTGGCCGCGGTGCGGGCGGTGCCGAAGTACCAGGTGCCGTGGAGGAAGTGGCCGTCGGCGCCGCTGATGCGGGGTTCGCCCTTGGCGGTCACGGTCGACAGGGCGAGGGTGCACATCCCGGTGAGGACGCGGGTGAGCTGGTCCGCGGTGAGCGTGCGGTCGGCGTCGATGATCGAGCGGAGATGGCCGGTGGAGCGGGCCAGCGAGGTGTCGAGCAGGTCCTGGAGGCGTCGGAGTTCTTCCGGGGTTTCGCGCATCCGGTCACCGTAGCGGGGCAGTAGCCCTCGGCCGGGTGTTCGGGCGCGCGTCACATCGGCGTGTTCTCGCGGGTCAGATACATGACAGGGAACGGGGAGAGGACCGGGCTTTGAAGAGTGAACACGACTGGCTGGCGGAGCGCTTCGAGACCGATCGGCCCCGGTTGCGCGCGGTGGCGTACCGGATGCTGGGGTCGGTCCCGGAGGCGGATGACGCCGTCCAGGAGGCGTGGATCCGGCTCAGCCGCTCCGACACCAGCGAGGTGGAGAACCTCAGCGGCTGGGTCACGACGATCGTCGCCCGGGTGTCCCTGAACATGCTGCAGTCCCGCAGGTCCCGCCCCGAGGTGCTGGTGGACACGACGGACGCGGGCGATCCCCAGGACGAGCTGTCGCCGGAGGACCCGGAGGAGGAGGCGGTGATCGCCGACTCGGTCGGGCTGGCGCTCCTCGTCGTCCTGGACACACTGACGCCGGCCGAGCGGCTCGCGTTCGTGCTGCACGACATGTTCGCCGTGCCCTTCGAGGAGATCGCGACGATAGTCGACCGCTCCCCCGCCGCGGCCCGGCAGCTCGCCAGCCGGGCGCGGCGGCGTGTGCAGCGGTCGACGCCGACCGCGCGGCGCGGGGAGTCCTTCGGTGTGTACGACGCCGCCGCCTCTCTCCCCTCGGGGAAGGCGGATCTGGCGACGGCGTTCCTCGCGGCGTCCCGGGAAGGGAATTTCGAGGCGCTGCTGGCGATGCTGGCACCGGACATCGTGCTGCGTACGGATGCGGCGGCGATGCGGATGAGTCTGGAGGCCGGGCTGCGGGGAATGCATCCGATCACGGACGTGCCCGAGATCCGCGGCGCGGACGCGGTGACGCGCGTGTTCGCGGGCCGGACGTGGAATCCGGCTCCGGCGCTGATCGACGGTGCGGCGGGGCTGGTGTGGCTCGTACGCGGGCGGCCGCATGTGGCGTTCTGCTTCGCCACGGAGAACGACAGGATCACGGCGATCGACATCAAGGCCGATCTCGACGGTCTCGGCATCGTCTTCGAGTAAGCGCCCCGACCGCGGGGGCGAATGGTAACAGGAACCTGCCACGACCGGGCTGCTATCAGCCGATCGAGGCGCGACCTAAGGTGTGTGCATGGACGAATCTACCGATCTCACCGAGCGGTTACTGGATTTATCTCAGGGCTATCTGCGCACGGCCTCGCTCCACGCGGCCGCGGAGCTGCGGCTCGCCGATCTGCTGGCCGGGGGTCCGCGCGGCGCGGACGATCTGGCGGCGGAGGCGGGTCTCGACGCCCCCCATCTGGCACGGCTGCTGCGCTATCTGGCGGCGTTCGGGGTGTTCCGGCAGGAGGACGACGGCCGGTTCGCGCTCACCCCGCTGGCGCAGTTGCTGCGCTCGGATGTGCCGGGGTCGATGCGCTCGTACGTGGAGATGCACGGCCACGACATCTTCGTGCGGTCGGCGACGGGGCTCGCCCAGGCGGTCCGCACGGGCGGGAACCCGTTCGAGGCCGAGTTCGGGATGCCCTTCTACCAGTACCTCTTCGGCAACCGCGAGTTGGGCATGCAGTTCGACGCGAGTATGGCGTCGTTCTCCGAGGCGCTGAGCGACCAGGTCGCCGCGGCCTACGACTTCGGTTCCGCCCGCTCGGTGGTGGACGTGGGCGGTGGCCGCGGCGGGCAGTTGCTGGCGGTTCTGCGGCGCAACGCGCATCTCGAGGGCACGCTGATGGACCGCGAGCCGGTGGTGGCGGGGCATGTGCTGGACGTGCCGGAGCTGACGGGCCGGTGGCGCGCGGTGGGCGGTGACTTCTTCTCGGCGGTGCCGGAGGGCGGGGACGTCTACATCCTGAAGCACGTGCTGGCGAGCTGGCCCGACGATCAGTGCGTGCGGATCCTGGAGGTGTGCCGGGACGCGATGCCCGACGACGGCCGGTTGCTCATGGTCAACGCGCTGGTGCCGGAGGGCAACGAGCCGCATCCGGCGAAGGACGTCGACATGGTGATGCTGACGGTCCTCAACGGCAAGGGCAGGACGCAGGCGGAGTACGAGGACCTGATGCGCAAGGCCGGGCTGGTACCGGGGCAGGTGCTGCACGTCTCGCAGCACGCGGCGATCATCGAGGCGACGAAGGCCTGAGAGACCCGGCGGCCGGGGCGCGCGACATGCGGCGCGGGCGGCCGGCGGCCCGGAGGGATCCGGGGCGCCGGCCGCCCGCGCCGTTCGCCGTGGTACGGGCGCGGCGCCCGCGGGCGCCGCGCGCGGCTACGGCTGGAGGCGGACGGAGGTCCAGCCGTCGCCGTCGCGGTCGTAGCGCAGCCGCAGGTGGAGCCGGTCCGGGCGGTGGGCCCAGAACTCGATGTCGTGGGGCTGCAGCCGGTAGCCGTAGAAGCGCTCGGGGCGGTCGAGGGCCTTGCCGTCGGCGCCGAGGCGGGCGGCTTCCGCGCGCAGCGCCGCCGGGTCGGCCAGCGGTTCGCTCTGCCGGGAGGCCGCCGACATGGCGTGCAGCGGGACGGCCCGGGCCTGCCAGAGGCTGTCGGACTCGGCGAGGGAGACGGGCTCGACGGGCCCGGAGAGTTTGATCTGCTGGCCGGTCTCGCGCCAGTAGAGAAGCCCCGCGGCCCAGTTGTTCTCTTCGATCTCGCGGCCCTTGCGGCTGGTGGCGTGGCTGGTGAAGAGCACGCCGCGGTCGTCGATCGCGCTGACGAGGACGATGCGCGAGGAGGGCCGGCCGCGCTTGTCGGCGGTGGCCAGCGCGAGCGCTTTGGGTTCGCGGACCTGCAGTTCGACGGCGCGGTCGAGCCAGCGCTGGACGAGGCCCACGGGGTCGGCGGGCGGATCGTCGTACTCGGGGAAGTCCGCGTCGTTCTCGACGGTGAGGCTTTCGAACTTGCTGGTGTGCATGTGGTGCCTTTCTGCGGTGGCCGCCCGCCGGGCGTGCGGGGTCTAGAGGAAGAGGGTGCCGCGTCCTACGGTGACGCCGTTGCCGCCGACGTGCACGGCGTGGATCCGGTCGCCGTCGCCTTCCGCGGTGGCGAGCATCAGGGAGGGGCGGCCCATCTCGACGCCCTGGAGTATCTCGACCTGTTCCCCGTACGCGGCGAGGCCGTGCCGGGCGAGGTGGATGGCGAGCGGACCCGCGGCCGAGCCGGTGGCGGCGTCCTCGACGACGCCGTACGCGGGTGAGAACATCCGGGCGCGCCACTGCCGGCCCTGTCCCGCGAAGCAGTTGGCGGCCATGTCGGGGAACTCGGACAGGGCGCGGTGGTCGGGCCGCAGTGCGGAGAGCGCGGGGACGCTTTCGAGGCCGACGAAGACGTGCCGGGGGCCGTTGCGGTAGACCTCGACGGGGGCGACGGAGGTGTCGGCGCCGAGGGCGGCGAGGAGTTCGTCGGCTTCCGCGTAGGGCTCCCACACGGGGTGGGGCTGGCGCATGCTGACCTTGACGGCGCCGTCGTCGTCGGTGAGGTGGACGGGGATGACGCCCATCGCGGTTTCGAGCTGCAGTTCGTCCTGCTTGCGGGTCTCGCCGAGGGCGACGGCGGTGCCGAGCAGGGGGTGTCCCGCGAAGGGCAGCTCGTTGACCGGGGTGAAGATGCGGATGCGGGCGTCGCCGCCTTCGCCGGGCGGGAGCACGAAGGTGGTCTCGGAGAGGTTCATCTCCCGGGCGATGCGCTGCATCAGGTCGGGTGTCAGTTCCCTGGCGTCGAGGAACACGGCGACGGGGTTGCCGCTCAGCGGCTTGCGGGAGAAGGCGTCCACCAGCATGTAGTCGAGTTCGGGCATGTACGGCTCCTGACGGGCGGATACGGGTTCGTGGGTGGCCCCGGGTGGCGGGGTTCAGGTGGTGGGCACCGGGTGGCTCACCGGCCGATCGCCCCGAGCAGGGCGTCGCCGATGAGCCGGGGTCCTTCGACGGTGAGGACGGATTCGGCGTGGAACTGGTAGGACGCGAAGTGCGGGCCGCGCAGCGCGTCGATCTGGCCGGTGGCCGGGTCGCGGCTGACGCGGACGCGGCCGACGCCGGGGACGTCGAGTGCGTCCGCGGGGCTGACGGCGGCGAAGGTGTTGTAGTAGCCGACGTGTTCGCGGCGGCCGAAGAGGTCGATGGCGCGCTGGACGCCCTGGTTGGGGCGGTCGCGGCGGACGAGGTCGAGCCCGAGGCGGAGGCTGAGCACCTGGTGGCTGAGGCAGACGGCGAGGAACGGGGTGCGGTCGCGGAGCAGTCCCGCGACGGCGGTGTCGAGTGCGGCGATCTTCGGGTCGGCGGTGGCGCGGGGGTCGCCGGGTCCCGGGCCCATGACGACGAGGTCGAAGCCGTCGACGGCGTAGGGCTCGTCGAAGCGGCGTACCTCGGCGGTGGGGCCGAGGGCTTCGAGCTGCTGGACCATCATGGCGGTGAAGGTGTCCTCGGCGTCGACGACGAGGACCTTCATGCCTTCCAGCGCGGGTACGGTCAGCGGTCGGGCGGCGGTGGCGGCGAGCCAGAAGTCGGCGATGCCGGTGTTGCGGCCGCGCAGCACGTCGCGGACGGCGGGGTGGTCGGCGAAGCCCGGGGGGCGGGGCGCGGTGCCGGCGGCCCCGGGCTCCGCGGCCGGTGCCGCGTCGGCCGCGGCGGTCGCCGGGGTACGGGCCGGGTCTGCGGCGGTGTCCGCGGTGCCGTCCGCGCCGAGGGCGTCGAGCAGCGCGGCGGCCTTGGCGCGGGTCTCCGCCGCCTCGCCCTCCGGGGACGAGTGGCGTACGAGGGTGGCGCCGACGGAGAGCGCGAGCCGCCCGTCGTCGGCGATGTCGGCGGTGCGGATGAGGATGGCCGAGTCGAGGTTGCGGCTGCCGGTGGGCTCGTCGCTGACGAGCGCGGCGATGCCGCTGTAGTAGCCGCGGCCGTGGGGTTCGTGGCGGGCGATGACACGCGCGGCGCTCTCGAGAGGGCTGCCGGTGACGGTCGGCGCGAAGAGCGTTTCGCGCAGCACGTCGCGGATGTCGCGGGTGGTGTGGCCCTCGATGAAGTACTCGGTGTGGGCGAGCCGCGCCATCTCCTTCAGCGCGGGCCCGGTGACCCGGCCGCCCGCGGGGCAGATGCGGGACATCATCTTCAGTTCCTCGTCGAGCACCATGTACAGCTCGTCGGTCTCCTTGCGGTCGCGCAGGAAGGCGGTGAGGCCGTCGAGGGTGGGGCCGCCGGCGGGGTAGCGGTAGGTGCCGCTGATGGGGTTCATCACGGCGCGGCCCTCGTGGACGGAGAGGTGCCGTTCGGGGGTGGCGCCGACGAAGGTGCGGCCGTCGGCGTGGATGGCGAACGTCCAGTAGGCGCTGGGCTCCAGGGCGATGAGCCGCCGGAAGACGGTGAGCGCGGCGCGCGCGGGGTCGTCGCCGACGTCGGCGAGGAGGGTGCGCTTGATGACGAAGTTGGCGCCTTCGCCGGTGCCGATCTCGCCGGTCACGACGCGCCGTACGACGTCGGCGTACTCCTCGTCGGAGAGGTCGAAGCGGTGGCCGGTGAGCGCGGCGGGGGTGTCGGGGAGCCGCGCGAGGGTGTCGTCGAGCGGCACCGCGGCCTGCTCGGTGACGTTCATGGCGATGAGCGGGGCGCCGTCGTCGGGGGCGGCGAAGCCGCGTTCGGTGAGCTGCCGGTAGGGCACGACGAGGAGCGTGCGGTGGGCGGTCGCGGCCGGCGGTTCCGCGCCCTGGTCGGGCAGCGGGAGGCCGGCGAGGGTGGCGGGGTGGGTGACGTCGCCGAGGAGGACGTCGACGGTTCCCGGGGTGCCGCTCTCCGGGCGGTGCAGGAGGGCGTACGCGGGCGGGAGGGGCCCGGCCAGCAGCCGGTCGAGCAGCGCGGCGCCGGCGGCGGCGGACCGGCGGGAACCGGGGGCGGTGGTCATGCGAAGATCTCCGCGCTCGGGACGACCATGCCGCAGCGCTGGGCCACGTATTCGAGGGTCATGCGGTGCCGGTCGGCGGAGAAGTCGGCGACGGCGTCGGCGGCGAGGAACACCTGGATGTCGTGGGTGAACGCGTCGATGGCGGTGGCGAGTACGCCGACGTGGGCGTAGACGCCGCAGAGCACGAGCTGGTCCCGGCCCTCGGCGCGCAGCCTGTCGAGCAGGCCGGACTTGTGGAAGGCGCTGTAGCGCCACTTGGTGAGCAGCCAGTCGCCGTCGGCGGGGGCGAGTTCGGGGACGACTTCGCGGTCCTCGGGTGCGGTGCGCATGCCGGGGCCCCAGAAGTCGACGAGCAGGCCGCGCTCTTCCGGGGTCATGCCGCCGGGCTGCGCGGAGTAGGCGACGGGGACGCCGAGTCCGGCGGCGCGCCTGCGGAGCAGCGCCGCGTTGTGGACGAGCTGGCCGCGGACCGGCTCGGGGAAGGGGCGCAGGAAGAACCGCTGCATGTCGTGGACGACGAGCACCGCGCGGGCGGGGTCGGGGGTCCACGCCGCGAGGTTGGCCGGCAGGGTCTCTGCCGTCGGCAGCTCGTACGGGTCGATGGCAGGTATGCCGACCATGGTGGGGCTCCTTTCGGGGTGCGGTGGGTGCGCGGGCTGAGGGGCGGGGCCGCGCCGCCGGGGCCGGGAGGGCCCGGTGCCCGGTGTGGCTGTCAGCGGGCCTCGGCCCACGCGGCGACGAGCCGGTGGGCCTGGCCGGGGTTGAGCCGGGGGTCGCAGAAGGTGGTGCGCCGGCCGGCGGACCCGATGGCGGCCACGTCGGTGGCGCACTCGGTGACCGGGTCCGGGGTGGTCTCCAGGTGGAGTCCGCCGTTGATGCCGCCGGCGGCGCCGACGACGTCGCAGAACCCGTGGATCTCCGCGAGCATGGCGCCCATGAGACGGGTCTTCAGCCCGTCGGGTCCCGTGATGGTGTTGCCGTGCATGGGGTCGCAGATCCACACGGCGGGGTGGCCGGCGGCCCGCACGGCCTGGACGAGGGCGGGCAGCCGGCTGCTGACGAAGCCGGCGCCCATGCGGGCGATGAGCACGAGGCGCCCGGGGCTGCGGTCGGGGTCGAGGCGGGCGGCGAGTTCGGTGACGTCCTCGGCGGTGGTGCCGGAACCGACCTTGCACGCCACGGGGTTGACGACACCGGCCAGCAGCCCGACGTGGGCGCCGTCGGGCCGGCGGGTGCGCTCGCCGACCCACGGCAGGTGCGCGGAGGCGAGGTAGCTCGCGCCGGTGGCGGTGCGCCGCAGCATCGGCGTCTCGTAGTCGAGGAGCAGCGCCTCGTGGCTGATCCACACCTGTTCCGCGTCCGGGCGGCCGGCGTTGACGCTGTCGAGTTCGCGGACGACGGCCTGGGCGGCACGGAAGCAGGTGAGGATGCGCCACGGGTCGGGGCGGCGCGCCTGGGCGTCCGGCTCGGGGGCGTTGACCATGTGCCCGCGGTAGACGGGCAGGGTGGTGTCGCCGATCTGCTCGACGGGCTTGGAGCGGGGTTTGGCGAACTGCCCGGCCATGCGGCCGACGCGCAGGGCGGGACGGCCGGTGATCCCGGCCGCGGTGCCGGCGAGCGCGTCGAGAAGGTCCCTCTTGCGCCGCACGTGGTACGGGGTGGACTCCGCGGGGTCCTCCGCGCAGTCGCCGGCCTGGATGAGGTCGGCGCGTCCCTCGGCGACGTCGGCGAGTAAGCGCCGCAGCCGCGCCGCGCCGTCGTCGGTGACGAGCGGCGGCGCGGCGTCGAGGGCCTCGCGTACCCGTCGCACCTGGCCGGTGTCCTCCCACACGGGTTGCTGGAGCGCGGGTCGTGCGTGGAAGTCCTGGACTGAGGTTGGCACGGTCTCCCCCTGCCGGGTGTGCATGTCGAGGTTCGCGGGTGGTGGGCCGGCAGCGGTCAGGTCGGGATGCCTTCGCGGCGTACCGAGGGCACTTCGATGCCCAGGGCGCGGAACTGCTGGCAGGGGTTCATGAACTCGCGCTGCTGCTTGATCTTGCCGTCCTCGAAGAGGAAGGAGTGCAGGAAGTGGTTGCGGTAGTGGCCGGGCTCGTAACCGGGGAAGAGGATCTTGCCTTCGCCGTCGCACTCCACCCAGAAGCGGTTGGGGTCCTGGGTGTCGAATATCTCGATGTTGATCCAGGCCCAGTCGGGGAAGCACTTCAGCGACCAGACGGCGTGCTCGCCGAGGGTGTCCCGGCCGCTGATGACGATGGGCTCGCCGGTTTCCGTGGTCCACAGGCCGCCGGTGCCGTCCTCGGTGAACAGCAGGTGCCGCTCCAGCCGGTCCTGGCCGCGGCAGTGCATGTACTTCTCGACGATGGCACGGTTGTGGTCACGTACCTCTTTATCTGTGGACATACGTGCTCTCGCTTCCCTTTTACTCTGGAGGGCGGATGGGAGGGTGAAGGACCGTGCGGACTCCGTCGTCCCGAATACGGTCGAACAGCCGCCGGGGACGCGGGCGTCGGAGGCCCTTGCGGAACCGGCGGTTTCCATGGAATTCCGGTTAGTGCAGTGAACAGGACCCGCGCGTCAGCGGGTCCGGGCGTAATTCCATGACGGCCTTGGCGCGCCGCGGGCAAACCACCGCGCGGGTCGGCTTCTCGGGACCTGGAGGTGCCGCAGCGGAGGTGTGGCCACGGTGGAAGATCGGACTGAAACACGCACCACCGGGTCGAGCCCCCCTTGTCCCTTGTACGGATCGGATCTACTACAGCACCATATCCGCCCGCCGGGCCGTTTCAATGCGCGCAAGCGCCTCTGCGCGGATGCGTGGCAATGATTTGCCATTCTGATTCCGGCAGCATGTTCAATACGTCGCGCGGGCGCCGTGACGTGAATGTGCGCCTTCATAGAGTACGGGTCGAAAACCGCTGGGGCGGCCGCCTGCGGGCCGGATCCCGCGGGCATTTGGGCGGGCGGGCGGCGGACGGGCGCGGCGGGGCGTACGCGTGGGGCGTGGGCGTGCCCGCGGGGCGCACGGGGCGGACCGCCCCCGGGGCGGTCTTGCGCTTCGCCGCCGGGTGCCCAAGACTCCCCTACGACATGTCAGGGGCACGGCAAAAACCGGGCCGCTGACGGTGTGTCTCACGGGCCCGTCACTTCGGGCCCTGGTTTCCCCCAGACCAGAGGAGACATCTGTGAAGATCCCTCGCACCACCCCCACCGGGGCTTCCCGCGGCAGACTGCGGTTCCTCACCGCGACCGCCGGCCTCGCCGCCGTGGCAGCGCTCGCGCTGCCCGCGGGTGCGAACGCACAGGAAGCCTCGCCCTCGTTCAGCGCGGCAGAGCTCCGGGCCGTCGACCAGGCGGTCGGCGACGCGGACGTCGCGGGCAGCGCCTGGTACGTCGACCGCGCCAGCGACACCGTCGTGGTCACCGTCGACAGCACCGTCTCGAAGGCCGAGGTGGCCCGGATCACCGAGGCGGCCGGCGAGCACGCCGGAGCCGTCGACATCAACCGCACCGAAGGCAAGTTCACCAAGTACATCGCCGGCGGCGAAGCCATCACCACCGGCGGCGCCCGCTGCTCGCTCGGCTTCAACGTCCAGAACAGCAGTGGTACCAAGTTCGCCCTGACCGCCGGTCACTGCACCAACATCGGCAGTTCGTGGTCGATCGGCACCAGGTCCGGCACCAGCTTCCCGACGAACGACTACGGCATCATCCGGCACTCCAACCCCGCAGCGGCCGACGGCCGGGTGTACCTGTGGAACGGGAGTTACCAGGACATCACCAACGCCGCCAACCCCTCGGTCGGCCAGTCGGTCCGGCGTAGCGGCAGCACCACCGGTCTGCACGGCGGGTCCGTCACGGGCCTGAACGCCACCGTCAACTACGGCGGCGGCGACGTCGTGTACGGCATGATCCAGACGAACGTCTGCGCCGAGCCCGGCGACAGCGGCGGCCCGCTCTTCGCCGGCAGCACGGCCCTCGGCCTCACCTCCGGCGGCAGCGGCAACTGCTCCTCCGGCGGCACGACGTTCTACCAGCCGGTCGTCGAGGCCCTGAACGCCTACGGCGTCAGCGTCTTCTAACCCGGCGCAGCACACGCGGCACACGGCACCTCGCCCCGGCCGGCACCCGCCGGCCGGGGTTCGCGCGTTCCCGGGCGCCCCGGCCCCCGGCCGCGGTGACGGACCGCCGCTACGCGGCGCCCCCGGCGGCGGCCTCGCGGATCGCGCGGACCGCGGCGGTCGGGACGTAGTCCTCGGGCACGCCCTCGACCAGGATGATGTCGCCGTCGATGTGCCGCGAACGCAGCGGCGCCAGCTCCCGGTAGGCCGGCGAGTCCCACCAGGCCCGCGCCTCGGCGATGCCGGGGAAGCCGATCATGACCACGCCGCCCGGCCAGTCGCCCTCCTTCACCTCGTGCGGCGTGGCGTGCACGAGGAAGCGGCCGCCGTACGGCTCGAAGGTGGCCGGCAGCCGCTCGATGTAGTCGGCGACCTCCGGGTGGGGGGCGGCGTCCTGCAGCTTGGCGATGGCGTAGGCGGTCATGGCGGTCCTTCCGTTCCCTCGCGGTCCGTTCCCTGCCGATCTTCGCAGCAGGGCGGACCGGGGTCGATTACCCGCCGGGTAGGGCGACCCCGGCACGCGGGACGCACCCGTCAGGAGGGGATCCAGTCCCGCTCGATGTGGGGGGTCTCGATGCTCAGCGCGCGCATGTGCTCGATCGGGTTGGTGTACTCGCGGCTCGCCAGGATATGTCCGTCGCTGAGGGTGAAGCCGTGGATGAAGTGGTTCCGGTAGCGGCCGTGGGGATAGCCGGGGAAGCGGATGGTGCCCTCGCCCTGGCACTCGACCCAGATGACCGACGGGTCCTGCGTCTGGTAGATCTGCACGTCGTGCCACTGCCAGTCCGGCAGCACCTGCATCGACAACTCGCCGTGGCGCTTCAGCTTCTCGCGCCCCCTGACGACGATGGGCCGCCCCATGTCGGTGTAGAAGAGCGACGCGGTGCCGTCGTCGGTGTAGAGGGTGTAGCGGCGCAGCCGGGCCTCCGCGCCGGTCCGCATGTACTGCTCGACGGCCAGGAGGTTGCGGGCCCGCAGGTCGTGGTGGTCGGTGAACACCGGAGCGGCGGTGTCGGGTGGTCGGGACACGGACGGGGTCATGGCGTCTCCTGGCGCATGTGTCGGATGTGGTCGGTGGTGCCGTGGGGAGAAACGCGTACGCCGCCGTGGGGGACGGATGCGGACCTACGCGCAGGTCCCCGGCCGGGAGCCGGCCCGGCCGGGGCGGGTGCGGGGACGGCGCCGGAGAGCAGCCGGGGCCCGCCGGCGGATGCCGGCGGGCCCCTTCGGTCTCGACTCCGCGGTGTTCCCGTCGCCGGGACGCCGCGGGCACCGCTGTGTGCCCGCGCACCGAGTCCTCGTTCCGGCCGGGGCCGGTCGTGACGGCGGCTCTACTCCCGGCGCGGCGGGGTGTAGGAGGGGCGGGAGTTGAGCTGCGCCACCTCGCTCTCGGCCTTCTTCCGGTACATCTCCATCATCTGCGTGATCTGGGCGCGGTCCCAGGTGTCGGGGCTCGTGGCCCGCTCCATCGCCCTGGCGGCCATGACGACGCCGTTGGCCTCCTCCAGCCGGGTGCGCTCGTACGCGGCCAGCCCCGCCGACACGTCCCCGTCGGCCCGCGCCAGTTCGTACGCGAGCACCCGCGCGTCCAGGATGGCCTGTGCCGCGCCGTTGCCACCCGCCGGGTACATGGGGTGGGCGGCGTCGCCGAGGAGCGTGACGCGGCCGCTGCCCCAGGCGGGCAGCGGGTCGCGGTCGACCATGGGGTACTCCAGGACCTCCACGGAGCGCTCCAGCAGGTCGCGCACGTCGAGCCAGCCCAGCGACCAGCCCTCGTAGTGCGACAGCACCTCCTTGAGCAGACCCTCGCGGCGGTCGTCGACCGGGCCGTCGGCGGCCTCGGGCAGCAGGCCGGGCTCCGCGACCCGCACCAGGCAGACCCAGTTGGTGCGGTCCTTGCCGATCGGGTACGCGACGAGCGTCACGTCGCCGTCGCTCGCCCCGACCCAGGAACGGCCGGTGAGGAACGGCGGGACGCCCTCCGTCACACCGCGCCACATCCGCTGGCCGGACCAGGCCAGCTCCCTCTCGTCGGGGTGCAGCCGGGCGCGGACCGTGGAGTTCAGGCCGTCCGCGCCGATCAGCGCGGCGGCCCGGAGGGTCTCGGCGGCACCGCTGTCGCGGTCCGTCACGACGACCTCGACGCCGTCGCCGTGCTGGGTGAAGTCCTGCAGCCGGGTGCCGGTGCGGACGGCGTCGGCGCCGAGCCGGCTGCGGACCTCGTCCAGGAGCAGCAGGTGCAGTTCGCCGCGGTGGATGCAGTACTGCGGCCACTCGGAGCCGGTCGCCTTGCCGCGGGGCTGGGCGAAGAGCTTGTTGCCGGACTTGTCGCAGAAGAAGTACTCCGCGGTGGGCACGCCGAGTTCGGCGAGTCGGTCGCCGAGGCCCAGTTCGGTCAGCTCGCGGACGCCGTGGGTGAGGAGGCTGATGCCGACGCCGAGGGGTTCGATGCGGCGGGCGCTCTCGACGACGAGGGAGGGGATGCCGGCGGCGTGCAGGCTCAGCGCGGTGGTGAGCCCGCCGATGCCGCCGCCGGCGATGAGCACGGGAGCGGCCATCAGGCGCCTCCCCCGGTTGCGCCGGAACGCCGGGTGGAGGCGTTTCCGGCAGATGCGGGTTCGTGGTTGCGGAGGTGGACGGACAGCGTGGCCGGGTCCTCGGGTTCGGTGCGTTCTCGGGTCTCGGTCATGCTCGGCTCCTTGTGCTCACTTGCTTTCCGGCCGGTTTCAGTCCGCGGGGCGTACGCGGTCGGAAACCTGGGATGACATCTGGTAGTACGAGGCGAGCTTGAAGAACTCCTCGCCCCTCGCCACCGTGCCGGCGTAGACGTAACTCGGCTCGCCGCCGTGCACGGTCGGCATGTCGCGGGCGAACCTCCCGACCTCGGGCGCTATCCGGGACGGCAGCAGATCCGGGTCCGAGGTCCGGGTGGAGAAGCACATACGCTCGATCCGGGTGGTGTCCCAGCCGAAGGTCGGGTACATGGCGTACGAGGTGCCGATGAACTCCAGCATGTGCTCACTCGGCTCCGGCAGCCCCATGTCGCGCAGGGTGGGGATGAGGGCGTCGGGGCGGGTGTATTCCGGGGTGAGCCCGCTGACGTAGAGGTTCCAGCTGCGGCTGCGGTAGTCGACGCCGATGGCGGAGACCTTGCCGTCGAGCCCGGCCTCGGCGAAGGAATCGGCGTGCGCGGCGAGGCCCGGCGGAATGGACGGCAATTCCGTGAGTGCCTTCATGCTCTGCGGTTTGGCGAGCGGAAAGAACGTCACCGCTTTCCGGAAACCGCCGACGACGCCGAAATCCACCGCGTAGGCGTCGACGGGAAAACGGTCGCGGATCTCGGTGAACAGTCCCGTGATCGCGTGGTCGGTCTCTTCGAGCAGACCGCCGGCGACCGCGGCGGCATAAGGGTCGCCCGCCTCGGTGGGCAGGGTGAAGTCGAAGGCCAGCTCGCCCCGGTAACGCTCGCCCGTTCCCATGCTGAAGATGATGTGGGCGTCGTCCACGAGCCACTTGCCGAACGTGTCCAGGGCCGGCCAGATCTTCTCCCGGGCACACGGCGCATCCACCAGTCTGGAAGTCTGCTCGACGGCCGAATAGATGGTTTCCAGCTTGGTGGCCTCGGGCATTCTTCCCTCCAGAGGGGTCGACCTCGGTTGAGTCATCGGAACCGCAAATTCCTAGCCGGACTGCCCGAAGCAGGCGTGGGCAAGGGTGAACACCCCGCTGTCGGCCTGGGAACACGCCCGGATCCTCCCAGCCCTCGCTTGCCTTTGACTTTACGATGGCTTGGCGATCGCTTGACAGCCGCGCCGCCGCCGGAAATGGAATGCTGGATATTCACAGCCAGTGTACGGCCGGGGACAATTAGTCAATTAAACCGGCGGGCAGCGGCCGGGGGGCCGCGCATTCACGGCGGCGGGACCGGACCCGCACCGCACGCGGGCGGCCGCCGCCGGGGAGTCCCCGGCGGCGGCCGTCACCGCACGCGCCTCACGGCGCGGTTCGCCTCACGCCTTGCGGAGCACCGCCCCGTAGGCGTCGCACGCGTTCTGCGCCTCGCCTGCCGGGCGCCAGCGGCTCACCGGAACCAGACCGGGGTCGACCGGAGTCCAGGGCGCCAGGATCCGCTCCAGCTCCGCGCGGTCCCGGTCGATCAGCGGGTCGCTGGCCCGGCGGAAGATCTCGATGACGTCGGGAACGCGCGGGTCGATGTCGGAGGAGATGTGGTTGACCGACAGGAAGCTGCCCGGCACCACCGCCTCGTGGATCCGGGACACGATGGCCGCCGGGTCCTCCTCGTCGGTGATGAAGTGCAGGATGCCCGAGAGCAGAACGCCGACCGGCAACGTGAAGTCCAGGGTGGACCTGACGACTTCGTCGAAGAGGATGGTGTCCGGGTCGCGCACGTCGCCCTCGAGGGCCACCGTGTACTCGCCGTCGGCCTGGAGGGCCGCCATGTGCGCGACGGCGACGGGGTTCTTGTCGACGTAGACGACCCGGGTGTCCGGCGCGATGCGGTGGGCGACCTCGTGGACGTTGTCGTAGATGCCCGTGGGCATGCCCCCGCCGATGTCGAGGATCTGCCGCACCCCGGCCTCGCCTACCCAGTACTCGACGGTGCGGTCGACGAAGAGCCGCTGCTCCCGCGTGAGCACCTTGAGGTCGGGCATGATGCGCTCGGCCTCCTCCAGCAGGTCGCGGTCGGCGTGCACGTTGTCACGGCCGCCCAGCGCGTAGTCCCAGAAGCGCGACGGGTGGGGCTTGCGCGCGTCCGGCAGCGGCATTCTCCCCTCACGCCCGGCCTCGTTCCCGTCAACCGCCATGTCCGCCTCCGTACCCCCGGCCACCGGTCTCACTCGCCGCCGAGTGTGATCGAGGTGTCGATGAACTCGTTGGTCACCAGGTCCCCGGGGGCCAGCCCGTCCTTGATCGGCTTCTTCTGCGCCTCGAAGACCGGCCCGGCGAGGTCGATCAGCTCCTGCACCCGCCCGGTGTCGAACTCGCCCACGGGCTTGCCCGGGTCGGCGACGAGGTCGAGCGCCCTCATCTGCTCCACCGAGTACTTCCCGACGCCCTTGGAGAACGGCTGGTCGGCCTTGAAGGTGTCGCGCAGCTCGATGACCTTGTCGATCACCGGGTCCGGGTTCTCCATCAGGTCGACCGCGCCCTGCTGGATGACGGGCACGAGCTTCTTCAGGCACGGCGCCAGCTCGGCCTTGTCCGCCGGGCGGATCACCGGCGAGGGGCCGGGGTTGGGGTAGTACTCGTAGGCGAGCTGCGACGCGACCGGCTTGCCCCAGTCGGGCAGCTCCTCCTCGTAGATGTACGGGTCCTCGGTCGCGTACCCCGAGGTGGCGATGGTGCCGCCGGCGGCGACGAAGCGCGCGGGGGAGCCGTCGCCCGAGCTGTCGACCTGGTCCTTCTTCAGGATGCCCTTGCTGGTCAGGTAGTCCATGTAGGGCGTGGGGACGTAGACGACGGTGGTGTCGGTCCTGCCGATGTCCTCGATCGACTTCACGTCCGGGTGCTTCTCCGGGTCCCACATGATGACCTGCGGGTTCTTCGCCAGCAGCGACATCACCGCGAGCGTCGGCTGCCTGCCGGAGTTCTGGATCGCCTCGTCGAAGCCCTGGGGGATGCCCAGGTGGATGCTGTCGTCCGTGTACATCTGCGAGGACGTCGGGTTGAAGCCGATCGCCGGGCCGCCGGAGCGCAGCTCCAGCTTCACGCCGGTGTCCTTGCCGCCGGAGGCGACGAGCGGCGCGGTGACCTTCTTGGCGTTGGCGTCGACGTCCATGTCGTCGCCGAGGAGCTGGTACATCGCACCGGCGGAGGTGATGTCCGGCCACCATGCCGTCTGGACCACGATCGTCTCCGGGCACTCCTTGCTCAGGTCCGTGGCACCGCCGGCCTCGGCGGCCGGGGAGGCGCTGTTCTTGCCGTCATCGCCGCCGTCGTCGTCGCCGTCGCCACAGGCGGCCAGCACGGACAGCATCGCTGCGGCGGCGGCGAGGGGGACCGCCTTTCTACGCACGTGGTGCAGAGACATGTGAGATCCATCGACGATCGGGCGGCCGGGGGCCGGTCGGGCTGACGGGGGGCCGGACTGACTGATGACTGATCATAGACATGCCTTCCGCGCATACGTTCGGCGCGCTCCCCGGTCGAGTTCCTTTTGCAACATCGGCGTTGGCGCGCCGGAGCCCTGTCATTCCGTGCGGCCGCCCGCGTCAGCCGTGCGGCAGGGCGCGGCGGGCGCAGGCGCGGACGTCCGCGTCCGGGTCGGCGGCGACGGTGGCGAGCGCGGCGGCGACGAAGGCGCCGGCGGCCCGGTGCTCCAGCAGGGCGAGGACGGGGGCGCGGCGTACCGCGGCGTCGGGGTCGGCGAGGTAGGGCCGCCGTTCGTCGAGCGCGAACTGCTCCTCGGCGAGCGCCAGTACGCCGAGGATCCGCGGGTCGCCCGCGGGCGCGTGAGCCGCGGCCGGCGCGCGGCGCGCCACCGGCGCGGGCTCCCGGCGCGGCCTCGCCGCGGACCTCGCCGAGGTGCCGCTCGGGCCCGCCGCGGGGGCTCGTATCCGGCGGCCGGAACCACGTACGGCTCGACCGGGCGGGCGGTGAACTCCATCGCGCCGGACGGCGACCTGCGCAGGTCAAGGTGGTGCAGCCAGCGCTTGTCGTCGCGCTCCGGGTGGTCGGTGCGCCGATGGTGCAAGCCCCAGCGGGACTCGGTGCGGGCCGGCGAGGCGCGCGCGGCCATCTCGGCGCAGTCGCGGATGAAGGTGACCTCGGCGCAGCGCATCAGCTCGTGCGGCGTCCGCGCGCCCATCGCGGCGATCTCCGTGCGCATCCGCTCGAAGCTCTCCAGCGCCAGCGAGGGCAGGTACGTCAGGTCCAGGGCGAGCGGCCGCAGCCGCTCCACGTGCAGCACCCCGCCGCCCTCGGGCGCGCCGAGGCGCTCGGCGACGCAGGCGGGGGCGGCGACGGGGCTCGCGGTGCGGATCTCGTTGGGGTGACGCGGCCGTGCTCGTGGAGCGTCCCGGCCAGGCCCTGCAGCCGGTCGAGCCCGTGCGCGTACTTCTCCGCGACGACCACCGTGCCCACCCCCGGCACCCGCTCCACCAACCGCTCGGAGCGCAGCAGGTCGAGCGCCTGGCGCGCGGTGTTGCGGGTGGCGCCGTAGTCGGCGCCGAGGTCCGACTCGTGCGGCAGTACGCCGCCCGCGTACGCGCCGCCGAGCACCTGGCCGCGGAGGAGGTCGGCCAACTGCCGCGCCCGGTCCGCGCGCAGCCCGCGGCACCGCGCGGCGGCCGTGCCGTGCCCGCCCGCACCGCCGCCGGCCGGGCTCGGACGGCCGGCGGCGGGCTGCTCTCCCAGGCATGCTGCGGAAGGCATGACGGCACCTTAGGCGCGCGCCGCGCGGAAGTGTGCTGCCGCAGTGTTGCGCCATCCCCGAGCGCCCGCGGTACGGGCCTGAGCCGGGACGACGCCGGGCGGCTACGGACTTCCGCCAGCCAGGGGCGCGGCTAGAACGTCACGTCGCTGCAGAAGAAGTAGATCTGGTCCGCGTGCGACGCCTTCCAGATGGTGTAGACGATGTGGTGCCCGCTGCGGCCGGGCGCGCTGGCGTTCGCGGTGTAGTGGTTGGCGGGACCGTACGGCCCCGCGGTGGCCACGCGCTCCAGGTCGGCCCAGTCGAGCGCGTCGGTCTTCGCGTCGTAGCCCTGCCGGGTCACGTAGACGTACAGGTAGTCGGCGCCGTGGTACGCCTGGTCGAGGACGTCGACGGTGAAGTTCGTGCCGAGGGAGTCGGTCTTCCACGGGCCCGGGGTGTCCATGGAGTCGTAACGGCCGTCCTGGGTGCGGCCGGCGCTGCAGAGCTGGTTGTCGGGGATGTGGGCCTGGAAGTTGCCGCCGGTGCCCTCGCGGTAGAGGCCGTTCCAGTTCCACATGCCGTTGGTGTCGTGCTGCCACGCCTGCCAGCACATGGGGTCCTGCTGCTGCATGTCCGGGTTCTGGAAATCGCTTCCCCAGCGCTGCCAGCAGCCGTAGTTGCGGGAGACGGGGTCGGCGGCGGAGCCATGGGCCTGGGCGGTGCCGCCGGTCCAGGGCGTCAGCAGGAGCGCGGCGGCGGCCAGGACGGCCAGGAGGGCGCGGACGGGCAGGCTCCGCGCGTCGGTGCGATCGTTCGATGGCGGTGACACTGCGACTCCTCCTCCGGGAGGGGGTGGGGGACATGGGAATGGGAGCGCTCCCATGTTCCGGACCCTGCCCGGCGGCGCCCGTACGAAACCTGCGCGGCGATGAGTTTCGGTCCCCCGCCCCGTCCTACCCCGTACCCGATCGACGTCCTTCCGAGGAGCGCATCATGACCGCCACGTACACGTTCGACGTCTTCAGCAGCCTGGACGGCTACGGCGCCGCCGGCGGCGACTGGACCGGCTACTGGGGCAAGCAGGGCCCCGAACTGCTCGACCGCCGCCTCGGCCTCTACAGCGAGGAGCAGCGGATGGTCTTCGGCGCCCACACCCACCGGCTCTTCGCGCAGATGGTCGCCGACAGCTCCGAGGGCGACGACGTGCGCGACCCGTGGGTCACCCGGATGACCCAACTGCCCGCGACCGTCGTGTCGACCACCCTGGCGGAGTCCCTCGACTGGCCGGACGCGACCGTCGCGCGCGGCGACGCCGTCGACGTGGTCGCCCGGATGAAGGAGGAGTCGGACGTGCCGCTGCGCTCGCACGGCAGCCTGTCGATGAACCGGGCCCTGATGGCCGCCGGCCTGGTCGACCTGGTGCACGTCACGCTCTTCCCCGTGATCACCGGGCGGTCCGGGCTCGCTCCGATCTTCGAGGGCGCGGCCGACTTCGACCTCGACCTGATCGAGACCCGGACCCTCGACGGCTCCATCCAGGAGCTGATCTACCGGCCCACCCTGCACGGCTGAGCCCGGCCGCCGCCCCGGCGGGGTCAGAGCGGGTTCCGGCGCTGGGTGCGTACGACCTCCTCCGCCTCCGCCGCCGTGGCCACCGCGGGCGGTGAGCCCTCCAGCGGCAGGCCCGCCGTCTCCGTCAGCAGCGAGACGGAGACGATGCCGACGACGGCGAAGGCCATCGTGTAGTACGCCGCCGCCATCGGCGTGTCCAGGACGTGCACCAGCCCCTCGATGACCGCGGGGGTGGTGCCGCCGAAGACCGCGACGGAGAGGTTGTAGCCGATGGCCAGCGAGCCGTAGCGGACCTCCGTGGGGAAGAGCGCCGGCAGCGTAGCCGACATGGTGCCCTGGAGGCAGATGAGGCAGGCGCCCAGCAGGAGCATGCCGCCGAAGACGGCGAGGACGGCCCCCTCGCGCACCAGGATGTAGGCCGGCGCGCTCACCACGAAGAAGCCGGCCATGCCGATCATCAGCAGCGGTTTGCGGCCGATCCTGTCGTTGGCGCGGCCGACGAGCGTGACCACAGAGATCATCGCGACCATCGTGGCGATGACCACGGCGAGCTGCTCGGCGCGCGGCCAGTCCAGGATTTCCGTGAGATACGTCGGCATGTACGTGAGCAGCATGTAGTTCGCCACGTTGTACGCCGCCACCAGCGCGATGCACAGCAGCATCGTCTGCCGCTGCCCCGCCATGATCCGCCGCAGCTCCCCCGGTGTCTGCTTCCCCTCGGCCCTCCCGCCCTCGGCCTTCCGGCCCAGGGCGGGCTCGGCCTCGCCCGTCACCTCCGCCACGGTGGCCCGGCCCGCCTCGGACTTCACGAAGGCGGGTGTCTCCTCCAGCCGCAGCCGCAGGTAGAGGCCGATCGCGCCGAGCGGGCCGCCGATGAGGAACGGGATGCGCCAGCCCCAGGAGGCCATGCCGTCCTCGCCGATGCCCGCGGTGAGCACGAGGACGAGCCCGGAGGCGCCGATGTAGCCGGCGAGGGTGCCCATCTCCAGGAAGCTGCCGTAGTAGCCGCGCCGCTTGTCGGGGGCGTACTCGGCGATGAAGGTCGCCGCGCCGCCGTACTCGCCGCCGGTGGAGAAGCCCTGCGCCAGCCGGGCGATGATGAGCAGCAGGGGCGCCCACAGGCCGATGGTGTCGTAGCTGGGGATGAGGCCGATGGAGAAGGTCGCCGACGCCATCAGGATCATCGTCAGCGCCAGCACCTGCTTGCGGCCGACGCGGTCGCCGAGCGGGCCGAAGAAGGCACCGCCCAGGGGGCGTACGGCGAAGGAGACCGCGAAGGTCGCCAGCGACAGTATCGTCCGGGTGCCCTCGCTGGCACCGGAGTAGAAGACGTCGCCGAGGGTGACCGCGAGGTAGGCGTAGATGCCGTAGTCGAACCACTCCATGGCGTTGCCCAGCGCGGCGGCGCGCACGGCGCGGCGGATCTCGGGCTCCTCGGTGACGGTGATCTCGCTCAGCCGCCACCGGGGCCGGAGCTTGGCCTGCGCCACGCGGAAGAGGAGGGGGTGGCGTCTTCGGGCCGCGGGATCCCGGGCCGTGCTGCCGTCGTTGTCCTGGGCCTCTGCGTCCATGAGATCCGGGGTACCACGCCGCCCGCCGCCATCGTCGTCAACGCGCCGCCGCAGCCGCCGGTTCGGCCCTGGAGTCGGCCGGGGCGGCCTCAGTTCGCCAGGTTGATCTGCGTCCTGATCGCGTCGAGGCCGAGGCCCGGGTGCGCCTTGCGCTGGCCCGGTACGCGCGGCTCGTCGCCGGGCGGGGCCGTCCACCAGCTCATGCTGCCCTCCTCGACGGTGCGCAGCAGGATGCCCTCGCGGATCGCCCAGGGGCAGACGGTGACCACGTCGATACTCATCAGCTTCATGGCGGTGTGCGCGACGACCGCGCCGGCCAGCGACTGCCGCGCGCGGGCCGGCGAGATGCCGGGCAGCCGGGCGCGTTCCGCGGCGGGCAGCCCGCGCAGTTGCTTGACCGCGCGGCGGAGGTCCTCCTGCGCCATCGTGCGGGGGACGAACGGGCCGTGCCGCCCGGGTGCGGCGCCGCAGAGGCGGGCGAGCTGCTGCATCGTGCGGGAGGTGACGACGGTGGTACGGGGCGCCTCCCAGCGGATGCGCGCGGCCACGTCGCGCAGCCGGTGCCGCACGTGGCGGCGTACGGCCTTGACGGCGGCGGGCGGCGGCGGGTCGTGCCTGCCGAAGAACTCGCGGGTCAGCCGGGCGGCGCCCAGCGGCAGCGCGACGGCGAAGTCGGGCAGCCGGCTGCGGCCGCAGGCGACCTCGAAGGAGCCGCCGCCGATGTCGAGCACGGCCATCGGCCCGGCGCGCCAGCCCATCCACCGGCGGGCCGCCAGGAACGTCAGTTCGGCCTCCGTCTCGCCGGGCAGCAGTTGCAGGACCACGTCGGTGCGTTCGCGGACGGCGCGGACGATGTCACGCGCGTTGGGGGCGTCGCGTACGACCGCGGTGGCGAAGGCGAACGGCTCCGCCACCCCCCAGCGCGCGGCCTCCTCACGCGCGGCGCCCACGGCGGCGGCCAGCTCCCCGACCGCCCGGTCGCCGAGCCGCCCGTCGGGGCCGGCGAGCTCCGCGAGGCGCAGTTGCCGCTTGGCCGTGTGCAGGGGCAGCGGCACCTGGCCGTCCGCGTCCGCGACCACCAGGCGCACCGTGTGGGATCCCGCATCGATCACGCCGACTCTCATTCGGCCTCACGTACCCCATTCGGCGGCATTTTAGACATCCCTCCTCTTCCGACCCGGGTGCCCCGGGCTCGCCGTGCGCGCTCAGCGCAGGTCGAGCCGCATCAGGACCCGGGGGTGGCCGGCCAGCACCGACGTCGTGTCGGCGGCGTGGGTGAAGCCGGCGCGCTCGAAGTTCTTCCTCAGCCCGGCGTACGCCATCGTCAGGTCGACCCGGGCGGTGCCGTTGTCCAGCGGGTACGCCTCGACCACCGGGGCGCCGTGGGCGCGGGCGAAGTCGACCGCGCCGGCGATGAGGGAGTGCGAGATGCCCTTCTTGCGGTGGCCGGGGCGTACCCGTACGCACCACAGCGCCCACACCGGCAGGTCGTCGAGGCGGGGGATCTTGCGGTTGCGCGCGAAGGTCGTCTCCGCCCGCGGCGCCACCGCCGCCCACCCCACCGGCTCGTCCCCGTCGTAGGCCAGCACCCCGGGCGCCGGCTCGGCGGCGCAGAGCCCGGCGGCGTACTCGCCGCGGGCGGGCCCGCGCAGCTCCTGGTTGAGCCGGGAGGGGATCCGGTAGCTCAGGCACCAGCAGACGCTGGCGTCCGGGGACTTCGGCCCGAGCACCGCCCGGACGTCCTCGAAGACCGAGGCGGGGCGGACGTCGATGGTCATGCCACCGAGGATGCCATGCGGGGGCCGCCCGCCCGGGCGGCGGTGGCGCCCGGCCTCACGCGTGCGTGAGCTCCCTGACCTGCTGCGCCGCGCCCTTGTCCAGCGCGCAGTGCACCAGCGCCGCCGTGAACCGCGGGAGCTGCGGCTCCCCCACGAGCCGGGCGAGCCGGGAGGGGTCCTCCGGCAGGCCCACCTTGCCGGCGCCCTGCACGACCTTGGCGTCGATGTACGGGGCGGCCTCCGGCCAGACGCCCTGGACCTCGCGGAGGAAGATCGCCGCGCCCGCGGGGCCGAGGCCCGGGAACCGCCGGAGCAGCGCACCCATCCGGGTGGTGTCGCCGTCCGCCTCGCGGCGCAGCCCGCGCAGGTCGCCGCCGTAGGTGTCGAGCAGCAGCCGGGCACCGTCGCCGAGCTGGGTCGCGGTTCTCTCGTCGTAGCGCCGGTAGCCGCCCTCGCCGAGGACCCGGACCCGCCGCCGCCAGGTGGCGTCGGCCATCCGCTGCGGACTGCCCAGACCGGCCTGGAACAGCGCGCGGGCCGTGCCGACCGCGACGCCCGCCCGGATCCGGGCGCTGAGCAGGCCGGAGAGCACGAGCAGTTGGTAGAGGGGCTGCGGGGTGTTGCGAAGCCGGATGCCCGCGTCCTCGGCGTACGTGGTCCCGTAGCCGTCCAGGAGAGCGTGCACCGTACGTTGCTGGTTCTGGGTCACCGTTCCGTCCTCCGGGCTCGCGGGTACCGCCGGCCGCGCGGGCCGCGGGACGCGGCGGTCCTCTGCAGCCAACTGTGCCATCGCGGCGCCGGGACCGCCCGCCGGACGGTGGCCGGCGGCTGCCGATCTTGCGGCCCGCCTCCGCGGTGTGCGACCGTGCGTGGCGCGCGTAGCCCAGCGGGTACGCGACGTGTGTACCCGAGAGAGGTGGCCGCCCGTGAAGTTCGGGGTGTCGACGTTCCTGACCGACGAGGGCATCGCGCCCGCGGTGCTCGGGCGGGCGCTGGAGGAGCGCGGCTTCGACGCGCTGTTCGTCGCCGAGCACACGCACATCCCGGTCGACCGGCGCTCGCCGCTGCCGGCCGGCGGCGAGCTGCCGCGGAAGTACTACCGCACGCTCGATCCGTTCGTGGCCCTGGCGGCGGCGGCCCCGGTGACCCGGAACCTGCTGCTGGGCACCGGCATCGCGCTGGTCGTGGAGCGGGACCCGATCGTCACCGCGAAGGAGGTCGCCACGCTCGACCTGGTCTCGGGCGGCCGGGTGGCCTTCGGCGTCGGCGCGGGCTGGAACCGCGAGGAGATGCGCAACCACGGCACGGAGCCGCGCACCCGCGGAAAGCTGCTGGACGAGCGGATGCGCGCGATGATCGCGCTGTGGACGCAGGACGAGGCGGAGTTCCACGGCGAGTTCGTCGACTTCGACCCGGTGTTCTGCTGGCCGAAGCCAGTGCAGCGCCCGCATCCGCCGGTCTACGT
Source organism: Streptomyces sp. CNZ287 (assembly GCF_007827615.1). Classification (NCBI taxonomy): domain Bacteria; kingdom Bacillati; phylum Actinomycetota; class Actinomycetes; order Kitasatosporales; family Streptomycetaceae; genus Streptomyces; species Streptomyces sp. CNZ287. Next base: position 104,296 of record NZ_VISV01000009.1, on the reverse strand, counting down.
GGGCGGGGGCGGCGAGCCCGCCTTCGAGCGCGTCGCGGCGTTCGGCGCGACGTGGCTGCCGAGCCGGGTGCCGCCCGGCGAGCTGGGCGGGCGGATGCGGCGGCTGCGGGAGGTGGCGGGCGACGCGCCGGTGGTGCCGTACTCCGCGTCCCACGAGCCGGCGGCCCTGGAGACGTACGCGGAGCTGGGTCTCGAGCGGGTGCTGCTCGATCTGCCGACGCTGCCGGAGGCGGAGTCGCTGCGGGCGCTGGACGAGCTGGCGTCGGCGGCCGCGGCGTACCGCTGACACGGGCGGTACGGGCCGAAAGGGCCGCCGGGCCGCGCTGCCGCGTGGTCAGCGGGTGAGCCAGGCGCTGAGGCGGGAGAGCCGCGGGATGCGCTCGCGGTAGTCGCGGCTGCTGCGGTCGAGCGCCTCCAGCAGGCGTGCGGAGCGGTGTTCGGTGTCGAGTTCGTCGAGGACCCGGTTGACGTCGGCGAGGAGCGCGCCGTACAGGAACCAGTTCTCCTCGTCGCGTCCCACGGTCTCCAGGAGCAGGGACTCCACCCGGTCCCGTACGGAACGGGCCGCGGACAGGTCCGCCTCCAGCCGGCCGGCCGCGGTCTCGGCGCTCTCGGAGACCTCCGTCGCGACCAGTTGCGCGAAGCTCACCAGCGCGTCGCCCAGGTAGGCGAAGAGGTCCTGGAGCGCCGCGCCCGCGTCGCGCGGGAAGAGCGGCTCCCCCTTCCGCCGGGCGTGCGCGAGGTCCGACAGGCTCCGGGTGAGGACGCGCAGCACCACCGCGCAGATCTCCAGCGTGTCGAGACCGGTGCGCAGGACCGCCCGGTGCATCAGGCCCTCGCGCACCCGGGGGTTGAGCCGCAGGCTGTCCTCGGCGCGGCGCAGCGAGGTGTCGACCTCGCCGACGAACTCGTCCAGCTCGCGCGCCGCCTCCAGCCGGTCGGCGGCGACCGACGGCGGGGTGACCTCGGTGAGCTGCTCGGTGCTGCGCAGCAGCAGGCGGCGCATGCGGCGGGCCAGGTCCTCGATGGCGTCGCCCGCGCTCTCCACCCACACCGGGGGCGCCAGCACCAGGTTGAACGTGAGGCCCACGGCGGCGCCGGTGAGCGTCTCCAGGATCCGGGTGAACGCCGTGTCCTCCACGTGGGCGACGCCCAGGACGAGCATCGCGCTGATCGCCACCTCGGGCACGAACTCGCTCACCCGCACGATGCGACCCGCGACCAGCGAGCTGACGATGATCAGCCCGAGGCTCCACCAGCTCAGCCCGACCAGCGCGCTGAACCCGCTGGCGATCAGCACCCCGACCACGACGGCCGTGACACGCCGGATGCCGGTGGTGAGGGTGGCGTAGAAGGTCACCTGGACGACGAGCAGCGCGGTCAGCGGCGCCGTGAGCGGCTTGGGGCCGTTGGTGAGCTGGAGGGCGACGACGTACGCGATCGTGGCGGCCATGGTGGCGCGCACCGTCTGCGCCACGGCGGGCGCGCGGAGCCGCTCGACGAGTCCTGCCATGCGCGGGCGCCCCTTGAGGGCGTCGGCGGTGTACGACTTCAGCGCTCCTCCCGGTGACGTCGCGCGCTGCGCGCGCCGCGGCGGTCCGCCGCGGCGGCGGTGCTCAAGGCCAAGGTCTCACAGCGAGCGCCCCGGCCCGGCGCGCGGAGCCACCCCCTCGGGTCCGCGTAGGCCGAGGGGGTGGCGCGGGGTGGTCCGGCGGGGGTCAGCCGCCGATCACCGCGCTCGACGGCACCCGGTCCGCCGGCACCGAGAACACCGCGACGTACGGCCGCGGATCCCGGCACGCGCCGCCCGCCCTCACTGGCCGCAGCCGCCGCGACGTGATCTCCAGCAGCAGATCCTCGCCGCAGCCCCGCCCCGTGAAGGCGAAGCGCCGCGCGGGACCCGGCAGCACCGAGTCGTACAGGCTCCCCAGCCTGCTCTCCAGCGCCGCGGTCGCCGCCGCCGGCAATGGGCGCGCGAACGCGCCGAACTGGTCCGGCTGGCTCACCTCGGCCGCCCGTGGCGCACGCCCCGCCGCGGCGCCGCCGAGCGGCGCGAACGCGAGGAGCTCCGCCGGTCCCGGCGGCCCCGGCGGGGCGCCGCCGATCCTCGGGTCCGTCCCGGCGTCCTTCTCCGGGACGGCGAAGACCGCGAGCACGTCCCACGGGCTGTCGCACGTCTCGTACGTCCTCGTATCGGTGAGCCGCGCCGCGTAGCCGGTGTTCTCGTCGTACGTGAGCACCGCGCCCCCGGCGCTGGTGCAGCCGCTGCTCCAGCCCGTGGCGACCAGGACCTCGGCGTCCAGGTCGCGGGCGAGCAGCTTCCCGCGCAGCTCGCCGCCGATGCCCTCCTGCGGATACCAGCCGGCGAACGCCCGCACGTCCGCCGGCGTCCGCAGCAGCGTGCGGACCGCCGCGAGTCCGTGCCCCTGCTCGAAGTGCACGGTCTTTGCCCCGGGCACCACCGCGCCGTCGGCGCCGCCGGGGCCGGAGCCGGGTGCGCCGTCCCGGCCCGCCACCGCCCACCACACGCAGCCCGCGAGCAGCGCGCCCACGACGATCGCCGCCGTGATCAGCCACGTGCCGCCGCGCGGCCGTACGCCTGTCCGAGCCCCCGTCATGCCGTTCCCCCCTCGTTCCCCCGTACGCCTCTCGGACGGCGCCCCGCCCCCCGGGGTTCCCCCGTTCCCCCGGACGGGTACATGCGGAACCCCCGCGTCCCGCCGAGGCGTTGAGAGACTGACCGCGGCACCGCGGTCTTCGGTACGACGACCGGAACCGACGAGCCGGGCGGACGCCCGCAACCCGAGGTGGCATTCAGTGTCGATGTTTGATCGGATCAAGGACCAGGCGAAGGGACTTCAGCAGTCCCGGGGCGGAGCGCGGTCGGGGAGCCAGGGCTCGACGGGCTCGGGCGGTGGTTCCAGGGCCCAGCTCGTGAGCATGTTCAAGTCGCAGCTCAGCTCGATGAAGACGGAGCTGAAGAGCGGCGCGTACCGGGACGCCACCATGGCGGTCTGTGCGCTCGTGGCCGCGGCGGACGGGCACGTGCACCCCGCCGAGCGGGAGCGCATGGAGTCGATGATCATGACCAACGACGTGCTGCAGAACTTCCCGCCGGAGCAGTTGCGGCAGCGGTTCACCAAGCACCTCGACCGGCTCACGGTCGACTTCCATGCGGGCAAGGCGGAGGCGCTGCAGGAGATCGCCAAGGCCAAGAAGAAGGCGGCGGAGGCGCGGGCGGTGATCCAGACCGGGTTCGTCATCGCCGGTGCCGACGGCCACATCGACCCGGCCGAGCAGCAGGTGCTCCGCGAGGCGTGCTCGGCGCTCGGGCTGCCGCCCTCGGAGTTCGGCATCTGAGGCCGGACGCCCGGCGGTTCGCGTGCCTCGTACGTTGCGGGGGCGTACGGGGCACGCGCCACTCTCAGGTCCCGGTGCCGCGGGCCCGCCACAGGTCGCGGAGGAGCGCGATCTCCGCCATGTGGTGGATGAACTCCAGGTTGCCCGCCCACAGCACCTCGACGTAGGCGTTGTCGGCGTCGGAGGCGTACGGGTTCTGCGAGAAGCCGACCGTGTCCAACTGCTCCTCGGTGACGGCGGCGACGCTGTCGCGCCAGCGGTCGACGTCCGCCCAGAACCGCGCGAGCGCCAGTTCGGCGGAGGGTGTGAAGTCGACCAGCAGCTTCGGGTCCCGGCGCCGCTCGCCGAAGGTCCACTCCCAGCCGCCTGCGATGCCCGAGTGCAGATGCCCCAGCCGCCACGCGATGGTGGTGACCGGGGTCTCGTCGGGCTCCAGCGGGCCGGTGTGGGCGAGGACTTCGCGGACCCGCTCGACGCTCACGTCCCAGTCCCGGGCCACCTTCTCCACGGACATGCCCCCGGCGACGTCCTGCGCCACCCCGGCGTACTCGCTGTGGGGGATGTCCGCGGCGCCCTTGTCGAGCACCCACTCCCCCGGCCCGTACGCCCGCGGCGTGACCGCCTCCGACCGGCGCCGCACCGACCAGCAGCCGGGCACCGGCTCCCAGCGGAACTCCTCGTCGCCGAGCCCGGCGAGCCGCAGCTCCGCCGCCTGACTGGCCATGTCGAACTGGTCGAGCAGCAGGCTCAACCGCCCGCTTCCCGCACGCCCCTCCGCCATCCCCGTCTCCCTCCGCGGCCGCGAGTCTCGCGGCGGCGCTGCGGAGGCTAGCGGCCGCAGGGCGCGGAGGGCGACGGGATTTTCCGGGGCCGGGGCGCGGTCAGCCGCGGTACGCCTCCAGCAGCCGCAGCCACACCTCGCTGATCGTGGGGTACGACGGGACCGCGTGCCACAGCCGGCTCACCGGCACCTCGCCGGCGACCGCGATGGTCGCCGAGTGGATCAGCTCCCCCACCCCGGGGCCGACGAAGGTGACGCCGCGCAGGATCTCCTCGTCGACGTCGACGACCATGCGCGCCCGCCCGCGGTAGCCGTCCGCGTACAGCCCGGCGCCCGCGACCGAGCCCAGGTCGGCGTCCACCGCGCGCACCCGGTGCCCGGCCCGTTCCGCCTCGGCCAGCGACATCCCGACGGCCGCGGCCTCCGGGTCGGCGAAGACGACCTGCGGGACGGCACCGTGGTCGGCGGTCGCGGCGTGTGCGCCCCACGGGTCCGACTCCAGCAGCGGGACGCCCTGCGCGCGGGCGGCGATGGCCGCACCGGCGATGCGCGCCTGGTACTTGCCCTGGTGGGTGAGGAGCGCGCGGTGGTTGACGTCCCCGACCCCGTACAGCCACTCGCTGCCCTCGACCCGCAGGCTGTCGTCCACCGCCAGCCAGGAGCCGGGCTCCAGGCCCACGGTCTCCAGGCCGATGTCGTCGGTACGGGGCGCACGGCCGGTGGCGAAGAGGATCTCGTCGGCCTCGAGGGTGTCGCCGGCGTCGGTGGTCGCGAGGACCGTGCCGTTCTCGCGGACCACGGAGGTGACGGAGGTGCCGGTACGCACCTGGGCGCCGGCCTCGGTCAGCGCCTCGGTGACCAGCTCGCCGGCGAAGGGCTCCATGCGGTCCAGCAGGCCGCCGCCGCGGACGAGGACGGTGACCCGGGAGCCGAGCGCCTGCCAGGCGGTGGCCATCTCGACGCCCACCACGCCGCCGCCGACGACGATGAGCCGCCCGGGGACGACCGCGGAACTCGTGGCCTCCCGGCTGGTCCACGGCTTGACGTCGGCCAGGCCGGGCAGCCGGGGCAGCAGGGCGCGGCTGCCGGTGCAGACGGCGACGGCGTGCCCGGCGGTCAGCGTGCGCACCACACCGTCGGCGTCGGTCACCTCCACGGTGCGCGGCCCGGCGAGGCGGCCCCGGCCGCGGTAGAGGTCGGCGCCGATGCCGTCGAGCCAGGCGACCTGGCCGTCGTCCTCCCAGTGCGAGGTGAACGCGTCCCGGCGGGCGAGGACCGCGGCCGCGTCCAGGCCGCCGGCCACCAGGCCGCTCAGCCCGGGGAGGCGGCGGGCGTCGGCGCGGGCGAGCACCGGCCGCAGCAGGGCCTTGCTGGGCATGCAGGCCCAGTACGAGCACTCGCCGCCGACGAGTTCACTCTCGACGACCGCGGTGGACAGGCCGGCCGCCCGGGTGCGGTCCGCCACGTTCTCGCCCACGGGACCGCCGCCGATGACCACCACGTCGTACGCAAAGGATTCCGTTTTCACCATGGGGTCAGTGTGGCTCGTGGCTACGCGGGGGCGGCACAGCGCCCCGCGGGGTGTGTCGCCCGGCCGCGGTCACCGCGCCCGGGCCGTACGGCGCCGTCAGTGGCCGTGCAGCAGGCGGGTGAGGAAAACGGCGGCGTCGGTGCCGGTGCTGGTGGCCGCAGCGAGGTTGTCCAGCGCCAGCCGGTAGCGGTCGACCTCGCCGGGCTTGTCGATGCGCACCGTGCCGGTGAGCTGGTCCAGGCAGACCACGTCCGGCAGTTCGGGCTCGGCGAACCGCAGCATCGTCATCGGCTGCGCCACCGCGGCCGTGCCGCCGGCCGCCAGCGGCACCACGTCCAGCGTGACCGTGGGGTGTTCGAGGTGCAGCCGGAGCAGGTGCCGCAACTGGCCCTCCATCACCCCCGGGGCGCCGACGGAGCGCCGCAGCGCGGCCTCGTCGAGCAGCACCCAGCAGCGCGGCGGGTCGGCGCGGGTCAGGGCCTGCTGGCGGCGTTCCAGCAGGTGCAGCCGGCGCTCCACCGTCTGCACCGGGTCGCGCGGGAAGCCGAGCTGGGTGATCGCGCGGGCGTACGCGGCCGTCTGCAGCAGGTCCGGGATGCGCTGGGACTGGTAGCTGCGGATGACGGTGGCAGCCTCCTCCAGGCCGAGGTGGGTCTCCGCCTGACTGGGTATCAGGTCGCTGTACTCCTGCCACCAGCTCGGCGCGTTGGCGCCGCGGGTGAGCGCCGCGAACTCGTCGAGCACGTCCTCGTCGGTGACGCCGTAGAAGTCGAGCAGCGCCGCGACGTCGTGGTCCTTGCAGCCGCCCTGGCCCAGCTCCAGCCGGCACAGCTTGGCGACCGAGGCGCCGATCTCGCGGGCGGCCGCCTGCAACTGGATGCCGCGGTCCTGGCGGAGCCGGCGCAGCCGGGAGCCGAGGACGGACCTGCAGACGGGCCGGCCGCCGCGCTCGTGTTCGCCGGCGAGCGGGATCCCGGGGTCGTGCACCGCCGCCGTGGGCACCGTCATCGGTCCTCCGCAGGCATCCGTTCTCCGGGGTGGTCCTTCGCCGTCGAGACTCACGCTACCCACGGAAGCGTAACGCGCCACAGGGGGCGAAAGCGCACCCTGGCCCGATCTCTCCGAGCGGCAGACGTGCCCGCGGCCCGCGGCCCGCGCCGCGGGCTACGGCTTCCGGCCGACTCCGCCCAGGACCGCCATCTCCACCGGGCTGCCCACCTCCACCGGCTCGGGCCGCCACAGCGGGCAGGACACCACACCGGGCTCGACCGGCTCCAAGCCGTCGAGGTAGCCGGCGATCTGCGCCGCGCTGCGCAGGTGGTACGGCACGGCGCCGGAGGCGTTGTAGCCGGCGATGGCGCGGCTGTACTTCTCGTTCCCCTCGACGCCGTCGCGTATCGCCAGGTAACTGCCGGACGGCAGCGGGTCCATCAGCCGCCGCACCACCGACCTGGCCTGCTCGTAGCCGTCGACGTGCGCCAGGATGCCCATGAGGATGACGGCGACCGGGCGGTCGAGGTCCAGGGTGCGCGCCGCGCCCGCGAGTATCGCCTCGGGGTCCTCGACGTCCGCGTCGATGTACGCGGTCGCGCCCTCCGGGGTGCTGGTGAGCAGGCCGCGGGCATGGGCGAGGACGAGTTTGTCGTTGTCGACGTAGACGATGCGGGAGTCGGGGGCCGCGCGCTGGGCCACCTCGTGGGTGTTGTCCGCGGTGGGCAGTCCGGTGCCGATGTCCAGGAACTGCCGCACGCCCGCCTCCCCGGCGAGGTGGCCGACGACCCGGCGCAGGAACTGCCGCCCGCTGCGGGCGAGATCGACGATCTCCGGGAAGACCTGCTGGAACCGGGCGCCGGCGGCGCGGTCCGGCTCGTAGTTGTCCTTGCCGCCGATCCAGTAGTTGAAGATCCTCGCCGAGTGCGGCACCGAGGTGTCGATGACCACCCGCTGCGTGCCGTCGCTGAAGGTTTCCTCTGACATGATCTCCACCGTCCGGGGTCGGGGGCGCGGCCCGGACAACGTAACCGAGGCGGCGCCCGCCGTCACCGGCGCCCGTCGTCACCGCCTCCCGGAGGCCCGGCCGCCGCGCCGGCCGGGTGGCCGGTCACGCCCCGTCGCCCGCGATGCTCCGGGACATCGCGAGGTGGCTCGCCAGCAGCCCGCCGTCCACCGGCAGGCTGACCCCGGTGATCCACGCCGCGTCGCCGGAGGCGAGGAACGCCACCGCCGCCGCGATGTCGTCCGGTTCGCCGACCCGGCCCAGCGGGTAGTGCTCCTCGACCCGGGCCAGGACCCCGGGCCGGCCGGCCCAGACGGCGGTGCGCACGGTGCCGGGCTCGACGAGGTTCACGCGCACGCCGCGCGCCGCGCTCTCCACGGCGAGGGTGCGGGTCAGGGAGACGAGCGCGGCCTTGGCGGCGCTGTACGCGTGCTCGCCGTAGTGGCGTTCGGCGTTGACCGAGCCGATGTTGACGATCGCGGACCGGCCCGGGGCGGCGGCCAGCAGCGGCAGCGCCGCGCGGGCGCAGCGCGCCGCGCCGTGCAGGGTGACCTCGAAGTCCTCGTACCAGTCGGGCTCCCGCCAGTCCTCGAAGCGCGGCGGGTCGCGGTGGACGGCGTAGGCGTTGTTGACGAGGACGTGCAGCCCGCCGAAGGACTCGGCCGCGTACGCGACCGCCGCCCGGACCGCCGCGCCGTCCGTCACGTCGCAGGCGAGCGCCGCGGCCGTACCGCCGGCGGCGCCGATCGCGGCGGCGGCCCGCTCGGCCCGCTCGCCGTCCCGGTCGGTGACCAGCACGCCCGCGCCCTCCGCGGCGAAGCGGCGGGCGACCGCCTCGCCTATGCCCTGTCCGGCGCCCGTGACCAGCACCCCGTATCCCTCGAATCGCTCCATCGGACCAGGTTAGAAGGCCGGTCTGACACGGCCTCGCCTCGCGCGGCGGCGGGCCGGCAGCGGCCAGGATGAGCCGGTGAGTGCTGCGGTGGCCGAGACCCTGTCCGTCATGCTGCTGGCGGCGGTGCTGGCCTGCGCGGTGGTACGGCCGTGGGGGCTGCCGGAGGCGGTGGTGGCGGTGCCCGCGGCGGGGGTCGCCCTCGCCACCGGGGCGCTCTCCACCGGCCACGCGGCCGACGAGGCGGCGCGGCTGGGGCCGGTCGCCGGGTTTCTGGCGGCGGTGCTGGTGCTCGCCCGGCTGTGCGACGACGACGGGCTGTTCACTGCGTGCGGCGCGTGGATGGCGCGTACCGCCGCGGGACGGCCGCGCCGGCTGCTGGCGCAGGTCTTCGTCCTCGCCTCGGCGAACACCGCGGTGCTCAGCCTGGACGCGACGGTGGTGCTGCTGACGCCGGTGGTGTTCGCGACGGCCGCGCGGCTGGGCGCGCGGCCCCGGCCGCACGTGTACGCCTGCACGCACCTGTCGAACTCCGCGTCCCTGCTGCTGCCCGTCTCCAACCTCACCAACCTGCTCGCCTTCGCCGCGAGCGGGCTGAGCTGCCGCTCGCGGCCCCGTCGGGCCCCGCCGCGGTGCTGGCGGTGCTGCTGGGCGTGAACATCGGCCCCACCCTCACCTATACGGGCTCGCTCGCGACCCTGCTGGGGCGGCGCGTGGTGCACGCGCACGACGCGGAGGTGGAACTGAAGGAGTTCACCCGCCTCGGCGTGTACGCCGTACCGGCGGCCCTGGGCGCCGCGGTGCTGGCACTGTGGGTCTCGCTCACCGTGATCGGAGGAGGATGACCCGTGGCCGTGGTGGTGTGGATCGTCGAGGGCACGTGGCCCGCCTGCGTGGCCGCCGCGGGCGCGCAGGCGCCCGAGGAGGCGGAGGTCGTCCTCCCGCACGTCGCCCCGGCGGACGTGCCCGGCGCGGCGCACGGTGCCCTCGCCGGGCTGCTGGGCCGGGGCGGGCCCGCGCCGGGGCGGCCGGGGCACGAGGGCCCAGGACCCGACCCGGGCGAGCGGGTCGCGCGGCTCGCGGACGCCTCCGCCGACGAGCTGCTGGCCGAGGCCGCGGCCCGGCTGGGCCGGCCCTGCACCCTGGCCAAGCGCACGGACCGGGTCGAGCGGGAGGTCGTCGCGGCGGCGGCGGACGCCGAGCTGCTGGTCGTCGCCCGGGACGGCGACCGCGCCCACCTGGGCCCGCGCAGCCTGGGGCCGGAGAGCCGGTTCGTCGTCGACCACGCGCCGTGCCCGCTGCTGCTGGTGTGGCCCGAGTCGGCGCCGAGCACGGCGACGCTCCCGCCGCCTCCGCCGCCCCCTCCCGGTCCGTAGGCGGGCCGGCCTACGCGTCCTCGCCGTAGAGGCGGGCGATGTCCTTCGAGTCGAGCCAGCCGCTGTACGCGGGCGACTGCGGCCAGCCCTCGGGCGAGTCCTGCCACTCCTCCTGCCGGCCGTACGGCAGCACGTCGACGAGCGGGAAGGTGTGGCTCAACTGCTCGGTGCCGCGGCCACTGGAGTGCCAGGTGCGGTAGACGGTGTCGCCGTCGCGCAGGAAGACGTTGAGCGCGAACCCGCCGCCCTTCGGGGCGTCGACGTCGGCGCCGAACGGGCTGTTGGCGGTGGAGTACCAGGTCATCTTGTTGCCGACGCGCTTCTTGTACGCCAGCGCCTGGTCGATCGGGCCCTGCGTGACGATGACGAACCGCGCGTCGTACGGTTCGAGGAAGCCGAACCGGGTGAACTGCGCGGTGTAGCTCGTGCAGCCGCCGCACTGCCACTCCTTGTCCTCGAACCACATGTGGTTGTAGACGATGAGCTGCGACTTGCCGTCGAAGACGTCCACGAGCCGGACCGGCCCCTCCTCGCCCTCCAGGGTGTAGTCGGGCATCTCGACCATCGGCAGCCGGCGCCGCTGCGCGGCGATGGCGTCGAGCTCCCGGGTCGCGGCCTTCTCGCGGACGCGCAGCGCGTCCAGCTCGCGCCGCCAGGTGCCGGTGTCGACGACGGGCGGCAGTGCGTGGGCGGTCATGGTGCTCCTCCGGCGTTCGGGGATTGCCTTTCTGTACGGATGGACCGGCCGGCCCGGCGAAACTCATCGCGCGGCGCGATGGCACTCGGTCACGTACGGCATCTCACCCGGTCGCGCCACCGCGAGGAGGGCCCGTACCCGGTCCAGCAGCCGGTCGCGTACGGCGGGCGCCAGGGTGATCACGTAGCTGCGGGAGGCGATCATGTCGACGATCTCCGCCTCGGTCACGGGGTGGCGCCAGCGGAAGTCCCGGCGCTCGACGGGCCCGAACGGCGCGCCGATGCGGTCGGTCTGGCGGTCCTCCGCGGGTGCGGGGGCGTACTCGCGCAGCAGCCGGCCCAGCTCCGCGACCCAGGGCACGGACTCGTCGCGGTTGTTCCACACCAGCGCGAGCCGTCCGCCGGGGCGCAGCAGCCGGGCGACCTCGGGGACGGCGCGTTCGGGGTCGGCCCAGTGCCACGCCTGGGCGCAGACGACGGTGTCGGCGCTCGCGTCGGGCAGGGGTATCGACTCGGCGGTGCCGGCGAGGGCCCGTATGCCGGGCACGACGCGGGCGAACTCCTCGCGCATGCCGGCGGAGGGCTCGACGGCGACGAGTTCGCGCCCTGGTGCGCGCAGGGCGCGGGTCAGCTTGCCGGTGCCGGCGCCGAGGTCGACGACCGCGCGGGCGGATTCCGGCACCAGCCAGGCGGTCGCCTCCGGCGGGTAGGGCGGGCGGCCGCGCTCGTAGGCGCCGGCGGCGGCGCCGAAGGAGCCGGCCTGCCGGCTCCGCTCGCGCCGCTCCCGCTCGCTTCGCTCCCGCCGGTTCCGGCCGCCGGGGCCACCGTGCTCGTTCGGGGAGGTCATGCCCGCATCGTGTCAGGCGCCCGCCGGGTACGACCGGGCGGACAGCAGCCGGAGGGCGTCGGCGGAGGCGGGGTCGTCCGGGGTGTAGACCTCCAGCCGGTGGCCGGGGCTGTCGGGCTGCAGCCAGACCTGGTAGCCGACGTCGAGCGCGCCGACGGTGGGGTGCCGCAGCCGCATCGTGCCCACGGTGCAGTCGGCGACATCGCCCGCGGCCCACAGCTCCGCGAAGTCCCCGCTGCCCATGGCGAGTTCACCGATCAGCTCGGCGAGGCGGGCGTCGGTGGGGTAGCGGCCCGCGGTCAGCCGCAGGTACGCGACGTGGATGCGGGCCAGCTCCGCCCAGTTGGCGTGCTGGTCCCGTACGAGCGGGTCGAGGAAGAACATCCGGGGCACCGAGGGCCGGCGGGCGGGGTCCCCGGGGGCGTCGAAGTCGACGTGCTCGGCGACGAGCGCGTGCCCGGTGCGGTTCCAGGCCAGCACGTCGCCGCGGCGGCCCAGCACGACGGCCGGCGTCGTCTCGGCCAGGGACGTCAGCAGTGCCAGCACCCGGGGGTGCGGCGCCTCGGGCGCGGGCCGGGCCAGCCGCGGCGCGGCCGGCCGGCGGGCGAGGTTGTGCAGGTGGGCCGTCTCGGCCGGGTCGAGCCGCAGCACCCGGGCCAGCGCGTCGAGCACCTGCCGGGAGGCGGTGCCGGCCTGCCCCTGCTCCAGCCGCGTGTAGTACCCGGCGCTCACCCCGGCGAGCTGCGCCAGCTCCTCGCGCCGCAGCCCCGGCACCCGGCGGGCGGCGCCGTAGGTGCCGAGTCCGGCCGCGGCGGGCGTGACGCGGCCGCGGCGGGTCTTCAGGTACGTCCCGAGGTTCTCCAGCTCCATGGTCCCGAGGCTACGTCGGGGCGGGCGCGGGTGCGGCGGCCCCGGGTATCCCCGCCGGGTGTACCCACGGTGCGGGGATGGCTGACGGCCGTGCGCCGGAGCACCGTCGTGGCCATGGACGTACAGCGGACATCTCCCCCTACCGCCCCCGGCGCGCGGGCCTGGCTCGGCCTGCTCGTGGTGCTCGGCCCGGTACTGCTGGTCGCGATGGACGGCTCGGTGCTGTTCCTGGCGATGGCCTCGATCTCGGCGGAGCTGTCGCCGTCGGCGGACCAGGCGCTCTGGATACTCGACGGCTACGGGTTCGCGGTCGGCTCCCTGCTCATCGCGTTCGGCGGCATCGGCGACCGGTACGGCAGGCTCCGGCTGCTGCTGACCGGGGCGGCGGTGTTCGGCGCCGCCTCCGCGGGCGCGGCGTTCGCGCCGTCCGCGGAGCTGCTGATCGCGTTCCGGGTGCTGATGGGCGTGGCCGGCGCCACGCTGCTGCCCTCCGCGCTCGCGGTGCTGAGCGAGCTGTTCGCCGACGCGCGGCGGCGCGCGCAGGCCATCGGGATCTTCGCGGCCGCCTTCGCCGCGGGCTTCGCGATCGGCCCGGTGGTGGGCGGGCAGCTGCTCGCCCACTTCTGGTGGGGCTCGGTGTTCCTCATCAACGTTCCGGTGGTCGCGCTCTTCCTGCTGCTGGCCCCGCGGCTGCTGCGCGAGGTACGTGCCGGCGGGCAGGGCCGGGTCGACGTGCCGAGCGTCGCGCTGTCCGCCGCGGGCATTCTGCTGGCCGTCTACGGGATCAAGCGCGCGGCGGCCCACGGTCCCGCGGCCGTCCCGCTGGTCGCGGCCGGCGCCGGCGTCGTCCTGCTGTGGTGGTTCGTACGCCGCCAACTGCGGCTCGCACTCCCGCTGATCGACCTCCGGCTCTTCCGCGACCGGGTGTTCGCGATCGCCGCGGTCACCGGGCTGCTGCCGCTGGCGGCCTGGTCGGCGGTGGCGTACCTGGGCGGCATCTACCTGCAGTCCGTACGCGGGCTCGGCGTCTTCGACGCCGCCCTCGTGACGCTGCCCGGCGCGCTGGTGCTCACGGTCACCTGCGTCGTCACCCCGGCGGTGGTCGCGCGCACCGGCACCCGGGCGGCGCTGCTCGCCTGCCACTTCGTCATCGCCGGCGGGCTGCTGCTGCTCCTGCCCACGGGGGTCTCGGGCGGCACGGGCTGGTACGTCGCGGCCACCGTCGTCGCGGGGGTCGGCTACGGCATCTCGTTCAGCGTGGTCGCGGACACCGCCGTCGCCGCGGTGCCGCCGGAGCGCGCGGGCTCCGCCGGGGCGATCGCCGAGACGAGCAACGAACTCGGCAACGCCCTCGGGATCGCGCTCCTCGGCTCGCTGGCGGCGCTCGTCTTCCGGCTGCGGGGTCCCGACCTGGCCGGGACGCTCACCGAGACGTTGCAGGCGCCGGGGATCACGGCGGCGGCGGCCGGTCAGGCGGAGTCCGCGTTCGTCACGGGGCTGCACGCGGCGGCGCTGGCCGCGGCGCTGCTGCACGCGGCGCTCGGGCTGTTCACGCTGCGGCACCTGCCGCGCCGTCGCCACCCCGCGCCGCCGCTGCCCGCATCGCTTCGCTGACCCGGGGCCGCAGGTGCGCGTACGCCCAGGCGGCGAGGGTGGTGGGCGTGGTGGTGAGCACGTCGCGCGGCTGCTCGGGGGTGAAGTCGCGGGTGCCGGCGGCCATGCCGGCGACGGCCTCCACCGCGCCCGGCGGCAGACCCGCCGAGCCCAGCGCGGCGCGTACGTCGGCGTCGCTGACGGCCTCCGCCCGCACCGGGCGGCCCAGGACCCCGGTGAGGATCTCCGCGACCTGGAGGAAGCTCAGGTCCTCCGGCCCGTGCACGGCCTGGACGACGCGCCCCTTCCACTCGCCGGCGAGCAGCCGCGCGGCGGCGACGTCGCCGATGTCGCGCGGGTCGACCCACGCCATGGGGCGCTCGGGGTGGAACTGCGTGGGGAGCACGCCGCGGGCCAGGTCGTCCAGGGAGAAGAGGAGGTTGCTGAAGAAGTAGGCGCAGCGCAGGTGGAGGGTGTCGGCCCCGGTGGCGTCAAGGCACTCCTCGATCCGGCCGAGGGCGTCGATGTGCCCGGCGCCGCCGCGCAGTTCCGCCCCGATGCTGCTGAGCAGCACGACCCGCGCCACGTCACCGGCGCGGGCGGCGTCGACGAGTCCCGCGGCGGTCCGCTCGGAGGCGGCGTTGGGGTCCGGGCCGGTGGGCTGGGTGGGGTCGGCCCAGAAGACGGTCCGGGCACCGGCCGTCGCCTCGCGGACGAACGCCGTGTCCGTCATGTCGCCGGTGCGTACGTCGACGAGCCCGCGCGTCGCCGGGTCGAGACGCGCAGGGTCGCGGACGAGTACCCGCGGGCGTACGCCGGCCTGGAGCAGGACGCGGACGACGCGGGATCCGACGCGGCCGGTGGGGGTGGTGACGACGATGCTCATGGGGCGGTGCCTCTCGTTTGCCGGGCTCCCCGCCACCGTAGGAAAGAAGGAGGACGGTTCCGGACCTCCTTCGCCCGGCGTGGTCGCATGATCGCCGCATCGCCGCACGGCCGCCGTAGCGGACGCCTCGCCGTCCCGGCGCCTATGCCCGGTATGCCCGGCCCGCGCCTACCCGGGTGCCGCCGCCGGGCCGGGGGCCCGGGCCCTGCGGCGGCGGATCAGCAGCTGCGCCACCGCCAGGTTGACGGTCCAGCCCAGGACCCGGCCGGCCGGGGTCACGTCCGTCACCGTGTCCGCCGCCGGGCCGTCGACGGCGGCGTCCGCACGCTCCGCTCCGCCGGCGACGTGCGTGCCGGCGAGCCCGGCCGCGGTGACCGCGGCGGCCAGGGCGGCGTCGCCGAACTGCACTCCGGTGATCCTCACGGGTGGCCGGCCTGGTGCCCGCGGGGGTGTGGCCGCGTCCTCCGCGGGGAGACACCTCCGCTACTCGGATCCGCGTATGCCAGGACGCCGGCGTCCGCGCTCAGTCGCGCCCTTACGCGGCCGGCGGGCGGCAGCGGCGGAGTTCGGGGGGCGGTTCGCCCGTGGTGAGTTCGGCCGCGATCAGGCGGCCGGCGGTGGGGGCGAGGGTGACGGCCGCGTGCATGACGGCGACGTAGGCGGAGCGGCCGGGTGCCGCGTAGCCGATGAGCGGGCCGCGGGGCGGCATCGGGCGGCGGCCCAGGCGGTGGTCGAGCAGCCGGCACGCCTCGGCGCCCCGGAAGGTGTTCCTGAGGTGGCGGAGGGCGTTCTCGGCAGCCCGTGCCAGCGCCGGGGGTGAGGTGCCGTCGACGCGCGGCAGGGTCATGAGGAGTTCGCCGTCGCGCACCTCGCGCACCTCGAACTCCGGTGTCGACACGATGGTCCTGACCAGGCCCGGCGGTGCCGCGACCCGGACCCGGAAGGCCGGGGACTCCGGTACGGGCACCTCGGCGGGCAGCGCCGCGGACAGCGCGGCGACGCCGGTGCCGGCGGCGAGGACGACCGTCGCCGCCGGGTGGGAGCCGGTCGCGGAACGCGCTCCGGTGACCCTGCCCGCCTCGGTCTCCAGCGCCGTCACCGGAGTGTCGAGGAGCACCGTCGCGCCGCGGGCGCGGGCGGCGGCGATCAGCGCGCGGGTCATCGCCTCCGGGTCGAGGCCCCCGTCGCCGGGGGTGTGGAGGGCGTGCGCGGGCGGGTCGCGGAGGTGGGGCTCCAGCGCCGCGATGCCGTCCCGTACGACCCGGTGCCTGCCCGGCACCGCGGGCGTGCCGTCCGTGCTCTGTTCGCCGGTCCACGTCAGCGAGCCCGTCCAGCGGACCGCGTAGTCCGGCACCTCCGCCTCCAGCCGCCTGTGGTCGGCGAGCACGGACGCGCGCATGTCCTCGGCGCCGCCGGGCCAGTCGCCGGCGGTGCCGCCGATCCAGGCGAAGGAGGCACCCGTGACGCCCGCGGCCGGGGCCGCCTCCCGGTCGAGCAGCGTCACGCGCACCCCGAGGCGCGCAAGGTGGTACGCCACGGAGGCGCCCACGACCCCCGCGCCGACGACGACGACACCGTCCCGCGGCGGGCTCGGGCTCCCGGACACCATGCGACCACCTCCCCGGCAGTGTCGCATCCGGGCGCGGAGCCGCCCCGCTCGGCCGCCCGTCCGCGTGCCCGTGCGGGGGGCGAACCGCTGTGTCAGTGCCCGCTGTTAGCCTCCGGCAATGACCTTAGGGGCCCTTGAGAGAACACTGCGGGAGCGCCCGGACGACCTGGCGTCCTGGCTGGTCTACGGCGACCGGCTGCAGGAGCGCGGCGACCCCCGCGCGGAGCTGATCCGGCTGGCGGAGCGGCGGGCGCGCGTCGCGCCGGGCAGCCGCCGGAAGGCGGTCGAGCGGGAGATCGACGCGCTGGTGGCGGAGCACCGGGAGAGCTGGGACGCGGAGCTGCCGGAGGGGGTCAGCGCCCGGGAGCGGCGGCACGGGTTCGCCACCGCGATCGCCGTCGAATGGGACGACGACGCGCCCATGCTGATCGAACAGGCCCTGCGGGTCGCGCCGTTCGCGACCACGCTGAAGATCGTGCCGCCGGAGAGCGACCCGGCGGAGTTCGACTACTGGGACGACGACACGGACGAGGACGGCGAGCCGCTGCCGTCCGCCGAGGTCGAGGCGGGCACCCTCGCGACGCTCGACCTGGCCGCGTTCACCTCCGTCGACCTGTCCTATCTCCGCGTCGGGGCGCTGGGTGCCAAGGCGCTGGCGGTGTCCTCGTACTTCCGCGCCGAGGCGGCCGGGGGCCGGACCCTCGCGGCGCCGGCGGCGCCCGGCCGGATCGGCGCGCTCGACCTGCGGTACTGCCACGTCGGGGACAGCGGCCTGGCCGCGCTGGCGGCCAACCCCTTCTTCACCGGCGCCCGCCGCCTGCACCTCCAGCACAACGCGCTCACCGTGAAGGGGGTGCGTGCCCTGCACGCCTTCGGCGACCTCACCGAACTCGACCTGCGTTACAACGCGATCGGCGAGGAGGGCGCCGAGGCGCTGCTCGCGGCGCCGTTCCTCGGTTCGCTCACCCGGCTCCTGCTCTACGCCGCGGACGTCGGCGAAGCCGGCGCACGCCGGCTCGCCGCCGCGTCCGCACTCCCGCCCGTACTGCGCAGTTATTGGAGGAGCGTGTGAGCACCGAGCTCCGCGACCGGTTCTTCGCCCTGTCCACCGCCGCCGGGCGGGCGCCCGCCGAGGAGGTCGACCGGTATCGCACGCTGGTCGACGCCACCGACGCCGAGCCCGCCGCCGTGCTCGACGGGCTGGCGGTCTCCTGGCATCCGACGGCCCGGTTCAAGGCCGTCCGCTTCGTCGACGCCGAGCGCATCGACGCGGGCGTGCGCGACCTGTTCGCGCGGCCCAGCGAGGCGGCGCCGTATCTGGCCGCCGTCTTCGCGGACCCGCGGGAGATGTCCTTCCGTACGTACGAGAACATCCTCCCGCTCGACCGGCTCTTCGCCGACGCCGGGCTGGAGTTCGAGCTGACGGACCGCACGGAGTTCGCGGAGGGGGCCTACTCCTTCTCGATCGGGCTGCCCGCGGCGGCGCGGGCGCGGCTGGCGGGCCTGGACGGCCTCGATCTCTACGTGCCGCCGCTCAACAGCGGCTCCCGCGGCGGCGACCGCTTCATCTTCCACTCGGCCCTCCTCGCCGAGGCCCTGACCAAGGCGGTGACGGAGGCCCTGCCCCGGACACGGCTCGACGGCTTCGCGCACGTCAACCCCGTCTTCCGGTGCAACCGCTTCGAGCCGGACGACGCCAACTTCCACCGCCACCGCGACACCCCGTACTACGACCGGTCGCGCGGGCACGTCTCCCGCTACACCGTGCTGCTGTACCTCACCGGCGGCACGGGCAGCCCCGCTCTGGACCTCACCGGCGGTGCCGCGCTCACCGACATCGCCCCCTTCACCTGCGTGATCTTCGATCAGCGGTACGAGCACGAAGGCGCCCCGTACCTGGAAGGCCGCAAGGTCTTCCTCCGCACGGAGCTGGTCTTCACCGCACCGGACGCCGCGCACGACCCGGAGATCGGCGCCCTCTTCGCCAAGGCGTGCTACCTGACCGGCGAGAGCGTCTTCGCGCCCGAACTCGCCCGGTACGCCGACGACTACTACAACCGGGTCGCCGCGGCGCACTGGAGCGGCGACCTCGGCGCGGGCGCGGCCGGCGAGCCGTTCCTGCACAAGAGGTTCCGCGGGCTGGACTTCGTCGCGAACGGGCACGACTTCTGGTTCCCCGCGTCCGGCGACCTGTCGCCGGCCGCGTGCGCGGCGATCACGCTGCTGGACTACTTCAACTGCAAGGTCGGCGACGAGGCGTTCCGCGCGGCGTGCGAGACGACGGTGGTCGAGGCCGAGGGCACCGACTGGATACCGGCGTTCCTGGAGGAGAGCGGCGGCACGTCACCCGTCGCGCCGTTCGACAAGAGCATGCTGTTCCCGGAGCCCGAGCAGCCCGCCACCGAGGACATGCCCGACTGCGCGTGCGGCATCTGCGACGGCGGCCTCCTCGGACCGCACTTCGACACCTCGCGCAACGCCGACGTGATCGGGCACTACGTGCGGGCGCAGGACGCCGCCAAGGCGGAGGTGCTGCCGGCGCCGGTGATGATGCTCGGCGAGGACGTGGTGCTCGACCCGGACCGGTTCGTCGTCGAGGGCAACCGCATTCACGTGCTGGGCGGCAAGGCGCCGGAGCCGGTGAACTTCGCGTCCTG
This sequence comes from Streptomyces sp. CNZ287, assembly GCF_007827615.1. Lineage (NCBI taxonomy): Bacteria > Bacillati > Actinomycetota > Actinomycetes > Kitasatosporales > Streptomycetaceae > Streptomyces > Streptomyces sp. CNZ287. The sequence goes on along the minus strand of NZ_VISV01000009.1, from coordinate 85,202 downwards.
CCAGGGCGGTCCGCCCGTGCCCCCGGCGGAGGACTTCGTCACCACGGCGGCGACCGTGGACGTGGCGCACTTCCTCGTGCCGCCGATCCTCTTCACCGAGCACGACGGCCTCTTCCACCTGAAGTTCGACTTCTTCCGCAACTCCTGGACGGTGGACCACGAGCAGTCCACCGTCGCGGTGCCGATGGTCCGCCCGTTCAGCGAGGACGACATCGACGAGAACTGGGAGGACCACTACTACGAAGACGAAGACGAAGACGAGGACGAAGAGGAAGAGGAAGGCGAGGGGGAAGAGGAAGCTGAGGACAAGGAGTAGGCGGGGCCGGCGGCCAGTTCGCCCATCCTGGCCAGGGCGGTGATCCAGAAGCGCTGGCGCGCCTGCGCCTGGCCCACGAGGTAGGTGGCGCGCAGCTTGGGCGGCAGGTGCGGCAGCAGCCGCGCCACCACGTCGAGGTGCCGTTCGAGCTGCGACACCTCCGCGTGGGAGAACACCTGGTGCACCAGGTCGGTGTCGTTGGTGCCCTCCGCGGACGTCTCGGCGGCCGCCGCCAGCCGGGCCTGCCAGCCCGCCAGGTCGGCGGCCAGCTCCGCCAGCCCGATCTGCGGCCGCTCCGCGAGCCGCGACTCAAGGCCGGAGAGCGGCACCGGCGCGTACTCGCCGTCGCCGAGGTAGATCAGCCCCTGCTCCAGCGGCATGCCGGCGCGGTGCAGCTTGATGAGCCGTTCCAGGGTGCGCTTGGTGACCCAGTCGCGGCCCTCGTCGTCGATGTCGTTCTTCCACCATTCGAGGACGGTCTCGGCGGTCTCCCCGTACGTCGAGATCAGCCACTCGTTGGCCGGGATGTCCTCCGGCCGCACCTCGTAGCTGACCGTGAACCGGCTGGCCTGGGCGACGTTGTTGCTGCTGACGAGCATCTTGCGGCCCAGGTGGTAGGGCGGGTTCTGGAGCGCCACCTGCGCGCGCAGCCCGGGCAGTTCGCGGCCCGCGAGCGTCCACTCCTGGGTGATCTCCATCAGCTTCGCGTACGTCGCCTTGTCCTTGGGCCGGTTGTACTCGTCCCAGATGAGCACCTTCGGCTCGGGGTCGAGCAGCGACCTGGCGAGCATCGCCTCCAGCGCGCCGTCCGCGGTCGGCACGGGTACGCACAGGTCCTCGACGTTGGTCACCGGCAGCGAGAAGTACACCGGCTCGCGGCCGGTCTCCTCCCGGGCGACCTGCTTGGCGATCTCCGTCTTGCCGCAGCCGGGCGGCCCCTGGAGCAGCACCGCCCAGCGGTGTGCCGCGGCGGCCCTGAGGATGCGGCGGACCGGGTCGGTCACCGTGGCGGGGTTGGCTGCGCCGACCGCCGCGGCGATGGCGTTGAGGACTTCGTCCGTACGGTCCCGGCCCGGCGCGCCGCCTGCGCCCTCGGCGCCGGTCCCGACCAGCGCCAGCCGGCGGCCGTTGTGCAGCGGCAGCCCCCAGGCCAGCGGGAAGCCGGCGCGGGCGCAGTCGAGTACGTGCTGGAGGGTGCGCGGCGAGAGCAGGCCGCGCAGGTGCGGGTCGAGGGCGGCCCACTGCCGGAACACCTCACGCAGGTCCCAGTCGGGGAACCGGGCGGCCAGCGCGTACCGCCACGCGGTGTCGTTGGCGGACAGCCGGAGGGTCACCATCCGGTCCAGGATCGCCAGGTCGGAGCGGCGCACGCTGGTCTCGGCGAGCGACTCGTTGTCGGTGAGGAACACCCCGACGCAGCCCAGCTCGCGCAGGTCGTACTCGCCGAGGGTCCAGTTGCAGGCCATCTGCATGAGCTGGGACTGGACGGTGTTGCCCGCCTGGAGGGAGTCGTCGACGAGGAGGACGAACGGGGTGCCGGGGGTGAGCTGGCGCATCACGAGCTGCCGCAGGGCCAGTTCGCCGCTGCGCTCGTCGCGTACGGGGGCGTTGATCAGCAAGTCGTCCGGGGCGAGGTTGGCCGCGGGCAGGACCACCAGGCCGGTGCCGGGGTAGCGCTTCGGCACGTACGAGACGAAGGTGGACGTCTTGCCGATGCCGTGCTCGCCGAAGATCTGCCCGGTCTGGCCGGTGGCGATCATCGCGTCGATGAACTTCTCCAGCTTGGCGGTCGGCCCCTCCTGGGGCGGTTCCGGATACGTGGCGTTCGCCCTCCACTGCCTGCCCGCGGCGGACGGTTCCGGCGGTGTCGCGGCGGGCGGTGTCGCGGCGGCCACTAGGCGTTTCTCCTCTGCTGTCGTTCGGACGTGACCCGGTGGCACGCCATCGGGCGGTGGTGCCGCTCCGGCCAGTCGTCGCCGCCGTCGGTGATCAGCCAGATCCAGCGGTCGGGGTCGGCGGGGGTCACGTGGGGCGCGTAGCCGTCGGTGACGACGATCACCGCGTCGGGCTCGTGCGGGAAGGGCTTCCCCGCGACCTCCAGCCGGCCTTCCGCGTAGTCGACGACGCAGCGGAAGTCCGTGCCGCCGCCGCCCGCCACCCGCTCCCCGGGCACGAACGGCATCACGGTGCCGTCGAAGGAGAGCCAGTGGCTCTCCACCCCGTCCGTCTGCCCGACCAGGGTGGTCAGCCACTCGACCACCGCGTCGGGCATGGACCCCGAGGTGTCGAACGCGACGAGCACCACCTTCGTCCGCTCCGGGCCGCGGCGGGTGAGCATCGGCTCGTGGCCGAGCGCGAGGACGATCGCGCCCTGCTTCTTCGGGTAGACGAGCCGCTCGCTCTCGGTGAGCTTGGAGGCGAGCACGTCGGTGAGCCACCGCTGCCACCAGTCGACCCGGCGCGTACGGGGCGTGCTGCCGCGCAGCTTGTCGAGTCCGAGGCGGCCCCACAGCCGGCTGAACCGCTCGCCGCCGTCCGCGGTGCGGTCGGCGAGGCCGAGCAGTTCGTCGCGGGCCGGCCGGCCGCCGCGCAGCGCGGACTGCATCACCTCGCGCAGCACGTCGTCGCCGACCTGCCCGACGGTCTCGGGGTCCAGCGGGACTTCGGTGCCGGCGGCGCCGCCGGCGAGGTGCACGCAGTAGCCGGACGGCGGCGTGCCGGGGGCCTTCATGCGGCGGAGTTCGCCGTACGCCGTCAGGTCGGTGCGGATGAACTCGTCGTACGGCAGCGGGGCCAGCCCCTGTTCCCGCAGGTCGTCCCGGTACGCGCGGTACACCGCGGCCGGGTCGACGCCCACCGGCTCGGGCGGGCCGCCGCCTTCCGGCACCGCCTCCGGTAACGCGGTGCGGCCCAGCCGGCGCAGCGCGACGTGGTTGATCGCCACCTCGGCGGCGAGCGTGAACACCGGGTCGGAGCGCAGTTCCTCGTCCACGTACAGGTGCCGGTGCATGAGGTGCCGCGCCTCGTGGAACAGCACGAACTTGACGCCCTCGAAGTCCAGCGAGGCGAAGAAGTACGGGTTGTAGAGCAACGTGCAGCGGCCGTCGCCGGTGGCCGTGACGGCGGCGGTGGGGATCACGGTGGTGGCGAGGTGGCGGTGGCACTTCGTATACAGCCACGAGGCCACGACGCTCTGCCCGGTACCGAAGTCCAGCAGCGCGGCCTCCTTGCGGCGCCGCGCCTCCGCCACGACCTCCGGGTCCGCCGGCTCCTCCGCAACCGTCGCGGCGGCCGCGGCCGGCAACCGCCGCAGGTCGGGCGCGCCGTGCGTGCCCCGCCCGTCCCCCCGCACCAGTGGTCTCCCCTCGCCGCTCGCGGGCACGCTACCGGTCGCTGCGCGGGCGGCGTGCGGCGGGTTCAGAGCATGCCCGCGCAGAGCGCGAAGCCGCGTTCCGTGAAGGCCCAGTAGGTGTCCGAGCCGGGTGGGCAGGTCTGCGGTTCCGCCAGCGGCTCCACGCCGGTGATCCGGTACATGCGGTTGTCGATCCCGGGGATCTCGCTCTTGCTGCAGCGCGTCACGGACAGCAGGCTCGCGGCGCTCTCCGACATGTCGTCGGCCGCGTAGAGGCCGGGGAAGCACTGCCCCGCCCGGAACTGCCGCGCGACGCAGACCGCGACGGCGGCGTCGCTGTAACTCCCGTCGCCGGGGTCGTAGTCGACGGAGAACTCGTCGCGGGCCTCGCTGCGCGGGCACACCGGGTCGGCGAAGGTCTCGGTCCAGCGGAGCGAGGTCACCTTCATGTACGCCCTGCCGGAGTCGCAGGGCACGGGGTCCAGTTCCTCCACTCCGGACCACGGGTCCCACATGGCCAGGTTGCGGTCGGCAGGCTGGCTGATGCTGAGGCAGTCGCCCTTCTCCACCCCGGCGATCTCGTTCTTCGGCGGGGTGGCGACGGGGGCCGGGGTGGTGGGCGGCGCCGGGTCCTGTGCGGCGGGCGTACCGGCGGCGGGGGAGGCGGGCGGGGCGGAACCGCGGGCTTCGGGGGTGTCGTCGGGGAGCCGGTCGATGAGGAGGGCGACGACGACGCCGAGGCAGAGCAGGACCGTCAACGCGGCGAGCCTGGCCGGTGCGCGGGAGGACAGCAGCGGCGCGGTGGCGGCCCTCTTGCCGCCGGCACGGACCGGGGCGGGCGCGGTCGTGGCGGCGCCCGGGTCGCCGGGGCCCGGGCCGGGCTCGGAGGCGCCGGCGCGCAGGGGGAGGGTCCCGGTGGCCGCCGCGGCGGCGGGCCCGCGCTCCGCGGCCGGTCCGGCCTGCTCGGACGGTTCCGCCTGCTCGGGCGGTTCGGCCTGCTCGGGCGGTTCGGTCGGTCCGGCTCGTTCGGCCTGCTCGGGCCGTCCCGCCGGCTCCGGCGGGACGGGCTTCCGAGCCGGTGGCGCCGGTGCCGGGCGGGCGTCCGCCAGCGCCGGGGCCGTCTCCGCCTCCGCCGCCGCGGCGGCGCCCGTGCGCTCGTACGCCGCGATCCGCTCCCGCCACTCCCCCGGCAGCAGCCCCGCGCCGCCGACCGCGCCGGGCGCGTCGGCGACGCGGGCCGTCAGGTCCCGTAGCAGCTCCCGCACCGCGGGCCGGTCGGCCGGCGCCAGCCGGAGGCAGGGGCGGATCAGGTCGTCGAGCTGCGGGGGCAGTCCGGCGAGTTCGACGCGCGCCTCGGCCACCCTGACCAGCAGTTGCAGCGGCTCGCTCTCGGGGTACGGCGGGTGCCCGGTGGCGAGGTGGAAGAGCGTGGCGCCCAGCGCGTACACGTCGGACGCCGCCGTGCTGGGCTCGCCGCGGGCCTGCTCGGGCGAGGTGAAGGCGATGGTGCCCAGCGTGACCTGCGTGCGGGTGAGGTCGGCGGCGTGCGCGATGCCGAAGTCGACGACCTTCGGCCCCGCCGGGGGCAGCAGCACGTTCGACGGCTTGACGTCCCGGTGGACGACGCCCACGGCGTGCAGCGCGAGCAGCGCCTCGGCCACGCCCGCGCCGACCCAGCCGACCGCCGCGGGGCCGGTCAGCAGCCCGCAGTCGCGGACCAGTTCGCCGAGCGAGGGGGCGGCGACGTACTCCGTCGCCATCCACGGCACCGCCGCCTCCGGGTCCGCGTCGATGACCGCGGCTGTGTGGGGGCCGCCGGCCCGGCGGGCGAGCGCGATCTCGCGGGCGAACCGCGCGCGCTCCGCCGCGCCCAGCGGCGCGGTCTCGGAGAGCAGGGTCTTCACCGCGACCGGCCGCCCGGCGGGCGAGCGGGCCAGGAAGACCTCGCCCATGCCGCCGCGGCCCAGGAGCCGCAGCACCTCGTACGGGCCGAACCGGTCGCCGGGGCCCGCTTCTTCGCCCGCGCTCACGCGATCACCTCCGTGCAGATGGCCCGGGTGCCGCTCTGGACCTTCCAGGCGTCGGCGCAGACGCCGTCGTCCGCGGCGGACGCCGGGTGGACGGCGGTCACGCGGGCCAGTTGCTCGAAGATCCGCGACGGGCTGCCGCCCGAGCAGTCGGTCTGGGACGCGAGGTTGGCCGCCCAGCGGCGCGAGGAGGAGACGGCGTAGCCCTCGTCGCGGTTGCCGCCGACGTACTCCCGGACCGGGAAGCAGTCGCCGACCTGGAAGTTGCGGTCCAGGCAGAGCCCGGTCCCGTAGTCGAGCAGCGACCACTCCACGCTGTCCGGGCCCCCGGTGCAGTCGTCGGACGTGCCCTCGGACTTGCCCGTGACGACGGTGGCGGCGCGGGGCGAGTCGCAGGGGACCTTGTCGGGAGTGGCCTTTTCGGGTTCGAAGCCGACGACGGCGTAGTGGACCGTCAGGCAGTCGCCCTTGCGCGCGGCGTCGATGAGCTTGGCGCTCGCCACGTCCTCCTTCGTTTCGAGCGCGGCGTACGGATCCTCGGGCTCCCGGTCCGTCCCGTCCTTCCCGCCCCGGCCGTCAGGGTCCGCCGCGTCGTCGGCGGGCGGGTCGCGGTCCGCGGCGCCGTCGGCGTCCGCCCCGTCGTCCGCGGCCGTCGGCGGGAGCTTCCGGCCGTCGTCGTCGGCCAGGGCGACGAGCACGATCGAGGACACGGCGACGGCGACGACCGCGGCGGAGGCGACCAGCCACGCCAGCCGGCGGCGCCGGCGCGGGGGCCGCGCGGGCGCCGGTACTTCCGGGGCGCCGCCGGGCGCCGCCGCCGTACGGGCCACGTCACCGGCGCCCCGGGTCCGGTCCGTACCGCCGGAGTCCGGCAGCGGGGCCTCCGGCGCCACGGACTCAGGCGCCGCTGCCTCCGGGCCCGCCGGCCCCGTACCGCCCGCTTCCGCGCCCGGTGCCGCGCCGTCCTCGCGCGCCTCCCGCTCCCGGATCGCCGCCAGCCACCCCCGCGGCAGCCAGTCCCCGCCGCCCGCCGCGCCCGGCCGCGCCGCCAGCCGGGAGCCGAACTCGGCGACGACCGCCGCCGCGTCCGGCCGCTCGGCGGCCTCCGCCCGCAGGCACGGCAGCACCGCGTCCGCCAGCTCGGGCGGGAGCCCGGTGAGATCCTGCTCGGCCCTGGCCACGCGGGGCAGCAGCCGGAAGAAGTCGGCGGTGTCCGCGTACGGCGGGCGGCCGGTGACGAGGTAGAACACCGTGGCGCCCAGCGCGTAGAGGTCGGCGGCCGGGGTGCTGGGCTCGCCGCGCGCCTGCTCGGGGGCGCTGAAGGCGACGCTGCCGAGGCTGACCGTGGTGCGGGTGAGGTCGGCGGGGCGAGAGATGCCGAAGTCGATGAGGCGCGGTCCCGCCACGGGCAGCAGCACGTTCGACGGCTTCAGGTCGCGGTGCACGATCCCCTCGGCGTGGAGCGCCGCCAGCGCCTCCGCCGTGCCGGCCGCGACCCAGAGCGCGGCGTCGGCGGGCAGCGGGCCGCGGGTGCGGACGAGTTGAGCCAGCGACGGGGCGGGCACGTACTCCGTCGCCATCCACGGCACCGCCGCGTCCGGGTCGGCGTCGACGACGGCCGCCGTGTACGCCCCGCTCACCCGGCGCGCCAGGGCGACCTCGCGGGCGAACCGGCGCCGTGCGTCGTCGGTGACCGGGCCCCCGGAGTCCACCGTCTTCACCGCCACCGGGCGGCCGGCGGCGGAGCGCGCCAGATACACCTGCCCCATGCCGCCGGCGCCCAGCCGTCTGACGATCCGGTACGGCCCGACCTCGGTCGGCGCCGCCTGCGGCACACCGGCCGGTGGTTCCCCCGTCATCCCCCGGTACTCCCCCCAAGTCGTCCCGGCGCACGGCCCGTTCGGCGCGCGCCGGGAGCAGGCTACCCGCGCGGGCGCGGGCGGCGCCCAGCCCGTACCCCTCTCGGACGCGGGCACCCCGACCTGCGGTTGCGCGCCGCCCGGGCCGACGCGCGGCGACCGCGTCACGAGCCCCGGGAGAGGCGGGCCGCACCGGCGGCCACACGGCGGCGAGCAGCGCCCGGCGCCGCCCCGTCGCACGAATGCCGTCGGTCATGTCGATCCCCCTCGGTCAGGTACGGCCCGCGGCGGTCGCCGCGCGCCGTTGACCGCAGTCAACCGGCGCGGTCGCCCCGGGCGTCAGGGATCACCCCCGCCCCGTCCCGGACGGCACCCTCAGCCACCCCGGACTTGCATACCCCCTAGGGGTAGTGTTACACCTTTCCTGGCATACCCCCGTGGGGTATTTCTCTCAGAGGAGGCGTACTGCCATGTCATCCGTCAACCCCCGCCGCTGGTGGGCACTGCTCGTGCTCGCCGCCGCGCAGTTCATGGTCATCATGGACACCTCGATCATCGGCGTCGCGCTCCCCGAGATGCAGCGCGACCTGGGCTTCTCGCCGGGCGATCTGCAGTGGGTCTTCAACGCCTACGTCGTCGCCTTCGGCGGTCTGCTGCTCCTCGGCGGCCGGCTCTCCGACCTCTTCGGCGCCCGGCGCGTGTTCGTCACCGGATGGGCCGTGCTCATCGCCGGCTCCGTGGTGGCCGCCGCGGCCCAGAGCGCGGCGGTCGAGATCGCCGGGCGCGCCGTGCAGGGCGTCGGCGGGGCGCTCATCGCGCCCTCCGCGATGACCCTGCTGGTGATCCTCTTCAGCCACGACCCTCGGGAACTGGGCAAGGCGCTCGCGCTCTACGGCGCCGCGGCCCCGGCAGGCGGCACCGCCGGGGTGTTCCTCGGCGGCGTGTTCACCGACTGGCTGAGCTGGCCGTGGATCTTCATCATCTACGTGCCCATCGGCATCGCCACCCTGCTCGCCACCGGCCTGCTGCCGTCCGTCCAGCCCCGCCGCGGCGGCGTGGACGTGCTCGGCGCCGGCGCCGTCACCGCCGGGCTCGCGCTCGCGGTCTTCGCCGTCGTCCGGGCCCCCGAGGTGGGCTGGGGCGCCGCCGCCACCGTCGTCCAACTGGCCGGCGCCGCCGCCCTGCTGGGGCTCTTCCTGGTGATCCAGCGCACCGCCCGGTCGCCGCTCATGCCGCTGGGGGTGTGGCGCACGCCGCGGCTGGCGTCCGCGAACCTGGCCATGGTGCTGCTCGGCGCCGCCTGGATTCCGATGTGGTACTTCCTCAACCTCTACCTCCAGCAGGTCCTCGGCTACGGGGCCTTCGCCTCCGGTGCCGCCCTGCTGCCCATGACCGGGCTGCTGATGGTCGTCATGACCCTGCTGTCCGCCCGGCTGCTGGGCCGGTTCGGGCCCAAGCCACTGCTGGTCGGCGGGCTGCTGACGCTGGCGGCCGGGCTGCTGTGGCTGTCGGCGGTCGAGCCCACCGGGTCGTTCGCGGTCGACGTCCTGCCCGCCTCGCTCGTCGCGGCGCTGGGCATGTCGCTGGCGTACATCCCGGGGCTGATGGCGGCGATGTCCGGCGTCCCGCAGGAGCAGGCCGGGCTGGCGTCCGGCATCGTCAACACCACGTACCAGGTGGGCTCCGCCCTCGGCCTCGCGGCGCTGACCGCGCTGGCCACCTCTCAGGGCGCCGACCGCCTCGGCGACCTGCCGGCGCTCACCGACGGGTTCAGCGCGGCGTTCACCGGGGCCGCCGGAGTGGCGGCCGCGGGTGCGCTGCTGACCGCGCTCTTCATGGGCCGCCGCGGCAGCCGTCCCGCGGCGGGCGCCGCCGGGGCGGACGCGGGTGCGGGTGCCGAGGAGGTACGCGTCTGACGGCGGGCCACCGCGCCGCACCACCGGGGTACGGGTCACGGTTCCCCGCCGCACGGCGGGGCCGGGCCCGTGCCCCGCACGCGTGCTCGGGAGGAGTCCCGGGACCGGCGCAGTACAACTGAGCAGGCGGCGGTGACCGGGCGGACACGGACCGTACCGGCCGGATCCCCTCCACCCGCACCGGCGGGGGGCGAGCCGCGCCAGCCGCGCGCGGAACCGGGCATCCGGCCCGGCCGCGCACCGACCGCGAGGAGGACCCGTGCCCACCGACTCAGGAGTGTTCGCCGAAGGCAGCCGCGCCCTGCGCTACACGCTCGCCGGGATCGTGCTGCTCGCCCTCGTCTACGTCGCCGGCGTCTTCGCCTGGGGCGGGGCGGCCTGGTCCACCGCGCCCTTCCGCGGCGCGGCGGAAGCGCGCGAGCGCACCGTGGGCTCGGGCGAGTTCCGCATCTCCACCTACGAGGAGTTCTTCGACCTCTGCGCGGCGGTGCAGACGAAGGAGGACGAGATCGGCGCGCTCCGGGACGAGCTGGACACCAAGCCGTCCGAGTACCGCACCGATCAGATCACCACCTCCCTCACCGCGCTGCGCGCCGCCCGGTCCGAGCTGGTCAACGACTACAACGCCAAGTCCCGGCAGGAACACCGCAAGGCGTTCAAGGACGCCGGGCTGCCCGCCGAGCTGAGCACCGACGCGAAGGAGACCCCGTGCGCCCCCTGACCCGTATCCTCACCGCCCTCGCCGCCACCGCCGTCCTCGCGTTCACCGCCGCGGCCTGCACGGACGACTCCTCCCAGGCCCAGGAGTCGCGGACCAAGCAGTCCGGCTACGACCGGCTCGTGCAACGCCAGCCGGCGGACGCGATGCGGTACTCCCCGACGCGGGAGACCATCAACAAGTGGGTCGACAACTGGGAGAAGCCCGGGAAGCTGTCGTACGTCTACCTGCAGAACGCCAACGGCGAGTACGGCTACTTCGTCCTCGAAGGGCTGCCGGTCTCGTACTGCGCCATGCTCACCCCGCCGGAGGACGTCGACTCCTCCCAGAACGGCATGGTGACGAAGACGGCGCCCGGCATGGACGGCGTCTACTACTCGGGCGGCCAGTGCAGCGCGTACTACGGCTTCGACGCCACCACGGGCGCGTACATGGAGTTCACCATCGGCAGCAACCAGAGCTTCTTCCTCTACGACCAGCCGATGACGCTGCCGGAGTTCCGCGACGCGACGCCGCTCGGCCAGACCCGCATCGAGGACGGCAAGCTCCAGCGCTAGGGTCTGTCTTCAGTCGGTGACCGCGGTGCTGTCGTACCGCCGGCAGCTTCGCGCCCTCAACGAGCCGCGCTGACACCGCCGTTCGCGCCCCTCCCCGCGAGCATCCACGCCAAGACGATCCCGGCTCCGCCACCCGCATGGTCAGCGAGACCTTCGCGGAGACGGACGACCGCTGACCGCCCGCCTCCCTCAGCCCAACTCGCCGCGGCGGCGGGCCAGATACGCGGTCTCGGCGGTGTTGCCCGCCAGCTCGATCGCCCGGTCGTACGCCGCGCGCGCCGCGGCGCCGCGGCCCAGCCGGCGCAGCAGGTCGGCGCGGGTGGCGTGGAAGGCGTGATAGCCGGCGAGGCCGTCCGCGAGCCGGTCGACGGCGGCCAGCGCGACGTCGGGGCCGTCGGTCTCGGCGACCGCGACGGCCCGGTTGAGGGCGACGACCGGCGAGGGATCGATCCGTACGAGCTGGTCGTAGAGGGCGACGACCTGCGACCAGTCGGTGTCGCGCACGTCGCGCGCGGAGGTGTGCACGGCGTTGATCGCGGCGAGGATCTGGTAGCGGCCGGGGGCCTGCCCGGTGGCCAGCCGCTCGCGCACCAGCCGGTGGCCCTCGGCGACCAGCGCGGCGTCCCAGGCGCCGCGGTCCTGCGCGCCGAGGGGCACGAGTTCGCCGGCCGCCGAGATCCGCACGGGGCGGCGGGCCTCGGTGAGGAGCATCAGCGCCAGCAACCCGGCGACCTCGCCGTCCGCGGGGAGCAGGGTGCGGACGAGCCGGGTGAGCCGGATCGCCTCGGCGGTCAGGTCGCGGCGCACCGGTCCCGCCTCCGGACCGGTCGGCAGATAGCCCTCGTTGAAGACCAGGTAGAGCACGGCGAGCACGCCGGAGACCCGCGCCGGCAGATCCTCCGCGGCCGGCACCCGGTAGGGGATGCCGGCCGCCTTGATCTTCGCCTTCGCGCGGGTGATCCGCTGCCCCATCGCCGGCTCCCGCACCAGGAAGGCGCGCGCGATCTCGGGCACGGTCAGCCCGCCGACCAGCCGCAGCGTCAGCGCCACCCGGGCCTCCGGCGCGAGCGCCGGGTGGCAGCAGGTGAAGATCAGCCGGAGCCGGTCGTCGTCGATGGCGCCGACAGCCTCCGGCGGGGTGTCGTCGTGGAGCATCCGGGCCTCCCGCTGCTTGTCGTCGCGCTTGCTCTCGCGCCGGATCCGGTCGATCGCCTTGCGGGTGGCGGTGGTGGTGAGCCAGGCGCCGGGACCGGGCGGCACGCCGTCGGCCGGCCAGCGCTCGACGGCGGTGGCGAACGCCTCGGCCGCGGCCTCCTCGGCGATGTCGAGGTCGCCGAAGCGCCGGGTCAGCGCGGCGACGATACGCGCCCACTCCGCGCGGTGCGCGCGGGCGACCGCGTCCCGTACCCCCTCGTCGCTCACAGGAACGGCCGTACCTCGACCCGGCGGTTGCAGGCCCTCGACCCCTCGGTGGCGAGCGCGAGGGCGACGTCGAAGTCGGGCGCCTCCATGACCCAGAAGCCGGCGAGGAACTCCTTGGACTCCAGGAACGGCCCGTCGGTGACCAGCGGCCGCTCGCCCCTGTTGTCGATGACGGTGGCGGTGTCGGGTGCGGCGAGGCCGCCGGCGAAGACCCAGTTGCCCTCGGCGCGGAGCCGGTCGTTGAAGGCGTCGATGGCGGTCATCTCCGCCTCGGTGGCGGAGGCGGTCCTGTCGTCGATCACGGAGATCAGGTACTGCATCGGGAGGTCCTTTCGGGTACGGGCCGCGTACGGCCGGGGGACGGTGCTCGTGGCGGGAAGCCGGGGCGGTGCGGTCAGCGCCCCGGGCCGACGTCCTCACCGGCGTACTCCGGGCGGCCGGCGGGCCGGTAGACGTGTGCCGTGATACCGCCCGGGAAGGCCCGGTAGTCCAGCAGGTCGAGCGCGGCGTCGGGCCCGTCGGAGGGGAACAGCCGCCGGCCCTGGCCGACGACCACGGGGTACGTGAGGAGCGTGATCTCGTCGACCAGGCCGTTCGCGAGCAGGCAGCGCAGCAGCTTGCCGCTCCCGTGCACCTGCACCTCGCCGTCGGCGCCGGCCTTCAGCTCCCGTACGGCGCTCACGGGGTCGCCGGAGAGGACGCGGGTGCCGGCCCACCGCGGCTCGTCGAGCGTGTTCGAGACCACGTACTTGGGCTGCCGGTTCAGCGGGCCGCCGATGGGGTTGTCCTCGGGGTCGGGCAGCACGCCCCAGGAGCCGGCGAAGACCTCGTACGTCCAGCGCCCGAAGAGAAAGGCGTCGGCCCGCTGGTACACCTCCCCGAGATACGCCTCCGCCTCCTGCCCGAACAACGGCAGCGCCCACCCGCCGCGCTCGAACCCGTCCCTGCGATCCTCGTCCGCCCGGCCGAGGCCCTGCATCACTCCGTCGACGGAGACGTTGGTGACGGTCGTCAGCTTCATCATCGTTCCCTTCTCCGGCCGCCCCGCGGGCGCCCTCTCACCTCTTCCACGAACGGGGCCGCCCGGATCCGACACCGATCCCGCCGTGACTTGCCGCCCAGCGACGCTACCGCCGCGACGAACACAAACCACGCAGCCGCGAGCGCACCTTCACGGGGCCCGCGCCCGGCCGTTCCGGGCCGGGGGCTGGGGCTACCGTCCTGGTGGGCGGGACGGCCACCAGGTCTTCTCGCCGAGGAGGGTGACCGCCGCCGGGATCAGCAGGGAGCGTGCGAGGAAGGTGTCGATCGTGACGCCGATCGCCACCGCTATGCCGACCTCGGCGACCGTCACGTCCGGGATCTGGCCCAGGGCCGCGAAGGTGCCGGCCAGGACCAGACCCGCGGCCGTGATGACGCCGCCGGTGGCGGTGAGGCCGCGGTGGACGGCCTCGCGGGTGGGGGCGTGGCGGCGTTCCTCGCGGACGCGCTCCATCAGGAAGATCGTGTAGTCGACTCCCAGGGCGACGAGGAAGACGAAGATGTAGACGAACAGGTCCGCGGCCACGCCGCCGAAGCCCATCACGTGGTCGAAGACCAGCGCCGCCAGCCCCAGCGAGGCCGCGAACGACAGGACGTTCGCGGCCATCAGCACCAGCGGGGCGACCAGGGAGCGCAGCAGCAGGGTGAGGATGGCGGCGACGGCGAGCAGCACGAGCGGGACGATGCGTCCGGTGTCGTCCAGGGCCGCGCTGCGGTAGTCGAGCTGGACGGCGGGGGTGCCGCCGACGAGGGCGCCGTCGGTGACGCGGGCGAGGTCGGCGCGGAGCCCGCGGATGGTGTCGCGGGCGTCGTCGCCGTACGGGTCGGCGTCCAGCTCCACGCGCACGGTGGGCCGCCCGGCGACCGGGTCGCCGGCCTCGGCGGCGGCGACCCCGGGCAGGGCGGCGGCGGTGCGTTCGGCGGCAGGGAGGGTGCGGGGCGCGGCGTCGGCGGGCAGGACCACGGTCAGGGGTGCGGAGACCCCGTCGGGGAAGTGGGCGGTGAGCACCCGCTGCCCGGCGGCGGACTCGGCGGACGGCGGCACCTTGTCCAGCGGGTCGGCGGAGGTGTGCAGCCCGGTCAGGCCGGCCGCGCCGGCGGCCAGCGCCAGGGTGGTGAGGACCGGCGAGCCGGCCGCCGCGCTGCCGCGTCCCGTGCAGCTCGCGGCGTACCGGCTGATCCAGGAGTCGCTGAAACCCGCCCCGGCTTCGAAGTCGTCGGCACCGCGGGCGACGGCGACCACGCCCTGCGGCTGGCCCGCGATCTCGCGCCCGACGTCCTCATGCTCGACGTGCGCATGCCGGGCCACGACGGGCTGTGGGTGCTGGCCCGGCTCGCGGAGCACGGGCTCCTGGACCGTACGAGGGTGCTGATGCTCACGACCTTCGACATGGACGAGTACGTGGACGAGGCCCTCACCGGCGGCGCCAGCGGCTTCCTGCTCAAGAGCGCGTCGTACGAGCAGATCACCGCCGCCGTCGAGGCCACGGCCGCCGGCGACGGCGCGCTGAGCCCGAGCGTCGCCCGCCGCCTCATCCGCAGCTACGCCGCCGGCCGCCGCACCCGCCGCACGGAGCTGGACCGCGTCGCCGGCCTCACCCCGCGCGAGCGCGACGTACTCACCCTGATCGGCAAGGGGCTGAGCAACGCGGAGATCGCGGCCCGCCTCGTCGTCTCGGAGCACACCGTGAAGAGCCACGTCAGCCGCCTCCTGGCCAAGACCGGCTGCCGCGACCGCGCCCAGGCGGCCCTCCTCGCCCGCCGCATCGACTGACGCGGACCGCCGCCGCCTCCCGCGCCGCGTTCAGTCCGCGCGGCGGAAGCGGAACACCGCGTCGCCCGGGGCGCCGGTCGGGGTGGCCCGGAGGGTGTCGCCTTCGACCCGGACGTCCAGGCTCACCGGCACGTTGACCGTGACGCACGAGTTCGCCCCGGCGAAGGCGATCCGGAAGCCGTCGTCGCCGGCGGCCTCCACGGTCGCGCCGCCGCACAGGCTCGACGGCGGCGTACCGAGCGTGGCCTTGCCTCCGTCGACGCTGATCGTCGCGTTCTCCGCGAAGTGCGCGAAGCCCGCGGGCTGCGCGCCGTCGGCCGCCCACTCACCGGTGACCGGGTCGAGTTCACCGGAGCCGGAGCACCCGGCCAGCAGAGCGATCAGAACGGCACAGCCCGCCGGGACTCGGCGCATCGGGAACCCCCCACAAGGTCACGGCCAGCCTACGCGGGGTCATCGCTCCCGCGGCACACGGATCAGCGTCTGCTGGCCGTTGGCGACGAGCTTGCGCACGCCGTCGGCGCGGTGCCCGAAGACCTCGAGACCGCACACCGTCAGGGTGCGCCCGGACTTCAGCACCGTCCCCACCGCCTCCAGGTACTCGCCCACCGCGGGCGCCAGGAGGTTGATCTTGTACTCGACGGTGAGCACGTCGGCGTCCTCGGGGAAGAGCGTGTACCCGGCGTACCCGCCCGCGCTGTCCGCGATCGCGCTCGTGGCGCCCGCATGGAAGTAGCCGTGCTGCTGGGTGACTTCGGGCCGGGCCGGCAGCACGATGTGGACGCGGCCCGGCGCGATCAGGGAGATCCGCGCCCCGAGATGGCGCATCAGCCCCTGCCGGTCGAAGCTCTCCCGCACGCGCTTCTGCACCGCCGGGCTCGCTTCCCCCGACTGCGACTCGTCCTCCACGGATCTCCTCCCGACGCGGCGCGGCGCGGCCGCCGGCTCCTCTCCGGCAGCCCCGAGTGGTGGGCAGCGTATCGACGCCGCCCCTTGTCAGATGCCATTCCCACGTGAGAATCCACAGAGACACTCACCTCACGGACCGCAGGAGCGCCGCATGACCTCTTCGCACCGTCTGTCCCGCCGCCATCTCCTCGGCGCCGGCGCCGCCGCCGGCGCCGCCGCGGCCCTCGGGCTGCCGGCCGCCGCCCGGGCCGCCGGAAGGGCCGCCGCCCCCGGCGGGGTGGTGCCGATCGACTGGGCCCGGATCGGTTCGTACGGCGCCGACGACGACGCCGGACGGCGGGTCAAGGCGATCCTGGCGGGCAGCGCGCGGTATCTCATCGGCCCCTGGTACGCCGGGACTTACCGCTCCTACCTCCCCGACGGCTACATCGACCTCCGCGGCACCGACGAGCGTGCCATCCGCCTGCCCGCCATGGCCGCGGTCGCCGCCACCACCGCCCTGGTCACCGGCGTCTACGACCCGCGCACCCTCTCCGCCGCCAACGCCACCATCCGCACCCGCAACCTGATCCGCACCATCGCGGCCCGCCACCTGGCCAACAACACCAATCCCGCCACCCGTTGGGGCAACGCCTGGCAGAGCGCCCTGTGGGCGTACTACACCGCCCTCGCCGGCTGGCTCTTCTGGGACGAGCTGGACGACCAGGAGCGCGGCCACCTCGCCGCGATGACGGCCTGGGAGGCGGACCGGCTCACCACCGGCAACGACGTCCACCTCATCGGCACCTCCGGCGAACAGCTCTACGAGAAGCGCCGCGACGGCACCGCCGTCACCCCCGGCGACAGCAAGGCGGAGGAGGACAACTGGAGCGCAGCCGTCCTCTCGCTGGCCGAGGCCATGATGCCCGGCGACCCGCGCGCCCCCGTCTGGGCGCGGCGCAACATCGAACTCCTGCTGGCCGCCGCCGCCTGCCCCGCGGACCTCACCGGCGGCGAGACGATCAACGGCATCGAGCTGTCCACCTGGCTCCAGGGCACGAACATCGCCGACGACGGCACCCTGGACAACCATCACATCCTGCACCCGCTCTACATGGTCGCGTTCGACCAGAGCCTCTACGAGGGCTTCGTCTACGGCCTCGCGGGGCGCGCCGCACCGCGCGCCGCCCTGCACAACATCACCCGCGTCTACTCCGCCCTCGTCGACCTGCCCTTCCCGGCCCCCGACGGCACCATGAAGACCATCTACCAGCCGCGCAGCGGCGAGATCTACTACCCCGAGGGCAACGACTGGGGCACCCACTTCCCCTTCTACTTCGGCAACTTCGACCTGCTGGTCTCCCTCACCGCCCAGGACACCGGCATCGACCCGGCCGCCGCCTCCTGGGAGCGCCGCCACAACGAGGAGCAGCTCGCCATGATGGGCCGGTTCGACGACGGCCGCACGTACGGCCCGTCCGGCGAGAACACGTACTACGGCCGCGAGCACCGCATCGGCGCGATGGCGGGCCAGGCGTTCCTCACCCTCCACCTGGCCAGAAAGGACAAGCTGCGCTTCACGTAGCCCGGGCACTGCGGGGGCCTGAACGGGCCCCCGCAGATCGAGACATCGGATCTATCACCCACAACTCTCCACCCCTGCCAGTAGATTATCGATGCGCCGCCCATTGACATCCGATGTATCGGTTCCTACCTTCCGGGTCATCCGATGAATTGGAGCCGCGATGCACACCCCTCGCCCCCGCATCACGCGGAGAGTCACCGCACTGCCCCTGCTCGTCGCCGCCGCACTCGCCGCCGCCGCGCTGCCCGCCGGCGCGGCGGCCGCGCCCTCCGCCGCACCCGCCGCCGCACCGCCCGCGAGCGGTCCCGGGACCGATCACGCCGTGGACGACCCCTTCACGTCCGAGCGGACGAGCTGGTTCCGGCAGGACCGGTTCGGGATGTTCATCCACTTCGGCGCGTACTCCAACCTGGAGGGCGAGTACACCCGCCCCGACGGCAGCGTCTGCCGCGACGCCGAGTGGATCAAGCGGCAGTGCAGCATCCCGAACGAGGAGTACGAGAAGCAGGCGGCGACCTTCGACCCCGCCGACTTCGACGCCGAGGCCGTCGTCGGGGCGGCCAAGGACGCCGGCATGCGCTACATCGTCATCACCTCGAAGCACCATGACGGCTACGCGATGTGGCCGACGAAGGTCAACTCGTGGAACCTGCGCGACCACTCGGCGTTCGACAAGCGCCGGGACATCATGGCCGAGCTGAAGAAGGCCGCGAAGGAGGCCGGCATCAAGCTCGGCTTCTACTACTCGATCTGGGACTGGCACGACCCGGACTTCGCCGACCCGGCGACCTTCCCGCGGTACGAGAAGCGCATGTACGCCCAGCTCAAGGAGCTGGTCGACAACTACGATCCGGCGCTGCTGTGGTTCGACGGCGAGTGGGAGACGGACAGGCCGCACAACCCCTGGACCGCGCAGGACGGCGAGCGGCTGGAGACGTACCTCCGCGGACTCGACCCCGACCTCGTCGTCAACAACCGGGTCGGCAAGCGCCGGGTGACCGACGGCGACTACGGCACCCCGGAGCAGGAGATCCCGGGCGCGCCCGTCGACGGGCAGCTCTGGGAGTCCTGCATGACCCTCAACGGCCACTGGGGGTACGCCCGTTACGACGAGAACTGGAAGTCCAGCGCCTCGCTCGTACGCAACCTGCTCTCCACCGCCTCCCGCAGCGGCAACTACCTCCTCAACGTCGGCCCCGACGCCCGCGGCCGCGTTCCGGAGCCCTCGGTCCAGCGGCTCGGCGAGATGGGCGACTGGCTGCGCACCGCCGGCCAGGGCGACGCCGTCTACGGCGCCGGGTTCGGCGGGCTGGTCGAGCAGCCCGACTGGGGATACGTGAGCCGCAAGGGCGACAAGCTCTACGCCTCCGTCACCACGTGGCCCGCCGGCGGCGGCGCCCTGCACCTCAAGGCCCGTACGGACATCGACGTGAAGTCGGCCCGCGTGCTCGGCTCCGGCCAGCAGGTCACGGTCACCGAGGCCGGCGACGGCTACGACCTCACCCCCGCCGGCAGCGCCACCAACGAGGCCGCCACCGTCATCGAGCTGACCGTCGACCCCGGCCCGACGGCCGCACCGGGCCGCGGCACCGGCCTGAAACAGGAGGTCTACGACAACCCCGCGCTCACCGGCACGCCGAAGGTCACCCGCACCGACGCGGACATCAACCACAGCTGGAAGTACACCGGTTCACCGGCGAAGAACATCCCGGCCGACGGCTTCGGCGTCCGCTGGACCGGCAGCGTCGAACCTCGCCGCTCCGAGACGTACACCCTGACCACGGTCTCGGACGACAACGTGCGCGTCTGGCTCGACGGCAAGCTGGTCATCGACAACTGGACGCCGCACGGCGTCAGCGTCGACAAGGCCCAGGTCGACCTCAAGGCGGGCACCCGCCACTCCCTCAGGGTCGAGTACGCGGAGCAGACGGGCGACGCCCACATGAAGCTCCTCTGGTCCAGCCCGGGCCAGGACCAGCAGATCATCCCGCGGCAGCAGCTCTATCCGAACTGACCGCCGCGGCCGAGAGGGACGCCCCCGCCGCGGCTGCGGCGGGGCGTCCCCCGCGGTCACGTCCCGGCCAGGTCCAGGGCGATGTCGGTGATCATGTCCTCCTGGCCGCCGACCAGCCCCCTGCGGCCCACTTCCACCAGGATCGTGCGGGTGTCCAGGCCGTAGCGGGCCGCCGCCGACCCCGCGTGGCGGAGGAAGCCGGAGTACACGCCCGCGTGGCCCAGGGTCAGGGGGCCGCGGCGGGCTTCAGCTCCGCAACCCCGCGCAGCCCGCCCGGGGCCCTGCGCCGTTCCCTCCGGCTCCGTCAACTCCCCCTGCAGATCAGCGGTGTTCCGCGCGGTACGGCTCCGGCGCCGGCCGGCCGCGGCGGAACCGTACCGCGACGAGCACCACGTCGGGCACGGCGGAACCGACGTCCCGGGTCCTCCAGGGGCCGCGCCCTTTCACGGCAGCGGCGGTGCACGCCGCCTCGCCGCCCGCGCAGACGCTCGGCACCGACTGCTGCAACGGCGTTGCCGGACCTCCGGCACCCGGGAGAGTCCCGCTCGTCACCCGCGGAGAGCTGCTCGGAAGCGGCGTCCCGCGGCCCACTCCCGCCCCCGCGGGCGGCCGGCAGCGGGAAAGGGCCCGGTCAGGGCGGCCTACGACCCGGCTGCCGCGGCCCGCGCGGCGAGCGTGGCCCGTACCTCCATGAGTGCGAAGCCCAGCAGGTTCAGCCCCCGCCACGCACCGGGGTCCTGCGCCCGGTCGTCGGTGGCGGCCAGGCCGATGCCCCAGACGCGGTCGACCGGGCTCGCCTCCACCAGGATCCGGCTGCCGGTGCCGAGGAGGTACGCGCCGAGGCCGGGGTGCCGGCCGAACTTGGCCAGGTTGCCGCGTACCACCGCCGCGAAGCGGTGCTCCTCCCACACCGCCTCGTCGAACCCCCGCACCTTCCGGCCCTCGGCCTTCGCCGCCCCGGGGTGGCGGGTCGCGAGTATCCGCGCCACCGCCGCCTCGTCACCGAACAGCCGCGCCTTGGCCGCCATCATCCAGTGCTCGGCGGTCGCGTACCCCACGCCGTCCACCTCGAACTCCACCGGCCACCACTGGCTGAGGCAGGCCGCGTCGACCACGTCCTGGCGCTTGGGGCGGTGCCCCCAGAAGTACAGGTACTTCAGCTTGCGCCCCTCCTCCGCAGCGGCACGCAACTCCGCGACGGAGCCCGGCAGTTCACCCACGGGCCCACTCCTCCCCTGTCCCCGACCCCGCGTCGGAGTTCCCGCACCAGGATGGGCCCCGGCCCTCCCCGCGGGGAGGGCCGGGGCCCGGTTCCGGCCCGGGCTACAGGTCCGTGTCGCAGCAGCCGTCGCGGCGCATGAGGCGGCCGACGTCCAGCCAGTCCTGGCCGGCGCGCGGGGTCGCCCGCGGTTCGAAGGAGCGCACCAGGTCCTCCTGCGCGAACTGCCTGCCGCCGCGCAGGACCGACTCGGTGCGTACCAGGGTGGCGAAGTCCGTGAACGGGTCGCCGTCGATCACCGTCACGTCGGCGTACTTGCCCGGCTCCAGCGTGCCGAGGTCCTTCGCCGCGCCGAAGGCCCGGGCCGGGAGCACCGTGGCGGTGCGGAGCGCCCCGGCCGCGGAGAGGCCCGCGCGGTGCAGGGCGCGCAGGGCGAGGTGGAGGTGGAGGCCCACGGGGACGAGCGGCTGGTCGGTGCCGAGGGCGACGGTGCCGTCCGCGGCCAGGATCCGGCGGTAGACGTCCGTCTCCGTGGCCAGGGTCCGCAACTCCGCCTCGCTGGGCGGCTGTCCGGCGCGCTGCGTGACCGCCGCGGTGTCCCACGGCGGCATGAGCACCGTCACCCGCGGGTCCTCGGCCAGCGCCGGGTCGGCGCCGAGGAGCGGGAGCGCGGTGAAGGGGGTGGCGATGAGGTGGAAGTCGCCGGTGGCGGCGTAGATGTCGACGAGATCGGCGTACGCGCGGCCCGAGGCCGTCGTCGCGTGGCCGAACTCCAGCCGCTGCGTGGCCTGCAGATGGGTCGTCAGGTCCTGGCCGAGCTGTATGCCCGGCGAGCACAGGTGGCTGCCGCTGCGTACCCCCAGCCGCTCGTGCGCGAACGCCGCCGCCTCCGCCATCACCCAACCGGGCGCGCGCACATACGTCTTGACGAAGTCCCAGTCCAGCCCCTCCGCCCGCGCCAGCGAGCGCCGCAGCCCGGCCCGGGTGCCGTGGGCGCGGCCCATGCTGTACGCGACGCGCGCGCCGTCGAGCAGTTCGCCGGTGGCCAGCAGCCGGGGGCCCGCCAGTTCGCCGGCGTCGGCGGCCTCGCGGATGCGGGCCTGTTCGTAGGCGAAGCCGCCCAGCGACACGGCGGTGGTGATGCCGTACGCGAGTTGCAGCGCGGTCTGCCGGCCGCCGTAGGTGGACTGCCAGGGGTGGATGTGGGCGTCCCAGAGCCCGGGGATGACGGTGCGTGCGGAGGCGTCGACGCGGCGTTCCGCGGGGCGGCCGGCGCGGTGCGGTTCCACTGCGGTGACGCGGCCGCGGCGGATGACGAGATCGGCGTCGTCGCGTACGGCGTCGGAGGTGCCGTCCCAGAGCCGCCCGGCGTGCACGACGGTGTCGGGTGCGACGGGGCGGCGGTAGTCGAGCGGGATGCGGACCGTGCGGGCGGAGCCGGAGGCGACGTCGGCGATACGGACGCGCCCCGCCGACAGGTACGCCACCTGCCGGCCGTCGCCGGAGAACGACGGATGGTCGGCGGCCTCGTCGGTCAGTTGCCGCGGGTCGCCGTCCGGGGTGCCGTCGGGCCGTACGGGCAGCAGCCACAGCGCGGACTCCGCGACCACCGCCAGCCACCGGCCGTCCGGCGACCAGACGGGGCCCGAGTCGTAGCGGTCGGAGATCGAGGTGTGCGGGGAGACGGGGTGGAGGCGGGCGGCGCCGGTGGCGGCGTCGACGAGGCGGATGAGGTTGTAGCCCTCGCGGAAGCGCTGGTTGAGCCGGTTGCGGTCGCAGAGCGCGAGGGAGCGCCCGTCCGGCGACCAGCTCGGGCGGCCCGGCAGCCCGCCCGCACCCAGCGGCGCGGCGAGCACCTTCTCCGTACCGGAGGCGAGGTCGGTCACGACGAGGTTGCCGGTCATGTCGATGCACGCGAGCCGCGTTCCGTCCGGGGAGAGTGCGGGGAAGACCCGGCCGCCCTCGGCGAGTACGGTCTCCTCGCCGGAGTCGAGGTCGCGGCGGCGGACGGCGAAGAGGCCGTCCCTGTCGTCGGCGTAGACAAGGCCGCGGCCGTCGGGGGTCCAGGCGGGGGCGAGCACGTAGCGGGTCTTCTCCGCCTGGAGGACCTTGCGCGGCCTGCCGCCGCCGGTGACGTCCGCGGTCCAGAGCGCGCCGAGGGCGCAGAACGCCAGCCGGCGGCCGTCGGGCGACAGCGCGGGCAGGTGGACGGCGCGTACCGGGCGGACGCCGCCGTCGGCGAAGTCGTACGCCTTGGTGCGGTACCGCGGGCGGTCGACGGGCAGTGCGGCGGCGAAGGGGATGGTCTCCGGCCCGGCGGGGGCCGCGGGGTTCACGATGCGGAACTGGCCGCCGGCGGTGAGGAGCAGCGCGTCGCCGGAGATCCAGCGGGGCGGTACGGGCGACACGTCCGCGTCGCCGAGGTCGACGGGCGCGCCGTCGACGACGAGCGTGCACGATGCCGAAGGTGCGGCCGTCGTACGGAGGTACGCGAGCCGGCCGCCGGGGCCGACCGCCGGGGTCATCACCTGCGCCCCGGTGCTCTCCGTGTGCTCGGTGCGCACCTCACCCGTGCCGTCCGCGGCCACGGAGGCGACGGTGCGGGCCGCGAGCGTCCCGCCGTCGCCGACCGCGGCGCGGACGAAGAACACCCGCGCGCCGTCCGGCGACCAGGCCGGGTCGAAGTCCTCCCAGGCGCCGCCCTGGTGGGGGCCCTGCTGGTCGGGCAAGCCGGTGACCTGGGTGAGTTCGCCGGTGGCGACCGTGAGGATCCAGATGCGGTACGGGCTGCCGGCCACCGGGTCGCCGCCGCGCTCCGAGCAGAACGCGAGGCGGCCGCCGTCGGGCGACCAGGCGGGCGCGCGGTCGTCGTGGGGCCCGTCGGTGAGCTGGGTGAGTCCGGAGCCGTCGGGCCGCAGGGTCCACAGGTGGAAGCCGCCGCCGCGGTAGGCGCACACGACCAAGCGGCTGCCGTCGGGCGCGAACTGCGGCCGGTTGGGCTCCAGTCCCGCGGTGGTCAGAGCGGTCGCCTTGCCACCCTTTCGAGGGATCGACCAGAGGACGTTCTGCACTTCGGCGACGAGGCGGTCGCCGGCCGGGGCGAGGGTGGCGGAGCCGTTGGTGGCGGCGGTGAAGGAGAGGGTGCCGGCGGCGGCGCGCGGGGCGGCGGCGGCCGGGGTGTCGAGGACGGCGCCGGCGGTGGCCGCGGTGGCGGCGGCCGTGGCCTGGAGGAAGCGGCGGCGGGAGAGGTCGAAGAGCTCGGCGTCCAAGGGTCCTCCCGGGACTCGTTCGGTACAGGAGCAGTACGGGACGCTACGGAGGAGTTCAGGTCGATACGGACCGATCGAGCGGGCGGTCCTGCGGAACGCCCGTCCGTCAGTTGTACGCCGCGGAGCGCGGGTGTTGTAGACCGCCACCGGTGCCGGTGGGGCGGATGGTGTCCGGGCGCGGGGCCGCTCCCGGCTTCCGGCGGAGATCGAACAGCGACTTGCTAATACCCCCTAGGGGTATTAGCCTCGGGCGAGTGAGTGCGGCACACGCCCCTCGCGTTCCACCTGTCATTCCGGAGGAAGAACCATGAGCGAAGGAAACTCCTGCTGCTCCACCGACGGCAGTTGCGGCGGCGGCGCCACCACCGAGGCCGCCCCGCAGACCGGCACCGTCTTCACCGTCAGCGGCATGACGTGCGCGCACTGCGAGGCGTCCGTCACCAAGGAGATCTCCGCCCTCCCCGGCGTGACCTCCGTCAAGGCCGACGCCGCCACCGGGACGGTCTCCGTCCAGGCGGGAGCGGCGCTCGACGACGCGCAGGTGCGCGGCGCGGTCGAGGAGGCGGGCTACGAACTGGTGGGCCGGGCCTGATCCGCGGCGCGGGCCGGGCGGTGATCCCACCGCCCGGCCCGCGGCCGTCTCCCCCAACACCGGAGCACGAGCGACCGCTTGACGCGGCCCCCCGCACGCGAAACGCTAAATTCCTTAACGGCCGCCGACGCGCCGGCCCGGTTCCCTGCCGGCGCGACGAGTACGATGAGGCCGCGCCGATGCCGCGGCCCACCGCAGGGCCGGGCCCGAAGGGAGCGAGCGTGCGACGTCTGGGTGAGCTGGAGGCGGAGATCATGGAACGCCTCTGGGGCTGGGGGCGGCCCGCGACGGCGCGCGACGTCCTCGCGGACCTGAACAAGACGCGGCCCCTCGCCTACAGCACGGTCAAGACAGTCGCCGACATCCTGCACCGCAAGGGCGTCCTCCGGCGCGCGAAGAACGGCAGGGCCTGGGTGTACGAGCCGACTTTGACCCGCCAGGAGTACACCGCCGCGCTGATGCAGGACGCGCTCGGCAGCAACCCCGACCCGGCGGGCGCCCTGATGAGCTTCGTGGAGCAGATGTCGTCGGCGGACGTCGACGCGCTGCGCTCCGCCCTGCGGTCGGCGAAGCGGCGGGCCGGTCCTTGACCACCGTCCTCGCGCTGGTCGCGTACGCCGCCCTCGCCGGGGTGGTGGCACCGTACGCGCTGGCCGGGGCGCGGTGGGCGTACCGGGCGCCGAAGGCCGCGGTGGTCGTCTGGCAGGGGCTGATGGCGGCGTTCGTCGTCACCACCGCGTCCGCCGGCTACCAACTGGCCCTCGCCGAGCAGCACATGCACGACGGCCTCGTCGGACTGCTCAGCGTCTGCGGCCTCTCCCGGGCCGCCACCGGCAGCCCCGCGCCGACCACGGCGGACGCCCTGCTCCTGCTGCCGCCGCTCGTCGTCGTCCTCATGCCGACCGGCTGGCTGCTGCACTGCCTCCGGCGGACGGGGCGCGTGCGGCGCCGCTCCCTCGACATGCTCGCGCTCGTCGGCCGCCAGGACCCCGAGTACGGGGTGACGGTGGTGGACCACCCCGCCGCGGCCGTCTACTGCCTGCCCGGCAGGTCCGGGCGCATCGTGGTGACACAGGGCGCCCTCGACGTGCTGACCGACGCGCAGTTGCGCGCCGTCCTGGCCCACGAACGCGCCCACCTCGACGGCCGCCACCACCTGCTGCACGCCACCACCCGCGCATTCCGGTGCGCCTTCCCGGGTCTGCCGCTGGCCGGGCTGGGCCGCGAACAGACCGCGCTGTTGCTGGAGATGATCGCGGACGACCGCGCGATGTCGTCGCACCCGCGCGACGTCCTGGCGACCGCGATGTACGAGGTCGCGGCGGGCCAGGCCCCGGAGGCGGCGTTCGGCGCCGGCGGCCCGGGGGCGCTGATCCGGCTGCGCCGGATGCTGGCCCCGCAGCACAAGCCGCGCCGGGTCACCGGCTGGAGCCTGGTCGCCGCCTCCCTCGCCGCACCGTTACTGCCGCTGCTGCTCGCCTGCGCCCCGGCGCTGGGCTGACCTGCGCGGGGCGGCAGCCCCGGCCACCGCCACCCCACCGGGCCGAGGTGTCACAGGCGTCCGCTAAGGTAATTAGCGGAAAACAGCCGACGGCCAGAGGTCGAGCCACGCAGAGGAGAGTTCGTGCTCCCTTCCCCGGGTCGCGAGGCGCCCGACAGTCCGCCCGCCGGCCGTTACCGGCGCCCGCTGGTGGCGGGCGTCGCGGCCGCGGCCGTCTTCGGCTTCCTCTACGTCCTCGGCCTGCTCGTCGGCGGTGACGACATACCCTCGGGGACCCGCGTGCTCGACCTCGACATAGGCGGCATGAGCCGGGCGGAGGCGGCGGAGAAGCTGGAGCGGAACTGGGCGGAGCTGGTGCCGGACCGCCTGCCCGTGCGCATGGGCGACGAGACCGGCGAGCTCGGCTCCCGGGCGGCGGGCGTCACGCTGGACGCCGAGGCGACCGTGGACGACGCCGCGCAGTCCGGCTCCGGCCCGTTCACCGTCATAGGCAGGCTCTTCTCCGGGGGCGGGGGTGACGTCGAGCCGGTGATCCGCGTGGACGGGGAGAAGAGCCGCGCGGCGCTCGCCTCCCTCGCCGAGTCGTACGACCGTGAGGTGCGCGACGGCTCGATCACCTTCCACGGCGGCGAGCCCACAGCCGTGCAGCCGCGGGCCGGCAGGTCGCTCGACGTGGACGGGGCACTGGCGGAACTTCAGGCCGCGGCCCCGGACCGTGAGGACGGCCCGCTGGCGCTCCCGGTGCGCGAGGTCGAGCCCGCGGTCGGCGCGGAGGAAGTCGACCGCGCCATGGCCGGGTTCGCCGCTCCGGCCATGTCCGGGCCGGTCACGCTCACCGTCCGGGGCGGCGGTGAGATCGAGATCGCCCCGGAGGTGCTGGGCGAGCATCTCGCGATGGAGCCGGACGGCTCGGACCGGCTGACGCCCCGGCTCGACGGCCGCGGGCTCTTCCGCGCGTCCGAGGTGGCGGCCCAGGTGGAGCAGGTCTCCGGCGAGGCCGAGAACGCCAGGCTGCGCTGGGACGGCGAGCGGGTCGTGGTGGCCACCGAGGCAGCCGAGGGCCGCGAGATCACGCAGGAGGCGCTGGCGAAGGCCGTGCTGGAACTGCTGCCCGGGGAGGGTGCGGACGCCCGTACGGGGCCGGTGGCCACCCGGGTCGACCAGCCGCAGCTCACCGGCGAGAACGCCGGCCGGCTGGGCATCAAGGAGCAGATGTCGGCCTTCACCGTCGAGTTCCCGCCGGCCCCGTACCGCACGCAGAACGTCGGCCAGGCCGCGAAGCTGATCGACGGCTCGGTCGTCATGCCGGACGATACCTGGAGCTTCAACGACACCGTGGGCGAGCGGACGGAGGCCAACGGGTTCGTCGAGGGGATCATCATCCTGGACGGCAAGTACACGCGGGCCACCGGCGGCGGGGTCTCGGCGGTCGCGACCACCGTCTTCAACGCCGCCTTCTTCGCGGGCGTCGACTTCGAGGAGTACGGGGCCCACTCGTTCTACATCGAGCGCTACCCGGAGGGCCGGGAGGCGACCGTGGCCTGGGGCAGCCTCGACCTCACGTTCCGGAACGACTCGGGCAACGCCATCTACGTGGAGGCGAGCGCCACGGAGGACTCCGTGACGATCTCCTTCCTCGGCACCCGGAAGTACGACGAGATCGAGTCGGTCAAGGGCCCGCGGACCAACGTGGTGGAGGCGGGCACCCGCAAGGGCGACGCGGACGCCTGCGAGCCGCAGACCCCGCTGGAGGGCTTCGACGTCGAGGTGGAGCGGATTTTCAAGTCCGGCGGCCGGGAGGTCGACCGGGAGTCGTTCAAGACGACGTACACCCCGCGCGACAGCGTCACCTGCGAGTGAGCCCGCGCCGGGCGCGGCCGGCCGTCGGGTGGCCGGCCGTCGGGTGGCAGGTCGGCGGGTGGCAGGTCGGCGGGCGGCCGGTCAGCGGGTGAGCGGTCCGCCGAGGAGGTCCAGGACCGGCCCTGCGGCGACGCCGAGGGCGACGGAGACGGCGGCCGCGGCGTAGGCGGTCAGGGCGGCGGGCCTGACGAGCGGCCGCGGTCCGGACCCTGCGGCGGCGGCGAACGCCGGGCGGATCCAGCGCAGGTAGTAGAAGAGGGACGCCACGGTGTTGACCGCGGCGAGGACGGCGAGCCAGAGGTAACCGCCGTCGACGGCCGCGGTGAGGACTTCCAGCTTGCCGAGGAAGACCGCGGTGGGCGGGGTGCCCAGGAGCCCGAGGAGGCAGACGGCGAGGCTGAGCGCGAGGCCGGGGTGGGCGCGCAGCAGGCCGCGGTAGTCCGCCAGGGTGCGGGCGTGCGGCAACGCGCAGACGACGGCGAAGGCGCCGAGGTTCGTCACCGCGTAGCCGGCGAGGTAGAACAGCAGCGCCCGCTGGGCACCGTCGGCGCGGGTGGCCACGGCGACGGGCAGGAGCAGGTAGCCGACCTGGCTGACGGTGGAGTAGGCGAGCAGCCGTTTGACGTCGGTCTGGAAGAACGCGGCGAGGTTGCCGAGCGTCATGGACGCGGCGGCGAGCACCGCGACCAGTTCGTCCCAGGGCACGTCGGTGCCGGCGAGCGGCACGGCGGCCAGCCGGTGGAGCGCGGCGAGGGCGCCCACCTTGGGCAGAGTGGTGAGCAGCGCCGCGGCGGGCGCGCTGCTGCCCTCGACGGCGTCGGGCACCCAGAAGTGTCCTGGCACGGCGCCGGTCTTGAAGAGCAGCCCGGCCAGCAGCCCGACGGTGCCGGCGGTCACGAGGACGGCCGGGGCGCCGGGCAGCGCGTCGCCGAGCGCGGGGTACGCGCTGGCGCGGCCGGCCGCGTACAGCACGGTGATGCCCGCGAGCATGACGACGCCGAGCAGGGCGCCGGTGACGAAGTACTTCAGCGCCGCCTCGGTGCCGGGGGCGTCCCTGCGGAAGCCGGCCAGGGTGTACGAGGGAACGCTCGCCAGCAGGTACGCGGCGGCGAGCAGCAGCAGGTCCTGGGCGCCGGCGAGCATCAGGGCGCCCAGGGCGGCGAGTTGGACGAGGACGTGGAACTCGCTCTCGCGCGCGTCGCCGCGGAAGGGCGCGAAGCCGAGCAGCAGCACGGTCACGGTGCCGGCGAGGATGACGATGCGGCCGGCCGAGGTCACGGTGTCGACGGCGAAGGCACCGTCGAAGGCGGCCATGGGCCCGCCGCCCGCCGCCACGGCCGCCGCGGCGATCCCCGCGGTACAGGCCGCCAGGCCCAGCGCGCCGACCAGCCACTGCCGCCGCCGCGGCAGCCAGGCGCCGAGCAGCAGGCCGAGCACCGCGGAGCCGGCGAGGAGCACTTCGGGCAGCAGGTCGAGCGGGTTCTCGTCCATGCCGGTCGCCGTCCCGCTCACCGGGCGACGAGCTCCAGCACGCCGCGCGAGAACGGCTCGATGACGTCGAGGACGAAGCGCGGGAAGACGCCGAGCACGACGGCGAGGGCCAGCAGCGGGACGATCGCCGCCGCCTCGTGCGCGCGCAGGTCGGGGAACGGCCGCGGCGTGCCGGGCGAGTCGGGCAGCCGCAGCGGCCCGAGGAAGATCCGCTGCAGCGCCCGCACCAGCAGCGCTGCGGTCAGCAGGATGCCGAGCACGGCCAGCGCGGTCGCCACCGGGCGCGGGCCGAGGCTGCCGGCGAGGATCTGGAACTCGGCGATGAAGCCGGAGAACCCGGGCAGCCCGAGGGAGGCGAAGACGGCGACCCCGGTGAGCGCGGCGAAGGCCGGGGCGCGGGCGGCGACGCCGGAGTAGGCGCCCATGGCGTACGTGCGGCCGCGCTCGTGCAGCACGCCGGCGAGGAGGAACAGCGCGCCGGTGAGCAGCCCGTGGCTCACCATCTGGTACGTCGCCCCGGTCACGGCGAGACGGCGGGCGGCCGCGGTCTCCTCGCCCAGAGCGGCGGCGGCGCCGAGCGCCAGGAGGATGTATCCCATGTGGTTGACCGAGGTGTACGCGATCATGCGCTTGAAGTCCGTCTGCGCCAGGGCCACCAGTGCCCCGTAGAGCACGGAGACGACGCCGACGACCACGAAGACGGCCGCGTACGTGCGCCACGACCCCGGCAGCAGCGGCATCGCGATGCGCAGGAACCCGAACGTGCCCATCTTCAGCAGCACCCCGGCCAGGATCGCGGAACCGGCCGCCGGGGCCTCGGTGTGGGCCGGGGGCAGCCAGGTGTGGAACGGCACCGTCGGCGTCTTGACCGCCAGGCCGAGGCCGATCGCCAGCAGCACCAGGGCGCCGTAGCCGGACCGCCCGGCCAGCGGGTTCTCCCCGGCCAGCGCGACGATGTCGAACGTGTGCGGCGTGGCGGCCAGATACAGGCCGATGAAGCCGAGGAGCAGCGCGAGCGAGCCGGAGAAGGTGTAGAGGAAGAACTTCTGCGCGGCGCGGGCGGCGCCCGGGTGGCCCCAGCCGGCGATGACGAAGTACATCGCGACGATCGACAGGTCGAAGAAGACGAAGAAGAGGATGAGGTCGAGCGAGGCGAAGAGGCCGAGGCAGGTGGTCTCCAGGAAGAGGAAGAGGGCGGCGAACTCCCGCACCCGGCGGGTCTCGCGCAGCGCGTACAGCGCGCAGGCCGGGAAGAGGACGGCGGTGAGGGCGAGCAGCGGAAGCGACAGGCCGTCGACGCCGATGTGGTAGCCGATGCCGGCGCTGGGGATCCAGCGGGCGTTCGTCTCGTACTGGATGCCGCCGCCGGGGTCGTAGCCGAGCCACAGCGCGACGGTCAGCGCGAGGACGGCGGCGGACACGGCTGCCCAGGCGAGGAGGAAGACCCGGCGGCCGGCGGCGCGCGGTACGCACAGCAGCGCGCCGGCCGCGGCGGCGGGGACGAAGACGATGGCCGTGAGCACGGGGGCGGTCACCTCACGAGGACGAAGACGGCGGCGAGGACGGTGAAGGCCGCGACGGCCTGGGCGAGGTAGGTGTGCACCTGGCCGGTCTGCGGGCGGCGGGCGAGCCGGCCCAGCGCGCGGCTCAGGGCGCCGATGCCTTCGACGGCGCCGTCGACGGCCGCCTCCGCACCGCGGTCGGCGCCGCCGGCGAGCCGGACGGTGCCGCGGGCGAGGCCGTCGACGCCGCGGTCGAGCACCCGGTCGTCGAAGGCGGCCAGCGCGGCGGCGAGGCGGCACACGGGGCGTACGAGGAGGGCGCGGACCCCTGCCTCCAGGCCGAGCCAGGCGGACGCGGCGGCGGTGACCCGCGCGGGCAGGGGGCTGCGGCGGTCGCCCCACGCCCAGGCGGCGGCGGCCGCGGCGAGGGCGAGGGCGGCGGAGAGCGCCAGCTCCCAGGCGTACGGGGCGGCTTCGCCGCCCGCGCCGATCCGGTCGGCGACGGCGGCGCGCGGCCCGGGCAGGGCGAGGACGGCCAGGGCGGCGACGGCGAGGGCGAGCGCGGCGAACGCCGCCGCCCCGGGCACGGGGAGAGCGCGGGGGCCCTGTGGCCGGCCTTCGCGTCGTCCGGCCGCCGCCGGTGCCGGGACCGGGAGCCGTACGGGTCCGGGCGGGCGCCATACGTACCAGAGGGCTTTGACGGCGTAGACCGCGGAGACGACGGCCGCCGCCAGACCCGCCGCGTACAGCGCCGGGCTGGTCTCCAGCGCCCCGGCCAGCAGCAGGTCCTTCGCCGCCCACAGCGACAGCGGCGGCACCCCGGCCAGGCTCAGGGCGGCCACGGTGAACGCCGCGCCTCCGATCCGGTTCCGCCGGGCGGCGCCGCGCAGCGCGGGCAGCGTACCGGCGCCGAACGCCGTCAGCCAGAAGCCGGCCACGAGGAACGCCAGGCTCTTCGCCGCGGCGTGCGCCATGAGTTGCAGGGTGCCGCCGGTGGTCGCGCTCGCGCCCGCGGCGAGCACCATGAAGCCGATCTGGGCGCAACTGGACGCGGCGAGGAGCTGCTTGAGGTCGCGCTGCGCCACCGCGACCAGGCCGAGGGCGAGCGCGGTGGCCGCGCCGGTCCAGGCCACCGCGTCGTCGCCCCAGCCGGAGGCGGCGAGCAGCGGCTGCAGCCGCAGCAGCAGGTACGC
This sequence comes from Streptomyces sp. CNZ287, assembly GCF_007827615.1. Classification (NCBI taxonomy): domain Bacteria; kingdom Bacillati; phylum Actinomycetota; class Actinomycetes; order Kitasatosporales; family Streptomycetaceae; genus Streptomyces; species Streptomyces sp. CNZ287. Next base: position 53,106 of record NZ_VISV01000009.1, on the reverse strand, counting down.
GCCGGCGACGACCATCGTCGCGGAGTGCAGCAGCGCCGAGACGGGACTCGGGCCCCGCATGGCGCGCGACAGCCAGAAGCTGTACGGGAGTTGCGCGGACTTGCCCAGCGCCGCGGCGACGACGCCCGCGGTCAGCAGGTGCAGCCAGGGGGCGGGCACCTCGTGCAGCCGGTCGAGCGCGAGACCGGACGCCTGGCCGGCGGCGAGGGCCGCACCCGCGGCGAGGTAGAGCCCCAGGTCGGCGGCCCGGGTGGTCACATACGCGACGCCCGCCGCTTCGGCCCCTGCCGGATCGTGCCACCGGAAGCCGATCAGCGCCCAGGAGGTGGCGCCCATGAACTCCCAGCCCATCAGCAGCGCCGGCAGGGTCGTGGCGGTGACGGTGACGAGCATGGCGCCGCCGAACAGCAGCATGAGGCCGAAGAAACGGGCGCGCGGCTGCCCGGCGCCGATGTCGCCGGCGCTGAAGACGAGCACGGCCAGGGTGACGGCGGCGACGGTCACCGCCATCGGCCCGGACAGCCCGTGCGCGCCGAGCCCGAACGGCAGCCCCGCCAGCAGCGGCGCCCGCACCGCCGCCGGGACCGCGGCGGCGTAGCCGGCCAGGGCGAGCACGGCGGCGGAGGTGGCGACGGCGACGGCGGGCGCGAACCGGTCGGTCCGGCGCCCGATCGCGGCGAGCAGCGTCCCGGCGGCGAGCGGCAGGGCGACGAGCGCCCAGAGCGCCGCGCTCACCCCTTCAACTCCGCGGCGTCGTCGGTCATGTCGACCTCGCGGCACCGGAACAGGGCCGTGACCACGGCGAAGCCGACGGCCATCTCCACCGCCATCACGGTGACGGCCAGCACGACGAGCACCTGCCCGTCGGTGGCGGCGGGCGCGACGAAGTGCCAGACCGCGGCGGCGGCGAGGATGACGCCGCCGAGCATCAGCTCCAGACCCATCATCAGCATCACGACGGACTGCTGGGAGAGCGCGCCGAACAGCCCGACGGAGAACAGCGCGGCGGCCACGAGCAGGAGCGGCTCCAGCGTCACCGGCGCGCCCCGGGGCGTACGGGATCGGCGGGGCGGCGGGCGCGCAGGTCGTCGCCGAAGCGGTCGTACCGGCCGCGGCCGGTGGCGAGCACGACGGTGGCGACGATGGTGGCGAAGAGCGCGAGGCCCAGCGTCATCATCGTCAGCATGTGCGGGCCCATCAGCGACTCGCCCAGGGCCATCGTCGGGTCGTCGTCCGGCTTCCCGTGCCGCCCCGGCCAGGGGGCCAGCAGGATGCCGGCGGCCAGCAGGACGAAGACGGCGGCGCTGACCGCCGCCGCGCCCCGCTTGTTGTGCAGCATCGACATGGGCAGCAGCCCGGCCGGGTTCATCATGAACATCACCATGAACAGGGCCATGATGGACATCTCGATCGTCATCATGAGGATGACGACCACGCCCAGGTAGTCGAGGCCGAGCCGGAGGACCAGGCCGCCGACGCACAAGAGGGACAGCAGCAGGGCGTACGTCGCCCGGGCCATGGAGTCGAAGCGGAACACCATCGCCCCGCTCGCCAACGCCGTCACGGCGAGCACCCAGAACACCGCGTCATCGGGCATCGGTCCGGCCTCCTTCCCTCATCGGTCTCTCATCGGCTCAGGACGACGACGGCGACGGCCAGCGCCTGCAGCAGCGTCACCGGCACGAGCACCATCAGCGCGAACTCCACGTAGCGCTCCATGCGCAGCGTCGGCAGCAGCCGCCTGCCGGCCACCAGCAGGCCGAGCACCGCGGCCGTCTTCAGCAGCGTCCACGCCCACGCCGGCAGCCACGGCCCGTGGCCGCCGCCGAGGAACAGCGGCACGCTGAACCCGGCCGTGACCACCAGCAGCAGCCACCGCCCGGCCAGCAGCACCAGCCGGTCCACGCCCGCGTACTCGGCGGCGGCACCGCCCGCGGCGTCCCGCCCGAGGGGGTGGTCGAACGGGCCCCAGAAGGCCATCGCCAGCGCGCTGAGGAGGAACACGGCGAACGCCGCCGGCATCCACACCGCGAACCACAGCCCCCGCTGCGCCGCCACCACCTCGCCGACCCGCAGCGACTCCGCGCCGAGCGCCGCGGTGGTGAGCGCGAACATGTGCGGCAGCTCGTAGGCCAGGCCCTGGGCGAGGAAGCGATAGCCGCCGATCAGCGACAGCGCCGAGTTCGGTCCCCAGCCGGCCAGCCACACCGCGGCCCACGCCAGCGCCTCCATCGCGTTGAACCACACCACGCCCACCACCGGATCCGTGACGGCCCGGAACCCCCACGGGAGCACGGCGCCGGCGAGCACGGCGGACACGGGGACGAGCGCGATCCCCATGCGGCCGAGCCACGGATCATCCACGGTCGTACGCCGCGGCTGCTGGCCCAGCAGCCGCAGTCCCGCGCGCAGCGGCGCCGGCGCGGCGCGCAGGGGGCGGCCCCGGCGGCCGCCTCCCGCCGCGGCGGCCAGCACGGCGTCGAAGCCGGCGACGAGGGCCGCCGCGGCGGCGAGAGCGAAGGGCAGCAGCACGACGGCCCACACGGGCGCGGTGTCAGCCACGGACGACCACCGCCAGTTCGTCGAGGTCGGGGTCGAGGCTGGCCACGATCACGCGGGCGGACGTGAACTCGGCGCCGCGCAGCAGGTCGGGCAGGACGTCCAGGAGCGCCCGCGACGGCGGCCGCGGGCCGTCGAGCCGCCCGCGCGGGCCGTCCTGGCCGTACCGTGCCAGGGGCCGGTCGTCGTCGACGCCGGCGGCGTGGCGCGCAGCCTCGTCGAGCCAGGTGAGCAGCCGGTCGTACGCGTCACCGTCGGCGGCCAGCGCGGGACCCGTCACCCCGGACCGCCGCGCCCGCGCGGCGGGCAGCGCGCCGAGCCCGGCCGTCGACGCCCGCAGCACGCGCGACCGGCGCACGCGCCGTCCGAGCCGCTCCAGCCCCGCACTCCACACCCGGGCCGGCACCCCGTCGAGCACGGCGTCGCGCAACCGGCGGGCGCGGGCGGCGGGATCGGGCCATCCGGAGACCGCGAGCAGCCGCGCGATGCTGTCCAGATGCGCGGCGCAGCACCGCCGGTGGGCGGCGCCGCGCACGACGTCCTCACCGCGGGCCGCCCGCAGCCACGGCTCGTCCCAGTACGGCAGCTCCTCCGCGGCGGGCGTGGCGGTACGCACCCCGGCGTGCTGCACGACGTCCCCTTGCAGGGCGACGTCGAGCACGAGCCCGGCGGGCCAGTCGGCGAGCCCGGGCCCGAGCGGCAGGTGCAACCGGTCGAGCCGGAGCCCGTCGCGGTCGTCGGCACGTTCGGCCATGGGCAACCCGGCGACGGGGCCGGCGTGACCGAGATGCGCCGCGTGAGCATCGTGCGCACCGTGGCCGCCGGGGGGCTCGTGGGCGTCATGGCCATCAGCGCTCTCGTGCCCCGTGTGCCCCTCGTGGCCGGGTTCGCCTCCGTGGCCGCGGTTGTCCTCCCCGCCACGGGGGCCCTCGTGGGTGCCGTGGTCTTGGTGAGCGGCGTGCCCCGCACCGGGCCGCCTGCCCGCGGCGCCCTCCCCCGGGCCCACCTCACCGGCCACACCCCCGCCGCTGCCTCCGGCGGGTGCCGCCAGCGTCCGCAGCAGTCCGTCCAGCGCCGTCTCGACGCCTTCCGCTCCGGTCACCGTGGACCGGGACTTGGGGTACGGGATCTGCCGCCAGAGCGCGTCCGTCCACTCCCCCGCCCCGGCGCCGCCCGCCCCGACGACCAGCAGCCCGCTCGCCGCCGCCGGGCTCGCGGCCACCGGCCAGCCACGCCGCCGCAGCCCCGCCTCCACCGCCAGCCGCGTCTCCGTACCACCGGGGTGGACGGCCAGCAGGACGGCGGGATGCCGGGTCCCCGTGCGGCGCAGCGCTTCCCTCAGGCCCACCGCAGCGCGCCCTCGCGCCAGGCGTAGACGACGGCCGCGAAGAGGATGCCCAGAAAGAGGAACATCTCGACCACGGCCGGCGTGCCCATCTCGCTGACGACGCGCACCCACGGGTACATGAAGAGCATCTCCATGTCGAACGCCAGGAAGATCATCGTCACGGGATACCAGCGCACGTGGAACCGGGAGAACGCGTGCTCCGCGGGCGGCAGTCCGCCGCTGAACGGCCCCGACACCAGCGCCCCCGGCCCGCCCCGCAGCCACGCGCCCAGCCCGTGCAGCGCCGCGACCCCGCCGATCACCACGCCGAGCAGCACCGCCACCGGCTCCCATACCGCCACGCCGAGCATCATGCCCGACACACACCGTGACCGCCGGACGCCACGGCCGACCGCGAAGGGTGATGCGCCGTCATCTCAACGGATAGGCACACCGATCGCGCCGAGGGGGGCGTTCAGCTCCGGTGCGGGCCGCCCGTGAGAAAGGCGCAGGCGAACCCCTCTCCCTCGCGGGGCTCGCGGGTCCAGGACCGGGTGGTGAGGGTGGGCAGCCTGCCCCGGGTGAGCGCGAAGCGCGGGAGCGGGAGCCCGAGTTCGGCCCGGAGGGCCGCCGGCACGCGCGCTTCGCGCTCCTGCTCGGTGCCCTCCGGGCGGAAGAGCCGGGCGGGGTCCGGGGCGTCGGGTATCACGCCGGAGCGCTCGGCCTTCGCGCCTCGTACGGTGAACGCCCAGAGCTCCTCGCCCCGTTCGGCCACGGACAGGTGGAAGGCGCGCCCGCACGTACCGGAGCTGGTTCAGCAGGACGGCGCTCCCGGTACGACTCCGGCAGCCGCAGCCCCAGCCGCTCCTCGGCCGCGACGATCACCGCCTCCGCCGCCCCGGCCCGCCCATCGCGAAGCCGGCCCCCCCACCGCCCTCGTCCTGCTCCTCGTCCTCCTGGTAGTCCTCCTGGCCGTCCGCCCGCGGAACCCACTCCTCCTGCCAACGCCCCCAGGAACCCGTGCCCGTCGGACCCGTCGCCGCTCCTGCCCGGGATACTGCCACCGGGCACTGACGGCCCGGCCGCCGCCGGGAACCTGCTCCGCCGCGCTCAGCTCGGGTCGATGTGCAGGGGCGCGGGTTCGATCGCCCAGTCGAGCGCGAAGTCGGCGACCTCTTCCCAGCCGTCCTCGCCGCAGGTGTAGTGACTGCGGCCGGGGAACTTCCGGTACGCGACGATGGCGCCGCCGTGCTTCTCGTTCTTCCGGTAGTTCTCGTGCTGCACGGCCGGCGGCAGGATGCGGTCGTCGCCGCCGGAGACGAAGAGCAGGGGCGCCCGGTCGCGGTCGGCGAAGTCGTAGGCCGTCGCTGCGTGCGGCGCGAGGTTGGCGAAGCCGCCCTGGAAGAGGAGCCGGCCGGAGACGGGGACGGCGTAGCGGTCGTAGACGGCCTTCGACTCCTCCTCGCTCATGTTGTTCGTGAACGCGTGGTGGAACTGCTTCTCGGTGATCGGCACCGCGCGGTTCTTGTTCGCCGGGTTGTGCAGGACCGGAAAGAGGGCCCTGATCTCGCTCACCGGCAGCGCCCGGATCCCCTTGACGGGCGCGCCGTCGATGGACACACCGACCGCGCCGTACCCGGCGCCGAGGAGGAGCTGCACGAAGGTGCCGCCGAACGAGTGGCCGATGAGGGCCGGCTTCGTGTCGAGCGCCGCCACCACCCCGGCCAGGTGGTCGAAGATGTCGCGCACGCCGAGCCCCGCCAGCGGCGAGGGGTCACGGCGCAGCGCCTCGACGCCGGCCTCGCCCGGCTCGATCCCCGGGTAGCCGGGCGTGATCACCTTCAGGCCGCGCCGCTCGTACCGGGTGACCCAGTGCTCCCACGACAGGGGCGTCATCCAGAGGCCGTGGATGAGTACGATTGTGTCCGGTGGTGATGCGGTCTGGTCCATCGTCCCGTCCGATCTCTCCGGCGGCGGCGTGCGCGGGCTCTCGCGCAGAGGGTTTCAGACTATTCGGACATCACGGGGAGGAGGGTGAGCGATTCGCCGCGAGCAGCCGGCCCTCGCTCCGGTCCCGGCTCCCTCGATGGGCGGTCCTGCCCGCGTCCCCACGCTAAGGACCCGGGCCCCGCGTCACGCCGTCGAAGGGGCAATCGGGTGACCCGCCGGGAGGGGTCAGAGATCGCCGGGACGGGGCTCGGCCGGGGCGCCGGCGGAGTCCATGAGGATCGCGTGGGTGTCGTAGAGTCCCGGCGCACCCTTCGCGGGAACCTCGCAGCAGACCTGGACGATGCCGCTCGGCAGCACGGTGAACGTCGGCGGTTCCGCGTTCTTCGGCAGGTCGCGTACAAACCGGTCGACGCGGATCCGCTGCCCCTCCGTCAGATCCGATTTCTGCAGGCTGCCGACCGCCCCCTCCGCCCATCAACTCGCTGAGGTGGAGACGGCGTTGTGAGCACCGGCGGGGAACGGAACGCAGATCTGGATCCGGCCGGTGATCCGCCGCGTGTCCTCGCCGGTCTCCATGTACTCGCCGTCGATGGTCGGCGCCTTGACAGGTGACGACGGTGACGGACGGGCCCACCGGGCGCGAACGCCATCCGCTCCCATAGGAGTTGATCGAGGAAGCACAGCCTAGGACCCGAACCGGCCGCCGGCGGTCGAAGCCGCCATTCACAGGAAACTCTCATACGCCCGGATACGGGCCGGGGGCGTGCGTCGGCGGTGGCGGTCAGCCGGTTGCGGTGCGGGCGTCGGGGACCGCGCGGGCCAGGGCTAGGACGCCGGTCAGGACGATGGCCACGCCTACGCAGGCGGGGAGCAGCCACCAGCCCAGGCGGATGCTCTCCTCGAAGAGGAAGACGCCGAGGGCCAGGCTCACCGTGGCGTCGCCGATGGTGAGGGCCGGCTGGGAGGCGGCGAGGGAGCCGGCTTGCAGGGCGTTCTCCAGGAGGAGTACGGCGGCGATGCCGCAGAGGACGAAGCCGTAGGTCTGCCAGGTCGTCAGGAAGGCGAGCAGGCCGTCGTGGATCAGGGTGAAGGTGGCGGTCTTGATGGCGCCGGTGGCGCCCAGGACCGTGAGCCTCATCCGTCCGCCTCTCCTCCCACGCGAGCCGGCGGTCCAGGCGTGGACAGGTCCGCGGCCGCGTCCTCGTACGGGCGGATCTCCAGCCTCGCGCGCGCCTCCGCTGTCGCCATCCCCGGCAGCAGGTACCGCCACAGCGCCGCCACCCGCTCCGGCAGATCCGCGCGGCCCGTCGTCGCCTGCGACAGCACCTGGATGCCGAAGTACGCGCCCATCAGCATGTGGGCGCACTCCGCCTCGTCGACCTCCGGCAGGAGTTCCGACGCCGCGCGGGCGGCGGCCATCTGGCTGCGGAGGTGGTCGGTCCAGAGGTGGTGGAGGGTCGCGCCGTCCTTCTCCAGGCCACTGCGCTCGAACGTCAGCCGCAGGCCGGCACTGAGCACGACGTTGCTGCGGAGTTCGTGGGCGAGGCGCATGGTGACGTCGATGAGCTGCTGCAGCCCGTTGGCCCCGGGCGGGAGCAGCCACTGCTCAGGTCCCTGTTCGGCGAGTACGGCCTTGGCCAGCGCCTGCTTGGACTCGAAGTGGAAGTACAGACCGCCCATCGTGGTGCCCGCACGCTGCACGATCCGGCTGAGGCTGGCGCTGTCGTAGCCGTACTCGTCGAAGACCTCGGCGGCCACCGTGATGATCGCCTGGCGGGTCCGCATCGCCCGCGCCTGCCGCACTCCCGCCATGGACCTCTCCGACTCGAACAGGTGCTCCCGGAAGCCGCCATGGTAGTGGCCAGGGGGCAGGGGTGTCCGTCACCGGCCGGTCGGCCGGTCGGCCGGTCGGCCGGTGACGGACACCGGCGGTGGTCAGCGGGTGATCTTGAGGACTTCGCCGCTGGTCCCGACCGAGTTGTTGGTCACGTAGATCTCGTCGTCCGGGCCGACGGCGACCCCCGAGGACATCGTCAGCCGGTCGCCGGTCTCGACCGGGGTGACGTCGCCGGTGCCGGTGTCGACCACGTTGACCGCGCCGGGCTTGGGGCCTTCGGGCCCGTAGCCGCCGGTGATCGTGAGCGCGACGAGATCGCCGGACTTGTCCAGGGCGAGGTCGCTGACGGCCGTCAGGCCCTCGGCGAACACCACGGGGCGGTGGCCGGGTGCGATCTTCCAGATCCGGGCCGCGCCGGGCTTGAGGGCGCCCATGTCGGAGACGTAGACGGTGCCGTCGCGGGTCTCGACGACGCCGCCGGGTACGGCCTCGGAGAGCTGGCCGTTCACGGTGTTGCCGGGGAAGACGGCCTCGGCGCGTATCGAGCCGAACGCCGAGATGCCCAGCAGGTCGTTGCCCGCCGCGTCCGTCGCCAGGTAACCGCCCTTGCCGGTCTTGGCCAGCCGCCAGGCATTGCTCTGCACGGACGAGGGCTCGTTCGGGGTGGGCGGCTCGCCGAGCACCCAGTCGGGGTCCATCCGCGTCTCGTAGTCGACGAGGTCGGCGAGGGTGTGGCCGGCGGAGTGCCGCAGGGTGCCGAGGTGCTTGGCCCCGGCGCCCAGGCCCGCGCGGAACTCGTTGGTGTTGCCGCCGCCGTTGAGGACCACGTACCCGAAGGCGCTGGGCTCCACGTCGACGGGGCCGGTGGCCGAGATGGGCTGCTGCGGGTTGGCCACGCCGGCGGCGAGGGACGGCAGGCCGTTGACGACGCGGCCCTGCTTCCGGCCGTCGATGCGGTAGACGGAACCGGTCGCGCCAACGCACTGCTTGCCGGCCTCGCAGCCCGCCATGCCCTTGCCGGACTCGGCGACGAGTATCCGCCCGTGGCGGTCCACGTGCAGCCCGCGCGGGTTGTTCAGCTCGCCGGCCACGACCTCGATCGCCGGCTCGGTCTCGTCGGCGACCGCGGGCGCCGGCAGCGTCACCGCGGTGACACCGCCGAGCACGCCTGCGGACAGGACAGCCCTCTTCCACTTCCTGTTCTTGCTCGACATCTCACTCCTTCTTGCCGCCGCATGGAGCGGGCTTGATATGGGCAATCCGCGACACCATAAACACTGCCGCGGTATGACGTCGTGCATTGTTCGACTGCGCAGCGGGCGCAGTTGGACAACCCCCCGGTATTCAAGTGGCGCTCGAGCAGGACTCCGTTTCCGCGCCGGAATTGGACACATGACGGTCGGCGGTGCGCTGGCCTACCGTCGGCGAATCCGGGAAAGACGGGAACTCGCCTTACGGAGGAATCCGATGCCACCGCTGCCCCCCGCTCGTCTCGTCCGTGTCGTCGAAGGGATTCGCTCCGCACTGCAGTCGCTGACCCGCAAGATGGCGCCGCCGCCGTTCGCGCTGCTGGAGCTGGCGCAGGGCGCCATGGTCTCCCAGGCGATCTACGCCGCCGCCGAGCTGCGGGTCGCGGAGGCGCTGACGGACGGGCCGCTGCCGGTGGCGCGGCTCGCCGAGAAGACGGAGACCGACCCCGAGTCGCTGCGCCGGCTACTGCGCCTCCTCGCGACGTACGGGATCTTCACCGAGCGGAAGGACGGCCGGTTCGCGCTCACCCCGATGGCCCGGGCGCTGCTGCCGGACGCGCCGATGTCGATGAACGGCATCGCCCTGCTGATGGGACATCCGACGCACTGGGAGGACTGGGCGCACTTCGCCGAGGCGGTACGCACCGGAGAGCCGAGCCTGCCGAAGCTCCGCGGCATGGGCGCGTTCGAGTACCTGGAGGAGAACCCCGAGTACGGGGGCGTGTTCATCCGCGGCATGGGCTCGATGTCGGCGACGGAGACGGAGCCGCTGCTCGCCGCGTACGACTTCTCCCGCTTCCGCACCGTCGTCGACTTCTGCGGCGGCCGCGGCGACTTCCTCGCCGGGGTGCTGCGCAAGTCGCCGAAGGCCCGCGGCGTGCTGTCCGACCCCCGGGTCGGGGAGAACGGCGCGGCCGCCTTCCTGGAGAAGGAGGGCGTCGCCGACCGGTGCACGATCGCGGACGGCGGGCTCTTCGACCCGGTGCCGGAGGGCGGGGACGCGTACGTCCTGAAGCACATCGTGCACGACTGGCCGGAGCCGCAGGCCGTGGAGATCCTCACCAACGTGCGGAAGGCGATGAACCCCGGCGGCCGGGTCCTCATCATGGAGATGGTGCTGCCGGACAAGCGCAACGCGCCGCACGCGGGCAAGCTCGTCGACCTGTGGCTGATGCTGCTCGTCGGCGGCCGGGAGCGGACCGGGGCGCTGTACGGGGAGCTGCTGGCGCAGGCGGGGCTGAAGGTGGAGCGGGTGGTGCGGACGCCCGCGGCCATCTCCGTGGTGGAGGCGAGCCGGATCTGAGCCCGCCCGGCGCGCCGGCGGGGTGCCGGGGCTCATCCCGGCGGCTGCCCGGCCGGCCGCCGGGTGGTGGCGACGACCCGGTGCCACAGGTTGCAGAAACCCGAGGCCAGGACGAGGGTGGCGAGCTGGCTCTCGTCGAAGTGGCGGGCGGCTTCGTGCCAGACGGCGTCGGGGACGGCGTCCGGCCGGTCGCCGAGCCGGGCGGCGCTCTCCGCCAGGAGCAGCGCCGCCCGTTCGGCGTCGCTGTAGTACGGCGCGTCGCGCCAGGCGGCGACGGCGGCGATCCGCTCGGGCGACTCCCCCGCGGCGCGCATCTCGGCGGCGTGCCGGTCGACGTTCCAGCTCGCTCCGTTGATCTGGCTGGTGCGCAGATAGACGAGGAGGAGGGTGCTCTCGGGGACCCCGGACCGCTTCAGTGCCTCGCCCAGTGCCCGCAGCGCCGGTACGGCACCGGGTACCGCGGCCGTGGGGCTGGCTATTCGCGCCTGCATCTCTCTCCTCGCTGTCGCACCATAGGGTTCGGACGGCCGGGGGCCGGGCGCGCCAGGGCGCAGTCACGTCGGCCGGGTGCCATCCGTCATCTCCATGACGATCGGCAGCGGAAGAGTGTGACGGCGGCCACCGCCCCTGACACCTTCACCCCCAGGACGGAGAGCAACGATGAGGTTCCGCACGATGATCGAGCCCGCCGGCAACGCGACCGGGTTCGAGGTGCCGGGCGAGGTGGTCGACGGTTTCGGGGCGGGCCGGCGGCCGCCGGTGGTCGTCGAGATCAACGGCCACTCCTGGCGGACTCGGATCGCGCCGGTGAACGGGCGGTACGTCGTCGGAGTCAGCGCGGCCCACCGCAAGGCGAGCGGGGTGGTGCAGGGCGAGGAGGTGGAGGCGGAGGTGCGGCTGGACACCGAGCCGCGGGAGATCGTGGAACCGCCCGAGCTGACCGCCTCGCTGGACGCGGAGCCGGGGGCGCGGGCCGCGTACGACCGGCTGGCGCCGACCCACAAGCGCCGCCATGTCCGCGCGGTCGAGGGCGCGAAGACGGCGGCGACCCGGGAACGGCGGGTGGCCAGGGTGCTGGCGGAGCTGGCCGGCGAGGAAGCGCCGGGAGGCTGACGGCGGGCGGCGCGCCGGCGGCGGTCCCCGGCAGGCGCGCCCCGCACCGCCCGGGCCTGGGCGGTACGGGGCACTGTCATCGCTGCGGAGTCACCGGCCGGGCGCCGGCGCTCTTCGTCAGCCGAAGGAGATGGGCTGGGCGATGGGGCCTGTCTCCTGCTCCCAGGCCACGATCTGGCACTGCTCCACGGCGCAGTCCACCGTGATGGTCTGGCCGGTGCTCCGGTCCGTGGCCTGGAACTGCCTGCGCGCCACGTACCGGGCCGACAAGGTGCCGTCCGCGGCCGCGGTGGTGTGGACGGTGTCCTCCGCGCACACGGTGTCGCGGACGCACTCGCTGACGCCGATCGCGCTGCCGGCGACGTAGCCGGAGCCGCTCACGGACACCGTCTGGCCGTCGGCGAGGCCGGTGCTCGGCGTCACCGTGACGGCCGGGGCGGCGGCCGCGGCGGGACCGGCCGCCAGGGCGCCCGACGCGGCGGCGGCGCCGAGGACTCCGGCGGTGGCCAGACGGATACGGCGTGCGGGCATGTGATCTCCCTGCCTCCCGGGTGTCGACTTCACGGGGTTGTGCGGTTGACGGCTCCAGCGTCAGATGTGACGCGGAGCCGCGGTTGCTCGCGAGTCGGCGTCCGGTCCTGCCGGGGTGTCACAATCCGCCGCTCCCGTACGTACCGGCGGGTTCCTTCACCTCTTCGGCCCGGCGCCGCCGAGGGGCACTTCGCGTACGCAGAGCGCGGCGAGCAGCGTCAGCGCGGCCGCGACGACCGCCGCCCAGAAGGCCGACCGCACGCCCTCCGCGGCCGCCGCGGCGGCGGGCACCCCGTGCCCGCCGAGGCCGCCGGAGAGCGCGCTCATGACGGCGACCCCGAGGGAGCTGCCCAGCGTGCGGCAGAGGGTGACGGCCGACGAGGCGACGCCCGTTCCCCCGGAACGGGAGCAGCCGCAGTCCAGCAGGGCCGGCTCGCGTACGGGTCGCGCGGCGGCCGGTCCCGGACAGGGCCCCGGCGCCGTGTCAGCGGCGTGTCAGCGGGCCGTCAGATCGCCCTGGGAGCCTTCGAGTCGAGACAGCGGTCCCGTCGTCGTGCGCGGGCCGCGCCGCCGGACCCCGACTGCCACTGGAGGAGTCTGTGCTCATCAATCAGATCGTGCGCGCCGAGCGGGCGGGCGGCTCCGACACCCTGCTCGCGCTCCGCGAGGCGGTCCGCGACCTGCCGGTCGAGAAGGTACCCGTCGCCAGTCTGGTGGTCACGTTCAGCCCGCGCGCCGCGGGCGTGGACGCCGGCTACGCGCTGGCCCTCTCCGAGGTGGAGGCGGAGCTGCCGCCCATCCTCGTGCACCGCGGGCGGATGGCCGTGATCGACGGCCGGCACCGGCTGCGCGCCGCCCGGCTCAACGGCGCCGCGTACATCGGCACGCGGTTCTTCGACGGCTCGGAGAGCGACGCGCGGCTGCTGGCCGTCGCGATGAACGTGGCCCAGGGGCTGCCCCTGTCGCGGGGCGACCGCATCGCCTCCGCGCTGCGCATCCTCACCGCCCGGCCGCAGTGGTCGGACCGCTCGGTGGCGGCAGTCGCCGGACTGTCCGCGCGGACGGTCGCCGAACTCCGCGGCCGTGCCCGGGGCCAGGCGCACGACGCGCCGCGGATCGGGCTCGACGGCAGGCGCAGGCCGTTCCGTTCCGCGCAGGGCCGGGAGCTGGCGGCGAAGCTGCTGGGCGAGGAGCCGGGGGCGTCGCTGCGGTCGGTCGCCCGGCGCGCCGGGATCTCGCCGGCCACCGTCGCCGACGTACGGGACCGGCTGCGCCGCGGCGACGACCCCGTACCGCTGGGGCAGCGGGAGGAGCCCGCGGCGGAGCGGCCTGCCCGCGAGCCTGCGCCACCGCCCGTCCCCGCGCTGTCGCCCGGGGAGCTGTTCGTCATCTTCGACTCGCTCTGCCGCGACCCCTCGCTGCGGATGACGGAGACGGGCCGTACGGTCCTGCGCATGCTCGACGCCTGCCACCTCATCGCGCGGGACCGCGAGAAGATCACCGTGAACCTGCCGCCGCACTGCAGGGAGCAGTTGGCCGAGCTGCTGCGGGGCTACGCCGGCCTCTGGCGCGACCTGGCGGGCGAGCTCGGCGCGGGACGCGCAGCGGGGGCGGTCGGCGCCGTACGCTGACCGCCCCCCGGGACCCCGACGGCACGCGCCGCCCGGCGCGTGCCGTCACGCGTGGCCCAGCTTGAACCCCACCCCCCGGACGGTCACGACCCAGCCGCTGCCGCCGAGCTTGCCGCGCAGGCTGCTGACGTGCGTGTCGACGGTGCGCCGCGACCACGAGTCGCCCCAGACCCGCTGCAGGAGCTGCTTGCGCGGTATGACCGTGTCCGGGTGCGAGGCGAGCTGGCAGAGCAGGTCGAACTCCTTGCGGGTGAGCGCGACTTCCGTGCCACCGACGGTGACGCGGCGGGAGGCCACGTCGATGTGCAGCCGGCCGTGCCTGAGGTGCCGGCCGGCCGCGGGCTGCTGCGGCCGGGAGCGGCGCAGCACGGCTTCGATACGGGCCATCAGCTCGCGCATCCCGTACGGCTTGGTGACGTAGTCGTCCGCGCCGGCCTGGAGGCCGAGCACGCAGTCGAGTTCGGACTCCCGGCCGGTGACGATGATGATCGGCACGTGGCTCACCGCGCGGATGCCCCGGCACACCTCCAGACCGTCGAGGTCGGGGAGTTCGAGGTCGAGAAGGACCATCTCCGTGTTCTGGTGCGCCCGCAGCGCGGCGCCGCCCTGCTTCGCCCCCACCGGCTCGTGCCCGTAGCGGCGGAGCTGGGCCATCAGCGACTCGCCCGTGTCGGGGTCCCCGTCGACCACCAGGATGCGCCGGCCCGCCGGCCCCGCGGCCGCCGTGCCCGAGGGGCCGGCGTCCGCCGGATCCTCGGGCACGGCGGTCCTGGTCACCGGCGCGCGTAGGTCGGGCAGCACCTGCGACGTCATCTGAGTCATACCTCCCCGTGTGGTGTGCTCGGCAGGTGGGCGGACGGGCCGCGGGCAGCGGCGCCGCACGCGGTGGTTACGTGCTGCGCACCCATGCGGAGTCGTGCCGGGTGAAGCCGAGGTGCGGGTAGTAGTCCCGGGCGGCGGGCGCGGACAGCAGGACGAGCTTGGCCGCCGGGGCCTCCGCCATGGTGGCGTCGATGAGCGCGCGGCCCACGCCCGCGCGCTGGTGGGCGCGGACGACGGCGATGTCGGAGAGGTACGTGACGTAGGCGAAGTCGGAGACGCTGCGCGCGAGGCCGATGAGCGCGCCGTCCTCGTCGCGCGCGACGACCACGAGGTTGGCCTCGCGCACCATCGTGGCCATCCGCTCCCGGTCGTCGACGGGCCGCCGCTCGCCGAGCCCCGAGTCCCGGTAGACCGCGAGCACTTCGTCGAGGTCGAGCGAGGCGCCCGCGACGCGTTCAGTCTTCCAGTGCACCGAGCTTCTCCAATCGGTCGCGGATCACGTCGTGACGGGTGAGGAAGCGCTCCGGGCGCAGCTCGCCGACGGTGATGCCTTCGTCCGCGAGGGTGGCGCCGAAGTGCTCCCCGGTGGCCACCGTACGGTCGGCGGCCCGCTGCACGGCGCGGTACGCGCGCTCGCGCTCCGCACCGTCGTCGGTCAGCAGTTCGGCGAGGACCGCGGAGCTGTGCACGAGTCCCGCGGTCTGGTCGATGTGGGCGCGCATCCGCTCGGGGTGCACCCGCAGCGAGGCGACGAGTTCGGCGGCCTTCGTCGCCTGGAAGTGCGCCACGGTCAGGCTGTCGGGCAGGATCACCCGCTCGACCGACTGGTGGGCGAGGTCACGTTCGTGCCAGAGCGGGACGTTCTCCAGCGCGGCGGTGGCGTGGCCGCGCAGCAGCCGCGAGAGGCCGCAGAGCCGCTCGCTGGTGGTCGGGTTGCGCTTGTGCGGCATGGCGCTGGAGCCCTGGTACGCCGCGGACCTGCCCTCCTCCACCTCCGCGACCTCGGTGCGCTGGAGCAGCCGCAGCTCCAGGGCGAGTTGCTCCACGCAGGCGCCGAGTGCGGCGACGGCCTGGAGCAACTGGGCGTGCCGGTCGCGGGCGACGACCTGGCTGGGGCAGTCCTCCACGCCGAGCCCGAGAGCCGCGCAGACGTGCGCCTCCACCGCGGGTTCGATGAGCGCGTACGTACCGACGGAGCCGGAGACCGTGCCGACCGCCACCGCCTCGCGCGCCGCCGCCAGCCGGCGCAGCGACCGGTCGACGCCGAACGCGAAGCCGGCCAGCTTGTGCCCGAACGTGGTGGGCTCGGCGTGCACCCCGTGGGTGCGGCCGATCATCGCCGTGTCCCAGTGCTCGAGCGCGCGGCCGACCAGGGTGCGCCGCAGCTCCCGGGCGGCCCCGGAGAGCAGGTCGCAGGCGGTGGCCAGGGTGTGGCCGAGCGCGGTGTCCACCAGGTCGTAGCTGGTCATGCCGAGGTGCACCCAGCGGGCCGAGGCGTCGGGCAGGCCCTCGCAGTAGGCGGCGAGGAAGGAGAGCACCTCGTGGTCGCGCTCCTGCTCCAGCTCCGCGACCCGCGCGGCGGCGGGCACCGGCGCCCGGCGCATGTCCTCGACGACCCCGGCGGGGACGCGGCCGAGCCGCTCCTGCGCCTCGGAGGCGAGGATCTCGACCCGTACCCAGGTCTCGTACCGTGCCTGATCGGAGAAGAGCCGCCCCATGTCCGGCAGCGTGTAGCGGGGAATCATCTGTGCCACCCGTCCCGTCGTCGTTCCTCGTACGCCTCGGATTCAGTACGCCTCGAAGTACTCGCGCTGCTCCCAGTCGGTGACCTCGCCGGCCGGCGCGCCGGTCGCCGCGCACCAGGTCTCGAAGCGGTCGAGTTCGCTCTCCTTCAGCCGCGTCAGGCAGGCCGTCAGCGGGGCGCCGAGCAACTGCTCGGCGCGGCCCGCGCGGAACGCCCCGAACGACTCGCGCAGCGACTGCGGCACGAGGCCGGCGCCGGGGTCCGCGGGCGTACCGGCGGCGCCGCCCTCCAGCCCGTCGAGCCCGGCGAAGAGCTGCGCCGCGATGTTCAGGTACGGGTTGGCGCACGGCTCGCCCATGCGGTTCTCGATCCGGGCGTTGGCGCCGCCGCCGGCCACCCGCAGCATCGCGGTGCGGTCCTCCACGCTCAGCCCGATCCGCGTCGGGGCCAGGGTGTGGGCGGAGTCCAGGCGCCGGTAGCCGTTGACGGTGGGCACCGAGAGCAGGAGCAGCTCCCGCGCCCAGGACAGCAGCCCGTCGGTGTACGCCTTGCCCTCCGGGGACAGCCCGCCGGAGAGCCCCTCGGCGCCGAACAGGTTGCGGCCGGTGGCCGACTCCCGTACGGACTGGTGCAGATGCCAGCCGCTGGGGTCGAAGGAGGGCAGCTTCGGCAGCGACATGAACGAGGCGTGGTAGCCGCGGCGGGCGGCGAGCCGCTTGGTGACCGTACGGAAGAGGAGCATGGCGTCCGCGGTGTCGAGCGGCGGCATCGGCGCGAACGTCGTCTCGACCTGGCCGGGTCCCGACTCGTGCTCCATCGAGCGGAGCGGCAGGCCGAGCGCGGTGAGGCACTGCGCCAGCGGGTCGGCGACGGCGGCGACGGAGTCGTAGCGGAAGTCCAGGTTGAACTGGTAGCCCGCGTTGACGGCCGCGACCCGCGGCGCCCGGCCCTGGGTGCCGAAGCCGTTGCCCTCGTTGCCCGGCTCGTCGTCGAGCCGCCGGGTGAGGTACCACTCCGCCTCGAGACCGAGCAGCGGGTCGAGGCCGCGTACCGCGTACCGCTTCTCGACGGCGCGCAGCACGGCGCGGGACGACAGCGGGTGCGGGCTCCCCTCGCGCAGGTACTCGTCGCCGATGACCCAGGCGGTGCGCGGCTCGGTGCCTGGCAGCACCTGGAAGGTCAGCGGGTCGGGCACCAGGATGAAGTTCCCGGCGCCCGCGATCTCCTCGACGCCGATGCCGGGGTCGCCGAGGAAGTCGACGGCGACGGCGTGCCCGGTGTCGAAGAGGAAGGGGCCGGGGCTGAAGTTCATGCCGTGGCGGAGCACGGAGCGGAACGCCGGCACGGTCAGGGTCTTGGACCTGACGAGCCCGTGCGGGTCGCCGTAGACCAGGCGGACCAGTTCGAGCTGGCCCAGCTCGGCCTCGATCCGGTCGGCGACGGCCGCCTGGTCGTCGGTCCACAGGTCGTGGTCGGCGACGAACGACGGCCGCCCCACGCTCTCCTCGCCCGACGGCGAACGCCACTTTCTGGAGTACACGGCTCAGATCCTTTCGACGACGGGCAGGGCGGCGGGGGCGGGCGGCGGCTGGGCCGCCCACGGGGCCGGCAGCGCGCCGAGGTCGGTCTCCAGCCGCGCGGCGGTGGCGAGCACCAGGGCGTCGGCGCCCACGGGCCCGACCACCTGTACCCCCGCGGGCAGGCCCGCGGGGGTGAGACCCGCCGGGACCGAGACGGCCGGCTGGCCGGTCATGTTGAACGGGTAGGTGGCCGGGGACCAGGCGAGCCACAGCAGGTCGCGCGGGTCGGCGGCCCACTCGGGCGCGATGGCCCCGGCGTCGAACGGCTCGACCGGCACGGTGGCCATCGCCAGGATGTCGTAGCGGTCCATGACCGAGCGCAGCTTCGTCCGCAGCGCGTGGCGCACCTCCTCGGCGCGGATGACCGCGGTGCCGCTGAGGATGCGGCCGTGGCGGACGACCTCCAGGCGGCCGGGGTCGCAGAGTTCCTCGTCCTCCGGTCCCGTGGCGGCCGCCTCGGCGGCGGCGAGGATGTCGACCAGCGCCGGGTACAGCCCGTCGCAGCGCACCTCGATCCGCTCCACCCGGTGCCCGCGTCCCGCGAACGCCCCCAGCGCCCGTTCGGTGACCTCGCGGACGCCGGCGCCGGTCCGCTCGTACTCGACCCAGCCGACGCGCAGGCGCCGCGAGGAGCGCTCGGGGTCGAGGGAGCCGAGGGCCGAGTCGGGGTCGTACGGGTGCGGGCCCGCCGCGACGGCGGCCAGGGCGGCGGCGTCCTCGACGCGACGGGCGAGCGTGCCCTGGTGCGAGAGCCGCTCGATGCTGCCGGGGACGTAGGGGATACGGCCGTACGACGGCTTGTAGCCGACGACGCCGCAGAACGCCGCGGGGATACGGACCGAGCCCGCGCCGTCCGTGCCGAGCGCCCCGTCGCACATCCCCGTCGCCACCGCCGCGGCGGCGCCGCCGCTGGAGCCGCCCGCGGTGCGCCGGGGGTCGTACGGATTGCGCACGGGCGGGCCGACGCGGCGGACGGTGCTCGCGCTCCAGCCGTACTCGGAGGTGGCGGTCTTGCCGACGACGACCGCGCCGGCCGCGCGCAGCCGCGCCACGGCGGGCGTGTCCTCCGGCGGGCGGGTGTTGGGGAGCAGCGAGCCGCGGCCGGTGGGCAGGTCGCCGGTCTGCAGCAGGTCCTTCACGGACACCGTCACACCGAGCAGGGGCCGCTCCAGCCAGGCGGCGGCGCCCCGCTCGCGGATCAGCGCGTCCGCTTCCCGGGCCGCGCGCAGCGCGCCCTCGCCGGCGACGGCGACGTACGCGCCGGTGGTGTCGGCGCGGATGGCGTCCAGCACGGTCCGTACGTGCCGCTCCGCGGTGAGTTCGCCGGCTGCCAGCAGCTCCCTGAGCCGGGCGGGCCCCGGAGCGGGCCCCGCGCTCTGCCCCGCCGTCACGAGCGGCCGGTCGCTCTGCCGGCGGCCCCGGCGGTCCGCGCGGCGGCCGGAGCCCCCGCGATGGCGGCCCGGTGCCAGCCGGCGTCGAAGGCCGTGACCTCCACCGGCTCCCCGGCGGCGGCCAGTTCGGCGGCGAGGCCGGTCACCCGGCCGACGAGGCCGGACACCCGGTGCGCGGCGAGCAGGTCCTGCTCGTCGAAGGGGGTCCCGTCGCAGCGCAGCAGCCGCAGGTCGACGAACCCGTTGAACCGTCGCCCGGCGACCTCGACGGCCTGCGGCGAACGGATGGAGAAGCGGACCTTGTTGGTGACGTGGCCGTGGTGGTGCTGGTCGGAGAAGAAGGCGACGTCGGGGATGGTGGGCGGCACGAAGTGGTCGCGGGCCAGGACCTCTTCGGTACGGGGCAGGTTGCCCGCGATGAAGTGCCAGGAGTTGTACTGCATGCGCGACGACATCGCCCACGCCGCGTCCGCCATCGCGGTGGCGGAGTCGCCGAAGTGGCGGCGTGCCTCCGGGGCGGGCACCACGCAGCAGAAGTACTTGGTGATGTCCCAGCCGCAGATCTCCGCCCAGCTCTCCGCCCTCAGCCTCGCGACGAGGGTGGGCAGCGAGCGCATCCCGCGGCTCATCGCGAAGTCCGTACGGAACACGTCCGCGCTGGCCGCGACGGTCTCGTACACCAGCGACTCCAGACCGCTGCCGAACGCGCCGTGCGGCCGCGCCAGCCACCCGGGCGCCGCGGCGGCGGCGTCCGCCAGCGCGTCGAAGGTGCCGCCGGCCAGCGGCAGCCGCTCGCTGAGGCGGGCGCAGATGTCCTGCTCGTAGCGGTGCGCCCGGGCCGCCGGCGGGGCGGCGACGCGCTCGATCTTGTGCATGAGCGCGCCGTGGATCTCGCGGTAGAGCTGGACCCGGCCGGGGAACGCCTTGCGGACGGTGCCGAGCGTCGTGGCGAGCGTGTCGAGCGCGGCGATGTCGGGCGCCGCCGCGTGCGGGAGGGAGGGGCCGCCGGGTGCGGCGGCGTAGCCGCGCCTGACCCGCTCCAGCATGGCGGCGACGTGGTCGAGGCTGAGCTGCGTGCCGTTGGCCTCCTCGACCCGGCCGGGTCCGGCCGAGCGGATGAGGAGGACGAGGCAGACCAGGAGCTGCACGTCGTGGTCGGACCAGAGGTCGAGCGGCAGGCCCCGGAGGCTGCTCAGCGCGCAGTCGGGGTGCCCGGGGAAAAGGGTCTTGCCGGTGATGTTGTTCTGGTCGCGGAAGTTCGTGTACTGCTTCTCCTCCTGGTACAGGACGAACGGCGCGGTGCGCAGGGCCGCCTCCGTGGCCAGGTCAAGCAGTTCGTCGCGGCCCGCCTCGCCCTGCTCCGCGAGCCAGGCGCGGCAGTGCGCGACCTCGTCGGCGCGCCGGGCGGTGGCGGCGGCCAGCTCGCGCCGGTAGGCCCGCACGGCCCGGGCGGACCACGGCACCCGCAGGGAGCCGCCGACCAGGTCCTGCTGGCGCAGCGAGGGCTGCGAGGGGGCTCGTACGGCCACCCGGCCGCTGCGGGCGAGCGCCAGCTCGCCCGTGAAGACGGGCTCGTCCTCCGCGTCCCGGTCCGCCGCGCCGTCCGCGGCCGTGTCCGCGGCGGCCTCGCCGGTACGCCAGGTGAGGCCCCACAGCGCCTTGAACGCGGCCTCCTCCGCCGTGCCGAGCGCCCGCAACTGCACCCCGGCGGGCACGTGTCCGTCGAGGGTGAGCAGGACGCCGACCGCGGCGCGCGGCCCCCCGGCCTGCCGCGCCCGGGCCCAGGCGCGCTCCAGCAGCCCGGTGAAGCCGGCGCCCGGCTCCCGTTCGCGGTCGGGCTTGGGGGTGGCGCCGGCCGGGCTGCCGAGGCGGCTGGGCCGGCGGCTGATGCGCTTGCGGGCGTTGGCGGCCCGGCGCGTTTCGCGCGACTCGTCGCGCGGCGCGGGGGCGGTCACGGGGCGCTCACCGGGGTGACCTCGATGTGGCTCCACATCGATTCGTCCGTGGGCGCCCAGTCCTCGTCGACGTAGATGCAGTCGACCGGGCACTCCAGTACGCACACGGGGCAGCCGGAGCACAGCTCCGGGACGATCACGACGTCGAGGCCGCGGTCGAAGATGGCGCCGAACTCCTCGGGGCAGCTCCGCAGGCAGCTGTCGCAGGTGATGCACTCCGACGTCTCGATACGCCGCGGGGGCTTCTTCCAGTTGGCGGCGCGGGACCGATTGGCGATCCGCTCGGTGCGCTCGGCGTTGGCGGCCGGTGCGTTGTCGTCGTTCACGGGTGGTCACCCTTCGAGTCAGCGGGGTGCGACCGCGGCGTCGGGCTCCGCAGTCCGGATGTCGCCGGCGGCGCTGCCGGCCCGGGGAATCTGAGAGGTGGTACGGGGCACGTGAGGTGCCGCGGTGCCGATGCTCGCCGGACGGTCTCGACCACTCCCGGAGCGCGGCTGGTGGTCCGCTGGACTCCGCGCCGACGCCCCGGGCCTGGGGGGTGACGTACGAGGCCCGGGGCCTACGCGGAGCCGCCTTTGGCCGTGCGCGCCCACGCTGCGGTCCGGGCGGGATTCGACCGTGATTCCAGCACGGTGCGGTGCACTGCGCGGGTAAGCCGTGCGGGGCGCGTGACGGGCCCGGTCGGCGTGATTCAGGCGATGAGAGGAGTGGCAGCGATGACGCGACCCGTGGTGGCGGTGACCGCCGATGCGACGACAGTGAACTGGGCCATCTGGGGTGACGTGGCGGTATCGCTGCTGCCGCAGACGTACCTGGACAAGGTGGCGGTGGCGGGTGGGGCTCCGGTCCTGTTGCCGCCGGTTGCGGAGGCGGTCGGGCCGGTGATGGAGCGGGTCGACGCGCTGCTGATGAGCGGAGGCGGGGACCTGGACCCGGCGCTCTACGGGCAGGAGCCGGGCGAGTTCACCTTCCCCCCGCACCGGGCGCGGGACGCCGCGGAGTCGGCCGCGTTCGCGGTCGCAGAGCGGCGGGGCATTCCGGTTCTGGCGGTGTGCCGGGGCCTCCAGCTGATCTCCGTCTCCCGCGGCGGCCGGCTGAACCAGCATCTGCCCGAGCACTCGCCGAAGGTTCCGGGGCAGTACGAGCCGCGGACGATCCGGGTGCGGCCGGACTCGGTGCTCGGGTCGGCGCTGGGGCCGTCGCCGACGGTGTACTGCCACCACCACCAGGGTCTTGACGGGCTCGGTGCCGGGCTGGTGGCGACGGCGTGGTCCGACGACGGGGTGATCGAGGGGGCGGAGGCCGCCGACCCTTCGGCGCCGTTCCTGGCGGGGCTGCAGGCGCACGGCGAACTGGGACAGGACACCGCGCCGCTGTTCCGGGCGTTCGTCGAAGCCGCGGAGAAGAAGGCGAAGTCCGGGGCGCCGGCCTGAACGTGCCTGGCGAGGCCACCGGAAGCCGTACGTACCGCCCGGGTCCTTGCGCGGTGAGGCGCGGATACCCGGGCGGTACGCTGCCCGAGGACGGTGACCGCCATCCGGAGGTGCTTCGCCCACGGCCGGGCGGTCCGGGTGCGGTCACGCCTGACCAGCGACCACCCCGGGGGCGCCGAACCAGCGCTCGACAGCCTGCTGCGGGGAGACGGAATCCGGTGCCGCCCACGCGACATGGCCGTCGGGGCGCAGCAGCACCGCCTCGGGGGCCTTGCCGCTCGGGCCGTCGGCGTCGTCGGCCCAGGAGCCGGTGACGGTGTCGACGCGGTCGGACCATGCGGCAGCCACGTCGCGCGGCAGGGCGGACCGGTCGGTGAGGACGAGGACGCCGCGCGCGGTGCGCAGGAGGTCGGCGATACGACGACGGGTGCCGTCGGGGAGCAGCAGCGCGACGTCGGGAGGCATCCGCAGGCCGAGCAGCGGATGGTCGCCGGGGCCCGAGTCGTACCGGATGTCCACGCCGCTGACCATGCCCGCCAGGTGCCGCGCGACCCCCGGAAGCTCGACGAGTTCCCGCATGACGGCGCGCAGCGGCTCCATGGTGTCGTCGGTGAGATAGAGCTGGGTCTGGGCGCGGGTGTTCCGCATCAGGTCCCGGCCCACGGGGTGGCGTTCGCTCTCGAACGTGTCGAGGAGCCCTTCGGGAGCCCAGCCGTTGACCGCCGCGGCCAGTTTCCACCCCAGGTTGGCGGCGTCCTGCACTCCGACGCTCATGCCCTGGGCGCCGGCGGGCATGTGGATGTGCGTGGCGTCGCCCACCAGGAAGATCCGGCCGCTGCGGTAGTGCTCGGCCTGGCGGGTGGTATCAGTGAAGGAACTGATCCAGCGGACCTCCGCGTGGTGCAGGGACTCGCCGGTCATGCGCTGCCAGGCGTCGGCGATCTCGGTGAACCGCAGCGCGCTCTTGTCCTCCGGCGGGCGCAGCTTCTCGTCGTGGATGACGATGCGGTCCACCCCGTTCTCCAGGTTGAAGGCCATCACCATGCCGCCCGCGACCTTCTCGCCGATCGGTCGCTGGCGGATCCCGGCTCCCACCAGGTCGGCCATGTACATACCGCGTGTCGCATCCCAGCCGACGAAGTCGATCCCGGCGAGCCGCCGGACCAGGCTACGGGCGCCGTCGCACCCCACCAGGTACCGGGCGAAGTCCTCGCCACGCCCCCCGGGCCCCTCCCACTCCACGACCACCCCGTCCGCCGTCTCGCGGAAACCGTGCACCTCGTGCCGGCGCAGGACCGGCACGCCGAGCTCGCCCAGCCACCGTTCCAGGATCTCCTCGGTCCGGAACTGGGGGATGCCCCGGACGCTGAAGTGGTTGTCCGCCAGCTTGCCGAAGTCGATCCGCACGCCACCGAAGTGGCCCTGGGCCCATTCGACGTCGCCGAAGCGCTCCAGGAGCCCACGCTGGTCGAACACCTCGGCGGCGCGCCGGGTGAATCCGACACCGCGCGACTCCCCGCTCGGTCCGGGGAGTCTGTCGTAGACGGTCACCTCCACGCCACCGAGCCGGAGTTCACCGGCGAGCATCAGTCCGACGGGTCCGGCACCGACGACGATCACGCCTTTGGTCATGTCACTCCCTATGACGGAGGAAGAAATCGGATGGAGTTCGGTCAGGCGAAAAAGTCCCGCAAGACCTCCTCTAGCCGCTCGGGGGCTTCCTCCGGCAGGTAGTGGACGGTGTTGTCCAGCTTCACCACCCGCACGTCCGTGGCGACGCCGGGCAGCACCTGCCGCAGTTCGCCATCGCTCGCCTCGGAGGACACCCCGAGCAGCGGAGCGGTCACCGGCCCGTAGCCGGCCAGGTCCTCGATGTCCTGGTGGAACGACCGGTACCAGCCGCAGGCGGCCCGGATGGCGTCCGGCCGGTCGTAGGTCCGCGCGTAGACCGCACGGTCGAAGGGGGAGACCAGGCTCTGATCGGCCAGGGAGTGGAGGAGCAGCCAGTCCAGCAGGTGCCGCGAGCGGCCGGCCAGGAGTTGCTCGGGCAGCGTTTCGATCTGGTTGAAGGCAGACCACCAGAGGCTGAAGCCCTCGCCTGGCCGCGGGAGCAGCGGCAGGTCGTAGAAGCCCGGGTGGGGGTGGACGGTGTCGAGCAGCGCGACCTTCCGGGTCGCCTGCGGGTGGTTGGCGGCGTAGCTGAACGCCACCATCGAACCGATGTCGTGGCCGACGACGTTCGCGCTGCGCCACCCGAGCCGGTGCACCAACCCGAGGATGTCGCTGGCCATCGTCTTCTTGTCATAGCCGTTCCCAGGCCGGCCGGAGGAGCCCATGCCGCGCAGATCGACCGCGACGACCCGGAACCGACGGGCCAGCAGCGGCATGACCTTGCGGTACGCCCACCAGCTCTGCGGCCAGCCGGGCAGCAGAATCAGCGGGGCGCCCCGACCGCCGATCACGTAGTGCAGCCGCACCCCGTTGACTGTCGCGTACCGGCTGCGGAAGTGCCCCGGCAGCATCCGGGCCAGCCCCCGGTCGTCCGGCAGCGGGGCGTGTACGGGATGGCGCGGGGACGCGGCGTCCGGACCGGCAGTCCCGGCCCGGGCCACTGCCGACGTCCCCGCCGTGCCGAGGGCGGTCGCTCCCGTGCTGAGAGTGAGCATCCTTCTTCTGCTTAACGCCATGTGAGGAACCCTTCTCGTCAGTCGCTGTGCCGGCGACCCGGCTTGTGGTCAGGCGCGGAATGCATCCACGTGGCTGGTGCGCATTGGTGAACGGGCGGGCGGGGCGGCCTACCAGATCCTCGACATCGCGGGTCAGCGACACGGTTGCCGTGCTCGCCGCCCACACGGTGAGCAACGCGTCCGCGATCTCACCGGGCATGAAGTCCGGCTTGTTGGTCCGCCGTACCTCGGGAGCAACCCCGTCGATCGGTATGTCCCGGCCCGCCGCCGTTGCGATGAGCCGGACCTGTTCGGCGAAGGACTGTGCTTCTGGGCCGGTGAGGTGGTAAGAACGGCCCCGCCGGGCGAGGTCGGTGAGCACCGCGAACGCTGCCCGGCGACGTCCCGCTCGTCGACCGGGTCCGCGCAGCTGTCGGGGTTTCGAGGCTGAGCGGCACCGTCTCGACGCCGGCAGGAACCGCCAGCTTGCCGGGGCCGGCCGAGCCGGCGCGGACGTCGAGGTTTCGCTCGTGCAGGGTGCGCACGAGAGCGGAGCCGACATATCCACGGCTACCGGTAACGAGAACGGTCGTGGAGGCCCCTTCCAGGTCGAGACGCGGGCGGTGCGGAGTCTTCCGGGCGGTGCCGGGCACCAGTTCAGCCCTCCGGCGCGGTGCCGGGGCCGAACCAACGGGTCAGGCCGTCCTCAAGGTCGCCGCCGTCCGGCGCGGCCCACGCGACGTGCCCGTCAGGGCGCAGCAGCGCCGCCTCCGGGCCGTTCTCGCGGACCCAGGAGCCGACGACGACATCGATGCGGTCCGCCCAGCGGGCGGCGGTCTTCTGCCGCAGGCCGACGTCGGAGGTGAGGATGAGGACGCCGCGGCCCGCGTGCAGGAGTTCCGCGACCCGGACGACGGTGCCGTCGGCGCACGCCAGCTCGTAGCCCGGGGCCAGCCGCAGCCCGAGCAGCGGGTGGCCCTCGGCGCCCACGTCGTAACGGATGTGCAGGCCGCTGACCTGACCGGCGAGTTGGCGGGCGGCCTCAGGAAGCTGTACGAGTTCGTGCATCACGGCACGCAGCGGCTCCATTTCGGCATTGAGGTACAGGAGCGACTGGGCATGGACGTTGCGCAGCAAGTGCCGGCCCACCGGGTGCCGCTCCGCGTGGTAGGTGTCGAGAAGCTCCTCCGGAGCCCGGCCCTTGACGACGGCTGCCAGCTTCCATCCGAGATTCACCGCGTCCTGCAGGCCGACGCTCAGCCCCTGCGCACCGAGCGGCGCGTGATCGTGCGCGGCGTCTCCCGCCAGCAAGACCCGCCCGGCGCGGTAGGTCTCGGCGAGGCCGGTAGCGTCGGTGAGCGCTGCCATCCAGCGGGGCTCGGCGTGGTGGATGTCGTCGCCGGTCATCCGCTGCCAGGCGTCGGCGACCTCGGTGAACGTCAGGCTGCCCTCGCCGTGGTGCGGCCGGACGCCCGGCTCGTGGATCACGATACGGGTGACGCCGTCGCCCAGGCCGACCGCAAGGACCATGCCGCCGCCCTTGATCCGCTCGCCGATGGGCCGTGGCTGGATCTCGGCACCGACGATGTCCGCGAGGTAGAGGCCGCGCGTGGCGGGGTCGCCGGGGAACGCGATCCCGGCGCGCTCCCGCACGACGCTGTGGCTGCCGTCGCAGGCGACGAGGTACTGGGCGGTGTCCTCCCCGGGACCGTCCGGGCCCTGGTACTGGACGGTGACGCCGGTGCCGGTCTCGGCGAAGCCGGTGACCTCGTAGCCGCGGCGTATCTGCACGCCCAGTTCGGCGGCCCAGTCGCCGAGCAACTGCTCGGTACGCGACTGGGGCAGGCCCATCACCCCGAAGTGGCTCTCCTCCAGCAAGTCGAAGTCGATGCGCACGCCGCCGAAGTGCCCCTGCTGTCCCCAGCGGAACGGGCCGAGCCGGGAGAGAAGGCCCCGCTGGTCGAGGATCTCCGCGGTGCGGCCGGTGAAGCCCAGGCCGCGCGACTCACCGCTGGGGGCGGGAAGTCTGTCGTAGACCATGACGTCCACACCGCCGAGCCGCAGCTCAGCGGCCGACATCAGCCCGACCGGTCCGGCACCGACGACTATCGCGCCCTTTGCCATGTCCTACTCCTCGCAGATGGGTGTGGTCCGGCTCTTCCCGCATCGGCGGCTGGACGTCATGCGGACCACGTCAGCTCGCCGATGAGTCGGCCCAAGCGAAGCGCCGCCGGGTCGAGAGGCGCTTTAGCCGTGGTCAAGGGCACACACCTGCGACCGTAAGGGGCGGCGGCACGGCGGGGGCATGGCGCGCTGTCCGTCATCCCGCCCGGTGTGCCGGCTCCGGACGGTCGGCGGATGCGTCGGGTGCCGGGGCCCGGCTTCGCCGGGCGGGATTCCTCGACCGGCCTTCGAGCTCACCTGTAGTCGACACCGTTGTACTGGCCGTCATCACTGCCCTTAGCTGGAGAGGAAGGCGTCATGGGCGACACGACCAAGAATGCGGGGGCCCTCCTGTACGAGGAGTTCGTCGCGATCCACGAGGTGCTGCGGCGCGGGACGGCCATGGTGGCGGATGCCTACAAGGCACTGGCCCGGGGCGACGAGGTGGATCCCGGCGAACTGGCCGAGGCGGCCCGCTGGCTGCTGGCGTTCACCCATGCCCATCACAGGGCGGAGGACGACGTCTTCTGGCCGTTGCTGCACGCCCTGTACCCGCGTCAGAAGACCGAGCTGGCGGAGCTCTCCGCGGAGCACGCCGTGCTCGACCAGGCGCTGAACGACCTGGAAGCGGCGGCCCTCGGCCCGAGCCACCGGGACGGGGAACCCTCCCCCGGGCCGACCGGCCGCGCCTCCGAAGCGGCGACGCGGGTGCGGGACATCATGGCCGGCCACCTCGCCGCTGAGGAGGCCGTGGTGGAGGGTCTGTTCCCGGGCGTACCGGAAGCCGATGTCGTCTGGCTGCGGGAGGCATTCATCCAGGGCTCGCCGCGATTCGGGCTGCATCTGATGTTCGGACTGCTTGAGGACCCCGAACCGGCGCGCGGTCAGGACCTGTTGAGGGAAAACTTCCCCCCGGCCCTGCGGGACGCCCGGGAAGGGCTCCTGGAGCAGTACCGGATCACCCGGGAGGCGCTGGCTGCCTGAGCCCGGGACAGGTTCCCGGGTCCGGTCACACTTCCCCGTTCCCGTTCGTCATGGTGTCGGAGGTCCCCCCCCAGGCCGGGATCGGCCGGACGGACACGGAGAACACGTGAGTTGTCCGGTGCGTCGGCAAGCCGGGACAGTTCCCCGCGATCGGCACCCCGTCCTGGAGGTTCACTGTTGCGCTGGCACGGTCGGGAGAGTCCTCCACATGGCCGCTTCCATCACAGTTGAGGAGACTTATCCATGAGTGGACCGGACTCCACCGCGAACCGTGCGCCGCAAAAGGCGGGTTCCGGGGCGATTCTGGCCTTCGTCTGCCTGGGGCAGTTCATGGTGTTCACCGACGTGTCCATCGTGAACCTGGCCCTGCCCTCCATCCAGGAGGGTCTGGACATGACCGACGTCAGTCTGAACTACATCGTCACCGCGTACGCGACCGTGCTCGGTGGCTTCCTGCTCTTCGGCGGGCGACTCGCGGACACCTTCGGCCGCCGTCGGCTCATCCAGATCGGCTTCACCCTCTTCGCCCTGGCCTCCCTGGTCTCCGGCCTTGCCGAGAACGGCCCGACCCTGATCGCCGCGCGTGGCGTCCAGGGCTTCGGCGCCGCGCTGATCACCCCGGCGGCACTGGCCATCCTGACCAACACCTTCGCCGAGGGGCCGGAGCGCAACAAGGCCCTCGGTGTGTGGGGTTCACTCTCCGGTATCGCCTCGATCGCCGGTGTGATCCTCGGCGGTGTCCTGGCCGACGGTCCCGGCTGGGAGTGGATCTTCTGGATCAACGTGCCGATCGGCCTGGGCGCCGCACTCTTCGCGGTGCGCATCCTCCCGGAGAGCCGCGCCGAGGAGCGCAGCCAGTTCGACTCCCTCGGCGCCGCCACCCTGACCGCCGGCCTGCTGCTCCTGATCTTCACCCTCGGCGAGGCCACCCACGTGGGCTGGGGCACCTTCCGGACCATCGGCTCGCTGATCGGCGTCGCCGTGCTGCTGACGGGCTTCATCGTCATCGAGTCCCTCGTCAAGTCGCCGATGATGCCGCTGCGCATCTTCCGGCTGAAGACCATGCGGGTCGCCAACATCTCCGCCGTGCTGGTCTTCGGCACCTTCGCCGCGCTGTTCTTCTTCGCCAGCCTCTTCATGCAGAACGCCTTCGGCTACACGCCCCTGGAAGCCGGCTTCGCCTACGTGCCGCTGGCCGTCTCCGTCGCTGCGGGCGCCGGCATCGCGTCCGGTCTGGTCGCCAAGTTCCCCCCGCGGAACCTAGTGATGGCCGGGCTGGTCCTGGCCGTGGTCGGCCTGCTGCTGATGTGGCGTGCCCCCGCCGACGGCACCTACCTGGTCGACCTGCTGACCCCCTTCATCCTGCTCGGCCTCGGCTGCGGCATTGTCTTCGTGACGCTCCAGATCGCTGCATTCGTAGGAGTCTCCGACGAGGAGGCGGGCGTCGGTGCCGGCCTCATCAACACCAGCCAGGAGGCGGGAGGCGCCCTCGGCCTCGCCATCATCGCCACCATCGCCTACAGCGGAATCGACTCCGAGATGGAGGCCACCGGGGGCGATCCGGAGCTCATCATGAACATCCAGGAGAGCGCCAACCACGACGCGTTCCTGTCGGGAGCGGTCCTGGGCGTCATCGCCCTGCTCGTCGTCGCCTTCCTGATGCCCAGGGCCGACGCCGGGGCCTCCCACGCCGAGGACGACGGCAAGAACCTCAACGAGACAGACCTCGCCCCGGCCGAATCGGACACGTAAGGCAGGTCTCCACCCACCGCACCGCACCACTGGGCTCCGGCCTCGGAACGAGACGTCCGGATTCGGATCAGCAGCACGCCGTTGCACAAGGGGAGGCGGCGGAGCGCCGTTCTCCCCGGCATCGCCACCCGGGCGCATGCCGGTCGGCCCCTCCTGGTCCCGGGCGCGGCCCGGGGCGTGCGCACACCCGGCCGACAGCCGCACATGAACGCACCGGCCACTGGGCCGCGACCCGACATCACCGTCCCGAACACGTCAGTGAAAGGCGGAGAGAAGATGAGCACGAAGATCGCTCTCATCACCGGAGCCAACAAGGGCATAGGATTCGAAATCGCACGGCAGCTCGGCGAACTCGGCATCCACGTGGTCGTGGGTGCCCGCGACGAGGAACGCGGCAGGGCCGCGGCCGAGAAACTCGGAGCCCAGTTCGTGCGTCTCGACGTGACCGATGCCGAGAGTGTCGAGGAAGCCGCCGCCTGGCTCGACAAGGAACACGGCCGCCTGGACATCCTGGTGAATAACGCGGGCGTCACCGTTCCGCCCGACCAGGGCCGCCCCACCGCGAGTACTCTCGAAACACTGCGGCACGTCTACGAGATCAACGTTTTCGGCGTCGTCACTGTCACCAACGCGATGCTCCCGCTGCTCCGCAAGGCGCCCGCGGCCCGAATCGTCAACCAGTCAAGCGAACTGGGCTCCGTGACTCAGGTATTGATCGAGGAGAGTCCTCTGTGGCCCCTCAACAATCTGCCTTACAACTCTTCGAAGGCGGCCCTCAACATGATTACCGCGGCCTTCGCCAAGGAGCTCTGGGACACCTCCATCAAGGTCAACGTCGTGGATCCCGGCTATTGCCGCACCGACATCAACGGAGGTCAGGGCTTCTTCACCGCCGAATACGGCGCCCGCATCGCCGTCCGCCTCGCGACGGCCGACGACTCCAACGCCCGGTTCTTCAAACACGACGGCAGCGCACTGCCCTGGTGAAACGCCACGCCGGTGCCGGCGTTCACGGCATCACCCGCTTTCTGTGGATCTGATCAGTTGAGCACCCCCTCGGCTCCCGTCACCGGAGCCGAGGGGGTCCAGTCCTTGCCGGCGCCGTTCCGAGGGCGGCAAGCCGGTCGGCGCGACTCACCCACCCCCCATTTCACCGAGCAGCTATCCTCGCCGTCCATTCAGGAGAACGAAGGTGCGGCGACGTGCGGGCACCTCTAAAGCCTATTGACACAATCCGACTGCGCTGTTTTGCTGTTGGGAATGAGTAACCGACCATTGGACAGGTGATCACATCGTGAAGTAGGCAGGCTCCGCAGACCTCACTGGCCCACCAGCTGACGATGAGGGAGAACGTGGAAATCCAAGTGCTGGGGACGCTCTTAGCGTGCGAAAACCGCGTCTCGGTCGTGCCGACCGCGCCCAAGCCGCGCCGGGCTCTTGCCCTGCTCGCCCTTCATGCGGACCAAGTCGTCCCCGTGACAGTGCTGATCGATGAGTTATGGGGGAAGAATCCACCTCGAAGCGCGCGTTCCACCCTTCAGACGTACATTCTGCAATTGCGCGAAATGATCTCCCGGGCGCTGGCGACGAGTCCGGACGAGCTGTGGACGGCAAAGGACATCATCGCCACCGTTCCCGGCGGTTACCGCCTGGCCACCCGGGGCGGCACCGTGGACTACCGGGAGTTCGAACGCAGGACGGAGAGCGGCTACCGGGCCATGGACACCCTGGATCACTCGGGGGCGGCCCGCCATCTCGGCGCCGCCCTCTCGCTGTGGAGCGGCCCGGCGCTGACGGATATCGAGGCCGGCCCGCAGATCGTCATGGAGGCCCAACGGCTGGAGGAGGCCCGGCTGTGCGCGCTGGAACAGCGCATCGAGGCCGAACTGCGGCTCGGCCGCCACCGGGAACTGCTGGCGGAGCTGACCGTGCTGGTCAACCAGTACAGGATGCACGAACACCTGCACGGCCAGTTCATGCTCGCGCTGCACCGCTCGGGTCGGCGGGTCGAGGCACTCAACGTCTACCAGCGGCTGCGGTCCACACTCGTCACCGAGCTGGGCCTCGAACCGTCCGGCGCACTCAGCAGCCTCCAGCGTCACATCCTGCTGTCCCGGACCGGGACGGCTTCCGCGGCCGACGATCCGCTCGCCGTCGGGTGAGCCCGGGAGGCTCCCCCACGTCACACCCGCGTATGCGGGAGGTGAGCCCGGCTGATGCCGGCCGCCGGCATCAGCCGCTCGCGATCCACGCGGACCGCCCCGCGGGCCGGCCGCCATCGGCAGGCGAACGGAGAGCGGCTGTCCGCCGCAGCCGCGTCCCCGGCGCCCCGGAGAATCGAAGCGCACTGTCACGGCGGCCCCTCCTTTCGCCGCCGGGCCCCAGGGCCCGGCGGCGAAAGGACGTCAGCTCTTCGTGACGGGGGTTGACAGCTCACCCTTCTGCACGGTGACGGCGCTGCGAGGCGACGAGAAGCGTCGGGTGATCGGCCGTTCCAGCAGTGTGTACATCGCCCAGGAGGCGAGCACGCTGACCACCAGAGCGAACGTCACGAGACCGACGGTCTCGGGGACCGAGAAGAAGCCATCGATCTCCTTGCGCAGATACGCCAGGACGATGAAGTGGATCAGGTAGAAGGCGAAGGATATCTCCCCCAGCCAGATCATCACCCGGTTGCGGAACACGCTCCGCTTTCCCTGGATGTCTGCGATCGCGGCGGCGGCGATGAAGAGGCACATCGGGATGACGGTGATCGACCGCTGCGAGTACAGGAATGGTACGTACGAGCAGAGTACATAACTGCCGGCCAACAGCAGGCCGGACCACAGCATGCCGATGTTGAACCAGCGCTTCCGGATCACGGCGTGCGCGACCAGCATACCGAGGACGAAATCGAGAATGCGCGTGGCGGGAAAGAAGTTGGCGAACCAGTACTGCTCCGAGGAGACCGGAGCGTCCAACGCCGCGCCGGGGAAGAGCGGCCAGTCCGTGATCCACGCATAGGCGACGGCCGGCGTGGCCATGGCCCCTGCCGTCACGGAGGCTATCCAGTACTTCAGATGTGCCGTCGGTATGCGCTGGAAAAGGTTGTGCAACAGCGGAAAGCAGGCATAGAAGAAGATCTCGCAACCCAGCGACCAACTCGGTTGGTTGACGCTGGAGTAGACGGCGAAGTCGGTCGACCACATGTGAACCGCGAACAGGTTCGCCACTGCGGTGCCGGTCGATGTGTACGCGGAGGCGAAGAGAACCATCGCCAGCAGCCAGGTGACGGCGTAATTGGGATAGATCTTGACGATCCGGCGCCGCCAGAACCGCGGGGCGCTGTCCCGCTCCCGGGCCGACCAGGTCAGCACGAACCCGCTGAGCACGAAGAAGAACGTCACACCGAGCGCACCGGCATTCCCCGTCACGTCGAACAGGTTCATCGCCGCGGAATCGGACTCCAGCAGGCGCGAGTGCGGGAAGGGGAGCCCGACGTGGTTGAGAAATACCAGCAGCGCCGCGGCGAACCGAAGCCCGGTCAGTGAGGGCAGCCGCGAGGCCCGCCCGTGTCCCGTGGCGGTGGCGGCGCCTTTCTCCGCACTCCCACCGACCCGCGCCGGCGGACTACCGCCCGCTCTCTCGTCCTGTGCCACAGCACACCACCCTCAGCGTCGGGAATCATGAACGGCGGGAATACTCTCCGCGAACCGCAGAGCACCCACCACGCGGCAATTGAACTCGGACCGGCTCGAACTTCTCTGGTGAAACGGTCCTGAATCGCCGTACTCGCCCCGCCGGGCGCGGGCCGGTTTCAGTGATCAGCCGTCGAGCAAAGCCATGTCGAGGGCGAGGAGCCGGGCAGGATCGGTGATCACATCAATCACGGTAATCATCCGGTCCCTCATCTCGAAAGTGATCACCCGTACCCCCTGGCCCGCGTGCGCCGCGATCACCCCGGGGGACGCGTTGATCAGCGCCGGCTGAGCGAACCGGGCGATCTGCGCAAACGAGGACGCTCCCTTGGCCACGGCCAGCGCACCACGCGCACGGGGTACCCCGTTGTTCCGCGACTCGACATCGGGGTCGAGCACACTGATCAGGGAGTCGAAGTCCCCGGTACGCGCCGCGCTGAGAAACGCCTCGACCACCTCCCGTCGGCGCGCCAGGTCGGGCTCCGAGAGCAGATGACCGCCGCGCACCCGGCGGCGGGCCCGGCTGGCGAGCTTCCGCGCCGCTGCAGGCGTCCGTTCGACGATCGGAGCGATCTCGTCGAAGGGAACGTTGAACAGGTCGTGGAGGACGAACGCCAGCCGTTCTGCGGGTTCCAGCGACTCCAGCACCACCAGCAGCGCCAGCCCGACCGAATCGGCCAGCAGCACCTGCTCCACGGGATCGGAACCGCCGCCCACCGCCAGGACCGAGGATTCCACGAGGTCCTCCCGGCGCCGCCGACGCGCCCGCAGCATGTCCAGACACACCCGGCTGACCACCGTGGTCAGCCAGCCGTGGAGGTTGCGGATCCCGTCCTCACGCGACCGGCTGAGACGAAGCCACGCCTCCTGGACGGCGTCGTCCGCCTCGGTCACGGACCCGAGCATGCGGAACGCGACGGCGCGCAGATGATCCCTGGCTTCCTCGAACTGCTCCGCCAGCAGCGCCTCATGCTCGTCCATCAGTACCCTCCTGGTTGATTCTCCGAAGTCCTCGGCAGGCTCCTGGCGCCCGCACGCCGGCAGGACGCGCGGCCCGGCGCCACGGGGTCCGACCGCGCGACACATACGGCAGGCCGCGGTGGTACGGCGCGATGCGGCCGCGCCCACCCGGACCCTCGACCGTCAGGCCGGCTGACGGGTGGTCGGCATCAGGCGGTGCCAGAAGTTGCTCAGCCCGGTGGCTATGAGAAGCCCGGCGAGCTGCTGCTCGGAGTAGTGCTTCGCAGCCTCATCCCACACCTCGTCCGACACCGCGTCGGCGCGGTCACTCAGGCGGGTGGCGGCCTCGGCCAGGGCCAGAGCGGCCCGCTCCGCGGGCGTGAAGTACGCGGTGTTGCGCCAGGCGGCGACAGTGCCGATCCGCTCGTCGCTCTCACCCGCCGCCTTCAGATCGGCGGCGTGCTTGTTCACGTTCCAGCTGGACCCGTTGATCTGACTGACACGCAGGTAGACGAGGTTGAGCGTGGTCTCCGGCACCCCGCAGCTCTTCGCAGCCCCGGCCACGGTGAGCAGGGCCGGCATCAGATCGGGCCCCGCTACGACCGCAGGGTTGGGCATACGAGCAGTCATGTTCTCCTCCGGGTTGTTTCTGCGCGACCGGACACCTCGTCCGACGCACGCGTGACGTCTGCGTATTGATGACGCACCAACGCGGGAGAATGTGACCGCCGGAACCGGGCGGCCTCACCCCGCCGGGGTGAGGCACTCCGTGAGGAACGCCAGCGCGCGCAGGTGGTAGGCGCGGGCCGCCCACCCGAGGCTGATGTTGTGTCCTGCGCCCGGCTGCCGGTCCACCTGGACGCGCGGGCTCGCGGTGAACCGGCCCGCCAGGTCGGCGAGATCCGGCTCCCCGTGCCGCCACCAGCGTTCGTGCTCGGCGAAGGTGAGCCGCACCGGCACCCGGACCCGGGGCGCCAGCCGGGCGAAGAGCCGCGGCCAGCGCGGCAGTCCCGCCGCCTCCCGTCCCGGCATCGGCGTCGTCATGCCGCGGCCCGCGCGGAACGTACCCGGCGGGTAGAGCCGCAGCGGCCCCCAGTGCCGCAGGGTGTCGCGCCGGGACGGGCCCGCCCCCGGGGTGGCGCCGGGCAGGGCCGCGTACCGGTGGCCGCAGCCGGAGACGTCCAGGCCGAGGAGCCGGTCCCCTGTGCCCGCCGCGGCGGCCAGCGACAGGGCCAGCTTCCCGCCGTACGAGTGCGCCAGCAGGAACGTCCCGGCGCCGGTCGGGTGCCGCTCTGCGAAGTCGGCGAGCCCGGCCCGCAGCAGCCGGGTCTGCCGCGAGAGGCTGACGCCCTCCGGCAGTCGGGCCGCCGAGCGGCCGTAGCCGGGGCGGTCCACGGCCAGCACGGCGAAGCCGAGCGTGGCGCCCAGCTCCAGCAGCGACAGGCCGGGGCGGGCGCGGGCGTCGAAGTACGAGGCCGTCATGCCGCCGCCGTGCAGGGCGACGACCGTCGCCAGGGGCGGCCGGTCCCCGGCCGGCTCGCTGAGCAGAGCCGACAGCCGGATACCGGCCGCCTCCAGGACGACGGGCCGCGGGTCGGCGGTCACGCGCTCCGGCCGGCGCCGAACCAGCGGCCGAGGGCGGCCGCGGGGTCCTTCTCCGTGTCCGCGCCGACCCACGCCACGTAGCCGTCGGGGCGTACGAGCACGGCGCCGGCGCCGGCGAGCAGGTCGTCGCCGTCCTCGGGCGGCTTGGCCACCGCGGTCACCACGTCGACCCGGTCCGCCCACGGCGCCGCGGCGGTCCTGAGGGCGGCGTCGTCGGCGAGATCCAGCAGCACGCCGCGGCCGGCGCGCAGCAGCCGTACGGTGTCGGTGTCGCCGCCGGCGCCGGTCAGCGGGCGCTTGCCGATCCGGCGGCCGAGCAGCGGATGCACCGGGGCGGCGGCGGAGTCGGGGCCGCCGGCGCCTTCCGTACCGTCCGCACCGTCCGCCGCCGTGAGGTCGTAGCGGATGTCGAGATGGCTCACGATGCCCGCCAGATGCCGCTTGACGTCGTCGTAGCCACCGATCAGCTCGGCGAAGAGCTCCCGCAGCGGGTCCGACTGCTCCCCGCCGAGGAACACGATGCCCTGCGCGCGGGTGTTCATCAGCAGCCGCCGCCCGACCGCGTGCCGCTCCGCGTGGTAGCTGTCGAGCAGCCCGGCGGGCGCGGTGCCGCGGATCTCCGCGGCCAGCTTCCAGCCGAGGTTCGCCGCGTCCTGCACGCCCGTGCTCAGGCCCTGGCCGCCGGCCGGCAGGTGGATGTGGGCGGCGTCGCCCGCGAGCAGCACCCGGCCCCTGCGGTACTCGCGGACCTGCCGGGTGGCGTCGCTGAACGAGCTGACCCAGTCGGCGCTGCCGCCGCTGATGTCCTCGCCGGTGATGTGCTGCCAGGCGCGCGCCACCTCGGCGAAGGTCACGTCGTCGTCGCGGTCGCGGGCGGGCGCGCCGTGCGGGCAGACGATGATGCGGTCCACGCCCTCGCGGAGCGGTGCCGCCATCACCATGCCGTTGGGCAGCCGCTCGCCGAGGAAGCGGGGCTTGAGGTTGCAGCCGAGCACGTCGGCCAGGAACATCGTGCGGGTCGCGGGCAGCCCGGGGAAGTCGAACCCGGCGAGCTTGCGGGTGCGGCTCTGGCCGCCGTCGCAGCCGACGAGGTACGCGGCCCGCAGCCGCTCCACGCCGCCGGCCGTGGCGACGGCCACCTCCACGTGGTCGCCGTCGAGGAACCCGTCGGCGATCTCCACCAGTTCGGCGCCGCGGCGGATGTCCGCGCCCAGCTCCGCGGCCCACTCCTCCAGCACCGCCTCGGTCTGGTTCTGCGGGATGCCGCGGGCGCCGAAGTGGCCGTCCGCGAGCACCGTGTAGTCGAACTGCACGCCGCCGAAGTGCCCCATCGGGCTGATCTCCAGCGTCTCGCCCTGCCCGAAGCGGGGCAGCAGCCCGCGCTGGTCGAACGTCTCCATCGCGCGCGCGGTGAAGCCGAGTCCGCGCGACTGTCCCGTCGGCCGCGCGAGGCGCTCCAGCACCACCACGCGGGCCCCGCCGAGCCGCAGCTCTCCCGCCAGCATCAGCCCGGTCGGGCCGGCGCCGACGACGATCACATCTGTATCCACGTCGTCCCTCTCGTGTCCGTCAGGCCGGCCCGTGGTGCACGGGGGCCGGGGTGTGGGTGCGTTCCGTCCGCCGGGCCGCGCCGGCCGCCGTGGCCGCGGTGGCCCGGCCGTGCGGCTCGCCGGGTGTGCTGAACCACCGCCGGAGTGCCTCCGCCAGCCCGTCGCCGCGCCGGTCGCCGGCCCAGGCCACGTAGCCGTCGGGGCGTACGAGCAGGGCGCCGGTGCCGTCGAGTGGCCCGGCCGCGCCGTCCGCCTGCGGGGGCTCCGGCTCCGCGGTGACCACGTCGACCCGGTCCGCCCAGCCGTCCGCGCCGGCCGGCGGCGCGCCGCCGAGACCGAGCAGCAGGCCGCGGCCGGAGCGCAGCAGCTCCGCCGTCGTCCGCGGAGCGCCGGCCACCAGGAGCCGGGCGTGCGGCAGCCGCGCGCCGAGCAGAGGGTGCGGGGGGCCGCCGACGTCGTAGCGGATGCCGAGTCCGCTGACGGCGCCGGCGAGGGTGGTGCGTACCGCCTCGTGGCCGATGAGTTCGGTCAGCACGGTGCGCAGCGGGTCGTTGTCGTGCCCGCCGAGCAGGAGCAGCGCCTGCGCGCGGATGTTGCCGAGCACCGCGCGGCCGACCGCGTGCCGTTCGGTGTGGTACGAGTCGAGCAGCCCCTCCGGGGCCCGGCCGCGGACCGTGGCCGCCAGCTTCCAGCCCAGGTTGAAGGCGTCCTGCACGCCGAGGTTCAGCGCCTGGCCGCCGATGGGCAGTTGCTGGTGGGCGGCGTCCCCCGCGTAGAGGATGCGGCCCTGCCGGTACGAGGCGAGCTGGCGGTTGGCGTCGTGGAAGCTGTTGACCCACAGCGGGGTGCCGCCGCTGATGTCCTCGCCCGTCACCCGCCGCCAGGTGGCGCAGAATCCGGCGAAGTCCGGCTTGCCCGAGGCGCGTACGGGCGCGCCGAACTCGTGCACCATCACGCGGGTCACGCCGTCCTCGCGGCGGGCGGCGATCGCGAGCCCGCGGGGCAGCCGCTCGAACCTGCGGTCCGGCACGTCGATGCCCGCCACGTCGGCGCGGAGCAGCTCGCGGGCGGCACCGTGGCCCGGGAACGGGGCCGAGGTCAGCCTGCGTACCGTCGAGTCCTGGCCGTCGCAGGCGACGAGGTACGCGGCCCGCAGCCGCACCACCTCGCCGTCCCTGCCGACGGCCTCGGCCTCGACGGAGTCGCCCTCCTGCGTGACGCCCAGCACCCGCAGCCGGGTGCCGCAGTGGATGTCGGCGCCCAGCGACAGCGCCCACTCCTCCAGCACCGACTCCGTCTTGGCCTGCGGCACCTTCCACTGTCCCGGGTACGCGCCGGGCAGCGTCAGGTCGAGGGGGATGCCGCCGAAGTGGCCGCGGGTCGCGTTCGGCGGCCCGCCGACATCGGGGAGGAGCCCGCGGGAGTCGAAGATCTCCATGGTTCTCGCGTGCAGGGTGGAGGCCCGCGACTCCGTCGTCGGCCCGTGCCGCTGCTCGACGACCACCACGCGGACACCGCGCAGGCTGAGTTCGCCCGCCAGCATCAGCCCCACGGGCCCCGCCCCCACGATGATCACCTGGGCGTCGAGCCGGGTGGTCCGTGAGGGACCCCCGGCCCGTACGCCCGGGACGCCGTCCTGCGCGCTCATCTCAGGCCATCCGCTCCGCGTAGTCCTTGGCGTGCCCCAGGGTGGCGCTGCTGTTGGCGCTGAGCGCGCCCTGGACGTACGCGCGGGCGTCCGCCACGGTGGCCTGCTCGCCCAGGATGCGGGCGATGTTCTCGGTGTTGATCGTGACGGTGTGCTGGGAGGTGGCGGTGACGGCGCCGCCGCCGTCCTCCTCGAAGGTCCAGATCCCCGTGTGCAGGGTCATCAGCGCGGGCAGTGTCACCTGCTTGTAGGCGATCCGGTGCGGCGCGAAGGCCACCCGGTAGGACTTGGTGGTGTGCGTCGAGCCGTCCTTCGCCCGGGTGTCCATCTCCAGGGACTGCAGCCCCGGGGTCTCCTCGCTGAAGCGCACGGTCGCCACGTGCGGCAGCCGCTCGGGCCACTGGCCGGCCTCGTTGATGAAGTCGAAAACGTCCTTGGCGCTGCCCTCGATCCGTACCTCGTCGGAGAAGGAGAAGGTCAGCTCGGACCGGTCGGCGGCGTGCGCCCGCTCGACGTTCTCCTTCAGCGAGGCCAGCTCGCTGGTGCTGTTGGTGTCCACGGCCCGGTCGATCCAGGCCAGGTCGTCCGGGTCGTCGCCGATCGCCCGGTAGTCGTGCAGCAGCCGCACCCGCGACCCGCCCGCGCCGAGCTCCTCGATGATCCAGGTGCCGCCCATCTCGGCGACCGGCGGGGTGCTGACCTCCTGGCGGAACCGGATGCGCCGTTCCGCCGGGTACAGGAAGCGGCGCGACGTCCAGTTCTTGGCCGCGCCGTTGGCGGTGGCCCAGATCCTGATGCGCTCCTCGTCCGGTCCCGTCTCCTCCCGGTCGGCGTAGATCGTCGGCGGGAAGATCCGCGGCCAGTGGCCGACGTCGGCCAGCAGGGTGTAGATGGTGTCGGCGGGAGCACCGATGTCGATCGTGTGCTCGACCTCGCGAGTTGTCATGACGGCTGCTCCTTGCCGGGTCAGAAGTTGCCGAGGCCGCCGCAGACGTTCAGCGCCTGGGAGGTGACGGAAGCGGCGGTGTCGGAGGCGAGGTAGCCGACCATGCCGGCGACCTCGTCGGGGGTGCTGTAGCGGCCGAGCGGGATCTTCGCCTGGAACTTGGCGAGGATCGCGGCCTCGGTCGTCTCGTACGCGGCGGCGTAGCCCTGCCGCACCCGCTGCGCCATCGGCGTCTCGACGTAGCCGGGGCAGACGGCGTTCACGGTGATGCCGGTGGGCGCCAGTTCGTTGCCGAGCGCCTTGGTGAAGCCGACGACGCCGTGCTTGGAGGCCGAGTAGGGGGCGCCGAGCACGACGCCCTGCTTGCCCGCGGTCGAGGCGATGTTGATGATGCGGCCGCTGTCGCGGTTCCGCATCCCGCCGAGGGTCAGCACGGCGCGGGTCATGCGGAAGACGCTGTTGAGGTTGGTGTCGATGACGTCGTCCCACAGCTCGTCGGCGATGTCGGCGGTGACGCCGCCGCCGGACCTGCCGGCGTTGTTGACGAGGACGGCGACGTCGCCGAAGGTCTCGACGGCGGCCCGGACGAAGCTCTCGATCGAGTCGGTGTCGCGGACGTCGAGCACCTGGCCCTCGACGTCGTACCCCTTGTCCTTCAGGGACTTCACGGTGGCGACGACGCCGTCCTCGGTGCGGGCGCCGAGGAACACCTGGTGGCCCTGCGAGGCGAGCAGCGTGGCGACGGACAGGCCGATGCCGCTGGTCGCGCCGGTGACGAGGGCGACGCGTGCCGGCTGGTGTGTCATGGCTTCTTCCTCACTGTTCGCTCAGGCGGTGGTGGCGCGGGCCGCGGCCAGACGGCCGTTGACGAGGTCGATCAGGGTGCGGGGGGTCAGGTCGTCCGCCAGCGCGTCGTCGTCGAGGGAGATCCCGTATTCGCGCTCGATCTGGCCCGCGGTCTCCAGCAGCGCCAGCGACTCGTAGCCCAGGACCTCGAAGGTGGCGTCCAGGATGTCGCCGTCCAGGTCCGTGGACTCGTCGGCGCCCGCGGCCTGGAGCAGGACCCGCTTGAGGTCGTCGAGGGTGAAGGGTTTGTCGGTCATCGGTATCCGTCCGTCCGTCTCAGCCGGTGGTGGTCGGGTGGGCGCGCAGCACCATGGCGGCGTTGAAGCCGCCGTGGCCGCGGGCCAGTACGAGCGCGTGCCGCAGCGCCGCGGCCGGCCTGGCCTGGTGCAGCACGAGGTCCAGGTCGTACTCGGGGCAGGGGTCGACGTGCACGGTGGGCGGGATGACGCCGTCGCGCATGGCCAGCAGCGCTGCCGCCACGTCCAGCGACGCGGCGCCGGAGTAGAGCCGGCCGGTCATCGACTTGGGCACGGTGACCGGCACCGCACGCGGCCCGAAGACCTCGCACAGCGTCCCGGCCTCGGCCGCGTCCTCCTCGGGCACGCCCGCGCCGTCGGCGAAGACGACGTCGACGTCGCCGGTGCCGAGACCGGCGTCGGCGAGGGCGATCTCGATCGACCGGCGCAGCGCCCCCCGGTCTGCGTGCCCGGGGCCGGCCTCGGGGCCCGGTTCCAGGGTGGCGCCGTAGCCGGCGATCTCCCCGTAGCTCCGGGCGCCGCGGGCGCGGGCGGCGGCCGCGTCCTCCAGAACGAGGATCGCGCCGCCCTCCCCCGGCACGTAGCCGGTGGCGTCGCGGTCGAACGGCACGTACGCGCGCGTCGGCTCGTCGCGCTCGCTCATCCGCCCGGCGGCCAACTGCGCCACCCAGCCCCACGGGCACAGCGAGGCGTCGACGGCGCCGGAGACCACCAGGGGCGTGCCCTTGCGGATCTGCCTGCGGGCCTGCGCCAGCGCGTCGAGACCGCCGGCCTCGTCGGTGACGACGACGCCGCTCGGCCCCTTCATGCCGTGCCGGATGGAGATCTGGCCGCTGTTGACCGCGTAGAACCAGGCGAAGGACTGGTACGCGGACACGTACTGGCTGCCCTTGGACCACAGGCTCTGCAGCTCGTACTGGCCGAACTCGAAGCCGCCCGCGTGGCTCGCGGTGATCACGCCCATGTCCAGCGGGTCGAACGCCCCGGTGTCGACGCCCGCGTCGGCCAGCGCCCAGTCGGCCGCCGTCAGCGCGAGCCGCGTGACGCGGTCCGTCTGCGGCAGCAGCCTGCTGGGCAGGTGGTCGGCGTCGACGAAGCCGGGGATCTCTCCCGCAAGCCGCGCCGGATAGCCGGACGGGTCGAACCGGGTGATGCGGCCGATGCCGCTCTTGCCGCCGCGGGTGGCCGCCCAGTAGTCGGCGGTGCCCAGGCCGTTGGGCGCGGCGATGCCCAGGCCGGTGACCGCGACCGCGGTCATAGGGGGCTCCTCTCCGGGGAAGCGAGCACCATGGCGCTCTGGAAGCCGCCGAAACCGCTGCCGACGGTGAGCACGGTGTCCACCCGGTGCTCGCGGGCGGTCAGGGGCACGTAGTCGAGGTCGCACTCGGGGTCGGGGGTGTGCAGGTTGGCCGTGGGCGGCACGACGTCGTGCCGCATCGCCAGGGCGGACGCGGCGATCTCGATGGAGCCGATGGCGCCGAGCGAGTGCCCCACCATCGACTTGATCGAGCTGACCGGCGTCCGGTAGGCGTGGTCGCCGAGGCTCTTCTTGAACGCCTCGGTCTCGTGGCGGTCGTTCTGCTTGGTGCCCGAGCCGTGCGCGTTGATGTAGTCGACGTCCTCGGGGTTGAGCCTGGCCTCGTCGATCGCGAGCCGGATCGCCTCGGCCATCTCGGCGCCGTCGCGGCGCAGTCCGGTCATGTGGTAGGCGTTCGAGCGGGTGGCGTAGCCGGCGATCTCGGCGTAGATGCGCGCGCCCCGCTTCTTCGCACTCTCCAGCTCCTCCAGGACGAAGAAGGCGCTGCCCTCGCCCAGGACGAAGCCGTTGCGGGTGCCGTCGAAGGGCCGGGAGGCGCGCTCCGGCTCGTCGTGGCGGGGTGTGGTGGCCTTGATCGCATCGAAGCAGGCCATGGTGATCGGCGAGATCGGCGCGTCCGAGGCCCCCGCCACCATGACGTCCACGGAGCCCTCGCGCAGCAGGTCGACGCCGTAGCCGACCGCGTCGATGCCGGAGGTGCAGCCGGTGGACACCACGGCGGTGGGCCCCTGGGCGCCGACCGCCCAGGCCACCTCGGTCGCGAAGGAGCTGGGGACCAGGTGGTTGTAGAGGTGCGGGACGGCGTAGCGGTGGTCGACGAGGTCCAGCCGGCCCCCGTCGCTGACGACCCGGTACTCGCTGTCGAGGCTCATCGTGGCCCCGACGGCGCTGCCGACCGTCACCCCGACCCGGAACAGGTCGAGCCCCGCCGGGTCGAGGCCGCTGTCGGCGACCGCGTTGCGCGCGGCGACCACCGCGAGCTGGGCCGCGCGGTCCATGCGGCGTACCTCCTGCGGGCTCAGCCCGTGGTCGAGCCCGCAGAAGTCGATCTGCGCCGCGACGCGGGACCGGAACGGGGCGGGGTCGAAGAACGTGATGCCCCGGGTCGCCGTACGGCCCTCGCTGATCTCCTCCCAGAACTCCTCCCGGCCGACACCGCCGGGCGCTATCACCTCCATCCCGGTGATCACGACGCGACGCTGGGTCATGCGCCCGCCTCCCAGGCGTAGAAGCGTGTGGCCATGGCGTCGCGCGGCGAGCGCCAGGTCACGGGGTCGTACGGCTCGATGTACGGCTTGAGGTCGTCGCTGATGCGCACGAAGCGGGGGTCGTCCTTGGCCCCCTCGATGCGCTCTTCGCCCTCGCCGGACGCGAAGTCCTGGAGGTGGAAGTAGAGCCCGTGGAAGCTGAAGAGCTGCCGGCGCGTGGTGCCCATGCGCCCGGGCATGTCGGTCCCGTCGAACCGCTCGAACAGCCGGGCCACGTCGGCGGCGGAGTCCGGCGCCATCCGGGCCACGATCAGGGTGCTGCGGTGCATGGCTCTGTCTCCTCGTGCTGCTCGCGGGCGGTCACTCACCGGCTTTGCGGCTGTGCACCACGCGGTAGGAGTTCCAGTCCCGCTCGGTGGCCAGCGACTTGAGCGTCGCCTCCGAGTTGCGGCGGGTCTCCGACATGTCGGCCTCCGGCCGGGTGCGGTAGGCGTCGTGCGCCTCCTTGCTCTCCCACTGGGAGTAGACGACCGCGAAGGCGCCCTCCAGGAAGCGGGCGCGCAGGCCGCGGAAGACCGTGTGGGAGCGGTAACCCTCCACGTCCACCAGCCACTTCTGGCCCTCGCCCAGCGCCTCGACGAGCCGCGCCTGGTTCTCCTCGGTGGTCTTGAAGACCTCGATGACGGTGAAGTCGTCGCGGTCGGGGGACACCTCGGTGACGCTCCCCTGGGAGGGGTGGCGCTGGGTGTAGACGATCTCGTTCTGCAGCAGCCGGATGGAG
Source organism: Streptomyces sp. CNZ287 (assembly GCF_007827615.1). NCBI lineage: Bacteria > Bacillati > Actinomycetota > Actinomycetes > Kitasatosporales > Streptomycetaceae > Streptomyces > Streptomyces sp. CNZ287. The sequence goes on along the minus strand of NZ_VISV01000009.1, from coordinate 8,319 downwards.
GTGGTGATCTCGCCGAAGACGGGCAGCGTGCGGTGTTTGAACTCCTCGCCCGCGTACCGCGCCTCCAGGTCCTCGCCGCTGCGCCACTGGATGAAGTTGGCGGTGCCGGGGCTCTCCTGGCCGGCGTGCACGGTGGAGGAGAGCCAGCCCTCGAAGGCGGCGGTGTCGACGATCTTCCGCATCTCCGTGATGAGCCGGTCCTGGTTCTCGGGCTTGTCGGTGGTGAACAGGTTGAGAACGGTCAGGTGCTTGTCCTCGGGGGAGAGAATGGGCATGCCTGTCTCCTTGAGTCGGTGGAGAAGTGGGTTTCCGTACGGAGCCGGGGATCAGGCCGCGGGGCCGAACCAGCGCGTGAGGGCCTCGTCGAGTCCCGCCGTGCTCTCCCGGGTCCCGGCGATCCAGGCGATGTAGCCGTCGGGGCGTACGAGGATCGCGGTGCTCTCCGGCAGCCCCTCGCCGGGCTCCGCGGCCACCACGTCGACCCGGTCGCCCCAGCCCCCGGCCGCCGCCCGGAGCCGCGGGCCGCCGGAGAGGTCGAGGAGCACGCCGCGGCCGGTCCGCAGCAGCTCGTACACCGTGGTCTTCGAGCCGTCCCTGACCAGCTCGGCGTCCGCCAGCCGGCGGCCGAGCAGCGGGTGGTCTCCGGGACCCATGTCGTGCGTGATGTCCAGGCCCGTGACCATGCCGACCAGGTGCCGCTGCACCTCGTCGTGCCGGGTCAGCTCGGCGAACACGTCCCGCAGCGGCGTGACTTCGTCGTCGCCGAGGTAGAGGATGCGCTGCGCGAGGGTGTTGGCGAGGATGCGCGCGCCGACCGGGTGGCGCTCCGTGTGGTACGTGTCGAGCAGCGCGTCGGGGGCCCGGTCCTGGAGCACCAGGGCGAGCTTCCAGCCCAGGTTGACCGCGTCCTGGACGCCCGCGCTCATGCCCTGCGCGCCGATCGGCAGGTGGATGTGGGCGGCGTCGCCCGCGACGAAGACCCGGCCGCGCCGGTACTCGGCCGCCTGCCGGCTCACGTCGGTGGTGGAGCTGACCCAGCGCGGGGTGGCGCCGGAGATGTCCTCGCCGGCCAGCCGCCCGAACGCCTCGGTGACCTCCGCGTAGGTGATCGGCTCGGTGCTCGTGCGCAGCGGCTCGCGGCGGTCGTAGTAGATGATGCGGCAGCGGTCGGGGCCGAGCGGCAGCACCATCACCATGCCACCGGGCACGGCCTCGCCGCTGAACCGGGGCCGCAGTCGCACCCCGGAGATGTCGGCGAACCGCAGCTCGATGGCGGGGTCCGTACCGGGGAAGTCGATGCCCGCGGCGGTGCGCACGACGCTGCGCGCGCCGTCGCAGCCGACGACGTACCGCGCCCGCAGGCTGCCGCCGTCGGCGAGGGTGAGGGTGACCCCGTCCGCGTCCTGCGCCAGGCCGGTCGCCTCGACGCCGCGGCGCACCTCGACGCCGCGTTCGCCGATCCAGCCCGCCAGCATGGCCTCCGTGCGCGACTGCGGAATCCCGCGGGCGCCGTAGGAACCGCCGGCGAGCACGCGGTAATCGAGCGGTACGCCGCCGAAGTGCCCGACGGGAATGACGTCCACGTCGCCGAGGCGGCTGAGCAGACCGCGCTGCGCGAATTCCTCTATCGTACGGGCGGAGAAGCCAAGCGCGCGGGACTGCCGCATGGGCTCGGTGAGCTTCTCCAGCACCGCGACCGACATTCCGTGCAGGCTCAGTTCGCCCGCGAGCATGAGTCCGGTGGGCCCGGCGCCCACGATGATCACATCTGCGTCATGATTATCCATCGTCGCCCAACTGTCGTCGTTCCCACTGGTGTCGGGTCGAGTATGGGCAGGCGGCCGGCGAGCGGTAAAGACGAATCAGTACAGAACTCTGACAGGGAATTACAGAAGAACGTCAAGAATGTCAGAGGAAGCACATCCGCGCTTGGCCTGATATGGCTCCCTGCAGCATCCTCGTGCCATGACTTCCACCGAATCACCTGCCGTTCTCGAATTTCTCGACGCCGCCGCCGTGGCCGGACTCGTGGATTCCTATCTGATCGGTCTCGACACCGGGGAACTGGACGACGACTGGGCCCGCGGACTTTTCACGGAGGACGCGGCCGTGGTGTTCCCGATGAGCCGGCACGAGGGCATCAGGGGGATGGCGGAATGGCACCGCACGTCGCTCGCCGCGTTCGCGCGCACCCAGCATCTTCACTCACCCGTGGTGACCGACGTCCGCGGGAACGTGGCGAAACTGCGCGCGAACCTCGTCTCCACCCACGTGCACCACCCGGGCGGCGACCGGCCGCCGCTCTTCGTGACCGGCACCGGGGTGAGCGGCGAGGCCCGGCGCACGGACGACGGCCGGTGGCGGCTCACCCTGCTGGAGTTCACCGTCATCTGGCTGGAGGGGACGCCGCCCGGGAGCTGATCTCCCCGGGGGCGGAACCAGGGGCCCTGCCGGGGGTGGGATTCGTCGGGCAGGGCCTAGCAGTTGAGGCTCATCACCCGCTCGACCCGCAGCTCCACGACCACCCGCCCGGGCGGGTTCGGCGGCGCCGACCAGTAGCGCTCGGCGTAGCGGCGCAAGCCCTCCTCGACCCGGGCGGGGTGGTCCGAGACTTCGGCCGGGCCCTCCAGGGTCACCCACCGGAAGCCGTCGACCTGGCACAGCGCGGTCGCCGCCCCCGGACTGGCCAGCAGGTTGCGGGCCTTGCGGGCTGTCCGCACCGTCAGCACCCGGGCGAGGCCCGTGCCGGGGTCCCAGGTGAAGCGCACCGGCGCGAGGTGCGGGGACCCGTCCTGCCTGAGGGTGGTGAGCACGGCGGCGTGCGGCGCGTTGAGGAAGGCGGCGACCCCCGGCGTGACCCCGGGCAGGGCCGCAGGGAGGGCCTCGGTTCCTTCCGGGCCGCGCGCCGCCCCGGGGCGGTGGGACAGCGTCATCGTCAGTCGATCCCCCGTACCACGTTCGGTTCCGTCGGATCGTCGTCGTCGCAGCCCGGCAGCCTGAGCATCGGGGCGGGCTGCGGCATGTCGGTCGGACGGATCACGGAGTCGTCTTCGTCCATGGTCCCCTCCTCGGAGTCCGTCGGCGGTCGCGCCGTCACAGCAGCTTCACGCGCAGCGCTAAGGGCTGGATGGAGAGGCGCCGGAAGACCCGCTCGACGCGCCGTGGAACCGGGCTCGGGCACCGTCGCCGACGACATCTCCGGCTGCGTCGCAGACGGCTCCGGTACCAGCTCCGCGGCGGGGCCGCGCGGTCCGCCGCGGTCCGGCGGGCGGGGCCGGGTGGACGGGCTGCCGGCCACAGAGGCCGGACCACGCTTTCCTCCATCGCGGCGACGCTGCTGCGCCCCAGCCGTTCCCTGACGCACCGTCAGCGGCTCGACGCGCCGACTCACGACGACCGCGTTGACCGGTTCGGCCTGCATCTCCAGCCGGAACTCCACCCGTCTGCGTATCGCACCGAGCGAGCGGACGAGGGTCCACGACCTGATCTCACCGGCGGCGCTCAACCACAACCGCAGCCGCTGCACGCCGCTCGTCGGCATGGTGGCGCCCCTTTCCCAGGCCGTGCGACCGGCCGCTCGCGTCGTCGGCCCAGCCTGCGGCGGAGCGCTTGAGGCGGCTTCGAAGGGAACTCGACCCGGCTCACCGAGGGTGTGCGTACCGACGATGGGTACGTAGGAACGAGACGTCGGTACCGACGAGGGAGGGAAGCCTGAGCGCCGCCGTGCGATCCTTCATGCGAGCCCTCGGCAAGCGCGTGACGCAGGAGCTGCACCGCTGCCTGATAGCCCTCGGGACGCACTACACGGGCAGGGTCTGGCAACCCGCACCCACCCCCGATCAGCAGCAGTCGGAGCCGGATGGCCCATCGGCGGGCCATCCGGAACGGCTCTGCCCCGGTATGGCCCTCACCCCGCTGGAGCGGGCCATCGAACAGGAACTGAACCGGCGCTCATAGGGCGTGTCCGCAATATCAGGGGCCAGAGTTGCAGGCAGTCGGTGGTGACCATGGCCTGGTAATGGCGGGATCCTTGTCGTAGTGGGTGGCCGGGGCTCTGTGGTGCTTGAGTTTGTTGCAGCCGCGTTCGACCAGGTTGCGGCGGCGGCAGGCGGTGCGATCGAGCCGGCAGCAGCTTTCGCCACGCCTCAGGCAGCCGCTGATCTGACGTGGTTGGTGAGCCGCACGGTCGTGGCGTCCACGCACACCACACTCCAGTCGACCGCCCCGACAGCATCGCAGTGCTGCTGGACATGGGCCGGCAACCGTTCCCACGTGCCGTTGGCCGACCAGCGGCGGAGGCGTTCGCAGACCGTGTTCCACGGGCCGTGGCGTTCGGGCAGATCCCGCCGTGCCCCCGGTGGACAGCTTCCACAGGATGCCGTTGACCACCTGGCGGCGATCCCGCACCGGACGCCCCGTCCCGCGAAGGTGCCCGCAACGGCCCAATCACCGCCCACGCCTGATCAGTCAACTCAAGACGACGCACCACACACAGACCAACGCGCCAACCGGTTGCGGACACCCACCGTGCCTGTCGTTCGGATCTTCGTCGGGGGTTGCGACAGGACCCGAACGACAGGCCCCCAGCGGCAGGAAGTCTCGGGGACCCCCGGGGACCGGGCTGGTTCACCGTGCGGCGCGTCTCTCCGCGGCACCGGCGCGGCGGGGCCCGTTCGGGCCGGGGCCACGGATGGCTTCAGCAGGGTACAGATCGAAGGTGGACGTCCGGCGGGGGCCCGCCGCAACGTCGAGCTGCGGGTCGACGGACAGCATGGCGTGGTGCAGGCGCTGGAGTTGGGGCGACGGCTCGACTCCGAGCTCCTCGATCAGCCGCCGGCGCAGCCGGCGGTAGATCTCCAGGGCCGATGCCTGGCGGCCCGAGCGGTAGAGGGCCACCATCGCCTGGGAGTGCAGCCCCTCGTGCTGGGGGTAGCGGGCGACCAGGTCGGTGAGTTCGGCGATCAGCTCGATATGCCGGCCGAGCCGCAGATCGGCGTCGATGCACCGTTCGCGGGTGACGAGCCGGCTCTCCTCCAGCCGGGTCACCTCGATCTCCAGGACCGGGCCCACCCGGATGTCGACGAGGGCGGAGCCGTCCCACAGGTCGAGGCCGCGCCGGAACAGCTCGGCCGCCTCCCGGTCGTCGCCGCGGTCTTCTGCGGCCCGCTGACCGGCCGCGACGAGGCGTTCGTACTCGTAGACATCGACCCGTTCAGGCGGGATCTGCAGGACATAACCCCCGTACCGGGTGGCCAGGATATCCTTGGCCGTCCCAGGGGCGTCGGGGCCCATGGCGGTGCCGAGGAGTCTGCGGAGCTGGAGGATGTAGGTCTGCAGGGTAGTCATGGCGCTCGCCGGCAGTTTTGTACCCCAGATCTCCTCCATGAGTGTTGATACCGGAACAACCCGCCCCGGATAAAGGGCGAGCAGTGCCAATATCTGACGAGGCTTGCTGGCCGTGGGCACCACGGACAACCCGTTGACCTCGGCGTTCAGCGGACCCAAAACCTTCATGCGCACGGTTGCCTCCGTACCTCACCCGGCCTCCTCCGTTTCCGGACGGGCAGCCGGCCGTTGATGTCGATTTTGTCGCATCGTCGGACTCCGACGCTCTTCCACCCGAGCCATGGCATGAAGCACGGTAACAATCAACTCGGCTTCCCCCATTGTCCCTGGACCGCTCTTCAAGCGGACCTCGAATTCCATTGACCCAGGTCCACGGAACCACCACGTCCGCAGAACTTGAGCCTCATTACACAACCCCCTGGAGACCGCTTGAGCAAACAAGCCAGAGCCGTCCCGGGCGTCTAAGATCCCTGGTGGGATATATGCAGCGAGAACGATCGACCGGCACTTCCACCTGAGCGTTTCGCTGTCGCACTCGTTCCGGTTCGCTCCCACAGGGACAAGGAGTAAAAGCGGTGGAGTTTCGCATCCTGGGCTCCGTGGAGGTCCACGACGAGCGCACCGGTCTGCGCATGGTGCCGGGCGGAGCCAAGCAGCGCGCGCTGCTCGGCGCACTCATCGCGAAGGCGAACCGGCCGGTGCGGGCCCGGCAGCTCATCGACGAGCTCTGGGTCCAGACCCCGCCCGCCAACAAGGCCAACGCCCTCCAGGCGCACATCCGCCGGCTGCGCCGGCTCCTGCCCCCCTCCCGCCCCGGCGAGCCGCAGCGGGAGTGGATCACCACCTGTGCAGCGGGCTACGCGCTGCGCCTCGGCGGGGCGGCGACGGACGCGGGCCGTTTCCGGCGGGCCGCGCTGGAGGGCCGCTCACTCCTGGACCGCGACCCCGAACAGGCCGCCCGCCTGCTGCGGCGCGCGCTGGCGTGCTGGCGCGGCCCGGTACTGGAGGGGGCGTCGCTCGACATGTGCGCGGGCGAGGTGGCGCAGTTGGAGGAGGCGCGGCTCGTCGCGCTCGAGGCGCTGTATGAGGCGTGCCTGCGGACCCGGCGGCACCACGAGATCACGAGCGAGCTGACCGAGCTGACCGTCCGCCACCCGCTGCGGGAGCGCTTCTACGACCTGCTGATGGTCGCCCTCTGCCGGTGCGGCCGGCAGGCCGACGCACTGAGCGTGTACGACAGGGCACGTGCCCGGCTCGCCCGGGAGTTGGGCATCGAGCCCGGCCCCGTACTCCGCGGTCGCCTCAGGGCGGTGCTCGACCACGATTCGGCGCTCTATCCGCCGGACTTCGCCGGGCACTCGGAACGGCTCGCCGTCGCGACGGAGCCCCTCCTCGGCGCGCGGGACCCCGGCGCGCTCACGGATGCCGCGGCGGCGGGCGGCGGGGACCGCGCCCTGCACGTCGAGATCGCCAGCATGCGGCGTCACCTCGACCGGCTCACCCGGGACCATCAGGCGCTGCTCCAGCGCTTCGACCAGTTCACCGCCCGGCCCGCCGGCAGCCGTTGACCGACGGCCGCCCCACGCGGCCGCAGGCGCGACGAGCGCCACCGGAGCACACCGGTCATCCGTGCCGGGCCGGCGCTTCCGGCTGCTCGACCACCGCGCGCCCCGGGGACTGAGTCCCCCGCGACGCGATGATGGCCCGCTGCAACCGCTGCAGTTGAGGCGAAGGCTCCAGACCAAGCTCTTCCACGAGCGTGGCCCGCAACCGCTGGTAGGCGCTCAGCGCCTCGCCGGGCCGCCCGCAGCGGTGGAGCGCCAGCATGAACTGCCGGTGCAGACTCTCGTTCGTGCGGTGCTGGTTGACGAGCAGCGTCAGCTCCGAGAGAACCTCCCGGTGCCGGCCGAGGCGCAGATCGACCTCCATCCGCCGGTCGAGCGCGCCCAGGCGTGTCTCCTCCAGGCGGTTGATCTCCATCCTGATGTACGGGCCCGCTTGGACGTCCGCGAGGGCGGGCGCCGTCCACAGCGAGAGCGCGCTGCGCAGCAGCCGCGCGGCGGCGTGGAAGTCCTCCGCGCCGAACGCCCGGTAGCCGGCGGCCACCCGGCGGTCGAACTCGCGGAAGTCGACGCTTCCGCCGCTGGTCTCCAGCCGGTACCCACCCGGCAGGGTGACCAGGACGTCCTTGGCGGCCCCGCGGTCTCCGCCGCCCAGCTCCAGCGCCTCTCCGATGAGTTCGCGAAGCTGGAGGACGTAGGTCTGCATGGTGGTGCGGGCGCTCCGCGGCGGGTTCTGGCCCCAGAGTTCATCGATCAGGACCGTAATCGGCACCACCTGATCGGCCCGCAGCGCGAGCATGGCCAGCAGCTTCCGCGGTTTGGGCGCTGTCGGGAGAACAAGCCTCCCCCGTAAATGCACTGTTAACGGACCAAGCACTTCAATGTCCATCGATCCCCCATGTGTGGAGCGGACCAGGCTAGACGTGCCCCGCGTCCGCTGCTGCCCCTGAGCACAGTGCGCATCGTGACGTGAATCACTCCGATTAAAGATACTGAGCGGTCTGTTTGTCAATGCATCGCCGCGTCGACAAAACTGTCACCCTCGGCGAGAGCAGCACTGAGCTGCGGCGCCCGGGAAGGCGCCGCCGTTTGGTGACCTTCCGCACTACATGGGCGGGTTGCCGTGCTTGCGCGCCGGCAGGTCCGCGTGTTTCGTACGCAGCATCGCCAGGGACCGGATGAGGATCTGGCGGGTGTCCACGGGGTCGATGACGTCGTCCACGAGGCCGCGTTCGGCCGCGTAATAGGGGTGCATCAGCTCCGCCTTGTACTGCTTGACCATCTCCGCCCGCTTGGCGTCGGGGTCGTCCGCGGCCGCGATGTCACGCCGGAAGATCACGTTCGCCGCGCCCTCCGCGCCCATCACCGCGATCTCGTTGGTCGGCCAGGCATACGTCAGATCCGCACCGAT
>NZ_VISV01000008.1:0-284052 GCF_007827615.1 Streptomyces sp. CNZ287 | reverse complement strand
CATCGATTACTTGGCACACTGTTGAGTTCTCAAAGAACGGACACTACCTTCAAAACCCTTCCGGGCCTCTCCGGGCGTTTCCCTTCGGTGTTCCATAACCGTAGCGGATTGTCCCGGCGGCGCAAAATCCGGCCGCCCGCCGAAAAGAACCGGGCATGCCGATTCAACCCCGACGAAGGGAGACGATCACACAACGAGTAGATGGGACGAGCCGCCCCCTCAGGAACGGCCACCGTCGCACTCCAGAACCTCAACGGCCCCGTGGCAACCCGAAGAACTTTACGGATCCATGACGTCCGTGTCAAGCGGCGCCCGGTCGGTCCCGGCCACGGTCCTGTGTGCGGCCCGGTAGGGCCCCGTCTGGGCCCTACCGGGGTACGGTAGGGCGCATGACAGCTCGTGCACGTACCCAGCAGTGGTGGGCCGCCTGACGGCGGTCGACCTCGGGTGCGTGCGTGGCACGACTTCAGCGGCCGCCGGTTCGGCGGCCGTTTTGCGTGGCTCTCTCGCTCGCCGGCCGTCGATGCGGCGGTCTCCGGCATGTGGACGAGAGGGACGACGATGACGGCGTACGGATCGCAGGCTCCGCGGGCGCGCATCTTCAGCGGGGTGAAGCCCACCGGGCATCTGACGCTCGGGAACTACCTGGGTGCCGTGCGGCGCTGGGTCGAGGTGGACCAGCATCAGGCGGACGCGCTGTTCTGCGTCGTCGACCTGCATGCCATGACCGTGTCGTACGAGCCCGCGCGGCTGCGGCGGCTGAGCCGGCAGGCCGCGCAACTGCTGCTGGCCGCGGGGCTCGATCCCGGCCTGTGCACGGTGTACGTGCAGAGTCACGTGGACGAGCACGTGCGGCTGTCGTACCTGCTGGAGTGCACCGCCGCGGACGGGGAGATGCGGCGGATGATCCAGTACAAGGAGAAGGCCGCGCGGGAGCGGGCCAAGGGCGGGAGCGTGCGGCTGTCGCTGCTGACGTATCCGGTGCTCATGGCCGCCGACATCCTCGCCTTCGACGCCGACGAGGTGCCCGTCGGCGACGACCAGAGGCAGCACGTGGAGCTGGCGCGGGATCTGGCGCAGCGGTTCAACCAGCGGTACGGGCGGGTCTTCAGCGTGCCGCGGGTCACCCGGCCGTCCGTCGCCGCGCGCGTGATGAACCTCCAGGATCCGGCGTCGAAGATGGGCAAGTCCGACGACGGGCCCGCGGCGCGGGCCGGCATCGTGCATCTCCTCGACGAGCCGGACGCCGTGCGGCGGAAGGTCATGCGGGCCGTGACCGACAGCGGTGCCGAGGTGACGTACGACCGGGAGGCGCAGCCGGGGGTGGCGAATCTGCTGGAGATCCTGGCCGGGTGCAGCGGGCGGAAGCCGGCGGAGCTGGCGGGTGAGTACACGTCGTACGGGCAGCTCAAGCGGGATACCGCCGAGGCCGTGGTGGAGGCGCTGCGGCCGGTGCGGGAGCGGCACGCGGAGCTGAGTGCCGATCCCGCGTACGTCGAGGGCGTACTGGCGCGCGGGGCGGAGCGGGCGCGGGGGATGGCGCGGCCGCGGGTGGACGCGGCGTACGACGCCGCCGGGCTGCTGCCCGCCTTCGGCGCCGTCAGCTCGCCGGGCGGATCGTGACGCTGCCGTCGCCGGTGGTGGCCTTGATGCGGTGCGGGCTGGCGGGGTCGCGCGGGACGGTGACGTCGGTGCTGCCGTCGCGTACGTCGGTGCTCACCCGGTACGGCGCCTTCGGCACCTCCAGCGTCAGGCCGCCGTCGCGGGTCTCCGCGGTGACCTGGTCCGGGGTTTCGGTGAAGCCCAGGTGCAGGCTGCCGTCGCCGAGCGCGGCGGTGACGCGGGTGGTGGTGAGGCCGGTGGCGCGGACGGAGCCGTCGCGGGCGTCGAGGTCGACCGGGCCGGCTGCGCCGGCGATGCGTACGGAGCCGTCGCGGGCCTCGATGTTCAGAGGGCCGCCGGCGTCCGCGACCTCCACCGCGCCGTCGCCGCTCCTGATGTCGAGGCGGGTGTCGAAGCCGTTCGCCTCGATGCGGCCGTCGCTGCCGTCGATCTCGACGTCGAGGTTCCGCGGTACCTCGACGCGGTAGCGGGAGTCGCAGCTCACGACGACGCCGCTGCACTTGGTGCGGAAGTGCAGGGTGTCGCCGTCGACGGACCACGTGGTGCCGACGTCGCCGTTCCACTTCTCGGCCTTGAACCAGCGGGTGACGTCGATCTCGCCGTCCTCGCGGTCGACGGGCACCAGCTCCACGGCGGTGTCGTCGGCGTCGATCGTGAGGGTGGTGGCGTCGGCGCCGATACGGAAGGTGCGGTGCTCGGCTTTGCCGTCGCCGACCGCCTGGGTGCAGGCGGTCGCGACGGCGGCGAGGGCCAGTGCGAGCGCGGGGGCGGCGAGGGCTGCGGGCTTCGGCTTCATGTCGTACGACGCTACGGAGGGGCGCGCCCGCGCCCCATCCTGCGGGCCACCGGGCGCGGGTGGGGGTAACCCCCGGGTGGGCGGGGCTACGGATCGGCGTCGACCTTGTCCTTGTGGGAGAGGCGGCCGTCGGTGAAGCAGAGGCGGTAGGACGGATCGAGGGTGAAGGGGGTGGTGCGGTAGAGGACGCAGTCGTCGGTGCCCGGTGGGTCGGCGGGGGCGGCGGCGGGGCGGGTGTTGACGTCGGCCTCGTAGGCGGGGAGGCGTCGCTCGACGGCGTCGCGCGGCTGGCCGATGCGGAACGAGTCGTACGTGCCGGCGTCGAGGACGGAGCGGTACGAGGTGTAGAGGTCGACGCCGAAGAGGAGTGCGCCGAGGACGATCGTGCCGACGACCGGGATCCAGATCGCGTCGAGGATGCCGCGGCGTACGCGGCGGCGCGCGGCGGCCAGTTCGCGCCGGGCGGCGTACTCGCGCGGCGGGGCGGGGGCGGCGCCGGGGGTGAGGGGGAGGCGGGCGGTGACGGAGAATCCGCCGTCCACAGGCTGTGCACGGAGGATGCCGCCGGCGAGGCGGACGCGTTCGTCGAGGCCGACGAGTCCGTAGCCGCCGGGGGTTTCTGAGGCTTTCAGAGCTTTTGCCGTACGCGGGGGCGGCGGGCCGTTGACGACGGTGACCTCGGCGTGGTCGCCGTCGCGGCGGAGCCGGACGGTCACGGGGGCGCCCGGGGCGTGCTTGGCGGCGTTGGTCAGCGCCTCCTGGACGACACGGTGGATCGCCCGGTCGGCGACCGGCGGGAGGGGGGCGGGAGGTTCGCCGTCCGGGGACGGGTCGTGGGAGGCGGTCCGGTCTCCGCCTTCGTCGCGTACGAGCTCCACCTCCATCCCCGACGCGGCCGCCCGCTTGACCAGCTCCTCCACCCTGCCGTCCGCCGGGTGCGCGGGCGCGCCCTCGTCGTCCTCGCGGAGCACGCCGATGACTTCGCGCAGCCGCTCGGTGGCCGCCGCCGCGGCCTCGCGGAGTTCGGCGGCCTCCTTGCGGGCGGGCTCGTCGAGGCCGGGGGAGACCTGGAGGGCCGCGGCCCGTACGGCGATGAGGGTCAGTTCGTGGCCGAGGGAGTCGTGCATGTCGCCGGCGATACGGGAGCGCTCGCGCAGCCGGGTGCGGTCGGCGGTCAGCTCCTGCTCGCGCTCCAGCCGCTCCGCCAGCTCCCAGCCGGTGCTGACGAGCGCGGCGTGCTGGCGCGCGTACCGGCCGAGGAGCCACGGGAGCACCATCGCGAAGAGCACGGTGAGCACGAGCGTCGCCCAGCCGGCGAACGTCGCGTCGGGAACGGCGCGGACGAGGACGAGGCCGGCCGCGGCGACGGCGCAGAAGAGCGCGAGTACCCGGCGCGGGCGGTCGGCGCGGCGGCCGAGGAGGAAGGAGAGGGCGACCTGGGCGAGGACGAACTGGTTGGTGAAGAGCTCGGGCGTCGCGGCCAGCGCGAGGCCGGCGGGGATCGCGGCGGCGAGCAGGGGGCGGGAGCGGCCGACGGCCACCGCGAGGGCGAGGAGGGGGACGGCGGCGATGCGTATCCAGCGCAGGTCGACGCCGGCGGCCTGCTCGGCGCCGGGGAGGCCGGCGGCGTAGACGGCGGGGAGGGTGAGGACGAGCCAGAGGAGCAGGTCCGCGGCGCGTTCGCTGCGCAGGAGGCGGCGGAGGGCGGCGGCCGGGGCGGGGCGGTCGCCGTCCCGGGGGTCCCTCTCCGGGGGGTCGCTTGCGGGGCGGCTCGGGCGGAGGCGGTCGGGCAGCGTGCGACGCGGGGTGCCGGGCAGCCGGTCGGTGCCGGTCATGCGGCCACGGTACGGGGGGCGGGGGCCGCCGGGCACCTGACGAAAGTCATGGGGAGGTCCTGACTTCCGTGCGCGGTGGCGCACGGGCCGCGTTCCTAGCGTGAACCGCATGAATGACGCGATCATCCACGCCGTCGAGGGCGTGGTCAGCACCCCGTGGGTGTACCTGGCGCTCTTCGGCATCGCCGCGCTGGACGGCTTCTTCCCGGTGGTGCCGAGCGAGACGCTGGTGATCACCCTGGGGGTGTTCGCCGCGGCCGGCGGGCAGCCGGACGCGGTCCTGGTGGCCGCGGTGGCGGCGCTGGGGGCGCTGACCGGGGACCACATCTCGTACGCCATCGGGCGGCGGGCCGGGCCGCGGGTCTTCGACCGGCTGCGGCCGGGCAGCCGGGCGCAGCGGGCGTACGAGCGGGTGGGGCGGATGCTGGCGGAGCGGGGCGGGCTGGTGCTCGTCGTGGCGCGCTACATCCCGGGCGGCCGGACGGCGGCCACGCTCACGACGGGGGCGACGGGCTTTCCGCGCCGGACCTTCACGCGCTACGCGGTCGTCGCGGCGGTGACCTGGGCGGCGTACGGGACGACGCTCGGCTACGCCGGCGGCGCGGCCTTCGAGGACGAGCCGCTGCGCGGGGTGGCGCTGGGGCTGGGGCTCGCGTTCGGCATCACGCTGCTGCACGAGGGCGTACGGGCCCTCCGGCTGCGGCGGCGCACGGACGGGGGCACCGGCGGCGGTGCCCGCGCGGCGGACGCCGCGGGTTACGGCGAGCCCTGCGCCGGGGGCCCTGCGTCCTCGCCGACGAGCCCGGCTTCGTAGGCGAGGATCGCGGCCTGGACCCGGTTCCTCAGCTCCAGGCGGGCCAGCACCTGGCTGACGTACGCCTTCACCGTGCCCTCCACCAGGTGCAGGCGGCCGGCTATCTCCGCGTTCGACAGACCGGCGCCGACGAGGGCCAGCACCTCGCGCTCCCGCGGGGTGAGCGCCGCGGCGCGCTCGCGCGCCTCCTTCTCCCGGGTCAGCCGGCCGCCGCTGACCCGCTGGATGACGCGGCGGGCGACGTGCGGCGAGAGGTACGAGGCGCCGCCCGCGGCGGCGCGGACGGCGGCCATCAGCTCGTACGGATCACCGGACTTGAGCAGGAAGCCGGCGGCGCCGCTGTCGAGGGCGCCCGCGATGTACTCGTCCTCGGAGAAGGTCGTGAGCATCACCACCGCCGTCCCGGGCGCGGCCCGGCGCAGCTCGGCGGCGGCGCCCAGGCCGTCGAGCACGGGCATGCGGATGTCGAGCAGCGCGACGTCGGGGCGGTGCCGCCGGGTCAGCTCGACGGCCTCGCGGCCGTCGCCGGCCTCGGCGACGACCTCGATGTCCGCCGCGGCGGCGAGGATGGCCCGCACCCCGCCGCGGACCATGGCCTCATCGTCCGCGAGCAGGACCCGGATCGGCTCCCGCCCGGACAGGTCCGGTCCGGACGCGGCCGGTCCGGACGTGCCCGGTCCGGCAGGCGGGGGCGGCTGCGCTGTCATCTCCGGCTTCCCTACGACCGCTTGGCGTCCGGCGCCGGGCCCGTGCCCAGCTCTCGGCTGCGGTCGCGAGCGGCTTCGATCGCCGCGATCAGCGCGGCCCGTACGCCGTGGTTCTCCAGCTCGCGGATCGCGTTGATCGTCGTGCCCGCGGGGGACGTGACCGCCTCGCGGAGCTTGACCGGGTGCTCGCCGCTGTCGCGCAGCATGACCGCGGCGCCGATCGCGGCCTGCACGATGAGGTCGTGGGCCTTCTCGCGCGGCAGGCCCAGGAGGATCCCGGCGTCGGTCATGGCCTCCACGAGGAAGTAGAAGTACGCCGGTCCCGAGCCGGACAGGGCGGTGGCGGCGTCCTGCTGCGCCTCGGGGACGCGCAGCGTCTTGCCGACGGGCTTGAAGATCTCCTCGGTCCGCGCCAGGTGCTGCTCCACGGCGTGCTTCCCCGCGGAGATGACGCACATCCCCTCGTCCACGAGCACCGGCGTGTTCGGCATGACGCGGACGACCGGGGCGCCCTCCGGCAGCCGCTCCTCGAAGAAGTCCGTGGGGATGCCGGCCGCGGCGGAGACGACGAGCCGGTCCGCCGGCACGTGCGGCGCGAGGTCGTCCAGCAGCGTGCCCATGTCCTGCGGCTTGACGGTGAGGATGAGGGTGTCGGCGCGCTTGGCGGCGTCCCCGTTCGAGACGGGCTCGACACCGTAGCGATGGCGCAGCTCCTCCGCGCGGTCCTGGCGGCGGGCGGTCACGAGCAGGTCGCCGGGCGACCACCCGGCGCGGATCATGCCGGAGAGCAGCGCCTCGCCGATCTTTCCGGCGCCGAGTACGGCGACTTTCTGGGTCATGCGGTCCATCCTCGCACCGCGGCCCGGCACCCCGCGAAGTTATCCACAGCCCGGACGGGTCCGCAGGTCACGTCGCCAGGACATGCCGGCAGGTCACGCCGTACGGCGCCGGAGCGTCACCGCACCGAGGCCGAGCACCAGCACCGCGCTGCCGCCGACGACGGCGACGTCGCGGAGGAAGTCGCCGGTCACCTCCTCGTGGTCCAGGATCTGGTTCATGCCGTTCACGGCGTACGACATCGGCATCGCGTCGGAGATCGCCTCCAGCGTCGAGCAGCGCGACGACGAGCAGCAGCCAGGGCGACCCGGCGAAGCCCAGGTCCAGGACCCAGACGGCGAGCCCCGCGGCGAGCGACGCCTGGACCGCGGCCAGGGTGCCGAAGGCGAGCGCGTAGCCGAGGATCATGTCGCCCTTGCCCAGCGGCATGGCGAGCAGCCGTTCCAGCGTGCCGGAGGTGCGTTCGCGCAGGGTGGCGATGGAGGTCACCAGGAACATGGTGATCAGCGGGAAGATGCCGAGCAGGGAGGCGCCGATGGAGTCGAAGGTGCGCTTGTCGCCGTCGAAGACCCCGTAGAGCAGCGTCATCATGACCAGCGGCACGCCCAGGATGAGGCCGACGGTGCGGCGGTCGTGGCCGAGTTGCCGCAGGACGCGGCGCGCGGTGGCGAGGGTGCGGGTGGCGTTCACGGGGCGCCGTCCCCGCGGTCCCCGTCCCCGTCCGTGCCTTCGCGCCGCTCCCGCTGCTCGGCCGCCGCCACGAGCCGCAGGAACGCCTCCTCCACGGTCTCGCTGCCGACCCGCTCGCGCAGCCCGTCCGGGGTGTCGTCGGCGAGGATCCGGCCCGCGCGCATGAGCATCAGCCGCTGGCAGCGCTCCGCCTCGTCCATCACGTGCGACGAGACGAGCAGCGTGGCGCCGCGCTCCGCGGCGATCTCGTGGAACAGCGCCCACAGGTCGCGCCGGAGTACGGGGTCGAGGCCGACGGTCGGCTCGTCGAGCACCAGCAGTTCCGGGCGGCCGAGGAGCGCGACGGCGAGGGAGACGCGGGCGAGCTGGCCGCCGGAGAGGCGGCCTGCGAGCCGGTCGCCCTCGCCGGTGAGGTCGACGTCGGCGAGGGCGCGGGCGACCTGGGTGCGGCGTTCGGCGCGGGAGGTGCCGGGTTCGAGGATGGCGGCGAAGTAGTCGAGGTTCTGCCGGGCGGTCAGGTCGCGGTAGACGGACGGCTCCTGGGTGACGTAGCCGATGCGGTGGCGCAGGCGGGCGGCGCCGGCCGGCGCGCCGAGCACGTCGAGGGTGCCGGTGACGCGGGCCTGGGTGCCGACGATGGCGCGCATGAGGGTGGTCTTGCCGCACCCGGAGGGGCCGAGGAGGCCGGTGACCTGGCCGCGCGGGACGTCGAAGCCGAGGTCGTGGAGGACGGTGGCCCCGCCGCGGACCACGGACAGCCCGCGGGCGTGGACGGCCCCCGGTCCGATATTCACCATGCGTGGAACATCGTGGGGACCCGGAGCGCTGTCAAGGAGCGCGGGGGCACCCGGCGAGCCGGGTGCCCCTGTCGCCGTACGGACCGGAGCCCTCAGGCCCGTACGCGATCCGCCTCCGGCAGCCCGGCCGCCGTGTCCGCGGCCGCCGGCGGGCGCCGCGTCTCCTGCCGGAAGAGGGCGCCCGGCCACCACGTCCACTTCCCCAGGTCGAGCGCCAGCGCCGGCACCATGACCGTGCGGATCAGGAAGGTGTCCAGCAGCACGCCCACCCCGACCAGCACGCCCAACTGCGCCATCGTCACCAGCGGCAGCCCGGCGAAGACCGAGAACGTGGCGGCCAGCACGATGCCCGCCGACGTGATCACGCCACCGGTCGACGTCAGGCCGGTGAGGACCCCCTTCGCGTGGCCGTGCAGCGCGACCTCCTCCCTCACCCGGGTCATGAGGAAGATGTTGTAGTCGATGCCGAGCGCGGTCAGGAAGACGAAGCCCATCAGCGGGATGGACCAGTCGACCGCGGCGAAGTCGAAGACGTGGTCGAAGAGGAGGTACGACGCCCCCAGCGCGGCCACGTTCGACAGCACGGCGGTGGCGAGCAGGACGAGGGGCGCCACCAGCGCGCGGAGGAGCCCGATCAGCACCAGGAAGACCACCAGCAGCACGATCGGCACGACCACCCGCAGGTCGCGGTCCGCCGCCCGCTGGGTGTCCAGCGCCTCCGCCGTCGTGCCGCCGACGAGGGCGTCCGCACCGTCGACGGCGCCCACGGCGGCGCGCAGGTCGTCGATGGTGTCCTTGGCGGCGTCCGAGTCGGGTTCGTCGTCGAGGGTGACACGCAGGGCGGCCAGGTCGCCGGTGGTGCCGCCGTCCGCGACTCCCGCCACGCCGTCGACCTTCCCGGCCGCGGCCCGTACGGCGTCCTTCGCGTCGGCGTTGGTGACGATGTCGGCCGGGTCGGAGGCGCCGGAGGGGTAGTGCGCGGAGATGCGCTCCTGCGCGACGACCGACTCGGGCTTGTCCTGGAACAGTTCCGACTGCTTCAGACCGAAGTCCATGCCGACGACGCCGAACACGAGCAGGGCGGTCACGCCCAGCGACATCAGCCACGACCAGCGCGGGCGGCGCGCGACCGCGGCGCCGATCCGGGACCACACCGTGCGGTGCCCGTGCACGGGGGTGCCGTGGCGCGGCACGAACGGCCAGAAGACCCACCGGCCGACGATCACCAGCAGCGTCGGCAGCACCGTGACCAGCGCGAGGAACGCGCACACCGCGCCGACCGCGCCGACCAGGCCGAGGGAGCGGGAGGAGCTGATGTCGGCGAAGTACAGGCAGGAGAGGCCGACCGCGATGGTCGCCGCGGAGGCGAGGATCGCGGGGAAGCAGCGGCGCAGCGCCAGTTGCATGGCCTCGTGGCGGTTCTCGTGGCGGTGCAGCTCCTCGCGGTAGCGGGCGATGAGCAGCAGCGCGTAGTCCGTACCGACGCCGAAGACGAGGACCATCAGGATCCCCGCCGCCTGCGGGTCGACGGGCAGGGAGGCGTGCTTGGCGAGGAGGTACGTGGCGGCCTGGGTGAGGACGGCGGCGAAGCCGACGGCCAGCACGGGGAAGAGCCACAGGACGGGGCTGCGATACGTGATCAGCAGGAGGACGGTGACGACGGCCAGGGTAGCCAGCATCAGCGTCGCGTCCAGGGAGTCGAAGACGGCGACGGAGTCGGCGAGGGAGGCCGCCGGGCCGCCCACCTCCACGTCGACGCCCGGCGGGGCGCCGTCGGCGGCCACCTCGCGTACGTCCTCGACGGTGTCGGTGAGGTCGTCCTCGTCGGTGATCGGCACGATGGTCATCAGCGCGCCGCCGTCGTCGGAGGGCATGGGCGGGGTGACGCGCTCGCCCGCGGCGACGTACGGCGCGAAGGCCCTTACGTCCGCCTCCGCCTTCAGCCGGCCGGCGTCCGTCATCGCGCCCTCCGGCACGCTGTAGACGGCGACCGCGGGCATGACCTCGTCCTCGGGATCGCCGCGGAACTTCTCCAGCTCCGTGTTCAGCTCGGCGGACTCGGCGCTGCGCGGCAGAAAGGCGTTGGGGCCGGTGTCCTCGACGTCGCCGAGCTTGCCGGCCAGCGGGCCGAGCGCGACCAAGAGGAGTATCCAGGCGGCCAGTACCAGCCATTTCGTGCGCTGCCCTCCGGGTGCAGCCACGAGCTGCTTGATCCGAGCGGACATGGGATGGTCTCCTTCTGAAAGAGGTGAGTCGGCGCACGACTGACCCGCACCGCGGCCGCTGTGGTTTGCCGACCTGGCCGTGGCGCGGAAGTGTGCCGGGGATTACTTCGTCCTCGTACGGGCCGGAAGTTGCCGCTTCCGGCCCGTACGCATGCCGGTGCTACTCGATCTCGCGCATCATCTTCTCCATCGAGGTGATGGAGCGCCGCGCCTCGGTGAGTTCGTCAATGCTGCGGCGGTGCAGTTCGAGGTTGTCCTCCAGCAACTGCTGGTATTTGATGGCCAGCTGCCGGTACTGCTCCTCGCGGGCGGCGAGCATCTTGGCCCGCCAGGTGGCGGCGATCTGCCAGACCACCACGATCAGCAGCGCGAAGAACCCGGCGGCACCGACCGCGCCGACCACGGCACCGACCGTGTCGCCGCTGTCGGCGAGGTGCACCGTCTGCTCGTTCATGTGGCTTCCTCTTTCACCGTCTCGGGCTTCCCGGTACGGGCCTTGTCCTTCCCGGGGGGCTCGCCTTCCGGCTCGCCGTCACCGTCGCCGAGGGTGCGGGCGACCTCCGCGATCAGCTCGGGGGTCAGCTCGTACCGGAACGAGACCACCTCGTAGAACTTCATCGCCTTGCCGTCCGCTGACAGCTCCAGCGAGCCGGTGATCAGGCCCGCAGCCTCCAGCCGCTGCAGGTGCATGTGCAGCAGCGGGCGGCTCATGCCGATCTCGCGGGCCAGCCGGCTGACGTAGTTCCGGCC
Organism: Streptomyces sp. CNZ287; assembly: GCF_007827615.1. NCBI lineage: Bacteria > Bacillati > Actinomycetota > Actinomycetes > Kitasatosporales > Streptomycetaceae > Streptomyces > Streptomyces sp. CNZ287. Next base: position 272,978 of record NZ_VISV01000008.1, on the reverse strand, counting down.
CTGGTGCAGCGCGGCGACGATCCGCAGGCGGTGCGGATTGCCGAGCGCGGCGAGGACCTTGAGCAATTCGTCTCCGGACGGGGCCGGAGCGGGCGTCCGTGCCATCTGCGGCCCCTTCGTGCGTCGGTGTGTCAGTCCAAGCTGACAGGTGGCGCAACCACCTGTCAAAGAGTACTGACACATGTCCGGGTCGTCTGGGGGTGACCCCGGGCGGGCCTCAGGGTTTCCCCTGAGTGGCCCGGCGGGAGGCGAGGCCGAACAGGGCGAGTGCCACGAGCTGCGCCGCCGCCGCGCCGGCCGGGAGCGCGCCGCTGCCGTACGCGTCGAGGAGGACGCCGCCGACCGCGCCGCCTGCGGCGACGCCGAGGTAGACGGCGCTGCTGTTGAGCGCGAGGGCCTGGGCGCCGGCCGGTCCCGCGAGGCGCAGCAGCCGGGCGCTGGCGGCCGGCGGGATCCACCAGGCCGCCGCGGACCACAGCAGGAGCAGCGGCACCACCAGCACCAGCGGCGCGGGGCGCAGCCGCCAGCAGGCGACGAGCCCGAGCATCACCAGCGCGAACGCGCCGCAGCCCATCAGCAGCGCGCGCTCCGCGCCCCACCGGTCGGCGGCGGGGCCGCCGAGCTGGCTGCCGGCGATGCCGGCGGCGCCGGCCAGCACGAAGATCACGCCGAGCCCGGTGGGGCCGACGCCCGCGAGGTCGCGGAGGTAGACGGCGAGGTACGTGACCACCATCAGGTTGCCGAGTACGGCGACGGCGGTGGCGGCGAGGCCGAGGAGCAGCGCGGGGCGGGCCAGCGGGGTCAGCCGGTCGGCCAGCCGCAGGGCCTCGCCGCGGGGCGGCTCGGGCAGGGTCGCGTACAGGGCGGCGAGGGAGGCGACGCCCAGGAGGCCGCCGAGGACGAACGCGCCCTGCCAGCCGGCGACCGCGCCGACCCAGGTGCCGAGCGGGACGCCGAGCAGCAGGGACGTGGTCAGCCCGGCGAAGACGGTGCCCATGTAGCGGCCCTGCCGCTCCGGCGGGGCGAGGGCCGCGGCGGCGCCGAGGGCGCCGGGCACCACGATGGCGGCGGCGAGCGCGGCGGCCACCCGCAGGGCCATGAGGACGGGGAAGGAGGCGACGAGCGGCATGGCGAAGTTCGCGGCGGCGAACACCGCGAGGGCGGCGGTGAACAGCGGGCGGCGGGGCCAGGTCGCGGTGAGCACGGAGGCGACGGGGGCGGCGAGCGCGAGCACCAGGGAGAAGACGGTGACGAGCTGCCCGACCGCGGCCTCGGAGACGTCCAGGTCGTCGGCGATGCCGGGGAGCACGCCCGCGACGAGGTAGTCGTCGGTGGAGAATGTGAAGGTCGTCAGCGTGAGCGCGATCAGCCAGCCCGGCAGGGAGCGGCGGAGAGGTGATGCGGCCTTCTGCAGGGTGGGATTCTCGTCCATGCCATTAAGGTAACAGTCGTTACCCTAATGGCGTCCACCGGTTTCCGGGCCCCTGCGCGTACGTGCGCTCCACGGGTGCGTACGCGGGTGTCCTGGCGGCCCGTACCAGGAGTGCCATGCCCAGACCCGCCGACCCGGCCCGCAAGACCGCCCTGCTCGACTCGGTCGTGGACTACCTCGTGGACCACGGCCTCGCCACCCTGTCGATGCGGCCGCTGGCCAAGGAGCTGGGGCAGAGCACGCGGGTGCTCACGCACCACTTCGCCGACAAGGCCGACCTGCTGGCCGCCACGCTGGCGCGGCTGGACGAGCGGCAGCGGGAGTGGCTGGCCGGGCTGCCCGGCGCCGACGGCGAGATGGGCATGGGCGAGGTCGTACGGGCCACGTGGGAATACCACCTGACGCCCGAGCATCTGCCCCTCACCCGGCTCATCCACGAGATCGAGGGGCTCGCCGCCGGGGACCGGCTGGGCGGGGCGACGTCACGGCTGCTGGCGGACCGGGTGGAGTTCGTCGCGGGCTGGTTCCGCGACCGGGGGGTGCCGGCGGAGGCGGCGACGGGCTACGCGACGCTGCTCAACGCGGCCTTCGCGGGGCTGCAGATCGACATGCTGAACACGGGCGACCGGGAGCGGACCACGGCGGCGGCGCACCGGCTGGCGGACCTGGCGGACGGGTGGGTGGCGGCGTCCGCGGGGGCGCGGGAGGGGGCGTAGGCGGCGCGGGGAGGCGTGGGGGGCGTGGGGGGCGTGGGGCCCGGGGCGGGTCAGCGGCGCTTCTTGCGCTTGCGCTTGGCGGGGTTGCCCGTACGGGACGAGCGGCGGCGCGCGTGCTGCTCCAGCCGGTGCTCGTAGTCCTTGCGCAGCATCCCCTCGCCGGGGGCCTCGGCGAAGCTGCGCACCGTGTACGCGAGCAGCACGCCGACGAAGCCTATGACCCGGATCGGCCGCCACGAGCTGTCCGCGGGCCCGGCCTCGTGCGGGCGGCTGAAGCCGCCGAGGGTGCGGGTGAAGGCGAGCGAACTGCAGACCGCGAAGGCGGCGATCATCAGCAGTTGGATGATGCCGCCGCTGTCGGCGAGCTGCAGGCCGTTGTACGACAGCGCCAGCACGAACGCGCCGGCTGCGGCCAGCACCAGGGCCAGGACGGCGACGCCGACGCGGCGGGCCCAGTAGCCGCGCGAGCGGTCGACCCAGGTGGTGCCGAAGAACCGCAGGGTCTCGGGCAGCGGCGCGCCGTCGTGGCTCTCTGACTGCTGGTTGTCGCTCACGCACCCGATTATCGCGGAGCCCTCCGCGGCGTGTCCCGCCCCCCTGGGGACGGGCCGAAGGCCGCCCCTGGGGGAGCCGGGGTAAGGGCGCGGCCGCGCCGCTGCGGGCCGCGCCGGGCTCAGCCCTCCAGCTTGGTGACGTCCCGCACCGCGCCCTTGTCGGCGCTGGTCGCCATCGCCGCGTACGCCCGCAGGGCCGTGGACACCTTGCGCTCGCGGTTCTCCGGCGCGTACCGCCCGCCGAGGGCCGCGCGGCGCTCGGCCAGGGTCTGCTCGTCGACCAGCAGCTCGATGCCGCGGTTCGGGATGTCGATACGGATCAGGTCGCCGTCCTCGACCAGCGCGATCGCGCCGCCCGCCGCCGCCTCGGGCGAGGCGTGGCCGATGGAGAGCCCCGACGTGCCGCCGGAGAAGCGGCCGTCGGTGACCAGCGCGCACGCCTTGCCCAGGCCGCGGCCCTTCAGGAACGACGTCGGGTACAGCATCTCCTGCATGCCGGGGCCGCCCTTGGGGCCCTCGTAGCGGATGACGACGACATCGCCCTCCTTGACCTGCTTGCCGAGGATCTTGTCGCACGCCTCCTCCTGCGACTCGCAGACGACGGCCGGGCCCTCGAAGGTGAGGATCGAGGCGTCGACGCCCGCGGTCTTCACCACGGCGCCGTCCACCGCGATATTGCCCTTGAGCACCGCGAGACCGCCGTCCTTCGAGTACGCGTGCTCCAGCGAGCGGATGCAGCCGCCCTCCGCGTCGGTGTCCAGGGACTCCCAGCGCTCGGACTGCGAGAACGCCGCCGCCGACCGCACGCAGCCGGGCGCCGCGTGCCACAGTTCGACGGCCTCGGGCGACGGGGAGCCGCCGCGGACGTCCCACCGCTTGAGCCAGTCCGCGAGCGAGTCGGAGTGCACCGCGTGCACGTCCTCGTTGAGCAGTCCCGCGCGGTACAGCTCGCCGAGGATGGCGGGGATGCCGCCCGCGCGGTGCACGTCCTCCATGTAGTACGTCCCGCCGGGGGCGACGTTCGGCGCGACCTTGGCCAGGCACGGCACCCGGCGGGAGACGGCGTCGATGTCCGCCAGCCCGTAGTCGAGGCCGGCCTCCTGGGCGGCGGCCAGCAGGTGCAGGATCGTGTTCGTCGAGCCGCCCATGGCGATGTCGAGGGCCATCGCGTTCTCGAAGGCGCTGCGGCTCGCCACGTTCCGCGGGAGGACCGTCTCATCGTCCTGCTCGTAGTAGCGCGTGGTCAGCTCGACGACCGTGCGGCCCGCGGCCTCGTAGAGCGCCTTGCGCGCGGTGTGGGTGGCGAGCACCGATCCGTTGCCCGGGAGGGAGAGGCCCATGGCCTCGGTCAGGCAGTTCATCGAGTTGGCGGTGAACATGCCGGAACAGGAGCCGCAGGTGGGACAGGCGTTCTCCTCGATGCGCAGCACGTCGGCGTCGGAGACGCCGTCGTTCGCCGCGTCCACCATGGCGTCGATCAGGTCGAGCTTGCGGACCGTGCCGTCCACGAGGGTGGCGCGGCCGGCCTCCATGGGGCCGCCGGAGACGAAGACCGTGGGGATGTTCAGCCGCAGGGCGGCCATGAGCATCCCGGGGGTGATCTTGTCGCAGTTGGAGATGCACACCAGGGCGTCGGCGCAGTGCGCCTCCACCATGTACTCCACGGAGTCGGCGATCAGGTCGCGCGAGGGCAGGCTGTAGAGCATCCCGCCGTGGCCCATCGCGATGCCGTCGTCCACCGCGATCGTGTCGAACTCGCGCGGCACCGCGCCGGCGGCCTTGACCGCCTCGGAGACGATGCGGCCGACGGGCGCCAGGTGCGTATGCCCCGGGACGAACTCGGTGAAGCTGTTGGCGACCGCGACGACGGGCTTGCCGATGTCCTCGTTCGCTACGCCCGAGGCGCGCATGAGGGCGCGGGCGCCCGCCATGTTGCGGCCGTGGGTGACGGTACGGGACCTCAGCGCGGGCATGTTTCCCTCCCGGGGAAGCGGTACATCCGAGTCTTCGAGCCTACGCCCCCTGCCCACGGTCCGGACCGTTTGTCCACAGTCCGGACGGGCCGGTCGTACCGCCGCACCCCGCCTGTGGAGAACTCCGGGCGGTGTCAGCGGGTCCCGCTACGTTATCCGCATGGCTTCCCGAAAGAGCGGCGGCAGGGACCGCCCCGCGTACCGCTGCGCCGAGTGCGGCTGGTCCACCGTGAAGTGGCTCGGCCGCTGCCCCGAGTGCCAGGCGTGGGGGACGATCGAGGAGGTCGGCGCGCCCGCGGTCAAGACCACGGCCGCCGGCCGGGTCACGACGCCGGCGCTGCCCATCGCCCAGGTCGACGCCCGCCGCGTCGAGGCCCGCTCCACCGGCGTGCCGGAGCTGGACCGGGTGCTCGGCGGCGGGCTCGTGCCCGGCGCGGTGGTACTGATGGCCGGCGAGCCCGGCGTGGGGAAGTCGACGCTGCTGCTCGACGTCGCGGCGAAGGCCGCGGTCGGCGGCGAGCGCACGCTGTACGTGACGGGAGAGGAGTCCGCCGGCCAGGTCCGGCTGCGGGCCGACCGCATCGGGGCGCTGAGCGACGGGCTGTATCTGGCCGCCGAGACCGACCTCGCCGCCGTCCTCGCCCACCTCGACGAGGTCAGGCCCGCTCTGCTGGTGCTGGACTCCGTGCAGACCGTCGCCTCCGGCGAGATCGACGGCGCCCCCGGCGGCATGGCCCAGGTGCGGGAGGTCGCCGGCGCGCTGATCCGGGCCTCCAAGGAGCGCGGGATGGCCACGATCCTCGTCGGGCACGTGACGAAGGACGGCGCCATCGCGGGCCCCCGCCTGCTGGAGCACCTGGTGGACGTCGTGCTGCACATCGAGGGCGACCGGCACGCCCGGCTGCGGCTGGTCCGCGGCATGAAGAACAGGTACGGCGCGACCGACGAGGTCGGCTGCTTCGAGCTGCACGACGAGGGCATCATCGGCCTCGCCGACCCCAGCGGCCTCTTCCTCACCCGGCGGGACGAGCCCGTGCCCGGGACCTGCCTGACGGTGACCCTGGAGGGCCGCAGGCCGCTGGTCGCGGAGGTGCAGGCGCTCACCGTCGACTCGCAGATCCCCTCCCCCCGGCGCACCACGTCAGGGCTCGAGACCTCCCGGGTCTCGATGATGCTGGCCGTGCTGGAGCAGCGCGGCGACATCCGCGCCCTCTCCAAGCGGGACATCTACAGCGCCACCGTCGGCGGGGTGAAGCTCTCCGAGCCGGCCGCCGACCTGGCCGTCGCGCTCGCGCTGGCCAGCGCCGCCAGCGACACCCCGCTGCCGAAGAACCTGGTCGCGATCGGCGAGGTGGGGCTCGCCGGCGAGGTGCGGCGGGTGACCGGGGTGGCCAGGCGGCTGGCGGAGGCGGCCCGGCTGGGGTTCACGCAGGCGCTCGTACCGGCGGATCCGGGCAAGGTCCCCGCAGGCATGAAAGTCAGGGAAGTCGCGGACATAGGGGACGCGTTGCGCGCGCTGCCCGCCGGCCGGCGGCGCACCGGCGGCGGGTCCCGGGAGCCGGCCGGAGGGAGGGAGCCGAGGGAGTCCCGGCAGCCCGAGGAGGCGCGCCGGTAGACTTTGCCCCGGTCTCTTCCGTGCGGGGGAGCGCAGGGGGCTCGTGCGTGCGCCGCCCGGCGCACGCGTAGAGCACCGAAACGACGACCGGAGGATTCCGGAGGGTTCCAGTGGCAGCAGGCGACCGGGCGGGCGCCCCGGGCAGAGCCGGCGGCAGTTCCGGCTCCGATGCCGCGGTGAGGGCCGCGCTGAGCGCGGTCGCGCCCGGCACGGCGCTGCGCGACGGCCTGGAGCGGGTCCTCCGCGGCAACACCGGCGGGCTCATCGTGCTGGGCACGGACAAGATCATCGAGTCCATCTGCACCGGCGGCTTCGTGCTGGACGTCGAGTTCACCGCCACCAGGCTGCGGGAGCTGTGCAAGCTCGACGGCGCCGTGGTCCTCGACCAGGACATCACGCGGATCGAGCGCGCGGGCGTGCAGTTGCTGCCCGACGCCTCGATCCCCACCGAGGAGACCGGCACCCGCCACCGCACCGCGCAGCGGGTGTCGATCCAGAGCGGCTTCCCCGTCGTCTCCGTCAGCCAGTCGATGCGGCTCATCGCGCTGTACGTCGACGGCCAGCGGCGCGTGCTGGAGGACTCCGCCGCGATCCTCTCCCGGGCGAACCAGGCGCTGGCCACCCTGGAGCGCTACAAGCTCCGGCTGGACGAGGTCGCCGGCACGCTCTCCGCGCTGGAGATCGAGGACCTGGTGACGGTGCGGGACGTCTCCGCCGTTGCGCAGCGGCTGGAGATGGTGCGCCGGATCGCCACCGAGATCGCGGAGTACGTGGTCGAGCTGGGCACCGACGGCCGGCTGCTCTCCCTCCAGCTCGACGAGCTGATCGCGGGCGTCGAGCCGGAACGCCAGCTCGTGGTCAGGGACTACGTGCCGGAGCGCACCGGACGCCGCCCGCACACCGTGGACCGCGCCCTCACCGAGCTGGACCGGCTCTCCCACGGCGAGCTGCTCGAACTGCCGATCGTGGCCCGCTCGCTGGGCTACTCGGGGGTGCCCGAGACCCTCGACGCCGCGGTCTCGCCGCGGGGTTACCGGCTGCTGGCCAAGGTGCCGCGCATCCCCAGCGCCGTCATCGACCGGCTGGTGGAGCACTTCGGCGGCCTGCAGAAGCTCCTCGCCGCCAGCGTGGACGACCTGCAGACGGTCGACGGCGTGGGCGAGGCGCGGGCCCGCTCGGTGCGCGAGGGGCTGTCGCGGCTGGCGGAGTCGTCGATCCTGGAGCGCTACGTCTGACGCGGACGGCGCCGCGCCGGGACGTCAACGCCCCGTCCGCGGAGCGCCTCATGAGGCGTACGGCGGTCAACGGACCGTATCCGGGGGCCTCAGGGAGACGTACGCGGTCAACGTGGCGTGCCCGAAGGGCGCCGGGGAACCTATGGCCGGTCAGCGCGCCCGCCGCAGCGGGCGCCGGGCCGGCCGCTACGCCTTCTCCAGCACGAACGGCGCCCTCGCCGTCGCCAGGCCGTCCGCGCTGACCTCCGCCTCGTAGCTCCCCGCGCCCGCCGTGCCCGCCTTCGGCGTCGCGCAGCGCGGCTCGCTCGCCCGCATGTCCCACTCGTACGTCCGCGAGACCTCGCTGCCCGCCGGCACCGCCAGCAGGATCGGGTCGGTCGTCCACGGGCAGTCGTCCGACGCCCACCACCGGCTCGCGCCGCCGCCGGCCGCCGAGATCGTGAGCACCGTCGAGGTCGGCGAGAAGTCCAGCTTGCAGTCCCGGTCACCGGAGTTGACCGCGGTCACCTCGAACACCGGCCGCTCCCCCGGCGCGTACGAGCGTTCCTGGCTGCGCAGCGTCAGCTCCACGTCGCCCGCGGCGCACGCGGCCATGGACGAGCCGGCCGGCACACCGTCCGAGCCGGCGTCGAAACCGCCGCCCGCGGAGCCCGCACCGCCCGCCCCTGAGCCGCCGCCGGCGGAACCGCCGTCCTCGCCGTCACCGGAACCGCCGCCGTCACCTGAGCCGTCGGAGCCGCCCGAACCCTCGGAGTCGCCGGAGCCGCCGCCGTCCTCGTCGCCCGAACCCCCGGAGCCTTCGGAGTCGCCCGAGCCGCCGCCGTCCTCGTCGCGGCCCCCCGGCGGGTTGTCGATCACCGACGAGTCGTCGGTCGGCCCCGGGGTGATCGACTCGGCGGGGTTCTTGCCCTCGTTGGCGGCGTTCTCGCTGTCGCCCCCGAGGTTGATGACCAGAATCGCGAAGATCGCGAGCACGGCGAGCAGGCCGAGCAGGACCGCGCGGCGCCGCCAGTAGATGGCGGACGGCAGCGGACCGACAGGACGGCGGAAAGATCCCACGCGGAAACCTTACGAGACTTGGGGCGCAAGGCGGTCCCGTACCCGCCGCGCGGTCTGACTTTCGTCAGGGGAGCGTACTGACTTTCGCCGGAAGTGGTGAACCGAACACGCTTCGTACCGTTCGGACATGAACGACGAGTTGTACCGCGACGTCACGTCCCTCGCCCGCCGCACTCCCGACTGGCTGCACACGCTTGCCGAGTACGGCACGGACGCCGGACTGCTCCTGCTGGCCGCGCTCTTCGCCGCCGCGTGGTGGGCGGCGCCGCGGCGCGCGCCGGTCGTCGCGGGGGCGGCGGGCACGGCCGGGGCGTACGGGCTCAGCGAGTTGCTGAAGGTGTGGGTGGAACGGGAGCGGCCGTGCCGGGCGGTGCACGGGGCGGCGGCGCCGCTGGCGGACTGCCCGCCGCCGGGCGACTGGTCGTTCCCCAGCAACCACGCGACGATCGCCGGCGCCGCGGCCGTCGCGCTGGCGGTGGCGTGGCCGCGGATCGCGGGGTGGGTGCTGCCGTTCGCCGTGGTGCTGGCGGCGTCGCGGGTCTTCGTCGGCGTGCACTACCCGCTCGACGTGGCGGCGGGCCTGGCGCTGGGCGCGGCGGTCGCGGCCCCCTGCGCGGCCCTCGCGCGGGTACGGATCGGGGGTGCCGGGAGCCGTCGCCGGCGCGGGGCGGACACTCTGACGGGTGCCAGGTCCCCCATTGAGTGACAACGTCACCCGTGAGGGCGAAAGTCGCCGAACCACCCCGATCCGTGCGCGATTATGCGCCTACCTTCGCGGGGTGACGAGCAGCCCCGACCCCGAACCCGCCCGGCAGCCGCCGCCACTGCGCCCGCCCGAGCAGTACGAGCCTTATCTGGACGGCCTGTTCACCTACTGCATGTCGGTGCTGTGCGACCACGACGACGCCGTCGCCGCACTCGGCGACGTCCTCGCGATCGCCGAACGGCAGCTCCGGCGGCGGCCCGCGACGCCCGCCGAGTGGCGGCCCTGGCTCTACTCGCTGGCGCGTTGGGCCTGTCTGCGCCGCCTGGACCAGAAGCCCGGGCAGCGAGCGGCGCAGCGCATGCTCCCCAGGCCCGGCCACCGGCCGGCGCAGCGGCGGCCCGCCCCGGCGGCTGAGGAGAAGCGATCCGCCAGTGCGGCGGAGGCGGGCGCGGCGCCGGCGCCGGGGGCGGCTTCCGCGGCGGGGGCGGAGGCCGCCCCTGAGCCCGGGTCCGCAGCCGCTTCAGCAGCCGCGCCGGAAGCCGCCGGGGAGTCAGCGTCGGCAGCCGCCGCCCGGCTGCGCCGCCGCGAACTGGCCGCGCTCGCCTGGCCCGAGGCCGCCGGCACGACGCCCGAGCAGCGCGAGGCGCTGGAGTTGGCCGTACGCCACCGGCTGCCCTCCGAGGAAGTCGCCACCGTGCTCGGCCAGCACCCCGACGCCGCCCGCGTGCTGCTCTCCACCGCCGCCGCCGAGGTCGAACGGACCAGGGCCGCACTCGCCGTCGTCGACCAGCACGGCTGCCCCGCCATCGCCCGGCTCGCCGGCGACAGCCGGCTGTTCCTCAGCGCCGCCCTCAGCCGCGAGCTGGTCCGGCACGTCGACGACTGCGCCGAGTGCCGCCGCGCCGCCGAACGCGCGGGTGCGGGCTGGGCCTGGCCGGGTACGCTGCGCGCCGCGCGGCCCGACGGACCGCTGCCGGTGCTGGAGGCGCCCCGCGCGGCCGCGTACGCGGCGATGCGGCGCGCCCAGCGCACCCGCTTCGTGCACGCCCCGCGCTTCGACCGCCGCGGCTACCCCCGCGACCCCCGGCACCGCGCCGCCCGCCGCGGCCGGCTGCGCTCCCGGGCGGTGACGTCGACGGTCGTGGCGACCGTCATCGCGGCGCCGGTGCTGGCGCTGTGGGCGGCGAACCGCGGTGCGCCCGCGGCCGGCGAGGCGGAGTCCGGCTGGCCGCCGCCGAGCGCGGACGCGGAGGAGCCGGAGTCGCTGGACGGCCGCCCGGTGGAGAAGGCCGGCAGCGCGCACGACGACTCCGTGCCGGCGTCGCGTGACGGCAATCACCCGGACGTGTCGGTGGAGGTCCATGACCGCGGCGGTCCGACCCCGGGCGGGCCGGGGGTGGGCCCGGGCCGGCTGACGGTGGAGGCGTGGCCGGCTGGGGAGACGACGTACCTGCGGCTGCGGGCGTCCGGCGGGACGCCGGTCGACTGGCGGGTGGGGACGGACGCGGGGTGGCTGCGGTTCAGCGCGACGTACGGGACGCTGCGGCCGGGCCAGGCGACGACGGTCGCGGTGACGGTGGCGGAGGTGAGCGAGCCGCGGACGGGCTGGCAGACGCGGGTGTACGTGTCCCCGGGCGGCGCGGCGATCCTGATCACGGGCGCGGGCAGCGGCCGTACGAGCCCGGGCGGCGCCCCCGCCCCGACCCACCCGGAGCCGCCACCGCACTCGCCGCCGGGCACCCCGCGCCCGTCGGACCCGGCTCCCTCCCCCTCGGACCCGGACCCCGGCCCGTCCGACCCCGATCCGTCGCCGTCCGACCCCGACCCCAGCCCGTCGGATCCCGACCCGTCCCCCTCGGACCCGGACCCCACGCCGACCGCGTCCGAGCCGGACCCGAGCCCACCGGACTCGTCCCCGGCGCAGGCGCCGTCGGGGGCGGGCTGACCGGCCCGGCAGCGGCCGGCCGGCGCCTGCCCCGGGCGCACCCACGGCTCGGCGGCCCGGCGCCCCGGCCTCCGGCCGGCGGCCCTCAGTCCGCCGGGTGGGGGGCCGGGAGGGGGGCGTGCCGGGCTGCGGCCAGGCGTTCCTCGCAGAGTTCCGCCAGGCGGGCGTAGCCCCGCTCGCCCATCAGTTCCACCAGCTCCGGGCGGTACGACTCGTACACCGCCTTGCCGCCGCCGTGGGCCGACGGGGCCGAGGTGCACCACCAGTGGAGGTCGTGGCCGCCGGGGCCCCAGCCGCGGCGGTCGTATTCGCCGATCGAGACCATCAGGACCTTGGTGTCGTCCGGGCGCGTGATCCACTCGTAGGAGCGGCGGACCGGCAACTGCCAGCAGACGTCCGGCTTGGTCTCCAGCGGCTCGCGGCCCTCGCGAAGCGCCAGCAGGTGCAGGGCGCAGCCCGTGCCGCCGGGGAAGCCGGCGCGGTTGTGGAAGACGCAGGCGCCGTCCACGCGGCGGGTCTTGCGTTCGCCGTCCTCGTCGGTCTCGGTCCAGCCGTCCGGGCCCAGGCCCTCGGCGTGGTGCTGCCACAGCTCCGGTGTGAGCCGGCGCACATGTCCTGCGACCCGTTTCTCGTCGTCCTTGTCGGAGAAGTGCGCGCCCAGCGTGCAGCAGCCGTCGTCGGGGCCCGCGGCGTCGATGCCCTGGCAGCCGCGGCCGAAGATGCACGACCAGCGTGATGTCAGCCACGTCAGGTCGCAGCGGAAGACCTGTTCGTCGTCCGCGGGGTCCGGAAACTCCACCCAGGCGCGGGCGAAGTCGAGCCCGACCTCCTCCGACCGCGCGGCATTCTCGCGTGCGACGCCCGAACCGGCTTGCGTTTTGCCCTGTTTCTTCCTCTTGCTCACGGAACCCAGCGTACGGCCGCGCGGCAAGGCGCTAGCGTTTCCCGTTATGCGACTCGGCGTTCTGGATGTGGGCTCGAACACGGTGCACCTGCTGGTGGTGGATGCGCACCCCGGTGCCCGGCCGCTGCCTGCCTACTCGCACAAGGCGGAGCTGCGGCTCGCGGAGCTCCTCGACGAGGAGGGTGCCATCGCCGACGACGGGGTCGAGCGGCTGATAGCCACGATTCACGAGGCGCTGCAGGTTTCGGAGGACAAGGGCGCAGAAGACGTGCTCCCGTTCGCCACCTCCGCGGTCCGCGAGGCGGCCAACGCGGAATCCGTCCTCGCGCGCGTCGCCGACGAGACCGGGGTGAAGCTCACCGTGCTCACCGGCGAGGAGGAGGCACGGCTGACGTTCCTGGCCGCCCGCCGCTGGTTCGGCTGGTCGGCCGGGAAGCTGCTGGTCCTGGACATCGGCGGCGGGTCACTGGAGATCGCGTACGGGATCGACGAGGACCCCGACAAGGCGGTGTCGCTGCCGCTCGGCGCCGGCCGGCTGACGACCGGCTGGCTGCCGGGGGACCCGCCGGATCCCGACGACGTACGGGCGCTGCGGCGGCACGTGCGCGCGCAGATCGCCCGGGTCGTCAGCGAGTTCAGCCGGCTCGGTGAGCCGGATCACGTGGTGGCGACGTCCAAGACGTACCGGCAGCTCGCGCGGATCGCGGGCGCGGCCCGGTCCGCGGAGGGGCTGTACACGCACCGGGCGCTCTCGGCGAAGGCGCTGGAGGAGTGGGTGCCGCGGCTGGCGGCGATGCCGGCGGCGGAGCGGGCGGAGCTGCCGGGGGTGTCGGAGGGCAGGGCGCGGCAGTTGCTCGCGGGGGCGCTGGTGGCGGAGGGGGCGATGGACCTGTTCGGGGTGGACACGGTGGAGATCTGCCCGTGGGCGCTGCGCGAGGGGGTCATCCTCAAGCGGCTGGACCAGTTGCCGTGACGGGGCGGGGCGCGGATGAGGCCGCGTACGCTGTCTCCGTGGCAGGAGCATCCCGTTACCGGACCGACGAGCACGGCGAAGCCGGCGAGACCGGCGCATCGGTCGGTCGTGCCGCGACCGGCGCGGCGACCGGGGACGGTGCCGGCGGCGAGGCCGAGCCGCGGAGCGCGGAGCGCGGGGTCGCGGTGCCCGACGCGCGGGTGACCCTCTCCACCGCCTCCGTCTACCCCGAGTCCACCGCCACCGCCTTCGAGACCGCCGCCCGCCTCGGGTACGACGGCCTGGAGGTCATGGTCTGGACGGATCCCGTCAGCCAGGACATCGAGGCGCTGCGCCGCCTCTCCGACCACCACGGCGTGCCGGTCCTCGCCATCCACGCGCCGTGCCTGCTGATCACGCAGCGCGTCTGGTCGCGGGACCCGTGGGAGAAGCTGCGGCGCGCGCAGTCGGCCGCCGAGCGGCTGGGTGCGGAGACGGTCGTGGTGCACCCGCCGTTCCGCTGGCAGCGCGGGTACGCGCGCGAGTTCGTCCGCGGCATCTGGCGCATGGCCGACGAGACGGCGGTGCAGTTCGCGGTGGAGAACATGTACCCCTGGCGCTACCGCGAGAAGGAGATGCTCGCGTACGCGCCCGACTGGGACGTCACGAACGAGGACTACCGGCACCACACGCTGGACCTCTCGCACACGGCCACCGCTCGCAACGACGCGCTGGAGATGGCCGACCGCATGGGCGACCGGCTGTGCCACGTGCACCTGGCCGACGGCTCGGGGTCCGGCAAGGACGAGCACCTGGTGCCCGGGCGGGGCAGCCAGCCGTGCGCCGAGATGCTGGAGCGGCTGGCGGCGCGCGGGTTCGGCGGGCAGGTCGTGGTGGAGATCAACACCCGGCGGGCGATGTCGGCGGCGGAGCGCGAGTCGGACCTCGCGGAGTCGCTGGCGTTCACCCGGTTCAACCTCGCGGCGCCGGTCCCGCGCGGCGCGTCGTCGTGAGGGGCGTCATGGCGGAGCGCGACATCGCGGCGCCCGGCGAAGGTGCCGCCCCGTGACGCCGGAGAACGCCGCCGACCCTCCGAAACGCGGCCGGGGACGCCCCCGCCGCGGCGTCGCCGAGGACGGGCCCGGCACCCGGGACCGGATACTGGCGAAGGCCCGTTCCGAGTTCGCCGCGCGCGGCTTCGAGAAGACGTCCATTCGCGGCATCGCCAAGTCCGCGGGCGTCGACCCGGCGCTGGTCCACCACTACTTCGGCACCAAGGAGCGGGTCTTCGAAGCGGCGCTGGAGATCACGTTCGCGCCCGCGATGGCGATACCCGACATCGTCGTCGACGGCCCGGCGGAGGACGCGGGCGAGCGCATGACCCGCTTCTTCTTCGGCGTCTGGGAGAACCGGCTCTCGCGCGAGCCTTTACTCGCCGTCATCCGCTCCGCCGTGAGCAACGAGACCGCGGCCGCCATCTTCCGCAAGATCGTCACGCGCAACCTGCTGCGCCGGATCACCCCGTCACTGCCGCAGCCCGACGCCGAGATGCGCGCGGAACTGGCGGTGGCGCAGCTCGTCGGGACGGCGATGCTGCGCTACATCGTCCGGCTCGAACCGATGGCCTCGGCGGCACCGGAGGAGCTGATCCGCCGGCTTTCGCCGATCGTGCAGTACCACCTGATGGACGGGCCGCCGTCGCCACCGGCACCCTCGCCGCCGGCACCGCCGCCGGCACCGGGAGGCTGACGGACTCAGCCGTCCCAGCGCTCCCCCGTCAGCCGCTCGTACGCCTCCACGTATTTCTCCCGCGTACGCTCCACCACCTCCGCGGGCAGCTCCGGCGGCGGCGCCTCGCCGTGTCGGTCCCAGCCGGACACGTCCGACGTCAGCCAGTCACGTACGTACTGCTTGTCGAAGGACGGCTGCGGCCGGCCGGGACGCCAGCCGTCGATCGCCCAGTACCGCGAGGAGTCCGGCGTCAGCACCTCGTCGCCGAGGACCAGTTCGCCCTCGCCGATCGCGTCGCCGGTGTAGCCGAACTCGAACTTCGTGTCCGCCAGGATCAGCCCCCGCCCGCGCGCGAGGTCCCGCCCGCGCCCGTACACCTCCAGCGTCACCCGGCGCAGCTCCGCCGCGACGAGCGGGCCGACGCGGCGCACCACCTCGTCGTACGTGACGTTCTCGTCGTGCTCCCCCACCTCCGCCTTCGTCGCCGGCGTGAAGACCGGCGCGGGCAGCGCCGAGGCGTCGGTGAGCCCCGGCGGCAGGTCGACGCCGCAGACCGCGCCCGATTCCGCGTACTCCGCGAGCCCCGAGCCCGTCAGATAGCCCCGGGCCACGCACTCCACCGGCACCATCCGCAGCCGCCGGCACACCAGGGCGCGCCCCGCCCATGCGGCGGGGGCGCCCTCGGGCAGCTCGGTGGAGAGCACGTGGTGCGGCACGATGCCGGCGATCCGCTCGAACCACCACAGCGACAGCCGGGTCAGGATCCGGCCCTTGTCGGGGATCTCGGTGGGGAGCACCCAGTCGTACGCGGAGATCCGGTCGCTGGCGACCATCACCAGGCGGCCCTCGGCGTCCTCGTAGAGGTCGCGGACCTTGCCGGTGTGCAGATGGACGAGGCCGGGGACTTCGACGGGCTGGGGCTTCTCCACGAAACCGGTCACGGATTCCTCCGGGGTTTGCCGATAGGACAGTCGAATTGTCTCCCATCGGCGCGGCGCCTCCCCGGCCAGGCACCTCAGCCCGCGGCGGGCGCCGGCGGCGCGAGCGCCGGGTAGTCGGTGTAGCCGCGGTGGTCGCCGCCGTAGTACGTCGCCTCGTCGGCCTCGTTGTACGGTCCCCCGGCCCGTACCCGCGCCATCAGGTCCGGGTTGGCCAGCCAGCGCGCCCCGAGGGCCACGATGTCCGCCGTGCCCGCGGCGAGCAGTCGCTCCGCGTCCTCGACCGGGTCGCCGCCGCCGTGGTGCATCGAGTTCAGCATCAGAGGGCCCGCCCAGCCGCGGCGTACCTGCTCGGTCACCCCGCGCAGCTCCGGCGTGCCCTCCAGGAGGTGCAGATAGGCCAGCGGATACGGGGCCAGGGCCGCGACCAGCGCCGCGTACACGTCGGCCGCGTCGCTCTCGGTGACGCCGTTGGCGCCGTTGCCGGGCGAGATGCGCAGTGCGGTGCGGTCCGCACCGATCGCCTCGCTGACCGCCCGTACCGTCTCGACCGCGAAGCGGATGCGGTTCTCCACCGGGCCGCCGTAGGCGTCGGTGCGGCGGTTGGCGCCGTCGGCGAGGAACTGGTGGATGAGGTAGCCGTTGGCGCCGTGCAGCTCCACGCCGTCGAAGCCCGCCTCGATCGCGCCCCGCGCGCCGGCCGCGAAGTCCCGGACGATCTCGCCGATGTCGTCGGCGGTCAGCTCGCGCGGCACGGGGTGCGGGAGCAGCCCCTGGTCGTTGGTGAACAGGGACTCGCCGGACGCCAGGGCCGACGGCGCTTCCGGAAGCCCGCCGTCCGGGTAGAGGTAGGGGTGGCCGACGCGGCCGGCGTGCAGGAGCTGCAGGAAGATCCGGCCCCCGGCGGCGTGCACCCGGTCGGTCACCTTCCGCCAGGCGGCGACCTGGGCGGCGGTGTGGATGCCGGGCGTCTGGATGTAGCCCTGGCCGCGCACGCAGGGCTGGGTGCCCTCGGTGATGATCAGCGCGGCGCCGGCCCGCTGCTCGTAGTACTCCGCCGTCAGCTCGGAGACCAGGCCGCCGTCCGCGGAGGCACGGGAGCGGGTCATCGGGGCCATCGCCAGCCGGTGCGGGAGGTCGAGGCGGCCGATCCGTACGGGCTCGAAGATCTTGTTCGTCATGTCTTCGACGTTAGGTACGGGGGAATGCCCGCCGGATCCGTAGCGCTTCGGTACTCGGATACGTGACCTGCCGCCGACCCGCCACGTAGGTGTGACTGGATGACTTTGTACGGGCGTCAGAAGGAGCTGGCCGCGCTCGACGCGCTGCTCGGCGCCGCCGCCGACGGCCGCGGGCAGAGCCTCGTGCTGCGCGGCGAGGCGGGGATCGGCAAGTCGTCGCTGCTCGCGTACGCCGAGGGCGAGGCGCGGCGGCGCGGCTTCACCGTGCTGCGCGCGGTGGGCTGGGAGGCCGAGCGGGGGCTGGCGTTCGCGGCGCTGCACCAGTTGCTGCGGCCCGTGCTCGACCGCGCCGGCACGCTGCCGCGGCCGCAGGCGGACGCGCTGGCCGCCGCGGTCGGCACCGGCGCCGCCGAGGGGCCCGACCGGTTCCTCGTCGGGCTCGCGGTGCTGTCGCTGCTCGCCGAGGCGGCCGACGGCGTGCCGGTGCTGTGCCTGGTGGACGACGCGCAGTGGATCGACGACCCCTCCGCGGACGCGCTGCTGTTCGCCGCCCGCCGGCTCGGCGTCGAGCGCGTCGCGCTGCTCTTCGCCGCCCGCGGCGACACCGGCTTCCCCGCCGCCGGGCTGCCGCAGTCGGTGCTCTCCCGGCTCGGCCGCGAGGACGCACTGGCCCTCCTCGCGGGGCTCGACGTGCCCGCGGCGGTACGGGAGCGGGTGCTGCGCGAGTCCCTCGGCAACCCGCTCGCCCTGCGCGAGTTCGGCGCCTCGGGGGCTGCGGCCGCGGGCCGTCCGCAGGCCGCCGGGCAGCCGCTGCCGGCCGCCGACCGGGTGCTGGCGGCGTACCGCGGCCGGGTGCTGGCACTGCCGGAGCGGACCCGGTTGATGCTCCTCATCGCCGCCGCCGACTCCCGCGGCACCCTGCGGTACCTGGTCGCCGCGGCCGAGCGGCTGGACGTGGAGCTGGCGGACCTGGCGGCGGCGGAGCAGCAGGGGCTCATCGCCGTGGTCGGGGAGTTCGTCGAGTTCCGGCACCCCCTGATCCGTACCGCCGCCTACACCTCCGCCCCGCTAGCCCTCCGCGTCGCCGTGCACGAGGCGCTGGCCACCGGCTCCGGCGATCCGGACTGCCGCGCCCGGCACCTGGCGTCGGCCGCGACGGGGCCCGACGAGGAGGTCGCCGCCGAGTTGGCCGACTGCGCGCAGCGGGCGCTGGCCCGCGGCGGCCCGGCGGCGGCAGCGGAGACGTACGTGGAGGCGGCCCGCCTCACCCCGGACGCGGACCCGCGGGTGCGGCGCCTCACGGCGGCGGCGTGGGCGGCGCAGCAGGCGGGGCACGCGGAGCAGGCGGCGGCGCTGGCGGAGGAGGCGTACGAGCAGACGGCGGACGCGGACCGGCGCGCGGAGCTGGCGTACGTGCGCTCCTTCTGGCTCTTCGAGAAGGACGCCGCGCAGGAGGCCGGCGCGCTGCTCCTCTCGCACGCCGCGGACTCGCGCGCGTACGGGCGGAAGATGCTGCGCGCCGCGGCGACGTACGCGTGGTTCGGCGGGGACCTCGCGGCGCTGCACCGGGCGGCGGACCTGCTGGAGCAGTACGGGGACGCGCCCGGCGCCGACGCCCGGCGCGCGGACCGCGCCGTGCGCGGGCTGGCGCACATGGCGGCCGACGACTTCGCGCGCGGGCTGCCGCTCGTCGCCGACCTGCTCGACGAGGCCGCCGTGGGCAGTCCGACGCGTCTCCAGGCGATCTCCTCCGCCTCGCTACTCCCCGACGACGTCCAACTGCCCGTGATCACCGAGGAGATCGACTTCGCCCGCGGCGACGGCATCATCGGCCGGCTGCCGTACCTGCTGCACGTGCTGGCGCGCCAGCAGCTCTACGCGGGCGACCACCGCGAGGCGGCGCGCACGGTGACGGAAGCCGCCGCGATCGCCCGCGACACGGGGCTGCCGATACGCATCGGCCGGCTGCACAACCTGCTGGCGCGCATCCCGGCGATCGAGGGCGACGAGGAGCGCGTACGGACCCTCGTGACCCCCGGCATGAACGCCGGCGGCAACTACGGCGTCACCGCCCTGGCCCTCCTCGACCTGGGCCGCGGCCGCTACGAGGACGTGCTGAAGCGGCTGGCGGAGGCCCGCGCGGGAGCGGCGCGGTACAGCGCTGCGCTGCTGTTCGCGACGGCGGACGAGGTGGAGGCGGCGGTCCGCCTGGGCGACCCGGCGCGCGCCGAGGCCCCGGCCCGCCGCTTCGCGGCGTGGGCGGCGGCGGGCGGGCAGCCGTGGGCGCGGGCGGTGGCGCTGCGCAACGAGGCATTGCTGGCGGAGACGGCGGGCGGGGCGGAAGCCAGGGGCAGCGCCGAGGAGGCGTACGAGGAAGCCGTACGCCTCCACGCCGAGCCCGCCGGCCGCCCCTTCGAACGGGCCCGCACCGAGCTGCTCTTCGGCGAGCACCTGCGCCGGGAGCGCCGCCGCGCCGAGGCCCGTACCCACCTCCGCACCGCGCTCCGGCTCTTCGACGGCCTCGCCGCCGCACCCTGGTCCGACCGCACCCGCGCCGAACTCCGCGCGGCGGGCGAGGTCCAGGCCACGGCCCGCGCCACCGCCCCGGACCCGGCGGACCGGCTGACCCCGCAGGAACTCCAGGTCGTCCGGCTGGCGGCGGAAGGCACCAGCAGCCGCGAGATCGCGGCCCGGCTCTTCCTCTCCCCCCGCACGGTGGAGTACCACCTCTACAAGGCGTACCCGAAGCTCGGCGTCACCTCCCGCCGCGAACTCCCCGCCGCCCTGGGGGCGGTGGAGGAGCGCCGAGGACCCGCCGCCTCCGCACGGCCCCGCACGTAGCGCGCCCGGCCGTCGCCTCACCCGCCGCCGAGGCCGAGGACACCGCCGGAACGCCGGGCCGGCGGGACGTTCCCTCCAGCGTCCAGGCGGGGGTTCACTCCGGGCTCACTTGAGGAAGACGGCCCGCGCGAACTCGTCCGGGGCGGCGCTCGCCTCCGCGATCAGTTCCCCGTCGGCGGACCAGATGCCCGAACGACCGGACGTGCGGTCGAACGCGCCGCCGGTGGGACCGGCGAAGGCCGCCGTGGCGACCCACACACCGTGGTCGGCCGCGACCCGGCGGGCGCGCTCGCCGTGGACCCCGGCCTCGTCGTCCGTGTGCACGACCCCGGCCACATAGCCGTCGATGCCCAGCGCGGCCACCTTCGCGGCATGCTCGGGAATGCCCGTGTCGCGGCAGACGGCGAGCCCCAGCCGCCACCCGTCCACCTCGATCACGGCGGGCTCCCCCGGGACGAAGCGGGCGGCCTCGGTGCCGTGGAGGTACACCTTCCCGTAGGCCACGCGCGCACCGGCTTCCCCGACGGCCAGGATGCCGATGTGCGGACCCGGTACGGGCGCACCGACCAGGGCGAGTGTCCCCTTCTCGGCGCATGCGGCGATGATCGGAGTCAGCCGTTCGTCGTCCGGGGCGATCGGCTCCGCGTCCAGCTCGTAACCCGTCAGCGACATCTCGGGGAAGACCACCACCCGCGCGTCCGCCGCCAGAACGGCCTCCGCATGGGCCACCGCGTTGGCCGCCACGTCGTGAGCCCTGCACCTTGGCTGCGCGACCGCAATGCTCAGCGGCGGCGCGGCCGGGAAGGAGTACTCCAGCTCGGGCAGCTCGAATCCCTGCTCGAACACGCAGATCCGTTCATCGGTGCGGACCGCGCCGTGGCGCTCGTAGAAGGAGACCGCGCGCGTGTTGCCGCGGAGCACCTCCAGGTAGACGGTCCGCCCGGGGTGCACCTCGGCGGCCCACGCGCGGGCGTGCCGCAGGAGCCGGGTCCCGATGCCGCCGCCGGTGCGGCCGGGCCTGGCGTGCAGGTTGTCCAGGAGGAGACGGCCATCGGAGCGCGGGAGGAGATAGGCGAACCCGAGCAGCTCGGCGCCGTCCACGGCCACGAACAGCCCCGCGCCGCGCGCCGGCTCGTCGAGTCGGCCACGCCAGACGGCCAGCCGCGCGTCGTCCAGCGGCCCGCTCAGGAAGTCGCCGGGCATGATCCCCGCGTACGCCGTACGCCAGCTCTCGGCGTGCAGCGCCGCGATCTCCTCGGCATCGCCCCGTACACCCGTTCTGATCTCCATGACGACCAGTCTCTCGCAGGCGGTGCGCCACCATCACGTCCGGTGGTTCACCGAGTCAGCCCGGGGGTTCGCTGGTGAGGGAGAGGTCGAGACCGTCGAGGAGCCAGGCGTGGGTTTCGCCGGCGGTGGCCACTTCGCCGGTCACGGTGCCGACCAGGCTCCAGTACCGGCGCAGCCGGGAACTGCGGTCGAGTGCGGAGGACGTGAGGAGGCCGCGCCGGAAGGACGGGGTGTCGCGGGTGCCTCGTACCCTGGCGTGGACATCGACGAAGTGGTCGACGGCACGTCCCGGCTCGGGTGGCTGCCGGCGAGAACCAGAGGGTGGGCGATCGATCGACAGCTTGAGCAAGGCGGAATCACGTCCCGAGCTTGACCGAGCCCGTGATGCCTCGCGGACGTTGATCTACGACTTCATCAGTACCGCCAGGCCCCCGGCGGTGGTCGTCGAGAACTCCTGATGGCTTTGTTCACGAGTTCGGGCGGCACTCGAAGCTCCGCAGAAATCACCTCGTTTCACGTCCTCCGACAGAACGGGCCCCTGCCGAGAGTTCAGCAGGGGCCCGCGGTGCAGAGAGCTACGGAGGGCCGGTACCCGTCTTCGCTGAGCGGCGTGCAGCCGACATCAGCTACGGTCTGCTGCCGGTCTGACGGCCCGGCCTCACTTCAGATGGCGGGTGAAGAACTGCGTCGCAGCGTCCCCCGCGAACTGTGGGACGCCGGTGTGCCCGCCCATGTTGGCGTGCAGCGTCTTCTCCCTGGAGCCGAAGGCGTCGAAAAGGTCAAGGGCCGCCTGCCGGTCGTTCCCTTCGTCGTCCCACTGCAGCAGGACGTGCAGCGGAATGGTGACCTGCCGGGCCTCCTCGAACATGGCGCGGGGCACGAAACTCCCGGCGAAGAACCCGGCGGCCACGATGCGCGGCTCGACCACCGCCAGCCGGATGCCGATGGAGATCACTCCCCCCGAGTGCCCGACCGGGCCGCCGATCTCCGGCAGCGACAGGAGGTCGTCCAGGGCGGCCTGCCATTCCGGGACCGCCTTGTCGACCAGCGGGAGGATGAGGGCGCCGACGATCTCGTCGCTGACCGGTCCGCCGGCCTCGATCGCCTGGCGCAGGTCGGCGCGGGCCTGCTCGGCGGCGGGCCAACGGGGCCGGTCGCCGCTTCCGGGGAGCTCGATGGTGGCCGCGGCGAAGCCCTCCGCCGCGGAACTCCGGGCCCGGGCCACCAGTCGGGGGTACATCTTGCGCAGCCCGAGGGGCGGGTGGCCGAGCAGGATCAGCGGCGCGGGTGCGGATGCCGATGCGGGTGTCCACAGGATGCCGGGGATCTCACCGAGGGTGAATTCGCGTTCGAGGACGCCGTCGTCGAGGCGCTGTCCGGAAGTAAAGTGCATGGTCGTGCCTTTCGGGAGTGCACTGGAACGGCGCTCCCGGACGACCTGTCTATCGCCCGACCGCGACCCCGGAGGGGAGCACCCATGTCGATACTGCGTTCACGGGTACCACCTCCTCGATCTCTCGCACGGCCTCCGGCAACGTAACAGTGGTCGCCCTCGTCCGCACACGGTTATCTGTACGCCGAGCTGGAAGCGATGGGCCTGGTAAGCCGGGAACACGCCTTCCATCTCGACCTGGAGCCCATCCCCACCACCGGTGCCTCGCTCGAACGCGCCATCCGGGCAACCACCTGGAACACCCCCGGTCCTACTTCACCTGGCTGCCGCTGCCCGGCGACGCACGCGCCGACCGCCTGACCGCCACCCTCGCGCGCCGGCACATCTCGGTCACCACGGCGGAGCCGTTCACCACCTCGATGCACACACCACAGGCGATCCGCCTCGCCCTGGGCTCGACCGATCCGGGCAGTCTCCGGTCGACGCTGCGCACAGTGCGCCGAGTAGCCGTCGAGGACGCCTGCACCTGAACTCGGGCTCCGTTTCCACAGCGGTGGACAACTGCGCGCCAGCGTCCGCCTCCAGGACCTCAGCCTTCCGCGCGGCGGCCGATCTGCATCCCCGGGCGGCGGCGGTGCACCGTGACGTACGCCAGGCCCTCCGGGCCCGCCGAGAGGCTGCGGGCGGAGCCGTGCGGGAGCCACAGGAGGGCGCCTGCGGCCAGGGGCTGGGGGCCTTCGGGGGTGTCCAGCACACCGGTGCCTGTCACGACGAGGACCAGGACGTCGAGGTCCAGTTCTGCGTGGGTGTCGATGCGGGCGTGCGCGGGCAGGCGGATCAGGTTGGCGTCGAGCTGGCGGCCCGGCTCGGCCAGCTTCCACAGGACGCCGGAGGGGACAGGGGGTTCGTCCGCGAGGGCCCGTACGTCACACAGCACGCGGGCGGCTGCTCCGGCGGCTCCGGCCACCTCGGCGGTTCCGACGGGCTCGGCCGCCTCGTCCTGCCGGCGCGGGGGCGGTGTCTCGGGCATCGGCTGCCTCCATCTCCAATGTACCCGGTCTTCCGTACGCGGGGGGGCCTGCCGCGCGCCTGCCGCGCGGCGGGCATCGGGCGGCGGGCGCAGCGCGGGGGCGCCGCTCACTCCCGCTTGCAGATCCGGTCCAGCAGGTTCGCCGTGGCCCGCTGGATCACGCTGTTCACGTGGTCGGGACGGTCCAGCGCCGGCGACCACGCGAACGTGCCCGCCGCGAAGACCAGCCCGCCCGCCGGCGTCTCGTAGAGCGACGTCTCCTGGTACCGCCGCATGCCGCGCGAGTCCGGGTACGGCGAATGGGCCAGCAGCTTGCGCCCGGTGTGCTGGGGGAGCGGGGCGCGCGGGAAATAGCGGTCCGCCTCGCCCGCGACCAGGCCGGGCAGTTCGTCGCCCTCCAGCGCGCCGGTCGCCTCCCACAGCCAGTGGTCCGCGTTCCGTACGACCAGGGGGCGCGGCTCCGGCACCCGGCCCAGGTACTGCACGCCCAGCAACTCCTGCTCCGGCGCGCCCTGTTCGCGCCAGAGCGCCGGGCGGCCCGGGCCCTGGCGCTTGGTGCAGTGCAGCAGCCGGTCGGGCTCGCCGGCCGCGGAGGGGGCGAGGCCGACCTGCCAGTACATGGTGTTGGCGGAGAGGAACACCAGCGAGGTGCCCGCGGCGCGGGCCTTCTCCGCCGCCTGCCGCATCGGCGCCGACCAGTACTCGTCGTGGCCGGGGAAGACGATGCCGCGGTAGCGCGTCGGGTCGACCCGGCCGGCGTGCAGGTCGCGGGCGTCCGCGTACGCGAGGTCGTAGCCGTAGCGCTCGGCCCAGCGGATGAAGTCGTAGGCGTGGCCGGCGTGCAGCGGCAGCCCGGCGCCCGCGTAGGGGCGGTCGAAGGAGACCGTGGTGGCCGCCTCCGGTTCACCGAGGAGGCAGCCCTCGTCGTCCCAGGCGTGGTAGAGGCTGGCGCCCGTACGGCCGTCCTCGGGATAGAGGTTGTACGCCTGCCACGTGACGTCCGGCAGCAGCAGGAGCAGGTCGGCGGGCTCGGTGGAGCGGACGGTGAACGGCGCGTGCGAGCGGTGGCCGTCGGCGGTGGTGAGCACCGCGACGTACGCGCCCGGGGAGAAGTACGACGGGATCTGCAACCGCCAGGACAGCCACCAGTGGTGGCATGAGACCGTGCGCCCGGCGGCCAGCGGCACCGGCTGCACGATGCCGGCGAGCCGCGGGCTGCTCGTCACCTTCGCGGCGCCGTCGCCCGCGTAGTGGCCGATGCGGTAGATGTCGACGGCGAACTCCTGCGGCGGGTCGACGGAGATGCGGAAGTCGACCGATTCGCCGGGCTCGGCGCAGGAGGGCGCGGCGAAGCCCTTGATCTGCTGGAGTACGTCGTTCGCGAGGCGGACCCCGCCGTCGCCGGTGGTGGCGGCGTCGACGTACCAGGGGACCAGGCGGCCGTCCTCGAAGGACTCCTCCCCGGCGTGCAGCCACGGCAGCGGCCCCGCCGCGAACGGGTCGGAGACCGCATGCGCGAGCGCCCCGGACTCCCATCGCCGGATGCTGTCGTGAACCACGGGCCGATTCCCTCCCTCGCCCCCGCGTGGATCGGCGAGTCCCAGACATCACATAACGCGAACAGGTCTTCACGGAACGCCGACATTTGTTCGACATGACGCCCGTACGAGGGTGGCGGTTCCGGAAACCGTCAGGTCAGACCAGGAGAACCGGCTTCTCGGGCCGTACACCCGCGGCTGTAAGCCAGGAGCGCAACTGGGTGTCGTCGCGGGTCTCGACGAGCGTGCGGACCGCCGCCGCCGGGCTGCCGCCGCGGCGCGTGCGCAGCACCGGACCGTCGAGCCAGTCGAGTCCCGGGGCCGCGCCCGCGGTGTCGACGGCGGCGCAGCAGACCATCGCGAGGACGTGGTCCACGAGGAGTTCGCGGCCGGTACGGGGCGGCGTCAGCGGCGCCGCCCCGCCGGCCGGCACGTTCTGCTGCTGCACCCGGGCGAGGGCGGCGCCGATCCGGTCCACCTCGTCCGGGCCCACGGTGAGCCGGTCCACGACGCGGGCGAGCGTGCCGCGGTCGGGGCGGCCCGCGGGCTCCGGGCAGTCTTCGAGCCGGTCCAGCACGGCGTGCAGCCGGGCGGCCTCCAGCCGCCACTTCCGGTCCACCACCTCGTCGGGGTACTGCTCCCAGCTCACCCCCGCGAACCCGGCCGCCGGCTCGCCGCCGACCACGGCACCGGTGGCCGCGCCGCCGGGGCCGCTGAACAGCTCCGCGGCCAGCAGCGACGCCGCCTCGTCCACCATGCCGGGCTCCTCCAGCAGGTCGCAGGCGGGGCGCTCGCCGAGCCGGGTGGCGAAGCCCTCCGCGAGGCGGTCGCGGCGGGACAGCTCGGTGAGGGCGGAGACGACGCCCGCGTTGAGCCGGGAGGGCCAGCGGCCCATGCGCCAGGCGGGCAGCGCGACCCGGGTCAGCAGCCGGTCCCAGCCCGCGTACGCCAGCCCGACCTGCTCCTGCGCGACGATCCGCAGCCCGTAGTCCACCGCCTGGGCGCGCTCGGCCGCCGCGGCGGCGACGGCGCGCTCCATCTCGACGGGGTGCTCGCCGCAGGCGCGCAGCAGCAGCCGTGCGATGCCGCCGGTGAACCGCCGCCAGAGCAGGCCCGCGCGGGCGCGGGGGCCCCGGCGGGCGGGGCCGGGAGCCGGGTGGGGGCCGGCGGCGTACGGGTCGGGACCGCCGAGCGGGGCGCCCACGCCCGTCTCGTACGGCCCGGGACCCGCGTCGTACGGCCCGGGGGCTGCCTCGTACGTCCCTGGGCCCTCCGCGCTCCCCGGCGCCCGGGACGGCAGCGCCGCCGCCGCGTCCAGGGCCCGTACGAAGCGGCGCGCCGCGGCGATGTCGGGCTGGGCCGAGGCCGCCGTCCCGGCCACGACCGGGGCGAGGACCGCGCGCAGCTCGCCGACGCGCATCCACCACAGGAACGGCGAGCCGATGACGAGCACCGGTCCCTCCGGGTCGGCGGTGGCGCGCTCGACGACTTCGCGCCAGTTCGGCGCGTACGACGCCTCCGCCGACGCCTGCCGCCGGGCCGCGGCCGCGGCGGCGTGGCTCTCCGCGGCGGGGCCGCGCGGCGCGCCCTGCCCGTCGCCGGAGCCGAACACCGCCGCGTCGCCCGCACCGGGCAGGCCCGGGGCCGTACGCGAACCGGGGACGGTGACGGAGCCCGAGCCGCCGGGCCCGCGGGGGCGCAGTTCCCGGGCCGCCCGGCGGCCGAGGCGCCGCAGCCAGCTCCGCACGCCCGCCGGGGCGGGGCCCGGGTCCTCCAGCCAGCTGTCGCAGTCCGGGGTGAGCGCCACCGCCGCCGGCACCGGCACGCCCAGCCGCTCGGCGAGGTCGCCGACGAGGCGGTAGAGGTCGGGGGCGGCCCGGCGCGGCACCGGGACGGTCAGCGTGGCCGCGGGCTCCGCGCGCGAGATGGACCGCGCGACGGCGGCGGCCAGCGCGGGCGCCAGGACGGCGAGCGCGACGACTGGCCAGCGCAGCGCCGCGAGCACCCCGTCGACGCGCCCCACGGCCGAGCCCGCCAGCAGCACGACGGCCACCGCCGCCGGCAGCAGGACGACCCCGAGGGCCGCCCCCCGTACGCGCAGGACGGCGAGAGCGCGGGAGCGGGCGGCTTGCGCACCCGCCTCCGAACCGGTCGCTGTGGACACGTCCGTACCTCACCCCCTCAACCGCCGACGGGTAGGGCGACGGCCGTAACGAGGCGAAACAGCCGTACTCCACCACTGTCGCACCGGCCACGGCCAGTGCAATGCCGGTAGGCCAGTTGGCCTGATCAGGCCCCCACTGCCCGGACGAAGCCGACCGGACGGCCGGTACGTCGGGCAGGTGCACCATAGTTGGGGGGCGCGGCCACGTCAGCAGGACCGCCGCCCGGTCACCCGATGGAATGGCCTTGGGCAAAGGTCGGGACGCCGTGAAAGTTCAGCCGGCGGCGGCCTCCGCGGCGCGCGCGGCGATGTCGCCGCGGTAGTGCGCACCGTCGAGACCGATCCGCCGAATCGCCTCGTAGGCGCGGTCACGGGCGGCGGTGAGGTCGGCGCCCACGGCGGTGACGCACAGCACCCGGCCGCCCGCGCTGACGATGTGGCCGGAGTCATCGAGCTTGGTACCGGCGTGCAGGACGTACGCATCCGGGGCGTCCTCCGCCTCGACCGCGTCCAGTCCGGTGATGACGTCGCCCGTGCGCGGCTTCGCCGGGTAGTCCTTGGCGGCGAGGACGACGGTGACGGCCGCGTCGTCGCTCCACACCAGCGGCGGGAACGCGGCGAGCCGGCCCTGCGCGGCGGCCCGGAGCAGCCCGGCGAGCGGGGTGCGCAGCCGGGCGAGGACGGCCTGGGTCTCGGGGTCGCCGAAGCGGGCGTTGAACTCCACCACCCGTACGCCGCGCGAGGTGAGCGCCAGACCCGCGTAGAGCAGCCCGGCGAAGGGGGTGCCGCGGCGGCGCATCTCGTCGACGGTCGGCTGGAGCACGGTCTCGACGACCTCGTCGACGAGCTTCGGGTCGGCCCACGGCAGCGGCGTGTACGCGCCCATGCCGCCGGTGTTCGGTCCTGCGTCGCCGTCGTACGCGCGCTTGAAGTCCTGTGCGGGGGACAGAGGTACGACGCTCTCACCGTCCGTGACCGCGAAGAGCGACACCTCGGGGCCGTCGAGGAACTCCTCGATCACGACCTGCCCGGCGGCGGTGCAGGCGCGCGCGTGCGCGCGTGCCTCCTCCAGGTCCCCGGTGACCACGACGCCCTTGCCGGCCGCGAGGCCGTCGTCCTTGACGACGTACGGCGGGCCGAAGGCGTCGAGCGCCGTGTCGGCCTCCTCGGGGGTGGTGCACACGTAGGCGCGGGCGGTGGGCACGTCGGCCTCGGCCATCACGTCCTTCGCGAACGCCTTCGACCCCTCCAGCCGGGCCGCCTCCGCGCCCGGTCCGAAGCAGTCGATGCCGCGCGCCCGTACGGCGTCGGCGACACCGGCGACGAGGGGCGCCTCCGGGCCGACGACGACGAGGTCCGCGCCGAGTCCTGCGGCGAGTTCGGCGACGGCGGGGCCGTCGAGCACGTCGACGGCGTGCAGCCGGGCGACGGCGGCGATGCCGGCGTTGCCCGGGGCGCAGTGCAGTTCGCGGACGCCGGGGTCGAGGGAGAGGGCGCGGCACAGGGCGTGTTCGCGGGCGCCGCCGCCGATGACGAGGACCTTCACGGGGTCAGCCTAACGGTCGGCTCCCGGGCCACCGGTCCGGGTGACGGCGCTTTCGCCCCCATACCCGGTCAACCACTCCTTACGAGGGTAAATAACGCCATTTTCGGCTCGTGTCCCCTCGTTCGGCGGTAGGAAGGCCGCCGCGGGCGCACCATCCGATTGCCCAGTCATCACACGTCACGTCCGTCACACAGAGCCCACAGAACCCAGAGGTCAAGCCGGAAACCGGCAGAAGCAGACGAGTTCGAACGACGAGCAGGGAGACCCGTCATGAACCACTCGGAGGAGACCCGGACGACCGGCACCGCGACCGGCGCCACCCGCGAAGGCCGCGGCGGGCGCGGCCTCTTCGGCCGCAGGAGCCGGGCGGGCCGCGGAGGGCGCGGCGCGGACGGTGCCGGGAGCGGCCCCGGCGGCCCCGGCTCCGCGGCGCGGCCCGGTGAGCTGCTGGCCCGGCCGTTCCCGCTCGGCGACTGGGGCGACCCGGCCAAGCGGCTGGACGAGCTGTACCTGTGGGCGGAGGAGGGCGCGCTGCACACCGCGGAGTCGTACCTGGCCGCCCGCCGCGTCAAGCGCCGCGCGGCGCGGGCGCTGCGGGCCTCGGCGGCGGTGTGCGCGGCGGCGGGCGCGGCGCTGCCGGTGCTGGACCTGACGGAGACGGTGCCGGACCGGTTCGCCGGCTGGGCGTTCGTGGCGCTGTTCGCGGCGCTGGCGTGCCTGGCGGCGGACCGCTTCTTCGGGGTGACGGCGGGCTGGATGCGCGACGTGGCCACGGCGCAGGCGGTGCAGCGGCGGCTGGAGGCGCTGCAGTTCGACTGGGCGTCGGAGTCGGTGCGGGAGGTGCTGGGCCCGACGGAGGGCACGGCGAGCGAGGCGGCGGAGCGGTGCCTGGTGGTGCTGCGGCGCTTCACGGAGGACGTGACGGAGCTGGTACGGGCCGAGACGGCGGACTGGATGGTGGCGTTCGGCGGCGGCCGGGCGGCGCTGGCGACGCAGTCGCTGGCGTGGGCCCGCTGCCCCGAGACCCAGCCCCAGGCCCGCGCCCCCCTCCCCCCGGCCGGCCTACGCCCCACCATGCCGCGCCAACGCCCCCCGGAACCCCCGGGGCGTTAGCCGAGCGAACCGCCGCACCGCCGCGCTTCCCCACCCCGGGCCCGCGGGGCGAATCGGCGCCCCACGCCCGTAGGGCACAGTGGTAAGGGGCAGGCGGCAAAGGATGAGCGGGGATTACGCGTGAGGTGGGCACGGGTCGTCGGGGTGGTGCGCTGCGCGCAGGTGGTGGCCACCGTCGCGCTGGTGGGCACGGCGCTGGCCGGCGTCGAGACGGGCGGCGCCGGGCGCGTGGTGCTGTGGGTCGCCGTCGCCGTCTGGGGCACCGTGATGGCGGAGATCGCCGTGCGGCTGGCCCTCGGTGCCGTACGGGCCCTGCGGCGGCGCGGTGCGCAGGACGCACCCGGTGCCGACGGGGCGCTCCCCGGCGCCGTCGTCCTCCACTCCCCCGTCGCCGGGCGCTGGCGCGCGTTCAACAGCCCCGCGGACAAGGTGCCCAGCCACGGCACCCACTTCCTCGCCCAGACCTACGCCATCGACATCATCCGCGCCCCCGGGAACGCCCGCGCGGACGGCGGCGCCCCGGAAGCCGCGTCCGCTCCCGCCCTCCGCTGGTGGCCGCCTTTCCCCGCCAACCGGGACTTCCCCGCGTTCGGCGCCCCCGTCCTCGCCCCCGCCGCCGGCCGCGTCGTCACCGTCGCCGGCTCCGCCCACCGCGACCACCGCGCCCGCAACACCGTCCTCGGACTGGCGTACCTGATGGTCGTCGAGCAGATGGTCCGCTCGGTCGCCGCCGGTGCCGGCATCGGCGCGATCGTGGGCAACCACGTCGTGCTGGAGCTGGAGGACGGTTCGTACGCTCTCTTCGCGCATCTGCGGCGCGGCTCGGCGACCGTCCGCGAAGGCGATGCCGTACGGGCCGGGCAGCAGCTCGCCGAGTGCGGCAACTCCGGCAACTCCAGCGAGCCGCACCTGCACTTCCAGCTCATGGACGGCCCCGATCCGCGGCGGGCCACGGGCCTGCCGTTCGCCTGGCGCGGCGTCGGCGTGCCGGGCAACGGCACGGACTTCACCGCCGCCCCGGCCCGTACCCCGGAAGCCGACGGCCACGAAGCCGACGGCCCGGATGGCGACCGCCCCGGAGCCGGCGGCCCCGGGGCGTCGTCCGGCGACGGCCGCGCCGCCGGCCCGGCCGTCAACTGAAGACGATCATCGACCCCTGCGCCAGGCTCCGCGTCGCCGCCGCGTGCAGTCCCAGCCACACGTGCCGCTCCTGCGCGAACTCCCCGCCGTCCGCCGGCGCCGTCGCCGCCGGCTCCGACAGCTCCGTCGGCCCCGGCGGCGGGGCCGGGGCCGGGGGCGGGTTGTCCGGGTCGATGCCGATCGCCGGGGCGACGGCCATGAGTTCGCGCACGAGTCCCTGCGCGGAGCCCAGCGGCCCGCCGCCGGCCAGCAGTTCCTCCGTCACCAGCGGATGCGGGAAGTCGACGGGGACGTACGCCCCCGCGTGGTCGTAGTGCCAGACCAGGTGCGACTGCTGCGCCGTGGACTCGAACATCTCCAGCAACTGCTCGTAGTCCCCGCCCAGCTCGCCGACCGGCGTGACTTCGAGGCCGCACAACTGCAGCAGGTACGCGCGGCGCAGGAAGTGCAGCGCGTCGTAGTCGAAGCCGGCGACCGGGGCGACGTCCCCGGACAGGCCCGGCATGTAGCTCTGCACGGGCACCGGCGGCAGCCCCGCCTGCGCCAGCGCCGCGTCGTAGGCGGCGATCTCCTCGGCGAAGGGATTGTCGGGGCTGTGGCACAGGACGTCGACGAGGGGCACCAGCCAGAGGTCGCAGGCCAAGCGGTACGCTCCTTAACTGCGCGGTTCGGCTCAGCGTAGCCGCTGACGGCGGCCGCGCAGCACCCCCCGGCCGGCTAGCGCGCCCCGCCTCCGCCGGGTCTCGGCCACCCGGCCCCGGGAGCGGCCTTCAGCCGCCCGCGAGGCGTTCGATCAGCTCGAGCGAGTGCCGGTTGTACGTCCGTACGACCTCCTCGGCGGCGGCCACGTCACGCCGCTCTATCGCCTCCACGAGCTGCATGTGCCCCTGCCAGAACGTGCCGGGCACGCAGTCCTCGCTCGCCGCGCGCAGATAGGGCACGGCGAACACCCAGCAGTGGATGCGCACCCGCTCCAGGAACTCGGTGATGTAGTCGTTGCCGATCAGGCTGGTGATCTCGCGCCAGAAGCGCAGGTCGTAGTGGACGAGCACGTCGAGGTCCCCGGCCTTCGCGGCCCGTTCGGCCTCCTCGCCGCGGCGGCGCATGGCGACGAGCGCGCCCGGCGGGGGGTCGACGATGTGCGGAGGGGTGGCGCGGAAGACGCCCATCTGGACGACGGTGCGGGCGTCGGCCATGGCGCGGAAGTCGTCGAGGGTGAAGGCGTGCACGCGGTAGCCGCGGTGCTGCTCGACATCGAGGAGACCCTGGGCGGAGAGGTCGACCAGGGCTTCGCGTACGGGGGTTGCGGAGACCCCGTACTGCTCCGCTATCTCGCCGACCGTGATGTTCTGCCCGGCCGCGAGCCGGCCGGCCAGGATCTCGTCGCGCAGGGCGTCGGCGATCTGTGCACGCAGCGTGTCGCGCCGGACCACGGCGCCTGCGGGGGTCATGCGGTGGGCCTTCCTGATGGGGGATGCCCCCACACGATAAGCGCACCGGGTGACGGTGATCGACAGCATGCTGTCCTTTTGACAGCATGCTGTCGTGCCGGAAGGCGGGTGCCGGGCCTGCAGAACCGTTTACCTGGCCGTCTGCGCGTAACCGGCCGAAAAGCGACGGAAAGCGGAGGGCGGCGGACCATGCGCGAGAGCACCGGCGACGGCGGGGCGGACGAGGACGGCGTGCCCGCCGTCGGCGCCGCCGCGCTCCTGGACGCCGCCGCGGCGGCGTCGTTCCGGCTCGGCGGTCAGTTCCTCGCGCGCGGCGACCGGTTGGCCGCGCCCGCGGGGCTGACGGCGGCGCGCTGGCAGGTGCTGTACGCGGTCCGCCGCGAGCCGCTGTCCGTCGCCGGGGTCGCGCGCGGTCTGGGCATGGCCAGGCAGAGCGTGCAGCGGATCGCGGACGTGCTGGTGGCGGGCGGGCTCGCGGCGTACGAACCGAACCCCGCGCACCGCCGCGCCAAGCTGCTCCGCCCCACCCCCGCGGGGCGGCGGGCGCTGGCGCGGCTGGGGCCGGGGCACGCGGAGTTCGCCGGCCGGCTCGCGCACCGGCTGGGCGGGGAGGCGCGGTTCGGCGAGACGCTGGCGGCGCTGCGGCGGCTGTCGGCGGCGCTGGAGGCGCTGCGGGCGGAGGACGCCGAAGACGCTGAAGACGCCGAGGCGGCGGAGGAGGAGGCGGCGGAGGAGGCGGAGGCCGGGGAGGCGGGAGAAGCCCTCGGCGGAAGAGGAGGTGCGGCGGACCGGGAGACGGACCGGGACCCCGGCCGCGGCACGGGTCGGCAGCCGGGCCGCGCCCCCGGCGGGAAAAAGGCCGCTGACCTGGCCCGGAGCCCCGCGGCGCCGAGGCCCCGCAAGGCCCGTGACCGCCGCTGATCCACCGCGGGCGGAGATCACCGCCCCACGACGATGGTGTGACAGCACGGCAACGACAATCCCGGCCCCCCTCATCCCCACCCCCGGTCACCGCCTACGCTCTGCGGGTAGACCACGGGGGTAGGGGAATGGAGAGCGTGGAACCGCTGGCGCCGCAGGATCCGCGACAGATCGGGGCGTACCGGCTGCTCGGCAGGCTCGGCGCCGGCGGCATGGGCCGGGTCTACCTCGGCCGGACCGCCGGCGGCAGAACGGTGGCCGTCAAGCTGGTCAAGCCGGAGCTGGCCGCCGAGGAGGAGTTCCGCGCCCGCTTCCGTACAGAGGTGCGCGCCGCGGCGCGCGTCGGCGGCACGTGGACGGCGCCGGTGCTCGACGCCGACACCGAGGCGCCGGTGCCGTGGGTCGCCACGGGGTACGTCGCCGGGCCGACGCTCCAGGAGGTCGTCGAGCGGTACGGGCCGCTGCCGCCGGAGTCGCTCTTCACCCTCGCGTACGGGCTGGCCTCCGCGCTCCGCGACGTCCACGCGGCCGGGCTGGTGCACCGCGACCTCAAGCCGTCCAACGTGCTGGTCACCATCGAGGGCCCGCGCGTCATCGACTTCGGCATCGCCCGCGCGCTGGACTCGCTCTCCGACGGCACGGTCACGCGCACCGGCATCGTCGTCGGCTCGCCGAGCTTCATGTCCCCGGAGCAGATCATCGGGCAGGACGTGTCGGCGGCGAGCGACGTGTTCTGCCTGGGCGGGCTGCTGGCGTACGCGGCGACGGGGCGGGCGCCGTTCGGGTCGAGTTCGTCCGGGATGCACGCGGTGATGTTCCGCGTCGTCCAGGAGGACCCGGACCTGGCGGGCGTGACGGACCCGGCGCTGCACGGCCTCATATCCGGCTGCCTGGCCAAGCTTCCGGGGGACCGGCACGGCACGGAGGCGATCGCCGGGCTCACGGGCCCGCCGGACCCGGAGGCGGCGTGGCTCCCGGCCGCACTCACGGCCGACCTGGGCCGCCAGGCGGCACGCCTCCTGGACACGGACACGCCCCCGGCCGGTGACCGCGACACGAGCCCGCTTCGCACGGTCCCCCCGGCGGACCCGGCCCCGCCGGCACAAAGCCGCCTGGCGGCGGGCACCGGGGCGCGCGAAGCGACCGGCCACGAAACCCCCGCGGGGGCCGGCGCGCCCGGAAACCCCGGCGCGGAGCGCCGGGTCGGGGGTGGCGAGGCGCAGAACGGCGCGGGCGGCGGCTCCACGGGGGCCGAGTGGCCCCACGGCCCGGCAGCGGACCGGGAGCCAGGCGCGCAGCACCGAGTCCCCGGTGCGGGGACGACGGACGGAGCCCGCGGCTTCGCACCAGGGGCCGGAATCCCCCACGGCCCGGCCGGCCCTCACGCACCCGGCGCGGAGCACCGAGGCGCGGGCACCGGCGCCCCGGCGACGGGCCCGGACTCCGGCGCGCAGCGCCCGATCCCGGGTGCCGGGACGGCCAGCGGAGCCGGCGGCCACGCACCCGGCGCCCCGGCCTACCCCGGGCCCGGCGCGGAGCGCCTGGGCAGGGGCACGAGCGAATCAGGCCACACCGCCGGAGGCCCGGCGGAGAACCGGGACTCCGGCGCACAACGCCGGGTCCCCGGTGCCCGAACGACGGACGGAGCCGGCAGCCACGCGACGGGCGCCGCGACGGCCTACGGGCCGGACACAGGCCCCGCGCCGGGTGCGGAACGCCTGGGCGCCGGCGCGGCGGACGAGGCGGGTGGGCACGCGACCCGCGCCGGAGGCGCGGTCGCGGGCGGGGCGTGGCCCCGGGCCGCGGGCTCCGAGGACGTCACCGTCCAGCGCTCCGCGGGCGGCGTCGGCGGCGCGCGGCCGCAGGCCGCGGAGCGGGGTCCCGGGGCGGAGCCCCGGGTTCCGGGAAGGGGCGGGGACGGGGAGAACTCCCGCCCCGGCCCCACCCGCCCGTACGAGACCCCCGCCGGCTACGGCTCCGCAGCCCTCACCGCCGCCGACACCACCGCGGCGGCCACCGCCCCCGCCCCCGGTCCCGGCAATGACGCCCCGCCCCGCCGACGTCGCACCCGCGCCCGGCTGCTCGCCGCGCTCGCCCTCCTCGTCGCCGCCGGCGTCGCCGTGCCCGTCGCCCTCGCCACCCAGCGCGACGGCGGCGCCCCCGCCGCCCGCGGCTCCGACGTCCCCGACGAGTACGTCGGCACCTGGCTCGGCACCCAGCTCAACGGCGGCGAACCCACCGGCACCTACCGCCAGTTCGCCATCCGCCCCGGCGAGAAGGGCGAGGTCGTCGCCACCGGCATCGTGCTCAGCGGCGAGTCGCAGTGCACCAGCGAGGGCGAGCTGACCTCCACCGACAAGGGGCTGCACCTCGACACCGAGGTCGTCGAGGCCGCGCCCGCGGGCGAGTGCAAGGCCGTCGGCGGGCACGTGCTCACGTACGAGGACGGCAGGCTGCTCTGGCGCGCCGGCAACGGCCGTACCGCCGAGCTGACCAAGGTCGAGCCCCGCGACCGCCGCATGCCGCGCGAGCTGCTGGGGAACTGGCAGCGGCCCGCCGGGTCCGGTACCCAGGTGATGAAGGTCGTGCAGGCCGCCCCGGGGCAGATCGCCGTGCACTTCACGACCCGTACCGGCGACGGCGACACCTGCCGGGCGAAGGCCGACTTCGTCGGCGTCGACGAGCGCGACGACCGCGTGCTGCTCGGCCCCTCCGAGATCACCTCGGTCACGGGACCGGACGATCCCGACGACCCGGACGGCACCGGCGCCGGCGAGACCCCCGGCGGCCTCGGCGACGACTCGCGCACCGGCAAGCTCGGCGGCCCCTGCGTCCCCGGCTTCCCGTCCGCGATGCAGGCGACCGCCGACGGCTCCGTGCTGGACCGCCAGTTCCTCGGCGGCGAGCAGCGCACCCGGCACTACACAAGGGCGGACGGCTCGCCTGCCGACCCGACACAATAGGCTCCCCCGACGAGGGGGGAAGGGGGCAGCATGGACAGCCTCGGACCGGACGATCCACGCCGCGTCGGCTCGTACCAACTGCTGGGACGGCT
This sequence comes from Streptomyces sp. CNZ287, assembly GCF_007827615.1. Taxonomy (NCBI): domain Bacteria; kingdom Bacillati; phylum Actinomycetota; class Actinomycetes; order Kitasatosporales; family Streptomycetaceae; genus Streptomyces; species Streptomyces sp. CNZ287. The sequence continues at coordinate 236,555 of NZ_VISV01000008.1, read as the reverse complement.
CGGCGAGGGCGGCATGGGACGCGTCTACCTCGCCCGCTCCGAGCGCGGCAGGACCGCCGCGGTGAAGCTGGTCAAGGCCGAGCTGGCGCGCGAGCCGGAGTTCCGGCGGCGCTTCACACAGGAGATCACCGCCGCGCGCCGGGTCGGCGGCGAGTGGACCGCGCCCGTGCTCGACGCCGACACGCACGCCGCGACCCCCTGGGTGGCCACCGGGTACGTCGCGGGACCCTCGCTGCACGAGGTCGTCGCCAAGGACCACGGCCCGCTGCCCGACGCCTCCGTGCGCGCGCTCGCGGGCGGGCTGGCGCGCGCGTTGCAGGCGATCCACGCCGCCGGGCTCGTCCACCGCGACCTCAAGCCGTCCAACATCCTCGTCACCATCGACGGACCGCGCGTCATCGACTTCGGCATCGCCCGCGCGCTGGACTCGGTCACCGCCGCGGGCGACGGGCTCACCCGCACCGGCGCGGTCATCGGCTCGCCCGGCTTCATGTCGCCCGAGCAGGTGCGCGGCGAGCGGGTCACGGCGGCGAGCGACGTGTTCTGCCTGGGTACGGTGCTGGCGTTCGCGGCGACCGGGCGGATGCCGTTCGGTACGGAGGACAGCGGCGCGCACGCGCTGATGTTCCGGATCGCCGCTGAGGAGCCGGAACTGTCGGGCATCGAGGGCGAGTTGCGCACGGTGATCGAGCGCTGTCTCGCCAAGGAGCCGGACGCACGGCCGCAGGTCGCGGAGCTGGTGGCACTGACGGAGGAGGCGGCCCGGCTCAAGCCGTGGCTGCCGGGGGCGCTGCTGGAGCTGCTGGCGCGGCGGGCGGTGGAGCTGCTGGACGCGGAGACGCCGCAGGCGGCGGGCGGGATGACGGGGACGGCCGGGGCGGCGCCCGCGTACGGGCCGCCGCTCACCGGCGCCGGCCCCGGCCCGTACGGACACACCGGCATGCAGCCCCAGCACCACCAGCCGTACGGCGCCCCGCCCCACGCCCAGCAGCACCGCCCCGCCGCGTACGGCACCGCGCCCACCGCGCACCCGCCGCCCTACCGCACCCCGCCGCCCTACGGCCAGACCGGCTGGCAGACCCCGCACCCGCCGCTGCCGCTCCGGCCGCGCGCGGTGCGGCCGGTCGCCACCGCGCTCCAGGTGCTGCTGGGGATCTACGCGGCGTTCGTCTGCCTCCAGGTCATCCAGGAGATCAACCTCCTGGTGCTGCTGGGCGAGGACGGGGCCGACACCTGGTACATGGCCGAGGACCTCGACCGGATGGAGAACTTCACCGCCGGCAACGTGCTCCTCTTCATGGTGTGCGCCGTGCTGTGGTCGGTCTGGTTCTACCGGCTGCGGACGAACTCGGAGGCGTTCGCCCCCGGTCAGGTGCGCTACTCCACCGGGCTGGCCGTCGGCTCCTGGTTCATCCCGGTCGCCCAGTTCTGGTTCCCCCTGCAGATCGCGAACGACATCTTCCGGATATCGAGCCCCTTCCCGCACCACGCGCGCCCGCCCGCCGGCTACGGGCCGCGGCCCGTGACGTACGGGAAGGGCGTCCTGAACTTCTGGTGGGCCACCTGGGTCGCCACCATGGTGCTCGCCCTGGTCACGGCGGAGGACTGGGAGGTCGGCAGCTCGATCGACTCGGCGATCCAGATCGTGCTGCTCGACCTGCTGTTCTCGTTCGTGCTGATCGTGACGAGCATCATGGCGCTGCTGGCCGTGCAGCAACTGACGACGCTGCAGGACCAGCGCCTCAAGGGAACGGTCTGACGGCTGACTGACTTAGGGGCAGGCTCAGAGGAACGAGTTGATCTGGATCGTCTCGTTTCGCCCGGGGCCGACGCCGATCGCCGACACGGGGGCGCCGGACATCTCCTCCAGCGCCTTGACGTAGCCCTGCGCGTTCTTCGGCAAATCCTTGAAGGACGTGGCCTTCGAGATGTCCTCGGACCAGCCGGGCAGCATCTCGTACACGGGCGTGGCGTGGTGGAAGTCGGTCTGGCTGTACGGCAGTTCCGTGACCCGGCGGCCGTCGATGTCGTACGCGACGCAGACGGGGATGCGCTCCCAGCCGGTGAGCACGTCGAGCTTGGTGAGGAAGAAGTCCGTCAGGCCGTTGACGCGGGTCGCGTAGCGGGCGATCACCGCGTCGAACCAGCCGCAGCGCCGGTCCCGGCCGGTGGTCACGCCGCGCTCGCCGCCGATGGTGCGCAGCCGGTCGCCGTCCTCGTCGAGGAGTTCGGTCGGGAACGGTCCGGCACCGACGCGCGTTGTGTACGCCTTGAGGATGCCGATGACCCGGCTGATCCGAGTGGGGCCGACGCCGGTTCCCGTACAGGCGCCCCCCGCGGTCGGGTTGGACGAGGTGACGAAGGGGTACGTGCCGTGGTCGACGTCGAGGAGCGTGCCCTGCCCGCCCTCGAAGAGGACGACCTTCCCGTCGTCGATGGCCTCGTTGAGCACGAGGGTGGTGTCGGCGACGTACGGGCGCAACTGCTCCGCGTAGCCGAGGAGCTGCTCGACGACGGCGTCGGGGCGGATGGCGCGGCGGTTGTAGAGCTTGGCGAGGATCTGGTTCTTCTGGTCCAGCGCCGCGTCGACCTTCTGCCGCAGGATCGACTCGTCGAAGAGGTCCTGCACCCGGATCCCGACGCGGTTGATCTTGTCGGCGTAGGCCGGGCCGATGCCGCGGCCCGTGGTGCCGATCTTCCGCTTGCCGAGGAACCGTTCCGTCACCTTGTCGAGATCGGTGTGGTACGCGGTGATGAGGTGCGCGTTGCCGCTGAGGAGCAGCTTGGACGTGTCCACGCCGCGCTGCTGGAGCGCGCTCAGCTCGCCGAGCAGCACCTCGGGGTCGACGACCACGCCGTTGCCGATCACCGGCGTGCAGCTCGGCGACAGGATGCCCGACGGCAGCAGGTGCAGCGCGTACTTCTGATCGCCGACCACCACCGTGTGCCCGGCGTTGTTCCCGCCCTGGAAGCGCACCACGTAGTCCACCGAGCCGCCGAGCAGATCGGTGGCCTTCCCCTTGCCTTCGTCACCCCACTGAGCACCGAGCAGCACAAGTGCGGGCACAGGCGTACACCCCTTCCGGGCGGGGCATGTCCAACGTGCGGTGCGCCGTGCACCGGGGATCGGACCGGGCCCCGGATAGACGAAGCCCCTGGCACAAGTGCGACAGGGGCTCTTGCACCGAGAGATTACCTGAGGAAGGACCGTGGTGTCGGCTCTAGACCCCACCGGGCGCTCACTGCTCGTGCTCATCGACCCCGCTGCACGGCGGGCGGACGGGGAAGCCGTACGAATCGCGAGGGACGTGCTCTCCGCGGCGGCGGCCACGAAGATCTGCCTGCCGGAGACCGCGCCGGAACTGGCGCGCGCCCTGGCCCGCCGGGGGGCCCGCCGGCCGGTGGTCATCGGTGACGACCGGGCGTTCCTGCGGGTGGTGAGCGAGCTGCGCCGCCAGGAGACGCTGGCGGACGCGCCGCTGGCGCTGGTCCCGGTGGGCACGGCGAGAACGCTGGCGGCGACGCTGGGCGTCCCCACGGGCACGGTGGCCGCGGCCCGGACGGTGCTGGACGGCGAGGAGCGCCGGCTGGGGCTGCTGGTGGACGACGGGGGCGGGGTGGTGCTGGACGCGCTGCGCCTGCCGGCGGCGGGGGCGGACGGCGCGGACGGCGCAGAGGAGGCGGACGGCGCAGAGGAGGCGGACGGCGGCCGTCCCGGGACCCGCGCCCGGAGGCCGGAGGACGCCGGAGGGCCGGGCCGCCGCACGCCGCGCGTCGGCCCGGGCGGCGGGCTGGGCGGCGGCCTGGCGGGGCTGACCCAGCGGGTGGGCGCCGGAGCGGCCGGCGCCGGCCGGCGGTGGACCCCGGCGGCCCGCCTGCGGGCACTTGCGGCACGGGCGGCGGGGGCGCGAGCGACGGGCCAACGAAACGGTGACGGTCCGGAACCGGGCCCGCCACCGGTGGTCACGCAGTGGGGCGCGGAGGACGCGACGGGCGGCTGGGAGTCAGGCGGCGCGGAGGGCTGGTCGCCGACCGGCACCGACGACGAGGCGGCCGCGGACGCCCCGCCCGAGTCACCGGCACCGACCCCCGGCTTCCGACTGCGCGTAGAGGCGGACGGCGTGCTGCTGGCCGACCTGGACGGCCCGACGGCGCAGGTCAGGGTCGTCACGGACCCGACGAGCGGACTCGCCCAGGTGGTGATCCGCCCCGGCGGTCCCGGCGGCCCCGGCGGCCCGCTGCACGCCGAGGCCCGTAGCGTACGCGTCTGGGGCAGCGACTTCCGCTACCGCGCCGACGCCCTCCTCAGCCCTCCGGTGAGCCAGCGCACCTGGACCGCCCACCCCAACGCCTGGCGCCTCATCACCGCCGCGACTCGCTGACCGCGGGAGCACTCCGCACGCGTGAAATCCTGAATCCGGAAGTAGATCTCCCACGCCCGGAGGGTGACGCCCCTCGCGCCGCCGCGGGGGCCGGAGGGGTCGTGCGTGGTGGACCCGGTTGCTGCGTCGGAGAGGCGGGGGGACGCGGGGCGGGGGAGGGTCGGGGGGTGAGTGAGTTCGATCCGCCGCCGGGGGTGCCCGTTCGGTATCGCGGTGCCCGCGGGCGGCGGGTCGAGGTGGTGACCGGGCTCGTGGTCGCCGCGACGCTGTTCGGGGGTGGCGCCGCGTTCGGGGAGTGGCTGGCCGTGGGGGAGGATGCCGGTGCCGCTACCGGGGTTTCTCTGGAGCGCTGCGCCGCGGACGACTGAGGGGAAGGGTCACTCCGCCGCCGTCGCCTCCTGGCGCCGTTTGACGTAGTCCCACCAGCGCTGTTCCAGCCGGCCGTTCTCCTCCCGCAGGAACGCGAAGAACTCCGTCGTCTCCTCGATCCGCTGGCCCGCCGGGGTGTCCGCGCCCAGGATGCCGACGCCCGAGTCCAGGGTCTGCTCGAAGCGCCGGATGATCTGCTCCCGCTGGGCGAAGATCTGGTACCAGCGGTCGCTCTCGATCCGGTACCGCTCGCGCCGCGAGCCCGGCTCGCGTTCCCGGCTGATGAAGCCGACCAGCCCGAGATAGCGCACCGCGCCCGAGACCGCCGCGGGACTCACGTGCAGCCGCTCGCTCACCTCCGCGGCGGTGAGGGCGCCCGCGTCGTCCGCCAGGAGGCAGGCGAAGACCCGGGAGGCCATGCGCTGCATACCCATCCCGGTCAGCTCGCCGGCCACCCGTTCCACGTATCTCGCCACGGCCTCCGTATCACGGCCCGCGCCTGCTCTGCGCTCCGCGCCGTCGCCGCGCTCTTCGCGCCCACCGCGCTCGTCACGCTGCTGATCTGCCACTTCGCTACGTTCTCCCCGTCCGGCCCCGTCAGGGTCGACCCTAACGGTTTCTTAACTTCACAAATTTGTGAATGTTCGTGTAGTTTACATGCTATGACCAAGGCAATCACCGTCTCCGGCCTGACCAAGACATTCGGCCGGACCCGTGCACTCGACGGCCTCGACCTCGACGTGGAGACGGGCGAGGTGCACGGCTTCCTCGGCCCCAACGGCGCCGGCAAGTCCACCACCATCCGCGTGCTGCTCGGCCTGCTGCGCGCCGACACGGGCACCGCCCAGGTGCTCGGCGGCGACCCGTGGGCCGACGCCGTCACGCTCCACCGCCGACTGGCCTACGTGCCGGGGGACGTCGAGCTGTGGCCCAACCTCACCGGCGGTGAGGCCATCGACCTGCTCGCGCGGCTCCGCGGCGGCATCGACAAGCAGCGTCGCGACGACCTCATCGAGCGCTTCGACCTCGACCCGACCAAGAAGGGCCGGAGCTACTCCAAGGGGAACCGGCAGAAGGTGGCCATCGTCGCCGCCCTCGCCTCCGACGCCGAGCTGCTCCTGCTCGACGAGCCCACCGCGGGCCTCGACCCGCTCATGGAGGTCATCTTCCAGGACGTCATCACCCAGGCGAAGGCCGAGGGCAAGACCGTCCTGCTCTCCAGCCACATCCTCGCGCAGGTGGAGAAGCTCGCCGACCGGGTGAGCATCATCCGGCTGGGGAAGATCGTGCAGTCCGGCACGCTCAGCGAGATGCGCCACCTGACCCGTACGACCATCGAGGCCGAGACCGAGCAGCCCGCCACCGGCATCGACCAACTTCCCGGCATCCACCAGCTCCGTACCGACGACGGCCGGGTGCACTTCGCCGTCGACGGCGAGCACCTCGACGCCGCCGTGCGGCGGCTCGGCGAGTTCGGCATCCGCAGCCTGGTGAGCCATCCCCCCACCCTGGAGGAGCTGATGCTCCGACACTACGGCGACGAGCTGGAGCACAACGGCCACCACTCGGAGGCGGGAGCGGCCTGATGTCTGCCACCCCCTCCACCACCGACGACACCGCCCAGGGCACGAAGTCCCGGCCGGTCGCGCCCCCGCGCGCCGCCGACGGCGGCGCTGCGCTCGCCGGCGCCGGGACGCTCTTCCGGTTCGCGCTGCGCCGGGACCGCGTACGGCTGCCCGTGTGGGTGCTCGCGCTGTTCCTCGGCACCGCCTCCAGCGTCAGCAGCTTCGACACGTCGTACGACACGGCCAAGAAGCGCGCCGACATCGCCGAGACCATGGACAGCCCCGCCGGCCTGGCCATGACCGGCCCGCGGCACTACCTCGACGACTACAACATCGGCTCGATGACCGGCCACCAGATGCTCGGCTTCACGGCCGTGCTCGTCGGCATCATGAGCGTGCTCATCATCTCCCGGCACACCAGGACCGAGGAGGAGACCAACCGCGCCGAGCTGGTGCGCTCCGGCGTCGTCGGCCGGCACTCCTACCTCGCCGCCGCGCTCGGCGTCGCCGTCGTCGCCAATGTGGCGCTCGGGCTGCTGCTTGCCGCCGGCCTGTCCGGCATGGGCGTCGACGGCGTCGACGGCCAGGGCGCGCTGCTCTACGGCCTCGCGCACACGGCGGTCGGCATCTTCTTCGCCGCCGTCGCCGCGATCACCGTGCAGGTCACCGCGTACGCGCGCGGGGCGTCCGGCATGGCGATGGCCGTCATCGGCGCGGCGTACGCGCTGCGCGCCGCAGGCGACGTCGGCAGCGACTGGGTGTCCTGGCTCTCGCCGATCGGCTGGGTCCAGCGCACGTACGTCTTCGTCGACAACCGCTGGTGGCCGCTGCTGCTCGTGCTCGCCGCGGCCGTGGTCTGCGCGGCGGCCGGCTTCTTCCTCAGCACCCGTCGCGACGTCGGCGCGGGCCTGCGGGCCGCCCGCCTGGGCAGCCCCGCCGGCTCGGAAGGGCTCACCACCCCGCTCGGCTTCGCGCTCCGGCTGCACCGCGGCCTGCTCGCCGGCTTCGGCGCGGGCGCGCTGCTCCTCGGCGTGATGTACGGATCGATCCTCGGCGACGCCGAGGAGATGATCGAGGGCATCGACGAGCTGGAGGAGCAGCTCGCCGAGATCGGCGGCGCCAACGTGGCGGAGTCGTTCGCCTCGGTGGTGATGATCGTGCTCGCGGTCGTCTGCTCGATCTACGTCGTGATGGCAGCCCTGCGTCCGCGTGCGGAGGAGTCCGCGGGCCGCGCCGAGCCGCTGCTGTCCACCGCGCTGTCGCGCGACCGGTGGGTGCTCAGCCACGCGTTCGTCGGCGCGGCCGGCGGCACGGCGCTGATCCTGCTCGCCGGCATCGGCTTCGGCGCCTCGGGCGCGGCCTCCACGGGCGACGGCGGGCTCTTCCTCAAGCTCGTCGGCGCGGCCCTGGCCTTCGCCCCGGCCCTGTGGGTCACGATCGGCCTGGCGGTCGCCCTCTTCGGCTGGTTCCCGCGGGCCGTGGCGGTCGCCTGGGTGGTCCCGGTGTACGGCTTCGTCGTGGACTACCTCGGCGAGATCCTCAAGTTCCCGGACGTCCTGAGCGATCTGTCCCCCTTCGGGCACATCCCGCAGCTCCCGGCGCAGGACATGTCCTGGCCGCCGCTGCTGGTGCTCACGGCGATCGCCGTGGGGCTGGTCTGGCTGGGCCTGCTGGGCTTCCGGCGGCGGGATCTGGAGACGAAGTAGCGGTACGGGGGCGGGCGTCCGGCCGAAAGCGCGGCGCCCGCCCCGACGCGTGCGCCGCACGGCCCGCAGGCGCACCCGAGTACGACCGCAGGCCCGCGCCCGTACGCCCGCGCCCCGCGTTAATTCGCTCGCCCCGCCCCCGCCCGCGCTGCTTGACTCACGCCCCGTGACCGTCTTCCACGATCCCGCGTTCTTCGACCGCTACGCCCACGAGTACGACACCGCCGACCTCTACGAGCCCACCCCCACCGTCGACTTCCTCGCCGGTCTCGTCCCGCCCGGCGCCCGCACCCTCGAACTCGCCATCGGCACCGGCCGCGTGGCCCTCCCCCTCGCCGCCCGCGGCGTCGCCGTCGAGGGCGTCGACGGGTCCACGGCCATGGTCGAGCAACTGCGCGCGAAGCCCGGCGGCGCCGACATCCCGGTGACCATCGGCGACATGGCCGACGTGCCGGTGGACGGCCCCTTCCACACCGCGTACCTGGTCTTCAACACCCTCTTCAACCTGCCCGACCAGGACCGGCAGGTCGACTGCTTCCGCAACGTCGCCGCGGTCCTGGAGCCCGGCGGGCTGTTCGTCGTCGAGTGCTTCGTCCAGGACCTCAAGGAGTTCGACCGCAACCAGCGCGTCGCCACCCGGTCGCTGACCGAGGACACGGTGAAGATGGAGTTCCTCGTCCACGACCCGGTCGCCCAGGCGGTCACGTACCAGCGCGTGACCTTCGACGCGAACGGGACCGCGCTGCGCCCGCTGCGGCTGCGCTACTGCTGGCCGAGCGAGCTGGACCTGATGGCGCGGCTCGCCGGGATGCGGCTGCGGGAGCGCTACGCCGGATGGGACCGCCGGCCGTTCGGCGCCGCGAGCCGGTCGCACGTCTCGGTCTACGAGAAGGTCTGATCAGCCGGAACCGGCGGGCGGGAGCAGGAAGTTCTCGCCCGTGCGGCCCGCCAGCCAGTCGCGTACGTTGCCGAGCGTCGCCTCGGTGATCTGGCCGACCGCGTCGGCGGTGAAGTACGCCTGGTGCGAGGTGACCAGGACGTTGCCGAAGGTGATCAGGCGGGCCAGCCGGTCGTCCGTCATCACCTCCATCGACCGGTCGTGGTGGAAGAGTCCGGCCTCCTCCTCGTACACGTCCAGGCCCACGCCGCCCAGACGCCCGGCGCGCAGCGTCTCGACCAGGGCATCGGTGTCGACGAGGCCGCCGCGGCTGGAGTTGACGAGGATCGCGTCGTCCTTCATGGCCGCCAGCGCCGCCGCGTCGACCGTGTGGTGCGTCTCGGGCAGCAGCGGCGCGTGCAGGCTGATCAGGTCGGACTCGGCGAACAGCCGGTCCGTGCCGACGTACTCCATGCCCAGCGCCAGGCAGTCCGGGTTCTCCACGACGTCGCTGCCGAGCAGCCGCATGCCGAAGCCGTGCGCGATGCGGGCGAAGACCTCGCCGATCTTCCCGGTGCCGAGGATGCCGGCCGTACGGCCGTGGAAGTCGCGGCCCATGAGCCCGTCGAGGCGGAAGTCGAACTCGCGGGAGCGGGTGGCGGCGCGGACGAGGCGGCGGTTGACGGCCAGCGCCAGGGCCCAGGCGAACTCCGCGACGGAGTACGGGGAGTAGTGCGAGACGCGGGCCACGGCCAGGCCGGCGTCCCGGGCGGCGTCGAGGTCGATGTTGTTGTAGCCGGTGGAGCGCTGGGCGAGGAACCGGGTGCCGCCGGCGGCGAGGCGGTGCAGGGCGGTGCCGTCCAGCTCGTCGTTGGCGCCGGTGAGGACGATCTCGTAGCCGGCGGCGGTGGGCACGGTGTCGCGGTTGAGGAACAGGTCGAGGCAGCGCAGCGTGTGCTCGCCGCCGAACGCCGCCGCGAAGGCGGGCTCGATCACCGGCCGCTCGTCCGCCTGCACGCCGTACGCGACGATCTCCATGGCCGGCGCCTCCTCTGCCGCTCGTCGTCCGGGCCCGCTGCCCCCATGCTCGGGGCCCGGCGCCCCGGCGGCCTCCCGGCTTACGCCGAACGGCCCTCCTTCAGCCGCCGCACCGCCTCCTTCAGCACCTCGTCCTTCTTGCAGAAAGCGAACCGCACGATGCTGCGCCCGGCGTCCGGATCGTCGTAGAACACCTGCGTCGGCACCGCGACGACCCCGCAGCGCTCGGGCAGCGACATGCAGTACGCGACGCCGTCCTTCTCGCCGAGGGGGGTGATGTCGGCGGTGATGAAGTACGTCCCGGACGGGCGGAAGACGCGCAGGCCGGCCTCCGTGAGCCCGGCGGCGAGGAGGTCGCGCTTGCGCAGCAGGTCGGCGCGGAGCCCGGTGAGGTAGGCGTCCGGCAGCGCGAGCGCCTCGGCGACGGCGTACTGGAAGGGGCCGGCGCTGACGTACGTCAGGTACTGCTTGGCGGTGCGCACGGCGGCGACCAGCGGCGCGGGGGCGGTCACCCAGCCGACCTTCCAGCCGGTGAAGGAGTAGCTCTTGCCGGCCGACGAGATGGACACCGTGCGCTCGCGCATGCCGGGGAGGGTGGCGAGCGGGATGTGCGCCCCGTCGAAGACGAGGTGCTCGTAGACCTCGTCGGTGACGACGAGGAGGTCCCGCTCGCGGGCGAGGGCGGCGACGGCCTCCAGCTCGGTGCGGTCGAGGACGGTGCCGGTGGGGTTGTGGGGGGAGTTGAGGAGGATGAGACGGGTGGCTGGGGTGACGGCGGCGCGCAGCTCATCGAGGTCGAGCCGGTACGCGGGCGCGCCGGCGCCTGCCCCCGCGCCGGGGCGCAGGGTGACCGGGACACGGCGGGCGCCGGCCATGGCGATGCAGGCGGCGTACGAGTCGTAGTAGGGCTCCAGGGCGATCACCTCGTCGCCCGGCTCCAGCAGCGCGAGCAGCGCCGCGGCGACCGCCTCGGTGGCCCCGGCGGTGACGAGCACCTCCGACTCGGGGTCCCACTCCAGCCCGTACCACCGCCGCTGGTGCTCCGCGACGGCGTGCCGCAGCTCGGGGATCCCGGGCCCCGGCGGGTACTGGTTGCCGCGGCCCTCCCGGATGGCCCGTACGGCCGCCTCGGCGACCTCCGCGGGGCCGTCGGTGTCGGGGAAGCCCTGGCCCAGATTGATCGAACCGGTGCGTACGGCGAGGGCCGACATCTCGGCGAAGATCGTGGTCACGAAGGGGGTCAGACGGCTGCTCAGCGGTGGACGTCCCATGGGGACATGCTTGCACGGCGGAGGGTTGAGGAGGCCGTGCGCGGGGCACATCCGGTGATACAGCGGACCTCCGCGGGGGCGGGGGAGATGGGAAGGTCCGATGGGATTCATCGTTTTCGGCGTGGCCGCGATCGGGTTGGTCGTGGCGTTGTCCTTCACCCTCTCCAGGCATCCCGCCGACCGCGGCGTGCCGTCCGGCACGCGCCGCAGGGGCTTCGCCGGCAGGAGCGGCGGCGGGGCGGACACCGGCTACTGGGGCGGGGACTCCGGCGGCGGGGACTGCGGCGGGGGTGGCGGCGGTGACGGAGGCGGCGGCGGGTGCTAGTTGTCACATAGTGAACAACTGACCAGTCGCGCGCCCGCCCGATGGAAACCCGGTGAAGAAGGGTAAAAACGCTGTCGGCGGGCCGCACTTCATGATTCCGTATTTCCCGGGCGCATTCCCCTTCTGCCGGGGCGTGCCCGTGTGCCTCTCGGCCTGCGCCCGCACTCGCGGTCCCGCCATGTGGCGGGCGGCCCGATGTCTTCCATCTGCCTGCGGAGCGACCCATGCTCACCACTCTCAAGACCTCGTACACGGATACCCGGGCCCAGGACCTCGCATGGCGGCTCGGGATGGAGCCCATGCCGGCCCTCGCGGTGCTCGACCTGCGCCTCGGCACCGCCGACGTACAGCTCAGACTCCTCGGTGCCTCCCATCAAGTGCTGCTCAGCGACGGCGACTCGGCCTGTTCCGAGACCGTCGCCTGCCTGCCCGGCAGCAACACACCGCTCCCTCTCGGCGTGGCCAAGCAGGTCGCCGGGTGGGAGTACGAGTTCGCAGCCCGGGTCGAGACGCTCACCCGGGGGGCCTTCGAGTCCCGCGCCCAGGAGCTGCTGGCGCTGGTCGCCGACCACCCGCGCGGGCTCGCCGGCACGTTCCCCGGCAGCCCGCACGCGTTCACCGCGCTGCTGGTGCACCGTCAGGGTGACGTCGTCGGCTGGCGCACGTGGCACTCGTATCCGCAGGAAGGACGCCTGGTGGCGACGCGGACGACAATGGCCGCGCGGGTCGCGGAGCCGGTCTAGGACGGTCGCCGGGCGCGCCGCCGGCGCCCTGGACCGGGGGCAATTCACCCATGTCCAGGGCATATTGCACACGTGTGGGTGACAAGAGGCGGCACCGGCGCAAACGTATCGTTCCTCCGTGATCGAACCGTACGAGCAGACGACGCGCGCCCCCGGCCGCGCCCCCGCGCTGCCGGGCGCGCCGCCGCCCGCCCTGCCGGTGCCGCCCGCCACCGGGCGGTTTCTCGTGCTCGCCACGGTCTTCGTCTGCGCGGCCTGCGGGTTGGTGTACGAGCTGGAGCTGGTGGCTCTCGGGTCGTACCTGATCGGCGACTCCGTCACCCAGGCGTCCGTCGTGCTGTCCGTCATGGTCTTCGCGATGGGCGTCGGCTCGCTGCTGGCCAAGCGGCTGCGGATCCGCGCGGCCGTCGCCTTCGGCGGAGTCGAGGCGGTGCTCGCGCTGCTCGGCGGCCTCTCGGCGATGGCGCTGCACGCGTGCTTCGCGTGGTTCGGCCAGCCGCGGTTCGTGCTCGTGGCGTACGCGCTGGCGATCGGCGTGCTGATCGGCGCCGAGGTGCCGCTGCTGATGACGCTGATCCAGCGGGTCCGGCGGCAGGACCCGGGCGGCGCGGTGGCCGACCTCTTCGCCGCGGACTACGTGGGGGCGCTGGCCGGCGGCCTGGCCTTCCCGTTCGTGCTCCTCCCGTGGCTCGGGCAGCTCGCCAGCGCGCTCATCACGGGGGCGGTCAACGCGACGGCGGGATGCGCCCTGGTGCTCTATCTCTTCCGGCGCGACCTGAGCCGGCGTGCGCGCTGGGCGCTGTTCGCGGGGAACGCGACGGTCCTGGCGCTCCTCGCGCTCGCCGCACTTCTGTCCGCCCCTTTCGAACGTGCGGCCAGAAACGCGGTCTACGGCTCGGAGGTGCGGGTGGCGCAGACGACCGACGTGCAGGAGATCGTCCTGACGGCGGAGAAGGGCGGGTCCGTGGAGCTCTACCTCGACGGGCAGTTGCGCGTCGACTCCGCGGACGAGCAGCGCTACCACGAGGCGCTGATGCGGCCCGCGCTGGCCGCGCCGGACTCGCGGCGGCGGGTCCTCGTCCTCGGCGGCGGCGACGGCCTCGCGGCCCGCGAGGCGCTGCGGCACGCGGACGTCGCGGAGGTGACGCTCGTGGAGCTGGACCCGGCGCTGAGCCGGCTGGCGGCGGAGGACCCGCGGCTGACGAGGCTCAACGAGCACGCGTACGGGGACCCGCGGCTGCGGGTGGTGCACGCGGAGGCGTTCGACTGGCTGCGGCGGTCGGCGCCGCCGGGGCGGTACGACGTGATCGTGTCGGATCTGCCGGGGCCGCGGAACACGGGGAGCACGAAGCTGTATTCGCAGGAGTTCTACGGGCTGGCGGGGCGGGCGCTGGCGGACGGGGGCCGGCTGGTGGTGCACGCGGCGTCGTGGGCGGGGCGGGGTGCGGGGTCTGGGGCCGGGGCCGGCTCAGGGGCGGGGTCCGCTTCCGGGAGGGGGACCGGAAGCGGGAGCGGGGCCGGGACGGCGGCGGGGCCGGGGGCCGGGGACGCGGTGCACAGCCTGTGGACGGTGGCGGCGACCTTACGGGCCGCGGGGCTGGCCCCGTGCGCGTACGAGGCGGGCGACCGCGACGACCGCTGGGGCTTCGTGCTCGCCGCCCGCCGCCCCCTCGCCGCGACGCTGCCCCCGGGCGCGGCCCCGCTGGCGGCGCCGCCGGAGGCGGCGGACTTGACGCCGTCGACGCTGCTGCACCCGAGGTATCGGGGGTGAAAACGGGCCGGGTTGCGGCCCTGCGGGTCTGCGCCTCACCGGATCGGGTGGACTTTCCGCTGGTCGGGGTGGGTGCGGTGGTCTTCGGAGGCGGTGGAGTGACCTGTTCCGCCACCCGCCGCAGAACCCTGTGCCGGGCAGGTTCCCCGTGGGTAGGCTCCGCCCCATGGAGCGAGAGGTGCACGTACCGCAGCCCGCTGAAACCGTTCGCCGCGCCCTGTCCGACGCCGTGCGGGTCGCCCGCAGCGTCCCGGGGCTGACGCTCGACGAGGACGGGGCGGAGGAGCCGGGCACGCTGCGCGGCCGGCTGCGGCTCCGCGTCGCCGGCTCCAGCATCACGTACCGCGGCACGCTGCGGCTGACGCCGGGCGGCCCCTCCGTCGCGGTGGAGGCCGAGGGCGAGGAGTCGCGCGGCAGCGGGACGGTGACCGTGTCGCTGGCCCTCACGCCGCGCGAGGCGGTGGAGGAAGGGACGGCGACGCTGCTGTGCACGGGCACGGTGGCGAGCACGGGGCGGCTGGCTGCGGTGGAGGCGGGGCAGGCGCAGGCGGCGGGCGTACGGCTGCTGGAGCGCTTCGCGGAGAGCCTGGCGGCGGACCTGGAGGCGGAGCCGCTTGCGGAGGAGCCGGCTGGGGAGCCGGAGCACCCGGACGACGCCGTACAGCCGGGCGACGGCACCGACGCCGGGCTCGGCGACGACAACGAGCGGGCCATTCCCGGGATCCCCGCCCCCGAGCATTCCGGCGAGACGCCGCCCGGCACGGGCAAGGTCTTCGACGCCGAGGTGCCGCCGCCGTCGCTCGACCCGCTGGCCGACGACGTGCTCGACGCCCTCGCCGACGAGGAGGAGGACGCGGACGAGCCGGTCGACGACCTGCTGGAGGAGCCGGAGGCCGCGCACGCCAGGCGCACGATGATCGGCCGCAGCGCGGAGGAGGTCGACCACGCCCCGCCGCGGGGCCGGTACGCCCCCACCCCGGCCGCGGACGCACCCGCACAGGCGGCGGGCCTGCGCTGGCTGGCCCCGGCGGCGGCCCTGGCGGTGGCCACGGCGGTCATCCTGAGCCGAGCTCTGCGCCGCCGCCACTGACCGCCTCCGCCGCGGCCGGCGGGCTGCGCGGGGCCGGGCTGCCGGGCCCTGCTCTCCGCCCCCGGCCCGAGGCCCGTCGCTTCCCGCATACGCGCCCGCCCGCCGCCGGGCGCGTCCGTCGTCCCGGGTCCCTCGCGGCGGGGTGGCGCGGGCCTCGTCTAGGCTCGGGGCGTGCCCACACGTCTCACCGCCGGTGACGCCGAGTTGACGATGGATCCCCGCAACGGTTGCCGGGTCGCGAGCCTGCGCGTGGCCGGGACCGAGCTGCTGCGGGCCGGCGATCGCTACGGCTGTTTCCCCATGGTCCCCTTCTGCGGCCGCCTGGAGCTGGGCGAGTTCCGCAATGGCGGCGTCAAGCACCGGCTCCCCGCCGACGCCCCGCCGCACGCCATCCACGGCACCGGCCGCGACAACGCCTGGCGCACCGTGCGCGCCGACGACGCCTCCGCCGCGTTCTCGTACGACCTCGCCGACCCCTGGCCGTACCCGGGCCGCGTGACCCAACTGGTCGAGCTGGAGCCGGACAAGGTGACGCTCACCCTCGCCGTGGAGACCACCGGCGACTCCTTTCCCGCGCAGGCCGGCTGGCACCCCTGGTTCGTACGGCGCCTCTCCGACGACGGGAACGACCCCGGCGTGCGCATCGACTTCGCCGCCGCCTGGCAGGAGCAGCGCGGCGAGGACCACCTTCCCACCGGCAAGCGCATCGAGCCGCAGCCCGGCCCGTGGGACGACTGCTTCGGCATGCCCGACGGCGTCGACGTGACGCTCACCTGGCCCGGCCGGCTGGAGCTGACCGTCACCAGCCGCGCGGAGTGGGTCGTCGTCTACGACGAGCAGCCCGCGGCCGTCTGCGTGGAGCCGCAGTCCGGCCCGCCCAACGGGCTCAACACCCACCCGCGCCTCGTCACCCCCATCGATCCGCTGGAGGTATCGACCACCTGGGCGTGGCGCACGCTCGGTTAGGCTCACCGCCATGAGCGACGCACACGCCGACCTGCTGGGTCAGATCAAGGACAAGGCCGTCGTGCACGGCAAGGTGACCCTCTCCTCCGGCATCGAGGCCGACTACTACCTGGACCTGCGCCGCATCACCCTGGACGGCTCCGCCGCGCCGCTCGTCGGCCGCGTCATGCTCGACCTGGCCAAGGACTTCGCGTACGACGCGGTCGGCGGCCTCACCCTCGGCGCCGACCCCATCGCCGACGCCATGCTGCACGCCTCCGCCGCCGCGGGCGACCGCGCGCGCCCGCTGGACGCGTTCGTCGTGCGGAAGGCGAGCAAGACGCACGGCATGCAGCGCCGCATCGAGGGCCCGGACGTCGCGGGCCGCCGGGTGCTGGTCGTCGAGGACACGTCGACGACGGGCGGTTCCGCGCTGACGGCCGTGGAGGCGGTGCGCGAGGCGGGCGCGGAGGTGGTCGCCGTGGCGACGATCGTGGACCGCGACACGGGTGCGGCCGAGCGCGTGCGCGACACGGCGGGCGTGCCGTATCTCTACGCCTACGGGCTCTCCGACCTGGGCCTCGGCTGAGCCCAGCGGAGCGCTCCCGCGGGCCGGCACGGGTTATCCACAGGGCGGGGAAGCGCGGGCGGACATCTGGGAGGATGGGGGCACTCCAGGGGCGCCACGGCAACGGAGCCGGTCGCACTCGTACACGCACTGCAGACACCCGCACACACCCGCACGTCTCCAAGGAGCGGACAGATGCCCATCGCAACCCCCGAGGTCTACAACGAGATGCTGGACCGGGCGAAGGCAGGCAAGTTCGCCTACCCGGCCATCAACGTCACCTCGTCGCAGACCTTGCACGCCGCGCTGCGCGGCTTCGCCGAGGCCGAGAGCGACGGGATCGTCCAGATCTCCACAGGCGGCGCCGAGTTCCTGGGCGGGCAGTACAGCAAGGACATGGTCACGGGCGCCGTCGCCCTCGCGGAGTACGCGGCGATCGTCGCCGCGAAGTACCCGGTCAATGTCGCCCTGCACACCGACCACTGCCCCAAGGACAAGCTCGACGGGTACGTGCGCCCGCTGCTCGCCGCCTCCGAGGAGCGCGTCGCCCGCGGGGAGAACCCGCTGTTCCAGTCGCACATGTGGGACGGCTCCGCCGAGACCCTCGCGGACAACCTGTCCATCGCCCAGGAGCTGCTGCCCCGCGCGGCCGCCGCGAAGATCATCCTGGAGGTCGAGATCACCCCGACCGGCGGCGAGGAGGACGGCGTCACCCACGAGATCAACGACGAGCTGTACACGACCGTGGACGACGCGCTGCGCACCGCCGAGGCGCTGGGCCTCGGCGAGCAGGGCCGCTACCTGCTGGCGGCCTCCTTCGGCAACGTGCACGGGGTCTACAAGCCGGGCAACGTCGTGCTCCGTCCCGAGCTGCTGAAGGACCTCCAGGAGGGCGTCGGCGCGAAGTACGGCAAGCAGAGCCCGTTCGACTTCGTCTTCCACGGCGGCTCCGGCTCCTCCGAGGAGGAGATCGCCACGGCCCTGGAGAACGGCGTGGTCAAGATGAACATCGACACGGACACGCAGTACGCGTTCACCCGTCCCGTCGCGGCGCACATGTTCCAGAACTACGACGGCGTGCTGAAGGTCGACGGCGAGGTGGGCAACAAGAAGGCGTACGACCCGCGCGCCTGGGGCAAGCTCGCCGAGGCGTCGATGGCCGAGCGCGTCCGGACCGCCTGCGACCACCTGCGCTCGACGGGCACGAAGCTGAAGTAGCGCCCCGCGGACACCGCCCCGGGCGGGCCGGCCCCGGTCTTGACGTGGCTGGGTGCGGGGCCCGGCCGGGGGTGTCCGTGAGGCGCGGGGTGTGCCGGGGCGACCTCCGCAGCGTCGTCGCGGGCCGGGCCCGGCAGCGACATTGCGCGTCAACGGACGTACACATGGAAGAACTCGGCGTCAGTGTGTGCCCTGCGGGCACCGCCGACGCCGAGTTCTCCGTCCCATCAGACCTTCCCGAGCAAAGGTCTACGGCTGAACGTCCTCCGGACTCAGCCGAGAAGGCCCGGCAGGAGGGTCGTGTTCTCCGTCTCGGCCTCGGCCTCGGCTTCGTTGTCGTCGTTGCCGATGCCGCAGATGTTCTGGTTGGCGGTCGCGTCGGCGTTGCCCGAGCCCAGGATCGGCACGGTGACGTCGCCAATGTTGAGGAAGCCGTACTGGCGGCGGTCGACGCTGTTGTCGATCTCCTGGTCACACTTGACGACCGTGGTGATCTCGTCACCCTTGTCGTAGTGCTTGCCCTTGGGCGCCGACTTGGGTGCCGCCGTCGTGCTCTCGGTCGAGGTCACACCGTGCGGGGCCGCGGCCTCCGTGGTGTCGTCGGCGGCGGCCACACCGGCGCCGAGCATGGAGATGCTGCCGAGCATCGCGCCCACAACCACGGCCTGACGAAGCTTGCGCATGCCGTCCCTACTTTCTGTGTTTTGAGTGTGAATACCAGTCATCACACCAGTTAGTGCCTTTTGTACATGTTTTCTGGCGCTATCTCGGAGGGGACACGCCACGCGCCGCCCGACTGCGTCCTCGAAAGTTTCGGTGCGCCGACGGCCGGCGAGCAGCCGGTCACCTCGCATCGACCAGGCAAGGCCGGCTCTCCGTGGTGAGGACCCGGCCGGGAACCGCCGTCCATGCCGACCGCGGCGGTCACCGGCTGACCCGGTCGTGGCAGGCTGGAACCCATGGCGATTCACGAGAACCTCCTCGGCGGCCCACCCCCCACCTACCTGCCCGAGGACCCGGGGCCGCGCGACCTGCTCGCGAGCGGCGCCGCCCCGTCCGAGGTGGCGGCGAAGTTCCCGGCGTCCTCGCTGGCCTGGGCGCAGCTCGCGGACGAGGCGTTCGAGGCCGGCCGCGCCGTCGAGTCGTACGCGTACGCGCGCACCGGCTACCACCGCGGCCTGGACGCCCTGCGCCGCAACGGCTGGAAGGGCCAGGGCCCGGTGCCGTGGGAGCACGAACCGAACCGCGGCTTCCTCCGCGCCCTCGCCGCCCTCGCCCGCGCCGCGCAGGCCATCGGGGAGACCGAGGAGTACGAGCGGTGCAGCACGTTCCTGCGCGACAGCTCGCCGACCGCGGCGGAAACCCTCTCCTGACGAGCCGGCCCGAGGGCTGACCAGGGCCGGCCCCGCCCGGCCCGGTCGGCTGCTCTTGCCTCCCGCCGCCGTGCCGCGGATGATGCGAAGTGGGTACGGCGCACCGGATGCCGCCGTACCCGAGGGGACCGGGGCCCTGTTGCCGGCAGGAAGGGGCGGACCGCTACCCGGTGGCTCATGTGTGGGAGACAGCTCATGGACAGCCGTGCTCACGACCCCCTGCCCGCGGAGACCGACGGTCGCCAGACCCCGGAAGACCGCCAGACCCCTGACGGGCACCAGCCCCCGAACCTCGACTTCCGGGGCACCACTCCGTACGAGGACTACGTCCAGGCGGACGTCCTCACCCATCTGCAGCACCCGCTCTCCGACGACCCCGGCGAGCTGGTCTTCCTGGTGACCACGCAGGTCATGGAGCTGTGGTTCACCGTCATCGTGCACGAGTGGGAGACCGCCGCCGAGGCGCTGCGCCGCGACGACCTGCCGGTGGCGCTGGCGGCGCTGCGGCGCAGCACGTACGAGCTGCGCTCGCTGAACGCCTCCTGGGAGCCCCTGGCGCGGCTCACCCCGCGGCAGTTCAACTCCTACCGCGCCGCCCTCGGCGAGGGCTCGGGCTTCCAGTCGGCGATGTACCGGCGGATGGAGTTCCTGCTCGGCGAGAAGTCGGCGTCGATGCTCGTGCCGCACCGCGGCGCACCGCGGGTGCACGACGAGCTGGAGAAGCAACTGGGCGAGCCCAGCCTGTACGACGAGGTGCTGCGCTACCTCGACGCCAAGGGCCACCGCCTCTCCGCCGACGTCCTGGACCGCGACCCGGCGCGGCGGTACGAGCCGCACCCCGAGGTCGAGGCCGCGTGGGCGGCGGTCTACGCGGGCCCGCAGGACTCCGGTCTGATCCAGCTCGGCGAAGTGCTGACGGACATCGCCGAGCTGGTCTGGCGCTGGCGCAACGACCACCTGGTGGCCACCCGCCGCGCGATGGGCGGGAAGGTCGGCACGGGCGGCTCGGCGGGGGTGTCGTGGCTGGAGAAGCGCGCGGCGAAGCAGGTGTTCCCCGAGCTGTGGACGGCGCGGAGCCATGTCTGAGGCGTACGTGCCGGGGGCGGCGGTCCCGGCAGGCGGCGGCGTGGTGACGGAGTTCGCGGCGCTGGCGAAGCGGGCGGCGGCGCTGGACCTGGCGGACCCGCTGCGGGCGAAGCGGGCGGAGTTCGTCCTGGACGACGCGGAGCCGCCCGGCGCGGTGCGGCCGGACGGTATCCGGCCCGGCGCCGTCCGGCCCGCCGCGGTCCGGTCCGACGGGACGCCGCCCGGCGCGACAACGTCCCCCGGCCCGCCGGTCGTCTACCTCGACGGCAACTCCCTCGGCGCTCTCCCCGCCGCCGTCCCGGCCCGCGTCGCGGACGTCGTGGCGCGGGAGTGGGGGACGCTGCGGATCCGGTCGTGGACGGAGTCCGGCTGGTGGACCGCGCCCGAGCGGATCGGCGACCGGATCGCGCCCTTGCTGGGCGCCGCGCCAGGGCAGGTGGTCGTCGGCGACTCCACCAGCGTCAACGTCCTCAAGGCCGTCGTCGCCGGGGTGCGCATCGCACAGTCCGGCGCGGGGGCGGCCCGGGACGAGGTGCTGGTCGACGCGACGACGTTCCCCACCGACGGCTACGTCGCCGAGTCCGCCGCCCGGCTGACCGGCTGCGCGCTACGGGCCGTGGAGCCGCACGAGATCGCCGCCACCGCGGGGCCGCGGACCGCCCTCGCGCTGGTCAACCACGTCGACTACCGCACCGGCCGGCTCCACGACCTGCCCGGCACCACCGCCGCGCTGCACGCGGCCGGCGCGCTCGCCGTGTGGGACCTGTGCCACAGCGCCGGCGCGCTGCCCGTCGGGCTCGACGCGCACGGGGTGGACCTGGCGGTGGGGTGCACGTACAAGTTCCTCAACGGCGGCCCGGGGTCGCCCGCGTACCTCTACGTGCGGCGCGACCTCCAGCCCCGCTTCGACTCCCCGCTGCCCGGCTGGAACTCCCACGCCGACCCCTTCGCCATGTCCGCCGGTTACCTCCCGGCGGACGGCTCCGTGCGCGGGCGCGTCGGGACGCCGGACATCCTGTCGATGCTGGCGCTGGAGGCGGCGCTTGAGGTGTGGGACGGCGTGGCGATCGAGACGGTGCGGGAGAAGAGCCTGGCGCTGTCGGACTTCTTCCTGGAGTGCGTCGCGGCCCTCCCGGGCGGTCCTTCGCTCACGCCGCTCACCCCGCTGCCGCACGCGGAGCGCGGCAGCCAGGTCGCGCTGCGGTGCGCGGACGCCGAGGTGGTGATGGGCGAGCTGATCGCACGCGGGGTGGTCGGCGACTTCCGGGCGCCGGATGTGCTCCGTTTCGGCGTGACGCCGCTGTATACCTCGTTCTCGGACGTATACCGCGCTGCCGGAGTGCTGGGAGAGGTGCTGGATGACCGCCGTTGACGAACTGGACGACGAGGCCCGCACGCTGTTCGCCCTGAAGCGGGTCCCACCCACCCGCACGCTGGCGTACGGGGACCATCCGTCGCAGGTCGTCGACCTGTACGGGGACCCGGCCGCCCGGCCGGTCGTGGCCCTGCTGCACGGCGGCTTCTGGCGGGAACGCTACGACCGCACGTACCTGACCCCGCTGGCGGCGGCGCTGGCGGAGGACCTGAACGGGTGCGTGGCGCTGATCGAGTACCGCCGCGTGGGCGGTGCGGAGGGCGACGGCGGCGGGGGGTTCCCCGCGACGTTCGACGATCTGCCGCCCGCGCTCGCCGCGCTGCCCGGGGCCGGGCCCGTGGTCCTCGCCGGGCACTCCGCGGGCGGCCACCTCGCGCTCTGGGCCGCCTCGCGGTGCCCGACCGCCGTCTCCCGCGTCGTCGGCGTCGCCGCGGTCGCGGACCTGGCCCGCGCCCACGAACTGGGCCTCAGCGACGGCGCCGTCGCCGGGCTCCTCGGCGGCGCCGGGCGTGTGGCGGAGCGGCTCGACGAGACGGACCCGATGCGGATGCCGGCCCCGGCGGCGCCGGTCGTGCTGCTCCACGGCGAGGCCGACGCCGACGTACCGGTGGAGCTGTCCCGCCGCTACGCCCGCGCCGTGGGCGGGCGGCTGCTGGAGCTGCCCGGCACCGGCCACTATGCACCCGTCACCCCGCGCACCCGCGCGTACGAGACGCTGCGCACCGCCCTGACGGAACCCTGACCGCGCCCGCTCCGACAGCCCCGACCGCACGGCCGCACGCCGGCCGGACCCGCACGCCGGGACCGGCGGCTCCGCCCGACCCGGCCGCGCCCGCGCCCGTCGCGCCCTCAGCCCTCCTTCGGCCCCTCACCGCCCGCGTCGCCGGGCCCGTCCTCGCCGTCGCCGCCCTCGTCCAGCTCCTGCTGCAGCCCCAGCGTCTCCACCAGCCACTTGTCGAACTCGATCGACGCCCGCACCCAGCTCACCGTGCTCGACACGAAGTGCTCCAGCGCCACGCCCGTGCCGATCAGCATCTGCGCCTCGCCGATGAGCCGGACGGAGCCGTCGTCATGCGTGTGCGTGTAGACCTTCGGCCACAGCGTGCGCCGGTTCCAGTCGTCGATGGCCTCCAGCAGCTCCGGCTTGTCGTCCAGCGAGTGCTGCCGGTCGTAGAAGGTCCGCACCGAATAGAGCTGCTGCTCGTCCTCGCCGCGGAACATGAAGTACGTACGGAACTGCTCCCACGGCGCCGCGAGGTCCCCCTCCTCGTCGACGACGTACTTCAGCTCCATCTGGTCCAGGAGCTGCTTGACCAGATCCTGGTCGGGCACGATGGGCCCCTGCGGGCCGCCGCTGCCGCGGGATTCGGGCTGCTGGCCCCCGAAGTTCGGAATCGAGGACGGGTCGATGCTCACGTGGGGTTCCCTTCGAACGGTTCGGCGCCCATCCTCCCCCACCGGGGGCCCGTGCCCGCAACCCGGCGGCGACACCCTGTGGACAACTCGCTGCGCCGGAGCAGCGCGCCGGGCGGCACCACCGCCCGGCGCGGGCCGGCAGGCCCCGTCCGGCCGCCCCCTACTGCGCCGCGCCGACCAGCAACTGATCCCCGAGCACGTCCACCCACACGGTGTCCCCGTCGCGCACCTCGCCCGCCAGGATCTCCTTCGCGAGCTGGTCCCCGATCGCCGTCTGCACCAGCCGCCGCAGCGGCCGCGCCCCGTAGCTGAGGTCCGGCTCCGGCTCGTCCTCCGGGACGCCCAGGCGCGCCAGCCAGGCCAGCGCCGCGTCGCTGACCTCCAGCGTGAGCCGGCGTTCCGAGAGCCGTTCCTGCAGATGGGCGAGCTGGATGGCGGCGATGCGCTTGAGCTGGTCGCCGCCGAGCGCGTTGAAGACGACGAGATCGTCGAGCCGGTTGAGGAACTCGGGCCGGAAGACCTTCCGCACCGTCTCCAGCACCCCCTCCCGCTTCTGCTCGTCCTTGATCATCGGATCGACGAGGAAGGTGGAGCCGAGGTTGGAGGTGAGGATGAGGATGGTGTTGCGGAAGTCGACCGTACGGCCCTGACCGTCCGTCAGCCGCCCGTCGTCCAGCACCTGGAGCAGGATGTCGAAGACCTCGGTGTGCGCCTTCTCCATCTCGTCCAGCAGGATCACCGAGTACGGGCGCCGCCGTACGGCCTCCGTGAGCTGACCGCCCTCCTCGTACCCGACGTACCCCGGGGGCGCGCCGACCAGGCGGGAGACGGAGTGCTTCTCGCCGTACTCGCTCATGTCGATGCGGACCATGGCCCGCTCGTCGTCGAAGAGGAAGTCGGCCAGCGCCTTCGCCAGCTCGGTCTTGCCGACGCCGGTGGGGCCGAGGAAGAGGAACGAGCCCGTCGGCCGGTTGGGGTCGGCGATGCCGGCGCGGGTGCGGCGCACGGCGTCGGAGACGGCCCGTACGGCCACGTCCTGCCCGATGAGCCGCCGGCCCAGCTCCTCCTCCATGCGCAGCAGCTTCTGCGTCTCGCCCTCCAGCAGCCTGCCCGCGGGGATGCCGGTCCAGGAGGAGATGACGTCGGCGATGTCGTCGGAGCCGACCTCCTCCTTGACCATCGTGTCCCGCTTGACCTCCTCCTCCGCGGCCGACGCCTCCTCCAGCTCGCGTTCGAGGGCGGGCAGTTCGCCGTAGAGGAGCTTGGAGGCGGTGTCGAAGTCACCGTCGCGCTGCGCGCGCTCGGCCGTGCCGCGCAGCTCGTCCAGCCGCTCCTTCAGCTCGCCCACCCGGTTGAGGCCCTGCTTCTCCTTCTCCCAGCGGGCGGTGAGGCCGCGCAGCTCCTCCTCCTTGTCGGCGAGGTCGCGCTGGAGCCGCTCCAGCCGCTCGCGGGAGGCGACGTCCGACTCGTTCTTCAGCGCCAGCTCCTCCATCCGGAGGCGGTCGACGGCGCGCTGGAGCTCGTCGATCTCGGTGGGCGAGGAGTCGATCTCCATCCGGAGCCGGGAGGCGGCCTCGTCGACGAGGTCGATGGCCTTGTCGGGGAGGAAGCGGGAGGTGATGTAGCGGTCGGAGAGGGTCGCGGCGGCGACGAGCGCGGAGTCGGCGATGACGACCTTGTGGTGGGCCTCGTACCGCCCCTTCAGGCCGCGGAGGATCGCGATGGTGTCCTCGACGGTGGGCTCGGCGACAAGTACCTGCTGGAAGCGGCGCTCCAGGGCGGCGTCCTTCTCGATCCGCTCGCGGTACTCGTCGAGGGTCGTCGCACCGACCATGCGCAGCTCGCCGCGGGCGAGCATGGGCTTCAGCATGTTGCCGGCGTCCATGGCGGACTCGCCGCCCGCGCCGGCGCCGACGACGGTGTGCAGCTCGTCGATGAACGTGATGACCTGTCCTTCACTCTCCCGGATCTCGGCGAGCACGGTCTTCAGCCGCTCCTCGAACTCGCCCCGGTACTTCGCCCCGGCGACCATGGCGCCGAGGTCGAGCGCGACGAGCCGCTTGTTCTTCAGGCTCTCGGGCACGTCCCCCTTCACGATCCGCTGCGCGAGGCCCTCGACGACGGCGGTCTTCCCGACGCCGGGCTCGCCGATGAGGACGGGGTTGTTCTTCGTACGCCGGGAGAGCACCTGCACGACGCGGCGGATCTCCTGGTCCCGCCCGATGACCGGGTCGAGCTTGCCGTCGCGGGCGGCGGCGGTGAGGTCGGTGCCGAACTTGCCCAGCGCCTGATACGTACCCTCGGGGTTCTTCGTGGTCACGCGCCGGTCGCCGCGGATCTTCTCGAACGCCTGCACGAGCGCCTTGGCGCTCGCCCCCTGCTTCTTCAGCAACTCCTTGGCGGCACCGCCCTCGGCGGCGACCCCGATGAGCAGGTGCTCGGTCGACACATACTGATCGCCGAGCTTCCGCGCCCGCTCGGCGGCATCGGCCACGACGGCGAGCAACTCCCGGTCCGCCCGCGGCGGCGACACGGTCGCCCCCTGCACACTGGGCAACCCGCCGAGCAGCGCCTCGGCCCCGGACCGCACGGCGGCCTGGTCGGCGTCGACGGCGGCCAGCAGGTCCTGAAGGTTCTCGTTGTCCGCCACGTCGAGCAGGGCGAGCAGCAGATGTACGGGGGTGATGTCCGGATTGCCGCCGGACACGGCACGGCTGTTGGCGCCGGCGATCGCTTCCTGGCTCTTGTTGGTCAGCTCCGCGTCCACTGCTGTGTGCTCCTCCTTGCCGGGGTGCCGGTCCTGGGTACGCCTCGGCCGCACTCGGCGTGCCTGAGGCCACGTAGCTAAGTTGAGTCTACTCCACTCAACTCCAACCCGGCACCGGCAACCGGCGACCGCGACGCGCCCGCCGCCCTCTAAGCATGCGCGCAGGAACACGCAAAAGCGGTGCCATCGCGGGGTTGCGTCCGCGATGGCACCGCTGGTGTGCCCTCGGGCGATCTGGACACGGGGGATACCGCCCGGTCAGGCACAGTGGGGGGTGATGCTCTCGCTATCAGGTACGCCGTCGGCTGCTACGGGAACGTGATCCTCTTCGCCAAGATTGACGAAGATCACGCCGCAGCGCACCACGCAGCGCACGTAACGCCCCGACCTCCGGCGGAAGGCCTGGACGACCCCGCTTCCGTCACGCAGGATGGTGATCGGCTCTCCGAGGAGGGCAACCGCCAACCTGTCTCCGGCACGGGGCACCGCCGTAGCGAGATCGACGGAGTGCCAATGGTTCTCCGTCTTTCGGCGGTGGTCTGGGTTCATCGTGATACCTGTGTCTGTTAAGTCCTTGTCTGTCTGAGGTTGTCAATGTCCAGTCCCCGGGCTAGCCCCAGGTCGGGTCTTGCTGTGCCGCCACCGCCGCCTGGTCCGAACCCTGCTCACCCGGACCGGCATTGGAGCCTGCGCCAAAGGGACTTGCTATGACGCTGAGTACAGCCGCAGTCACGAATGCAACTGCCCACCGTGTCAGTCTTTTTGCCATCGGGAGTCCCGGCCTCCCTAATGAATCCGCTTCCCACAGAAGAAGGTGCCTCACGCGAAGGCTGTTCACCACCTCTGCACTGCATCATGTTCCTGAATCACATCTTCCTGTGGGAAGGATAAATGGGCAAAAATCAAGGCGAATCAGACCATCCTCATGGATACGCCGACCTCTGTACCGCGAGTTCGGAGCTTTACGCCCGCGCGCTGCGGGCCGGGCGCGTCTCCCGGTCGGAGGGAGAAGAGGTGCCGTGTCTGATCGACCTGATGCTGCTCCTCCCTGACCCGGACGACTCACGATGGCTCCGGCCGGTACCTCCGTCCACCGCTCTGGCCCGACTTGAGCACCCCATCGAGCGCGAGATTCAGGAGCGCAGGGACCAGACCCTAGCGCTGGCGGACGCGTTCGAACCGTTCCTCTCCATCACTCAGGGACGCACCACCGTCAGCAGCGCCATCACCGAACTGAGCGGCGTGACCAACATCGACGCGATCGTCGGCAGAGCGACGGCGGAGTGCGAGAAGGAACTCCTCACCGTCCAGCCGGGTGGGACCCGCCCCCCGGAGCTCCTCGACAAGGCGGTGGACCGGGTGCGTCCGCTGGTCGACCGCGGCGTGCGCATTCGGAGCCTCTACCAGCACACCGCACGGCACAACTACGGCCTGCTCGCCTATCAGGAACGGGTCGCCAACGACCTCATGGAACTGCGCACGCTCGAGGAGCTGGTCGATCGTCTGATCATCATCGACCGCAAAGTCGCCTTCGTTCCCGCGCACCGTGACCGGCCGGTGAAGTTGAACCGGGATTCGGCGGTGGAGGTCCGGCATCCCGGTCTCGTCGAGTACTTCGTCGGCGTGTTCCATCACCTC
Source organism: Streptomyces sp. CNZ287 (assembly GCF_007827615.1). Lineage (NCBI taxonomy): Bacteria > Bacillati > Actinomycetota > Actinomycetes > Kitasatosporales > Streptomycetaceae > Streptomyces > Streptomyces sp. CNZ287. Next base: position 209,032 of record NZ_VISV01000008.1, on the reverse strand, counting down.
TGGCAACTCGCCACGCCCCTCGACGAGGATGTGCACTACGAGCACCCGGAGCCGGACGGCATAACCGGTGTCCAGCGCAGCATCGCCAAGTTGCTCGTCGAAGGGCACGTCGACGAGGTCATCGCCGACCGGCTCGGCATGAACGTCCGCACCTGCCGCGCCCATATCGCCAAGCTCGCCACCACCCTCGGCAGCAACGGCCGGGCCCAACTCGGCTACCTCATCGCACGCTCCGGCATCCTCGACCAGTCCTGACCTCAATCACCGCTCCTGGGAGTACACGGAGATGCACGCAGGGCACGATCACGAGCACGGCCACAGCCTCCAAGAGCCCTGCCCGGCTGCCCGCGAGGCATACACCGTTGCCGTGCGTGACGGCCGGATAGCGGCTGCGGACGCGCGGAGCGCACCGTGCCTGAGCGACCTCGCCCTTCTCTCTCCCGACCCCGACGACCCGGACTGGCTGCTGCCGGTCCCCGCAGCCGACGCCATGATGGGGCTTCTTGTATCCCGGGAACGGGAGATCCGTGAGCGGCAGCAGCACGCGGCCGATCTCGCGAAGAGCTTCAGCCGGTTCATCGATATCGGCATCGAGGTCGCCTCCGACAACTCACCGATCACGGTGCTGGAGGGCCTCGGCACGATCAACACCGCGCTGGATCTGGCGGTCGGTGAGTGCTCATACGAACTTCTCACCATCCAGCCCGAAGCGGCCACGCGCGGCGCCCGTGCCCTCGGCGAGGCACTGCAGCGAGTCCGCCCGCTCGCCGAGCGCGGCGTACGGATGCGCACCCTCTATCAGCACGCTGCCCGTGAAGCGCCCATGACGCTGGCGTACCTGCGGTTCGTCGGCCCACAGCAGGTCGAGGTCAGAACGCTTGAGGAGATCATCGAGCGCCTTATCATCGTCGACCGCCAAGCGGCTTTCCTTCCGGCCCGCCCGGACCGCCAGGTCGCCCTGGAACTCCGCCACCCCGGGCTCGTCTCCTATCTCGTGGGCGTCTTCGAGCAGTTCTGGCAACTGGCCACCCCCCTGGAGGAAGCCGCCTACACGGACGCCACCCACGAGGGCATCACCGGTGTCCAGCGCAGCATCGCCCGCCTGCTGGTCGAGGGCCACCTCGACCAGAACATCGCCCGCCGCCTCGGCATGAACGTCCGCACCTGCCGCGCCCACATCGCCAAGCTCGCTTCCGCACTGGGCAGCAACAGCCGTGCACAACTGGGCTATCTCATCGCCCGCTCCGGCATCCTCGACGAGACCTGAGAGAGACATGTCCCACCCCCACCACACCACCGGCCTCTGCGCCCCGGGGAGGAAGCTCTACGCCTCGGCCCTGCGCTCCGGCCGCATCTCACACGAGGCCACGGCGACCGCGCCGTGCCTCTTCGACCTGGACCTGTTACGGCCCGAGCCCGGCGACACCCAGTGGCTGGTGCCGACGCCTCCGACGCAGGCGCTCGCCGGGCTCGTCGAGCCCCTTGAAAGAGAGCTGGGCGAGTACCGGCTTTTCGTGTCCGCGCTCGCCGACACGGTCGAGAAGCTGACGTCGCTCGATCCGGACGACCCGGCCACCTCCGCGTTCACCGTCTGGACGGGGAAGGAGCGGATCGACGCCGCCCTCGCGCGGGCCCTGGAGGACTGCACGGAGCAGTTCCTGGCCATCCAGCCGGCCAGCGGGCGGACCAACTGGAACCCCGCGACGATGCGCACCACCACCCACCGCGTCCGGCGGATGAGCGAACGCGGCGTCACACAGCGGATCCTGTACAACCACACGTACCGGCACCACCCGAGTCAGCTCGCCTACCTGGACGAGCTGAGCGACACCGGGCTGGAGGTACGCACCCTGGAGGTCATGCCCGAGCGACTCCTCATCGTCGACCGGGACATCGCCTTCCTCCCCGCGCAGCCGAGCCGCGAGGTGGCCATGGAGATCCGCCACCCGGGCCTGGTCTGGTTCCTGCGCGCCATCTTCGAGTACTTCTGGGAACTCGGCGTCCCATGGGGCCGCCAGCCCCCCGAGCACGACACCCGGGGAGGCATCACCGGCGTCCAGCGCAGCATCGCCAGGCTGCTCGTCGAGGGCCACCTCGACGAGGCCATCGCCCGCCGCCTCGGCATGAACGTCCGCACCTGCCGCGCGCACATCGCCAAGCTGTCCACCGCCCTCGGCAGCGACAGCCGCGCCCAACTCGGCTATCTCATCGCCCGCTCCAGCATGCTCGACAGGGCCTGACCCGTGGGGGTCTCCGGAGCCGGTACAGCCACGCCCCCGGCACACCCCGCGAGCGCGGGCGGGCGGAACCGGGGGGAGAGGGCGGAGGAGCGGAGTCGCTGGTGCGCGTGAGGCCGGGAAGCGAGCGCACCAGCGCTCCGTCCGAGGGGTGCCGCCGGCGCCCGCGTACGACGATGGCAGGTCGCCTCCGCGGCGCCCCAGAGGGCACTGGCCCTCATCATTCACGAACGTGGCGCCCCCGGCCATTGCCTCTTGGGGCAACCCGGTCGGGGCCCGCCACGGCCGGCATCAGGGCGCGGCGGTGGCGGTCGGCGACCAGGGCGGCCTGGACGCGGGACTCCACGTTCAGCTTGCGGCAGATGTTCGTCAGATGGGCGCGGACCGTCCGCTCCGCCACCCCCAGTTGCGACGCCAGCCGGCGATTGGTCGGGCCGTCGGCGAGCAGGAGGAGCACCTCGCGTTCCCGGTCGGAGAGGAGCGCGAGACCGACCGGGGGAGCCTGTCGCGCCGTGTTGTCCGCAGCGTGATACCTCACAATATGAACTCCCGGACCAACTGAGCCGTACGTACGTCACGTTCGGCGACTTGTCCCCGTTCTCCACCAGAACATTGGCTTACCGTCCGTATCAACTCCACCCGAACCCAGCATCATCTTCCTGAAATTCATAATGCTGAGGGTGTACATAGCCGAACGAACCGGACCTTCGGCGAACACCGCCGGTGACCTGTCACCGCCCGCTTATATCGTCTGCCCCATGGAACCCGCAGCCGTCGGCGCCAGGCTCGCGTCCGCGGTCGTGGCGCCCCTCGTCCGGCGGCTGTTCCGCAGCGAGGGCCCCGGGGCGGGGCTCGCCGGGCGGCCGGTGCGGATGGCAGCGCTGGTGTCGTTCCGCGGCGAGCGCCGGGAGCTGGACGAGGACGGCCTGCGCAAGCTCGCCGGCACGCTCGTACGCCGCGCCCTCGACGGCCCCGGAGGCGAACCCGCCCCCGTCCCCGCCGGCGAGGCCGAAGCCGTCGCCGGCGCGCTCGCCCGCAGCCTCACCGCCCTCGGCGACCTCGACCTGGACGACGTACAGGCGGTCCAGCTCGGCCCCGAAGCCCTCGCCCGCCGGCTCCGCCGCGCCGCGGCGCAGCGCGGCGGCGATCCCGTACGCGAACTCTCCGCCGACGCCGCCTCCTTCCACGACACCCTCCTCGACACGGCCTGCCTGCACATCCTGCACTTCTTCAGCCAGCGCTCCACCTTCGTCGCCCGCACCCTCGTCGAGCAGTCCCGCCGCCAGGCCGACCAGATCGCCCGCCTCGACGCCCTCATCGCCCGCACGCCGCTCCCCGCCGCACAGGACGCGGCCTTCGAGCGCGAGTACTTCGCGTACGCCGCCAAGAAGCACGGCAGGCTCACCATCTACGGCGTCGATCTCGCCGACTCGCCCGCGAAGTGGCCGCTGGACGTGGCGTATCTGCGGCTGGAGGCCGCCGCCTCGACGCAGGCCGCCCCGTCCCCGTTCCCCTTCGACGACACCGACCCCCTCTCCGACCCCGTGCTCCCCGCCGACCAGGCCCTCGCCGCCTACGAGCGCGTCCTGCTCCGCGGCGCCGCCGGCTCGGGCAAGACCACCCTCGTGCAGTGGCTCGCCCTCTCCGCCACCCGCGCGGGCTCCGGCGCGGAACACTCCATGGACTACCTCGCAGGGCGTGTCCCCTTCGTCCTGCCGCTGCGCACCCTCACCCGGCACGGCCAGCGCCTCCCCGCCCCCCGCGACTTCCTCTCCGCCACCGGCAGCCCCCTCGCCGGCGCGCAGCCCGACGGCTGGGAGCACCGCGTGCTCACCGCCCGCCGCGGGCTGCTCCTCGTCGACGGCATCGACGAGGTCCCCCGCGCCGAACGCGACCGCACCCGCCGCTGGCTCTCCGACCTCGCCGACGCCTACCCCGGCAACCGCTGGCTCGTCACCTCCCGCCCCTCCGCCGTCGGCGAGGACTGGTTGGCCGCCGAGGGCTTCACCGAGCTGACCCTCGCCCCCATGCGCCCCGCGGACCTCACCCGCTTCATCGCCCGCTGGCACGAGGCCGTACGCGCCGGAGCCGTCCGCACCGGCGCCCCCGCCGCGGACGACGCGCAGCTCACGGCGTACGAGCAGCAGCTCACCGCCGCCGTGCGGCACACCTCCGATCTCGGCCGGCTGGCCACCAACCCGCTGATGTGCGGCCTGATGTGCGCCCTCAACCGCGCCCGCCGCGGCTACCTCCCGCGCGGGCGCAAGGAGTTGTACGAGGCCGCCCTGTCGATGCTGCTCAGCCGCCGCGACCGCGAACGCGACATGGCCGTCCCCGACCTGCGCGAGGAACCCCAGCTCCAGGTCCTCCAGCGGCTCGCGTACTGGCTGATCCGCAACGGCCGCACGGAGCTGGACCGCGCCCGCGCCGAGTCCCTCGTCGCCGCCGCCCTCCCGGCGGTCCCGGAGGTCGCGGCCCTGGGCGACGCGGCGGCCGTACTGGAGCACTTCCGCGACCGCAGCGGCCTCCTGCGCGAACCGGCCCCGGGCGCCGTCGACTTCGTCCACCGCACCTTCCAGGACTACCTCGGCGCCCGCGCGGCGGTGGAGGAGGGCGACATCGGCGTCCTGGCCGCGCACGCGGCGGACGACCAGTGGGAGGACGTCATCCGCATGGCGGTGGCCCAGGCCCGCCCGCGGGAGCGCGAGGAGATCCTGCGGGAGCTGCTGGCGGCGGCGGAGCGGCGGGAGGGAGTCGAGGGGGTACGCATCCGGCTGCTGGCCGCCGCGTGCCTGGAGCACGCGGCGGAGTTGGCACCGGGCGTGCGGGAGGCGGTGGAACGGGCGACGGAGGCGCTGATCCCGCCGAAGACGCCGGTGGAGGCCCGGGCACTGGGCGCGGCGGGACCGCTGGTGCTGGACCTGCTCCCGGGCCCGGAGGAGGCGGGCGAGGAGGCGGGCGACGAGAGCGCGGCCCTGATCGCCGCCGCCGCAAGTCACGTGGACTCGGACCGCGCCATCGCGTTCCTCGCCCGCTACGCCGACCATCCCTCGCTCGGCGTACGCAGCCAACTCGTCTGGGCCTGGCACCGCTTCGACACCGAGGAGTACGCGGACGAAGTCATCGCCCGCCTCGACCCGGACGGGCTGTACTTCACCGTCACCTCCGACGCCGAGTTGCGCGCCCTGCGCAGACTCGGCGGACGCCCGATGGTCGACGTGCGCGGCCCGCTCGACCCCGTCGGGCTACAGGACGGACTCGCCGCAACCCGCCTCACGGATCTGATCGTCCGCAACCAGCCCAGGCTGATGGATCTCGCCTTCCTACGCGGGCAGAGCGAGCTGCGCTACCTGCGGCTGAACGAGTGCGCCGACCTGTACGACGCCTCGGCTCTGGCCGGGTTGCCGCTCACCGTCCTCATCCTCGACACGGTGCCGGGCCTGGTCGAGTCCGTACCCGGGCTCCTCGCCAACCACCCGCAGTTGGAAGCCCTCTCCCTGTCGCCGGAGCGGCGCCGCCCGCTGGACCTCGACACACTGCCAGCCCTGCCGGCACTGTCGACACTCAATCTCCTGACCGCCCGGACCGCCGGGCTGCACCCCCTGGCCAGGCACCCCGGACTCCGCCATGTCTACCTGGGCTGGCGCCACGAGGCCACCGCGTACGACTGGCCGGCCCTGGCCGCGCTCCCGCTGCTCGAAGGGCTCCGGTGCCGGCCGGACCTGCTGACCGTCGCCCCCGCCGACGCCACGCTGCCGGGCATCACGTTCCTCGGCCTGGTCGGCGACCGGCCCGCCGACGAACTCGACCTGAGCCGGTTCCCGTCCCTCTTCCCCCGGCTCGACCACCTCGTGCTCGACCTGCCGCCGGGCAGCGGCCCGCTGGAGCTCTCCCCGCTCGCCGCGCTCGGCACCCTGCGCGAGGTCTCCCTGCGCCCGCACATGAGAAACCTCCACGCCGGGCTCCCGCCCCGCGTGGAGGTCACCTACCTCGCCGACTGAGCCGCGGCTCAGCCCCGCTTCTTCTTCGGCTTCCACACCACCAGCGCGCTCGTCTGCTGCACCTGCTGGTACGGCACCAGGTCCCGCCGGTACGACGCGTGCACCTGCGCCTCCCGCTGCGCCATCGCGGAGGCCGCACCGTCCAACGCGTCCGTCAGCTCCGCCACCTTCGCCTGGAGCGCGGCGACCTGCGTCTCCAGCTCGATGATCCGCTTGATCCCGGCCAGGTTGATGCCCTCGTCCTGGCTCAGCGTCTGGACCTGCCGCAGCAGCGCGATGTCCCGCGCCGAGTAGCGCCGGCCGCGGCCCGCCGTGCGGTCCGGGGAGACCAGGCCCAGCCTGTCGTACTGGCGGAGGGTCTGGGGGTGCAGGCCCGAGAGTTCCGCGGCTACGGAGATGACGTAGACCGGCGTCTCCTCGGTCAGCTCGTACGGGTTGCGGCCGCGGGGGGCGCCGCGTCCGCCGTTTCTGCCGTTCATCGTCGTCAAGCTCCCTTCGCGGCCTTGAACAGCTCCGCGCGCGGGTCCTCGCCCGCGGTCGCCTTCCGGTACGACTCCAGCGACTCGCGCGCCGTGCCGTCCGTCTCCTTCGGCACCGCCACTTCGACGGTGACGAGCAGGTCCCCGCGCGTGCCGTCCTTGCGGACGGCGCCCTTGCCGCGGGCGCGCATCGTGCGTCCGTTGGGCGTGCCCGGGGGCAGCTTCAGGGTGACCGGCGGGCCGCCGAGCGTGGGCACCTTGATGTCCGCGCCGAGGGCCGCCTCCGGGAACGAGACGGGGACCGTCACCAGCAGGTTGTCGCCCTTGCGGCCGAAGACCGGGTGGCCGTCGACGTGCACGACGACATACAGGTCGCCGCCGGGGCCGCCGCGCTCGCCCGGGCCGCCCTTGCCGCGCAGCCGGATCCGCTGCCCGTCCTGCACCCCCGCGGGGATGCGGACCTGCATCGTGCGGGACGACTTGGCGCGGCCGCTGCCCTTGCAGACGTCGCAGGGGTCCTGGGCGATGAGCCCGCGGCCCTTGCAGTCCACGCACGGGTCGGTCAGCGAGAAGCCGCCACCGCCGCCGCGGGAGACCTGACCGGTGCCCACGCAGGTCGGGCAGACCCGCGGGGAGCCGTTCTTGTCGCCCGTGCCGGCGCAGGTCTTGCAGGGGGCGGACGACGACATCCGCAGCGGGACCGTGGCGCCCTCGATGGCCTCCGTGAAGCTGAGCGTGACCTCCGACTCGATGTCCTGGCCCCGGCGCGGCTGCGTACGCCCGCCACCGCGGTTGAACAGCCCGCCGAAGACGTCGCCGAGACCGCCGCCGAAGCCGCCGGTGGTGGTCTGGCCGCCGCCGGGGGCGCCGGGGCCCGAGCCGCCGAAGAGGTCGCCGAGGTCGAAGTTGAACGAGCCGTTGCCGCCCCCGCCCGGACCCGGGCGGAAACCGCCGTTGCCGAAGAGGGTGCGCGCCTCGTCGTACTCCTTGCGCCGCTGCGGGTCGCCGAGCACGTCGTTGGCCTCGGAGACCTCCTTGAAGCGCTCCTCGGCCGCGGCGTCGCCCTTGTTGGCGTCCGGGTGGTACTGCCGGGCGAGCTTGCGGTACGCCTTCTTGATCTCGGCCTCGGTGGCGTCCTTCGGGACGCCGAGAACCTTGTAGTAGTCCTTCTCGATGAAGTCCTTGGTGCTCATTCCCGGCGTCCCTCCTCTCGTCCCTCGGCGGCCGTTACGGCGTCACCCCTCGTCCGGGCCACCGCTGTCCGTCTCTCCGCCGGACCCCGGCTTCGCGGGTCCGGAGGCGTCCGAGCCGCCGCCGTCCGCGGCGCCGGCGGATTCCGGTCCGCCGTCGTCCGCGTCCGCCTGCTTCTCGTCCGGCTTCTCGCCCTCCTTGCCCTGCGACCCGGGCGTCGCCCCCGGCTGCGGCTCCGCCACGGCGACCCGCGCGGGCCGGATCGTACGCTCGCCGATCCGATACCCAGGCTGGAGAATCTGCACGCACGTCGTCTCGGACACATCCGGCGAGTAGCTGTGCATCAGCGCCTCGTGGATCAGCGGGTCGAAGGGCTCGCCCTCCTTGCCGAACTGCATGAGGCCCATCTTGGCGACGACGGTCTCCAGCGACTCGGCGACCGACTTGAACCCGCCGACCAGTTCCTCGTGGTCCCGGGCCCGGCCGATGTCGTCGAGCACGGGCAGCAGCTCGGTCAGCAGGTTCGCGTTCGCGACCTCCTTGACCGCCACCCGGTCCCGCTCGACCCGCCGGCGGTAGTTCTGGTACTCCGCCTGGAGCCGCTGCAGGTCCTTCGTCCGCTCGTCGAGCGCCTTGCGGGTCTCGTCGAGACGAGCCGCAAGCGGGCTGTTCGCGTCCCCGTTCCCGGCGGTGGCACCCGGCCCGGCTCCGTCGGCGCGCCGTGCGCCGGCGGGCGCGTTGCCCGCCCCGTCCGGGCCGCCCTGCTGTGCCTCCGCTGTCTTTGCGTCGGTGGGGACGTCGGGCTTCTCCTCGAAGCCCGGGGTCTCCTCCGTCACGCGGCACCACCCTTGGGCTTGTCGTCGTCCACGATCTCGGCGTCGACGACGTCGTCGTCGGCACCGGCGGGCGCGTCCTGCTGCGCCTGCTGGGCGCCCTCGCCGCCGGCGGCGGCGGGGCCGGACGCCTGGGCGTCGGCGTAGAGCGCCTGACCGAGCTTCTGGCTGGTGGCCGCGGCCTTCTCCGTCGCCTCCCGGATCGCCGCGGTGTCCTCGCCCTTCAGCGCCTCCTTGAGGTCGGAGATCGCGCCCTCGACCTCGGACTTCACGTCGCCGGGCACCTTGTCCTCGTTGTCCTGGAGGAACTTCTCGGTGGTGTAGACGACCTGCTCGCCCTGGTTGCGCGTCTCCGCCGCCTCGCGGCGCTTGTGGTCCTCCTCCGCGTACTGCTCGGCGTCGCGCATCATGCGCTCGATGTCGTCCTTCGGCAGCGCGGAGCCGCCGGTGACGGTCATCTTCTGCTCCTTGCCCGTGCCGAGGTCCTTCGCGGCGACGTGCATGATGCCGTTGGCGTCGATGTCGAAGGTGACCTCGATCTGCGGCACGTTCCGCGGGGCCGGCGGCAGGCCGGTCAGCTCGAACATGCCGAGCTTCTTGTTGTACGCGGCGATCTCGCGCTCGCCCTGGAAGACCTGGATCTGCACCGACGGCTGGTTGTCCTCGGCCGTGGTGAAGGTCTCGGAACGCTTCGTCGGGATCGTGGTGTTGCGCTCGATGAGCTTGGTCATGATGCCGCCCTTGGTCTCGATGCCGAGGGACAGCGGGGTGACGTCGAGCAGCAGGACGTCCTTGACCTCGCCCTTGAGCACACCGGCCTGGAGGGCGGCGCCGACGGCGACGACCTCGTCCGGGTTGACGCCCTTGTTGGCCTCCTTGCCGCTGGTCAGCTCCTTGACCAGCTCGGCGACGGCCGGCATGCGGGTGGAGCCGCCGACGAGGACCACGTGGTCGATCTCGCCCAGCTCGATGCGGGCGTCCTTGATGACGTTGTGGAACGGCGTCTTGCAGCGCTCCAGGAGGTCCTGGGTGAGCTGCTGGAACTGCGCCCGGGTCAGCTTCTCGTCGAGGTGCAGCGGGCCTTCGGCGGAGGCGGTGATGTACGGCAGGTTGATCGTCGTCTCGGAGGACGAGGAGAGCTCGATCTTCGCCTTCTCGGCGGCCTCGCGGAGCCGCTGCAGCGCCATCTTGTCCTTGGACAGGTCGACGCCGTGGCCGTTCTGGAACTGCTTGACCAGGTAGTCGACGACGCGCTGGTCCCAGTCGTCACCACCGAGGTGGTTGTCACCGTTGGTGGCCCTGACCTCCACGACGCCCTCGCCGATCTCCAGCAGGGAGACGTCGAAGGTGCCGCCGCCGAGGTCGAAGACCAGGATGGTCTGGTCTTCCTTCTCCATGCCGTACGCGAGGGCGGCGGCGGTGGGCTCGTTGACGATCCGCAGGACGTTGAGGCCCGCGATCTCGCCGGCCTCCTTGGTCGCCTGGCGCTCGGAGTCGTTGAAGTACGCCGGGACGGTGATGACCGCGTCGGTCACCTTCTCGCCCAGGTACGCCTCGGCGTCCCGCTTCAGCTTCTGCAGGATGAACGCGGAGATCTGCTGGGGGGTGAACTCCTTCTCGTCGATCGGCTGCTTCCAGTCGGTGCCCATGTGGCGCTTGACCGACCGGATGGTCCGCTCGACGTTGGTGACCGCCTGGCGCTTCGCGACCTCGCCGACGAGCACCTCGCCGTTCTTGGCGAAGGCGACGACGGACGGCGTGGTCCTGGCGCCCTCGGCGTTGGTGATGACGCTGGGCTCACCGCCCTCGAGAACACTGACGACAGAGTTCGTCGTGCCCAGGTCGATGCCGACCGCACGTGCCATGTTGTCTATCCTCCGGATCAGGTGCTCTGCCTTGAGCTGGACAGGCTCAAGGGTGCCATGCCGACCACGCCCGGCGCAATTCACCTGAGTCATCTCCACTCAAGTTTTGTGCGTCATTGCAGGTGGGAACGGGTTTTCGGGCTACGGGCCGAGGGTCCCGGCGGCGCCGGGGACGCGACGCACATCACCGGCCGGGCGGCTTCAGGGGGCCGGGGCCGCCCGGGTACCCTCAGGCGGAGAAGAGATAAGTTACCGCTTAGTAGTGGCTGGGTAAGCCGAGTATCAGGGCACGTACTCCACGTGCGGCCCGCACTCGCACGCAGCAGATTCAGCAGACACGCAGAGCAGACAGCAGAGCAGTCCGGTCGAGGAGCCCTCCATGCAGCTCGCCGCCATCGTCGTATCGCTGGTGATCACCGCGGTCGGCACCGCGCTCTTCGCTCGCGCCATCGGGCAGATCATCGCCTTCGTCCGGCTCGGCAAGCCGGTCCCCGCCGGCAGCCGCACGGACGACCCGGTCGCGCGCAGCACCACGCTGGCCAGGGAGTTCCTCGGCCACACCCGGATGAACCGCTGGGGCATCATCGGCATCGCCCACTGGTTCGTCGCCATCGGCTTCCTCACCCTGGTGCTGACCCTCGTCAACGCCTTCGGCCAGTTGTTCGTCGCCGACTGGCTGCTGCCGGTGATCGGCGAGTGGCTCCCGTACGAGCTGTACGTCGAGTTCATCGCGCTGATGACGACGCTCGGCATCCTCACGCTCATCGTGATCCGGCAGCTCAGCCTGCCGTCGAAGGCGGGCCGCAAGTCCCGCTTCACGGGCTCGACGATGTGGCAGGCGTACTTCGTCGAGTACGTCATCCTCGTCATCGGCATCTGCATCCTCGTGCTGCGCGGGCTGGAGGGCTCGCTGCACCACATCGGCGGGTACGAGGCCGCCTACTTCGCGTCGTACCCGGTCACCGCCGCGGTCGACGGGCTGAGCACCGGCGCCGTGCAGAACCTGGTCTACCTCTTCGCGATGATCAAGATCTCGACCTCCTTCATCTGGGCGCTCGTCCTCGGCCTCAACGCCACGATGGGCGTGGCCTGGCACCGCTTCCTCGCCTTCCCCAACATCTGGTTCAAGCGCAACGCCGACGGAGCGGTGGCCCTCGGCGCGCTCCAGCCGATGACCTCCGGCGGCAAGCCGATCGACTTCGAGACCGTCTTCGACGACGAGGACGGCGAGGAGACCGTCTTCGGCGTCAGCCAGGTCGAGCACTTCTCGTGGAAGGGGATCCTCGACTTCTCCACCTGTACGGAGTGCGGCCGCTGCCAGTCGCAGTGCCCGGCCTGGAACACCGGCAAGCCGCTCTCGCCCAAGCTGCTCGTCATGTCGCTGCGCGAGCACGCCGCCGCCAAGGCCCCGTACCTCCTCGCCGGCGGCGGCAAGTCCGCCGAGGGCGAGGAGAAGGCCACCGCCGAACAGCTCGCCGACGTACCGGCCGGCGCGCTGGCCGAGGCGGAGCGCGCGCTGATCGGCACCGCGGCGGAGCAGGGCGTCATCGACCCCGACGTGCTGTGGTCCTGCACCACCTGCGGCGCGTGCGTCGAGCAGTGCCCCGTCGACATCGAGCACGTCGACCACATCGTCGACATGCGCCGCTACCAGGTGATGATCGAGAGCTCGTTCCCGTCCGAGGCGGGCACGATGCTGAAGAACCTGGAGAAGAAGGGCAACCCCTGGGGGCTGGCCAAGAAGCAGCGGCTGGAGTGGACCAAGGAGCTGGCGGCGGACACGGGCATCGAGATCCCGGTCGTCGGCAGGGACGTCGAGGACCTCTCCGAGGTCGACTACCTGTACTGGGTCGGCTGCGCGGGCGCGCTGGAGGACCGGGCGAAGAAGACCACCAAGGCGTTCGCGGAGCTGCTGCACATCGCCGGCGTGAAGTTCGCGATCATGGGCGGCGACGAGAAGTGCACGGGCGACTCGCCGCGGCGGCTGGGCAACGAGTTCCTCTTCCAGCAACTGGGCGAGGAGAACGTCGCGATGCTCAACATGGCGTTCGGCGAGGACCCGGACGAAGGGGTGACGGTCGAGAAGGCGAAGAAGAAGATCGTCGCTACCTGCCCGCACTGCTTCAACACCATCGCCAACGAATACCCGCAGCTCGGCGGCCACTACGAGGTCATCCACCACACGCAGTTGCTCCAGCACCTCGTGGACGAGGGCCGGCTGGTCCCGGTGACGCCGGTCGAGGGGATCATCACGTACCACGACCCCTGCTACCTGGGCCGGCACAACAAGGTCTACACGCCCCCGCGCGAGATCATCGCCAAGGTGCCGGGCGTACGGAACGAGGAGATGCACCGGCACAAGGAGCGCGGCTTCTGCTGCGGCGCGGGCGGCGCGCGCATGTGGATGGAAGAGCGCATCGGCAAGCGGATCAACGACGAGCGTGTGGACGAGGCGCTGTCGCTGAACCCAGACATTCTCTCCACGGCGTGCCCTTTCTGCCTCGTGATGCTTACGGACTCCGTAAACGGCAAGAAGAACGCGGGAACGGCGAAGGAGTCGCTGGCCGTCGTGGACGTGGCGCAGCTTCTGCTCGACTCGGTGAGGACCCCGGCCCAGGAGCCGCCGGGGGACGGCACCGAGGCGGCGGAGAGCGAGCCGGAGCCGCAGCCGGCGACGTAGCGGTGCGGCGGCGCGGTACGGCGCCGTAGTACGGCGAGGAACGGCCGTACGGCGTGCGGCAGACGTGACGTAGGACGGAACGCCACAGGCAACCCCCCACGGCGGCCGGCTCCGTGAGCCACACGGGGCCGGCCGTGGGGTGTCAGGCGCCGGTGCTGGCGCATTGGTTGGTACAACCATCGCCGGGTGAGGCGTGTCGTATGACGCGGGAGTGAACGCGACCCGACCGTCAGACCCGCGCCGGAAGGACCCCCCATGCGTATCCGCACCCTCGCCGCCCTGACCGCCTGTCTCGCCACCGCCGGCTCGGCGGCCGTCTCCGCCCCGGCGGCGGGGGCGGAGGACCGGGACGGGACGGCGCCCGCCGTCTCGGCCGGCTCCGCGGGCTCCGCCGCCGACGCCCGTGCCGTACGGGCCGACTTCGACGGCGACGGCTACGACGACCTCGCCACCGGCGCCCCCGGCGGCAGGGTCGCGGGACACGCCGAGGCCGGCTACGTCCTCGTCAGCTACGGCTCCCCCGAGGGCGTCGCCGCCCCCGCCTCCACCGCCCTCAGTCGGGGCACCGCCGGCGTCCCCGGCGCCCCCGCGGCGGACGACCGCTTCGGCGACCGGCTCGCCGCCCGCGACCTCGACGGGGACGGCCTGACCGACCTCGCCGTCACCGCCCGCGCCGATGACGGCGACGCGGCCGGCTCCGTCACCGTCCTGTGGGGCCGCGCGGGCGGCCTGACCGGCGCCGGCGCCACCCGCGTCCAGGTGCCCGGCGGCGGCGGCCACGCCCGCGACCTGCACGCCGGCGACTTCGACGGCGACGGGAAGGGCGACCTGCTGGTGCCCAGCACCCGCAGCGACAGCGCCGAGGCGTACACCGTCCTCTACGGCCCGTTCACCCGCGCCGGCGCCCCCGCGCGCGAGAGCGGGCTCGTCGAGATGAAGCCCGAGGACAGCCTCGACGGCGTCGCCGTGGGCGACGTCACGGGCGACGGCGCCGACGACCTCGTGGCGTTCTTCAGCTTCCAGGGCAACGCCGAGGCCGGCTGGTTCTGGAAGGGCGGCCCCGGCGGGCTGACGCGGAGCGGCGCCGCGCTGCCCAACGGCGCCTCGCCGACCATCGGCGACTTCGACGGCGACGGGAAGGGCGACCTCGCGTACCGCAAGGTCGGCGCGAGCGTCGAGGACCTCCCGTCCGGCAAGGGCAAGGTCAGCGTCGTCTACGGCACCGCGAACGGCCCCAGCGAGACGCGCCGTTCCGCCTTCACCCAGGGCACCGCGGGCGTGCCCGGCACCAGCGAGCGCGGCGACCAGTTCGGCGCCCGGCTCGCGGCGGGCGACGCGAACGGCGACGGCTTCGCCGACCTCGCCGTGGGCGTGCCGTACGAGGCCATCGGCAGCAAGCAGTCTGCGGGCTCCGTGGTGCTCCTCAAGGGCGGCTCCGGCGGGCTCAAGGCCCGTGGCGCGCAGGCGTTCCACCAGGACACCCCGGGCGTGAAGGGCGTGGCGGAGACCGGGGACCGGTTCGGCGCGGCGCTGGCGTTCGGGGACGTCACGGGCGACGGCCGGGCGGAACTGGCCGTGGGCGCGCCCGAGGAGAACGGCACGGGCGCGATCTGGTCGCTGCGCGGCGCCGCGGGCGGGCTGACGGCGACGGGCTCCGTGGCGTTCAGCCCGGACGACTTCGAGGGGCCGGGGCGTACGGGCGGGGCGCGGTTCGGCACGGGCTTCGCGGACGAGGACCTGGGTCACTACCTGATGGGCCGGGAGTGACCGGATGAATCCCACGAACTAGGTTCATTACCCAACAAGTTCGCGAAAAGCTGCATGAGGCATATGAAAGGCGGTAGTTCATACAACCTCGGGTGAACGTCAGGTGTCTCACCGGGTGAGAGGCCCACTGAGTAGCCGTACTCCGTCACCTACGTTCAGGAGCCCGACATGCCACGCAGCCGCCGTACGCCCACGACCGCCACCGCCTTAGCGGCCTCTCTGGCCGTCGTCGCCGGCGCCGCCCTCGCGGGCGGCGCCGCACCGGCCGCCGCCGCGCCCGCGGAAGGCGCGGTCGCGGCGCCCGCGAAGTTCCACGACGACTTCAACGGCGACGGCTACCCCGACCTGGTGGTGGCCGCCCCCTCCGGCACCGTGGACGGCGCCGCGCGCGCCGGGTACGTCGCCGTGCTCTACGGCTCGGCCGGCGGGCTCGACACCGCCAGGCGCACGGTCGTCAGCCAGTCCACCGCGGGCGTCCCCGGCACCTCCGAGGCCGGCGACGCCTTCGGCGCCACCCTCGCCTCCGCCGACGTCGACCGCGACGGGTACGCCGACCTCGCCGTCGGCGTCACCGGCGAGGACCTCGGCGGCGTCGCGGACACGGGGCGCACGATCGTCCTCTACGGCTCCTCCGGCGGGCTGTCCGGCAGCGGCGCGCAGGACCTGCGCCCCGCCTCCCTGACCGAGGGCAACGCGTATGCGACCGGCCTGGCCGCGGGCGACTGGTTCCACGACGGGTCGACCGCGCTGGCGATCCTGTCGAAGGACCACCTGGAGCTGTACGGGGGCTGGGGCCGGGCACGTACCCCTGCGCGCGCCCAGGCGGGCCACCCCTTCGCCGACTTCCCGCAGGACTTCACGCCCACCGGCCTGGTCGGCGGCGACTTCGAGGGCGACGGCGCCGCCGACCTCGTGGTCACCGGCCGGAAGTGGTACCTGGAGTACCTGCAGGGCCACTCCCTGTACCTCAAGGGCGGCGGCCCGGAGGGCTACACACGCACGGAGTTCGCCGGCGGTCCCGTCGGCGTCGCGGGCGACATCGACAAGGACGGCGCCGACGACCTCGCGATCGGCGATCCCTCGGTGCTGGAGCACGGCGAGTACGAGCTGTCGGGCGGCGCCGTCCAGGTCTGGTACGGGGCCGCGGGCGGGCCGGGCTCGGGGCAGCCCGAGGTGTGGCAGCAGGGCAGCGGTGGCGTACCCGGGGCGTACGAGGTGGAGGACCGCTTCGGCAGTGACGTCTCCCTCGGCGACGTCAACGGCGACGGCTTCCTCGACCTCGCGGTCGGCGCCGAGGGCGAGGCGATCGGCACCGGCGCCGGGGCGGGCGCCGTCTGGCTGCTGCGCGGCTCCGCCGGCGGGCTGACCACGACCGGGGTGCAGCACTTCAACCAGGACACCCCCGGGATCCCGGGCACCGCGGAGGCCGGCGACCTCTTCGGCTCCGACGTCCGGCTGCACGACCCCAACCGCGACGGCCGGTCCGGGCTGATCGCGGGCGCGCCGGGCGAGAACGCGGGGCAGGGGTTCGCGTGGGTGCTGCAGGCCCGTAGCAGCGGGCTGATCGCGGACGGGTCGTGGAACTTCAGCGGCGCGTCGGTGGGCGCGAACGGGGCGAACGCGCGGTTCCCGGAGACGATCGCGGAGTAGCTCCCCCTCACCGCCGTTTCCGTAGGCGGAATGACACTTTCTGTCACCATACGAACCAACTAGCCGTATTCCTACAACCTTTGGCCGCGGTACGGGGTCTTCTGATCGCCGTCATCGACCGCGCCCGGGAGCTGCCGCATGCATCACCGACTCCGTACCGCACTGGCCACCGCGACCGCCGCCGCCGCGCTCTCGGGCGGCCTGGCCGCCCTCGCCGCCCCCGGCGCGGCGGCCGCGGAACCCCCGGGCGCGATCGTCGACTTCAACGGAGACGGAGACCCCGACGTCGCGGTCTCCGCGCCGGACGCGTACGTCGCCGGCGTAAGGGGCGCCGGCCAGATCGTCGCCCATTACGGGGCGGAGAACTCCACCGCCGCCGGCATCACCGCCCGCCGCGCCAAGCGGCTCAGCCAGCACAGCGCAGGCGTCCCCGGCACCGCCGAGGACGGCGACGGCTGGGGCGGCTGGACCGCCGCCGCGGACTTCGACGGCGACGGGTACACCGACCTCGCCGTCGCCGCCCCCGGCGAGAAGGTCGGCGGCGACGTCAACGGCGGCACCATCCAGATCCTGTGGGGCGGGTCACAGGGCCTCGCCGGCGGTACGACACTGCCCGACCCGCGCCCGTACGAGCACGACCTCTTCGGCCGGGGCATCGCGGCAGGCGACTTCGACGGCGACGGCACCGCGGACCTGGCCGTGGCGTCCACGAGCGCGTCCATGGACGTCTTCACCGGCGGCTTCGGCCGTACGAAGGGCGACTACGGGGCGTGGGACACGGTCGCGGTGCCGCTGGACAACGGGAGGATCTGGGGCCGGTTCGATCTCGCCGCGGGCGACGTCGACGGGGACGGCGACGACGATCTCGTCGTCAACGGCCACGTGGACTGGGAGCGCAGCGGCGTCTACGTGCCGGGCTCCCCGGACGGCCTGACCGACGCGGGGCAGCGGCAGCTCTCCGGAGGCGACACCACCGTCGTCGGGGACGTGAACGGCGACGGCCGGGCCGACATCGTCACCGGGCTGACGCGCGACGACCAGGGCACGCCGGGCGCGGCGGTGGGCGGCAAGGTCTCCGTCACCCTCGGCTCCGCGGACGGCCCCGCCGGCACCACGGACCTGAGCCAGGCCACGCCGGGCGTCCCGGGCACGCCGGAGCAGGGGGACTCCTTCGGCGGCCAGTTGGCCCTCGGCGACGTGAACGGCGACGGGCACACGGACCTGGCCGTCTCCGCGGCGAACGAGACCCTGGGCGCCGCCGAGAACACCGGCACCGTCACGGTGCTCTACGGCGCGGCGGACGGCTCGAGCTCCGGCTCCGGCTCGGGCTCGGGCTCGGGTTTCGGCGGGGCGGGCGCCACGCTGGTCCACCAGAACACCCCGGGCGTCCCCGGCACCAACGAGACCCGCGACCGCTTCGGCGTCGGCATCCTCCTCTCGGACCTCAACGGCGACGGCTTCGACGACCTGACCGCGGGCGCGGCCGGTGAGAACGACGGCAACGGCGCGGTCTACGCCCTGCGCGCCGACGCCGGCGGGGTGGCGGCGGACGGGGCGGCGGCGATCTACCCGTCGTCGGTGGGGATGCCGACGACGGGGCGCCCGGGGTACGGGGCGGAGTTCGCCGGCTGAGGACGCGCGGCGCCGCAGGGACGGCGACGTACCGCAGCGCCCCCGCTGCTGCCGCTGCCGCAGAGACGGCCAGGGCCCGGACCTCCCCCGGCCGGGCCCTGGCTCATGCCAGGGAGCCCGCACCGTGCGCGCCCCCACCCCTGTGACCCCCCACACCATCCACCCCACCCACCCCGGACCAGTAGGGCGGATCCCCTACGGGAAGTACCGTCTTGGCCATAAACATCCCCCGTATTCCCGGGCCCCGGTGACCTCGGCGGGCAAGACCAGGTACGTTCGATCGCGTGGCAGGATTCAGAATGGGCCGGGGACGCGAGCCCCACGGCAGTCGGCAGCAGGGGCGGCCGCAGGGCCCGCCCCAGGGCGGCCCCCCGCCTTACGGCGGTCCGCAGTACGGCGGTCCCCCGCCGCCGCACGGGCAGGGGCACGGGCAGCCGCACGGCGCCCAGTGGCGCCAGCCCCCCGGCAGCCACGGCCCGGGTCCCGAGTACTACGGCGGCCACGACCCGTACGCCGCCGACCGCCCCGGCAACACCCAGCCGTACGGCGTCGGCGGGGTGCCGGACGACTACGGTCCGTACCAAGACGGCCACGTCTACCGCGCCGGCGAGGCGGCGGCCCCGCCCGTAGGCCCGCGGCTGCACTGGAAGGACCTGCTCAGCGGGATCGTCTTCCACCCGAACCGCACGTTCTGGCAGATGCGCGACCACAGCATGTGGGGCCCCGCGCTCACGGTGAGCTTCCTCTACGGCCTGCTCGCGGTCTTCGGCCTGGAGCAGGCGCGCGACGAGGTGCTCAACTCCACGATCTCGGCGAGCATCCCGTGGATCGTCGTCACGGGCATCGCGGTCACGCTCAGCGGCCTGGTGATGGGCACGGTCACGCACACCCTCGCCCGCAACCTGGGCGGCGCGGGGGCCCTGGCGCCGACGGTGGGGCTGGC
Organism: Streptomyces sp. CNZ287; assembly: GCF_007827615.1. Classification (NCBI taxonomy): domain Bacteria; kingdom Bacillati; phylum Actinomycetota; class Actinomycetes; order Kitasatosporales; family Streptomycetaceae; genus Streptomyces; species Streptomyces sp. CNZ287. Next base: position 189,754 of record NZ_VISV01000008.1, on the reverse strand, counting down.
GATGCTGATCGTGGCGCTCACGGACGCGCCGCGGCTGCTGATCGCGATGTTCATCGGCGGGGAGCACGCGTTCGCGCAGGGCGTCGGCTGGCTGACGTGGCTGGCGGCGGGGGTGCTGCTGACGTCGATGGTGAGCAAGTCGCACGACCTGCCGTGGCCGCGGGCGCTGGGGGCGTGCTCGATCCAGTTGGTGGCACTGCTGGCGCTCTTCAAACTGGGCACGCTCTGAGCCGCTACGGGCGTCGTCAGATCACGGTCCGGTGGAAGTTCTGGTACGACCGCGAGGGCGTGGGCCCGCGCTGCCCCTGATACCGGGAGCCGTACTTGGCGGACCCGTAGGGGTGCTCGGCGGGTGAGCTGAGCCGGAACATGCAGAGCTGCCCGATCTTCATGCCCGGCCACAGCTTGATGGGCAGCGTGGCGACGTTGGAGAGCTCCAGCGTGACGTGCCCGCTGAACCCGGGGTCGATGAAGCCGGCGGTGGAGTGCGTGAGCAGCCCGAGCCGCCCGAGGCTGGACTTGCCCTCGAGCCGGGAGGCGATGTCGTCGGGCAGCGAGATGACCTCGTACGTCGAAGCCAGCACGAACTCCCCGGGGTGCAGGATGAAGCACTCGTCGCCCTCGGGCTCCACGAGCCGCGTGAGGTCGCTCTGTTCGACGGCGGGGTCGATGTGGGGATAGCGGTGGTTCTCGAACACCCGGAAGTAGCGGTCGAGGCGTACGTCCACGCTGGACGGCTGGATCATCGCGTCCTCGAAGGGCTCGATCCGGACCCGCCCGGCGTCGACTTCGGTCCGGATGTCCTTGTCAGAGAGCAGCACGCCCCGACCCTACCGGCTGCCCGGCGGGCTACCGCGTCTCGCCCTTGCCCACCGGCACGACGTTCCGCAACCGCGCACACCGCGGACACCGCACGAGCCCACCGGACCCGATCCGCCGGGCGGCGCCGACGTTCTGCATCGGGAGCGAGGCGGTGCTGAAGACGTGCCCTTCGGCACATCGGACGACGGTGGTCTCCATCAGGCTCCTTCCCCGTAACGCAATAAATGCCACACTACGGGACGAACCCCCCACCCCACACACCACCCCCCGCCTCAAGGTAACCCCAACTCCCGCCCCACCCCGGCACCTCCACCCCACAACGCCAACAGCCCCCCGACGACCTCGCCGGGGGGCGCACATACGGTAGAGTGACAGCGAAGCGCCCCAGGGGCGCTCTACGCGGGCGTAGTTTAATGGTAGAACATGAGCTTCCCAAGCTCAGAGCGCGGGTTCGATTCCCGTCGCCCGCTCCAGACAGAAGGCCCAGGTCAGCGACCCGGGCCTTTCGTGTTTCCCGAAACTCGCGGTCACGCTGGATCTCCAGGACCGATCAGCGGCTGGGACCCCCATCCGCACGGGCCGTACTCCCTCATGCCGCCCGCGGAGTTCCGGTCGGCCCCGAGCACGGCGATGCCCCTCCGCGTGGAATACCGCCGGTTACGCTTCGGGCCCGCCGGCCGGCGTACTACCGTCCGGATGCCCAACGGTCCCCACACCAGTGTCATCTTCTCCTCCCGAGGGAGTACGACATGACCGGTGACGCAACACCTACCGGCGCGAAGCCTCCGTCGACCGGGGCACGCCAGGGCATGAGTGATCACGAGATCACCGAGAGATTGTCGGAGCTGGCCCGGGCCTCGGCAGTCCTCTTACGGGAATCCGAAGCCGAGCAACAGCGCATGGAGGAGTTGAACGCACTCAACGGAGCCGACATCGAGCAGCGCACCAAGAGGCAGGGACGCGCATGGGCGCGGCGGCGCCTCACACGTTCATGGACGACGAGGAATTGGCCACGTTGCCCAGGGCAGACGAGCACGCACGCGAACTCGTAAGACTTGCTGCGCTCATCGGCCCGCCCCCTCCCGGATGGAGTTCCGGCTCGGAGGAGAACCGCGAGGACGGCTGGACCATGACCGTCGATCTGGCGGCGCGCTCCGGTTTGAGGATCCGCCGGGATGACTCAGGCGCGGCAGGACCGGGGGCCGTGTGGCACGACCCGAGCACATATCTGGCGGCTCTGCCGCAAATCGTCGAGGACCTTCCTGCCGGATCTCAAGCTGACTTCCCGGCCACCGACGCCGCCGACACCCTCCACATTCGATCTACGTCTGCTGTGCTGTGGCGGAGAAGACGAGCACGGACTCACGTTGCGCTACTCGGGAGTGACCGAGGCGATCGTTGCCACCGACGACAACGGAGTGGACCCGCTTTCGGCCACGGCATAGCCCCGCACTCAGCAGCGCGCACCGGCGATTGCGCGCGACATACGAGCAACCTTGCCTCTGCCTACTCGACGGGCCAGAGTGAGCCTGGCGGTGCCCCGCTTCACCGTCCATGAGGAGGCGGCCTGGGGGGGAGGGGGTGTGAATGCGCCAACTCCTCTGCTGAGGTGGGTATTTCTCAGACGTTTTCGATGCTGTTCGCTAACGTTCTCTGCCACATGGGTCACTCGTCCGCCCCTTCCACGCGGGGCGCAGCCCAGGGGAGAGTGCGTGCCTGGAGAAGTGGGGTTCGGCAGCCTGCTGGGCGAGAAGGGTTTCTTCGCCCATCTCTTCGGGCGGTCGCCGTCGGGCTCCGGACGGAAGTTGCTCTACGAGGACGACCTCCCCGTGGTGCTCCTCAACGGCGGCCCCGGCATGGGTAAGACGCGCCTGCTGCATGCCGTGCGCGACCACTTCGCGACCGAGGTGCCGGTGATCTACCTGGACTGCCGCAAGGAGATGTATGCCGCCCGCGCCCGCACCGAGCCCGACGCCCGGTCGGCGGCCACCGAGGCGCTGTTCGAGGTGGCCGGGCGGCTGCGGACCTGGAAGGGAACGGGCGGCTCGTTCACCTTCCCGCGACTCTTCCCGGGTCTGGCGGTGCTCGCGACCGGCGTGCGTCAAGGCACCGCAGAGGCGGTGGCGACGGAGGTGGAGCGGTACGAGCAGATAGCCCAGCGGCGGCGGGCGTTCGGGCTGCGGGCGGGCGACTTCTGGAGTGGCGTCATCCAAGGGGGAATCCGCAATCTCCTGATGGCCTGGGCCGGGGTGGCCCTCGGCCCGTATCCGGCGGCCGTCCTCAATGCCGTGGCGGACGAGCTGATCAAGCGGTCCGCGCACCGCGGCCGGGCGGAGCTGGAGCGGATCTACGGCGCGTACCCCGGGGCCGCGGGGCAGCCCAAGCACGGGCTGATGAACCTCGCCGCCGACTTCCACGCCGGCGGCGAGGCCCGTCGGCCCGCCGAGGACTTCCTCTTCCGCGTGCTGCGTGAAGACCTGGAGGCCGACTACGCTTCCGCGAGCGGCTATATGCGCCGCGTCGGCCGCCCTGGCCTGCTCCTCGACCACGCCGACGCGCCGCTCGGCCAGGGGCTGTTACGGGCCGTGCTCGCCGACCGCCGCGACGGGCAGCGCGACCGCACAGTGGTCGTCGGTACGGCGCGCCGCGCGGACGGCGGGGAGTTCCTGCACGCCGGGCTGCCCCCGGACGAGGTGGAGCCGCCGGCGGCGTTCCGGCCCACCGACGGCTATCCGGCAACGTGGACCAGGCGCACGACGGGCGCGCCGGGCGGCGCCAATCAGGCGGTGCTCGCGGACGGGGTGCTGCAGCTACGCATGCCGTATCTCAGCGGCGTCCAGATCGGCGAGGAGACCGCGCGGCTGCGCTCCCTCGGCGCGCCGACCGGCGGCGCCAACGCCCTGCGCCTCGACTCCGCGGTGGCGCGGCTGAGCAGCGGGCGGTTGCACTCGGTAATGCGCCTCGCCGCGGCCGCCAAGTCTTTCCAGATGCCGCCCGACGCCAACGACCGCGACCTGCTCGCCGCCCCGCTGCGCGAGAGCGGAGCCGCCGAGCGACCGGTCGCGGACGTACTGCTTGAGGAGCTGATCGAGCGGGAGTTGCCGACGAAGCTGCCGGCTCAGCACGAGGACCACTGGCTGGACCTGCTCACCCACCTGTCGATCGCCCACGACCCCGAGTGTGCGGATGTCCTGCTCCGCCACTACCAGCAGGGCCACGTGGACCCGCTGACCGCGGCCCAGGTCTCCAGGCTGCTTCTCGATACGGGCTGGCCGCGCTGCGAGCGGCACTTCATCGGGGACTTCGGGCTGCGCCAGCTGCTGCTGCACCGGTTGTACGGGCTGCTCCCCGACGGCGCCGCGTGGAACGCCGACCACCAACTGCTGCGCGACCACTATCCACCCGAGCCGGCCGCCGCGGCCGACCTTGCTGCCTCCCTACCGGATGAAGCGCCCCCCGCCTTCCGCTCCCCCACGGCCCACCACCTCAACCACCACCTGGTCTCCGGCGGCGTACCGGACGTGGTCCGCCACCTGGTGCGTCGGCTCCCCGGCCGACCGGAGGCGTGGTGCGCGGAGCTGCTCGAGATCGCCCAGGCACCGTACCTCCTCGGAGCGGACGCCCGCAGGCAGCGGGCCCTCGGACGGGTGTCGATGGAGGGCGAGCCGCTGGACGTCACCGTCGACCGGCTGCTGCATGCGGTGTGGCTGTGCGAGGAGCGCACCCGCCCGACCGGGGAGGAGATGGCCGGCGCGCTGACCACGTTGCTGAATCTGCTCGCGACCATGGGCTTCGACGGGGCGGGGCGGCTCGTCGCCGCCACGGCCGACTGGCCTGGCCTGGTGGCCAATCAGCAGCCGCTGCTGCGCTGCACGTGCACCCATCAGATGGGTCGGAGGAGGTAACGCGGATGCCCAGGTGGTTGAAGCTGCTCATCGGACTGCTGGCCGCGGCCGCCGTGGTGGCGGTCATCTGTGGCGGCGTGAAGATCTACGAGGAGGCCCAGGAGCCGGACACCTGCGCCGACGGGGTCGAGAAGATCGACGGAGAATGCATCGGCGTCACGGCGGAGGGTTATGACTTCGGCACGCCTGAGATCCGCGATGTGGCCCGCGCGATCGCCACCGAGAACAACCGGGTCGAGGACGAACCCCACGTCACCGTGGCCATGGTGCTCCCGCTCCAGTCGGACAACCCCGCGACCCGGCGGGAGATCCGCAGCGACCTCCAGGGCGCCTACCTGGGCCAGCGGCACGTCAACAAGGGCGTCGGCGAACCCCCGAAGATCCGCCTGGTGCTCGCCAACCCCGGCCGCTACTACCGCCACCAGAAGCAGGTGGTGGACACCCTCCTGGACATGGCCGAGTCGAGGTCGGACCGGCTGCGCGCCGTCACCGGCTTCAACCTCAGCCTCGACACCACCGAGGCGGCCATCAAGCGCCTGACCGAGCACCGGATCCCGGTCCTCGGCTCCCGGATCAGCGGCGACCGGCTCGCGAACAAGGACAATGCCGACGGCACGGACCGGCCGACATTCCCCGGCCTGGCCCGGATCATCTCCACCAACGGCGCAGCCGCCCGGGCGCTGGCGGACTTCAACGGCGAGCAGGGCCGCAGGGACGAGCGGACCGTGCTGGTCTACGACTCCCGCGAGGACAGCTACGTGGAGTCACTGGCGGATGCATTCAGCAGCATCGAGGAGGTGGGCCCGGCCGGCCAGGCGGCGATCCCGTTCGAGTCCCCGGCCCTGGACGAACCCGGCACGACCGGCAACCAGTTCGGCCACATCGCAAACAGTATCTGCGGCTCCCGCGCCGACACGATCTACTTCGCCGGCCGTACCCTGCACCTGCGGATCTTCGCGCTCAAACTCGCCGCGGTGGAGTGCGGCACGCGCAAGTACACCATCATCAGCGGCTCCGACGCCGCCTCCCTGCGGCAGAACCTGTCAGAGCAGGACTGGGAGGGCCTGCGGGGTGAGGACGGGAAGCCGAAGGTGAGGGTGCAGTACGCCGCGCCGGCACACCCGGACGCGTGGGATACGGAGATCAAGGAGTGGCCGGAAGAACACGGCGACGAGCCGCTCCCCCAGTACCTCACGGAGCCCAGGGATGCCCTGCAGGAGTTGGAGGATGAGATCAAGGCCGTAAAGGACGAAAACATCTCCCTCGGCTCCGCCCCCGACCTCCGCGACTCCCGCACCATGCTCGTCTACGACGGCCTCGTCACCATCGGCGAGGCGTTGCACCAGGTGCAGCAGGGCGGCTCAGATGACGTGCCGAGTACCCGCGACGTCGGCGGCCAGTGGCCGCTGCTGCAGTCTCAGCTCCGGATCCGCGGCTCCAGCGGCCTGATCTGCCTGACCAGCAGCGGAAACCCGTACGACAAGCCGGCCGCTGTGGTCCAGCTAGATCCCGGCACGGAGGGTCGCGGCAAGCTGAAGTACGTAGGTCTGGGCTGGCCCACCGGCGATCCCCAGCCGAAGAACTGTGTCATCCCCAGCGGGTAGCTGGGAGACCATGCAATAGGGGGAGTGCCAACGGACTTGGCAAGCTGAACCGGCCACTGACACATGACGGGGCATGCATCGCGGCACCGACCGTACGATCGCGCCGGCTACGCGATTCCGTCTCGACGGCCCACTTCTTCAGGGTGGCACCCAGCGTCTCCACCTGCTGCGAGGCGAGGCCGCAGGCGATGAACTGATCGTCATCGAAGCTGTCGATGGCCGGCAGCGTCTGGGCCAGCATCGCGGGCTCGAAGCCCTCATCGCGTTGCTCGGCGCGGGCGAGCGCTGCGTCCTGGTGTAGCGACCGGAGGTCAGCGCCGCAGCCACGTCGACGTAGTCGCGGAGGGCTGCGCCTGCACCCGCCGCCGCCCGAACACCTGCACCTTCGCTCATGCAATCCGCCCATCACGATCAGAACCTCCGGCTCGCAGTCGGCCCTCCGGATCAGCCGTTCAGAACGTGCACTTCGGTCATCTCGACCTGCCGTGCCAGATCCGTGCCAGACACGGCGGTCAACACCGGTCAAGCAGGGGTAGAGATTCACCGGCCGCGCCCATCCCGCCGACTCACGTTCGTGCAGGTCGCGGGCACGACTGGGCCGCGAAGGCTGGGGCATTCCCAAGCTCAGAGCGCGGGTTCGATTCCCGTCGCCCGCTCCATGACGAATCCCCAGGTCGGCGACCTGGGGATTATGAGTTGTCCGGACCCATGGAGAGCCGCGTGCCTGCCCGTTGACCGGCTAGCACAAGCGGCTGCGCAAAAGCCGCGATCCAGCAGGTAGGGCGCCCTCGCAGCCGGTCAGCCGGGCACCACCCAGCGGTGTTCCACGGGCAGTCGCAGCCGGATCTGTTCGCCGACGGCCGGCGGCGGGCCGGGCGGGAGCAGGGCGTGTACGGGGCCGGCGTTCGTCTCGGCGCGCAGGGCGGTGAAGGCGCCGTCCGGGCGCACGGTGCCTACGGTGGCGGGCACCGCGTCGGGTCCGTCGCCCAGCGTGACCGTCTCGGGCCGGATGACGAGGTAGCCGGGCCCGCGGTGGTGGACGTGGTCGGGGAGCTTCAGCCGGCCGAGCGCGCAGGTGAAGTGTCCGGTGGCGGTGCCGGGGAGTGCGGTGGGTGCGCCGAGGAAGTGGGCCACGGTGCGGGAGGCGGGGCGGGCGTGGAGGTCGGCGGCCGGGGCGTGCTGGAGCAGGCGTCCGCCGTGCAGGATGGCGACGGTGTCGGCGACGGCGGCGGCCTCGGAGCGGTCGTGGGTGACCAGCACGGTGGTCAGGCGCAGTTGACGCTGCACCGAGGCGAGCAGTTCGCGCATTTCGTGCCGTAGCCCGGTGTCCAGGGCGCTGAACGGCTCGTCGAGCAGCAGCACTCGGGGCCGGGCGGCGAGCGCGCGGGCCAGGGCGACCCGCTGCGCCTGGCCGCCGGAGAGCTGGCGCGGGTAGCGGCCTGCGAGGTCCGCCACGCCGACGCGCGCGAGTTCGTCGTGGGCGGCAGTACGGGCGGCGCGGCGGTGCTGCCCGCGCAGCCGGACCGGGAGGGCGACGTTGTCGAGCGCGGTGCGGTGGGGCAGCAGCATGGGCTGCTGGAAGACGACGGCGGCGCCGCGGCGCTCGGGCGGTGTCCGGGTGATGTCGTGCCCGCCGACGTGGACGGTGCCGTGGTCGGGCCTCAGCAGTCCGGATATCACCTGCACGGTGGTGGTCTTGCCGCAGCCGGACGGGCCCAGCAGGGCGAGCAGCCGGCCGTCGCCGACGTCCAGGTCGAGGCCGTCCAGGACGGTTGCCCGGCGCCCGCGCTGCCCGGGGTGGGTGACGGTGATGCCGGACATGCGCAGGCCGTGGGCCGGGGCGGGGGGCGTCGGGGTCATGAGGCGGCGGCCCTCTCGGTGCGCGGGGACGGCGGGGTGGGGTCGGCCCACGGTGCGCGGCGGCGTCGCAGGAGGGCGGCGGCCAGGCCGAACAGCAGGACCGGGGGTACGGCGATGAGGATGCCCAGCACCGCGGTCAGCGGCTGGTTGCCGCTGCCTGCCGCGGTGGAGAACAGCAGCAGCGGCAGCGTGGTGACCAGTCCGCCGCCGACGAGCACGGTCATCAGGTATTCGCTCCAGGACACCAAGAAGGCCAGCGTGGCCGCGGCCAGCAGCGCCGGGGCCAGCAGCGGCAGGGTGACGTTGCGCAGCACGGCGGTGCGGGAGGCGCCGAGCGTCCGCGCCGCGTGTTCCATGCGGATGTCGTAGGTGGCGTGGGCGCCGGTCATCACGAGCACTGTGTACGGCAGTGCGGGCACCAAGTGCACCAGGGCCACGCCTACGGCGTGATCGGCGAGCCCGGCGCGTACAAACATCTCCTGCACGCCGACGGCGAGCGCGAACGGTGGCACCAGCACCGGCGCGAGCAGCAGCACACGCAGCAGCCCCGCGGCCGGCGGCGCGTACAGCACCAGGCCGCGGGCGGCGAGCGCGCCGAGGGTGGTACCGACGACGGCGGTGCAGGAAGCCAGCGCCAGGGAGGTGCCGAGCGCGTCGAGGACCTGCTGCTGCGGATCCGCCACGCGAGCCCAGGCCCGGGTGGAGAAGTCCTGCGGCAGCAGCGCCGGATACACCCAGCGGCCCGTGAACGCCCACAGCAGCAGCGGCAGTACGGGGGCCGCCACCCAGACCGCGAGGACCGCGTACCCGGCCGACCGCCCCACCTTGTTCAGCCGGTTCACCGGCCGGCCCCGACTCGTGCGCGCAGCAGTCGCCGGGAGATCACCGCGGCGGCGAGGGCCGCCAGCGCGACCACGGCGCCGATGACCACGGCGAGCGCCAGGGCGCGCGGCCGGTCCTCCAGTGCGACCGAGCGGTACAGCTCCACCGCCTCCACCGGCAGCGCGCGCGGCGCGGTCGCCCCGAGCAGCGCGGGGATTTCGTAGGCGGCGAAGGTGAAGGCGAACACCAGCAGGCACGCCTCCAGCAGGGCGGGCGCGAGCAGCGGCCAGGTGACGTGCCGCAGGCGCTGCCAGCGGCCAGCGCCCAGGGTGCGCACGGCCGTCTCCAGGTCACGTACGGCGGGCGTGTGCGCGGCCAGCAGCATCAGGACGATGAACGGTGCCTCCTTCCAGACGTAGCTGAGCACGATGGCGATCTGGCCCTCGCCGGCGACCAGCGCGGGGAAGTCGGCGGGCTCGTCAGTCCAGCCGGCGGCGCGGGCGAGGCGGGAGAGGAGTCCGGAGCCGGCCAGCAGCAGGGCGAAGGCGGCGGCGGCCAGGGCGTGCGGCACGGCGAGGGTGGCCCGGGCCACCGCCTCCACGACGCCCCGGGAGCGCCGGGCGGTGCTGACCGCGCCGACCACCGCCAGGGCGAGGACCGCGGATCCCGCCGTGCCGGCGGCGGCGATCTTCAGGCTGAGCAGCAGGGAGCCGACGAGGACCGGGTCGTCGAGCAGCCCGGCGTACGCGGCGGGGCTCCAGCCGGCGCCGAGGCCGTCGGCCAGGCTGCCGCGCACGGCCAGGGCGAGACCGCAGCAGGCCAGGGCCACGACGGTGAGCGCAGGCAGCACCAGCAGCAGGCCCCGTGCGCGGTGCGTGGTCATGAGCCCGTCGGCACGTGCTGCTTCCATCCCTTGTCCAGCGGGGCCACCCAGTCGCCGCTCAGTTCCGGCCGGGCGTTGCGGGAGAGTTCATCGATCGGCAGTGTGGTGGCGGGGGTGTCGAGGGCGGCGAACTTCTTCCGCCACCGTTCGGGCAGCCGCTCGTGGTCGAGGACGGTGTACGCGCCCCAGCCACCGGGCTGCGCCTTGGCGTGCTGCTGTGCGGGCGAGAGCATCAGGTCGGACAGCACCAGAGCCGCCTCGCGGTGCGCGGCGTTCTCCGGCACGGCGAGGTAGCTGGTGTTGCCCAGCGTGCCGTCCTCGGGCACGAACACGCGGGTGCTCTTCGGGTAGTGGCCTCTGGCGACCAGGCCCGGCACCTCGGCGGGATTGTAGGTCATCGTCATGTCCACCTCACCGTTGGCGAAGAGGTCGCCCTGGGCGGCGGCGTCCTTCGGGTAGGTGGTGCCGTCGCGCCACAGATGCGGCTTGAGTCCGGCGAGCTGCTCCCACAGCGCCGGCGTCACCTTCTCGTACGCGCTCTCGCTGTACGTCTGCGGGACCGCAGCCCCGTTCTGAGCGGTGGTGTACAGCATCTGGCGGACGAAGGCGGAGCCGGTGAAGTCCGGGGGCGCGGGGTAGGTGAAGCGTCCGGGGTTCTTCTCGGCCCACTCGATGAGCCCGGCGGTCGTGCGCGGCGGATCCGGAATGCGGGCGGAGTCGTAGACGAACGCGAACTGCGCCCGGCTCCACGGGGTTTCACAGTCGTCCACCGGGGTGCCGAAGTCGTGGGTGAGGGTCGGGTCGGAGTCGTCGACGTACTTCTGGTTGGGCATCAGGCCGGTGTACCCGCACAGCCACAGGCCGGCCTCCTTGCCGGTGCGGAAGTTCTCGCCGTTGACCCACACCAGGTCGACGGCCCCACCGCTGTCCTTGCCCGCCCGGATATCGCCCAGGACCTTCTGTACGGCGTCCTGGGTGTCGGCGACCGGCACCCGCTTGACGCCGATGCCGAGCTTCTCCGCCGCCGGCACGACCTCGTCGTCGACGTAGGCGTTGGCCCCCTGGTCGCCGCCGTACATGAACAGGTTCACCGTCTGGCCGCGGGCTGCGGCACGCAGCTCGGACCAGTTCTTCGGCAGCGCCTCCTGGTCTCCGCCGCCCGAGCAGGCCGCCAGCAGCATCGCGGCGGCCCCCGTCCAGGCCGCCGCACCCGTACCGCTCCGGCTGCGCCGCAGGGCGGGCCGCCGAGTCCGTATCCGCATCCAGGCAACTCCTTGTCGTCGTCCGTGCCTTACCCATATCCACGGCAGTGACCCGGCGGAGAGCCCGAGCCGCACCCGGCCGTGCTGAGATGGAGCACGACGGCAGGTCCGGGAACGTCCCTCTGTGGCGGTGGCAGCGGGGCCCGGGAGTACGGAAGGGACACCTGATGCTGGACGCGCGGGCGCGGGCGATGCTGGCCGGCCCGATGGGCAGGTTCGCCGCCCGCCTGGACCGCCCGGCCGTCACGCCGAACCGGCTCACCGCACTCGGCGCCGTTCTGGGCCTGGCGGGCGCCGGGGCGGCGGCGAGCGGCTGGTGGACGACGGCCGCCGTGCTGTGGCTGGCCTCCCGGCTGACTGACGGTCTGGACGGCCCGCTCGCCCGGCGCCGGGGCACCGCCGCCGGCGGGGCGGGCGGATTCCTCGACATCGCGGCCGACTTCCTCTGCTACGGGGCGTTCGTGGTCGGCGTCGCGGTCGGGGCGGGCGGCAGCGCGCTGCCGTTCCTGCTGGTGCTGCTCGCCTACTACGTCAACGGCACGGCCTTCCTCGCCTACTCCTCCCTCGCCGAGCGCACCGGACGCCGGCGGACGGACGACCGGCTCTCCCGCGGTCGCTCGCTGAACTTCCTCGGCGGTCTGGCCGAGGGCGGCGAGACCATCGCGGTCCACACCCTGTGGTGTCTGCTGCCCGCCCACGCCCATGCCCTCGCGTGGGTGTGGGCGGCGGTCGTGGCCGTCACCGCCGCCCACCGCGTCGTCACCGGCTATCGGCTGCTTCGCTGACGTCTCCGGTACGGGCGCGCAGCAGCTTCGTCGCCCACCAGCCGCCGGCGCTCAGCACCAGCAGCCCCGCCGGCGCGAGCCACAGCAGCGGGGAGCCCGGGTCGCCCAGCGCCCCGCCGAGGCCCGTGTAGACGAACGTGGCCGGCAGGATGCCCAGCGCGGTGGCCGCCACGTACGGCCCGAACCGCACCCCGGCGACCCCCGCGCCGTAGTTGACGGCGGCGAAGGGGAAGAGCGCCACCAGGCGCAGCAGCAGCACGGCGACGAAGCCGCGGCGGGAGAGGTGGACGTCCAGCCGGGCCAGCCTCCCCGCGCCGGTGTACCGGGCGACGGCCGGCCGGCCCAGCCAGCGGGCGAGTCCGAAAGAGAGCACGGCGCCCGCGATGGCCCCCGCCATGACGACCACCACGCCCACCGTCAGGCCGAACAGTGCCCCCGCGGACGCCGTCAGCACGGACCCGGGCAGCAGCGCGGTCACGGCCAGGGCGTAGCAGAGGACGAAGACCAGCGGTCCCCACACGCCCAGCCCGTCCACCCAGCGGCGTATGTCGCCCAGCAACCCGGCCCCGCCCAGGACGACCCAGCAGGCCGTCCCGGCGAGGAGCGTGACCAGAACGAGCAGCTTGACCAGGGCGCCGCGCGAGGAGCCGCGGCCGGGCGTCGCCGACGACTCGGGCAGAGTCCGGTCGGCGTCGGTGCTCATACGCCTTCCCGACCGGGGTACGGCGCCGGGTGCTCGGCCACGACGCGGCGCAGCGGCAGTTGTAGCCGGCGGCCGGGGCGCGCCCAGCGGGCGAGCGACCGCTTGGCGAACTGTGCCCGCCGCGCGGTCAGATCCGGCAGGTAGAGCGCGTCGGCCAGCAAGGCGGCTGCCCGGGGTGTCTCGATGGCGAGCGTGAAGACGTGCCGTTCGTCGGAGCGTACGGCGAAGCCTGCGCGGCGCAGCAGACCGGCCAGGCCGTCGCGGGCGTCCGGGTTGGGCCACGGCTGGTGCACCGCTCGCAGCGCGCCCATGACCCGGACCCAGCCGGCCGCACCGGCCACCGAGAGGCCCGAGGACGCGGGCACAAGCGCCGCGAGCCGCCCGCCCGGGCGCAGCACCCGCCGCACCTCGCCGAGCACCTGCGGCAGGGGGGTCACCACCGGCAGGCACATCGCCGCGCACACCACGCCGATGCTCCCCGTGCGCACCGGCAGGGCATCCGCGTTCGCCCGCACCAGCGGCGCACGGCCCCGGCGTGCCGCCTCGCCGAGTTCACCGCGCGAACTGTCGACGCCGATCCAGCCGGTGCCCGGGAGCAGTTCGCGCGTAGGCGCTGAGCCACAGGCCAGGTCCAGCACCGGGCCCGGGCCGGCGTGCAGCGGTTCGGCCAGCCAGGCGTACGGGGACGCCTCGGCCAGTGCGAAGATCCGCTCGGTGATTCCGGGGCGGGCGTCGTGGTAGGCGGTGACGTAGCGCTGCCACTCTTCTGTGTCCACCCACCGCTCCTCTGCACTGCCGTCGACCGTCGCGCCCGTCCCGCACCGCTCCGGCGAGGAATTCGCCTGGGCGCCGCCGCATTCCGCCGGATCCGACGTGACTCGCCGGGTAGCCCGAAGGAGTCCCGGAGGGTTCCCCGGCAAGCCGGGCTCCGTCCCCGCGCTGTGCCGGCGCCCGCACAGCCAGAGAAGCAATACTGCACCATGAGCCCATACGACATGGTCGTCATCGGCGGCGGAAGCGCCGGACTCACCGCGGCCCGTACCGCCGGCCGACTTGGCGCCCGCACCCTGCTGGTCGAGAGCGGCCGGCTGGGCGGGGACTGCCTGTGGACGGGATGCGTGCCCAGCAAGGCACTGCTGCACGTGGCAGCCGAGACCGCGGCCGCCCGTCGCGCCGGCGCCTACGGCCTCGCCGCCGCTTCAGGTCCCGTCGACCTTGCCTCGGCCATGCGCCACGTGAAGGGTGCCATCGCGGCGATCGAGCCGCACGACTCGGCGGAGTCGCTTCGCCCGCTCGGCGTGGAGACGGCCTACGGCCGGGCAGCCTTCTCCGGCCCCCGCACCCTCACCGTGGCCGAACGCGAGATCTCCTTCCGCTACGCGGTCATCGCCACCGGCTCCTCACCCACGCTGGTGCCGGTTCCGGGCCTGGCCGAGGCCGATCCCCTGACCAGCGATTCCCTATGGGACCTCGACCGGCTGCCCGAGCGGCTCGTGGTGCTGGGCGGCGGACCCATCGGCTGCGAACTCGGTCAGGCTTTCGCCCGCCTGGGGGCTCAGGTGACGCTGGTGGAGGCGATGGAGCGGCTACTCCCGCGCGAGGAACCGGACGCCTCCCAGGCAGTGCGCCGCGCCCTGGAAGCGGACGGCGTCACCGTCCTGGCCGGTTACCGCGCCGAGCGGGTCACCGGCAGTGCGATGCACGGCCCGGGCGGCCCGCTGGCCTACGACACCCTGCTCGCGGTCACCGGCCGCCGCGCCGACACTGCCGGCCTCGGCCTCGCGGAGGCGGGCGTACAGCTCACCGACCGCGGCGACGTCCGCGTGAACGACCGGCTGCGGACGGCCAACCCGCGCATCTACGCGGCCGGCGACGTCACCGGCCGCTCCGCCTTCACCCACCTCGGCGGTGTGCAGGGCGGCGCCGCCGCTGCGGAAGCCCTGCTCGGCGTGCGCCGCAGGATCGACTACGGCGCGGTGCCCCGGGTGACCTTCACCGACCCCGAGGTGGCCCGCGTCGGCCGCACCGCGGCAGAAGCCCGAGCCGAGCACGGCGATACCGTACGCGTGCACACCCTGCCCCACGACCGGGTCGACCGCGCCGTCGCCGAGGGCCGCACCGACGGCTTCACCACCCTCGTGCTCGGCCCGCGCGCGCGCATCATCGGCGCCACGGTCGTCGCGCCACGCGCCGGCGAGACCATCGCTCACCTGGCCGCGGCCGTCCGGCTCGGCTGGACGGCACCGCAGTACGCCAGGACGGTCCACCCCTACCCCACGTACGCCGACGGCCCCTGGCACGCCGCCCTCGCTGACGTCTACGACCGCCTGGCCCGGGCCGGCCGGATCACAGGAGCGGCACTCGCCCTGCGCAGGAAGCTGCGGCCGTGAGCGGGGCGGGGTACGACACCTCGTGGAGCCCCGCTCCGCCGCATGCGCACGCTGCCGGGCCGTGGGCCGAGTTGCCGCCCGCCCGTGATCAGCAGCAGCCGGACCCCGTGCCCGCCGAGGCGGAGACCGGCCGGTCAGCCGGGGCGCACGGGAAGAGGCCGTAGTGGGTGGACTTGTCACCGTGCATCTCGAAGGGGGCGAACTCTGCTTCTCCGACATCTCCGCCGACCGGCGCAGTTGACGGGGCGGGGCAGGCTGCCGTCGTCCTGGCGGGCGCTGAAGAACCGCTCGGTCACCAGTTGCCTACCCCCGCTCCAGCGGGGTGCCGTCGGGGGCGAGGTGCATGTCGGGGCTGGTGGCGGCGTCGAGGGTGCGCGGGTCGGCCCGCGGGGAGGAGGCGACGGCGCAGTACTCCCAGGCGAGGCGCGGCCGCTCGTAGCATCCGGATCCGGGGATCACTCCGATCCGCACGACCGACTTCCCCCCGGGGCGTCGCCGGTGCGGACTTCGGCGAGGGGCAGCAGCTTGCGCAGGGCGGCGTTCTCCGCCGGGTCGAGCACCGCGTGCTGCACGCAGGCCGGGACCAGGGTGCCGTTCTCGGGGTGGGCCATGGCGTAGTGGCAGGCCGCGAGCCGATCCTGGGTGGCGCGCAGCCGCGGGTCCTCCGCGGTCTCACCCCGCCGCGTCATCTCCCAGGCAGGCGAGACGTCGGCGGCGTCCATGAACGTGTGCATCACAAACGTCACCGGCCGCACCCGAAGCCCGGCGCGCAGCAGCCGGAGCGGCCCGGCCCGCCGCACCGTGCGC
This sequence comes from Streptomyces sp. CNZ287, assembly GCF_007827615.1. NCBI lineage: Bacteria > Bacillati > Actinomycetota > Actinomycetes > Kitasatosporales > Streptomycetaceae > Streptomyces > Streptomyces sp. CNZ287. Next base: position 173,911 of record NZ_VISV01000008.1, on the reverse strand, counting down.
ACCAGCCAGCCCAGGCCCGTGGCAACCACCCCCGGGTGCCGAACGGCGATACGGGCCAGCCGCGCGGCCAGCACCGGCGGCGGGGTGCCGGTGAAGTTCACCCTGCCCAGGTGGCGGAAGAAGACCTCCCGCACGGTCAGGTCGCGCGGGTCGGCGCCGTCGAGCACCGGGTGCCAGCGGTCACCGACGTAGAAGCCGTAGGCGACCCGGTTGCAGCGCACGTCGCCGTGCTCGAAGAGCCGGTAGTCCAGTCGGGCGCCGGCGCCGCGCTCGATCTCCGCCCACACCGCGTCCGGCGTCGCGGTCCTGTACGGCTCCTTCCACCTCCGTTCGTCGCCGAGGTGGGCGGCGGGCTGGAAGGAGAACATCCCGTAGCCCATGCGGCCGCAGTCGCGGATGACGTCGGCGACTTCGTCCAGGTTGCCGGGCGTGACGGTCATGTTGTGTGCGATGAAGTACCGGACCCCCAGCTCGCGGCGGAGTTTCACGAACTTCGCGGCGAACCGCCGCCGGTACGGGTTCAGTGCCCGCTCGCTCGCGGGCCGTTCGATGCCGCGCCGGCCGTACATGAACTTGTCGAAGTGCGCGGCGAACGACAGCCGGGAGAAGCGGCGCCGCCCGTCCGGGCCCACGGCGAGCGCACGCAGGTAGGCGTAGTCGACGTCGCCGTGGGTGAAGCTCATGGGCTCCCGGCCGTGGGCGCGCATCAGCTCCAGGGCTGCGGCATGATCGTCCGGGGCCAGCAGGCTCACCTCCCCGCCGATGAGCTGGGCGTGTGCCCGTGGCCCGCGCCGCTCGCGCAGCAGTCGCAGCTGGGCGCCGACGTTCTCGAGGGTGTGCGGCCGTCCACGCGCACCGCGTTGGCGTCCCTGGAGTGGTAGCAGGGCGTGCACTTGAGGTTGCACTTGGGAAACACGCCGTGGGTGCCCTCGCAGCCCACTGCGTGCCGTCCCATCACCTGACCGGGCGTCCGCGCCCCGACCGGCAGCTCCGTCCAGCGGCGCTCAAGCGCCGCGGTGAACTCCGGATCGTACGGACGCGTCAGCCGCTCCACGGCCCGCAACCTCGCCAACAGCCTCATTCCGCACCTTCCCACGGCTTCCCCGCCGGATGGCTTCCACCGGCGGCATGCCGCGGAAACCCGCCGAGGCGGGTGATCCCTTCCTACGGAGACGGAATTCGCGCATCCGCTCGCCGGGTTCCGTGGACACGCCATACCGATGCCCGTCCGGACGCTCCCGCGCGGCTGTGGCTCGCGAGACATCGCCGCCGGCTCGCTCTCCAGGTGATCGCACAGTCTGTGCGCAGGTGGCCGCACGGCCGGCAGCGGACCGCCGTGTGGGCGGCTACAGGTTGACCGCGCTCACCCATCGGGACGCGCGACCGCTCCCAGAGGCTGAGACTGCCCCGGCTCGTGGGAGGCTGCCGCCCCGGCCGGGAAGGGCCAGGACATGACGTGGTTCGTGACGTTCCTCGGCGCCGTCCTCGTGATGGCCATCGTCCGGGACATGTTTCACACGATCTGGCACCCGACCCGCCACGGCGGCCTGAGCAGACTGGTGATGACGGGGACGTGGCGCCTTTCCTCGTGCCTGAGCACCCGCCGCCGCGCGGCTGGGGTCGCCGGTCCTCTGGGCATGGTCTGCGTCGTCGCCGTGTGGGCGCTGACCGTGGCCGTGGGATGGGCCCTGATCTACTGGCCCCACATGCCGGAGAACTTCTCGTACTCCTCCGGCCCCGTCCCGGCCAGGCACACGGGCCCGGTGGATGCGCTGTACGTCTCCCTGGTCACGCTCTCCACCCTCGGCCTCGGAGACATCGCACCCGCCGGGGGCTGGCTGCGCGTGGTCGGCCCGCTGGAGGCGCTTGTCGGCTTCGCACTGCTGTCGGCGACCGTGGCCTGGATCCTCGGCATCTACCCCGCTCTGGCCCGCCGCCGCACGCTCGCGCTGCGCCTTTCCCACGTGCGCGGCGGCGTGATCTCCGGGGAACTCGACTCGAGGGGGGCGCCGCCCTGCTGGACGGCCTGGCCTCGGCCCTCTCGGTCATCACGGTCGACTTCCTCCAGTACGCCGAGTCGTACTACTTCTACGACGGCGACGAGAACATCTCGCTGCCCCGGCAGATCGGTCACGCCGTCGACCTCGCAGAACTGGCGGCAAGTGCCCGCCATCCCGATGTCCGGCTCGCCGCCGTGGTGCTGCGCAGGGCACTGGACGACCTGGCCGCCATCCTGGACGAGCGCTTCTTGCACACCGGGGCGGCCACAGCCGGCGTCTTCGCGACGTACGCCTGCGATCACGGCGGCCACAAGGGGGCCAGGCGGGTGGACGCATCCTCCTCAGGCCGCGAGGAGCGGCGTCTCTGAAGGGGAGCCGGACGTCGAGGACCGCCACGTCGGGCCGGAGAGGAGGACCGCGGCGGAGGCAGCGAACCCGACCGGTCCCCTCACGCCGCCGCCCCGGGCGCGTCGTCCGGTCGCTGAAGGCGGAACGCGGCGTCCACGACGCCTTCGACTCCGCGTGCCATCCGTGCGGCGAGCGGCACGAGGGTGGTGTTCCGGAACCGGCCGGTGAGGGTCACGACGCCGTTGTCGGCCTCGATGTCCACAGTGGACCCGCCCGAGGGGGAACGGCGGTTCGATGACGTGCCGACGGACCTCCTCGGCGATGTCGTGATCGGAGCGGAGGACGAGCGCACCCGGGTCCGCACGTGGACACAGGCCGCCGCCGACGTACTCGACAGGGCACGCTCGGAGCAGGGGGTGGCGGACCTCTTCACCTACGGACAGGAACTGGTGGCCCGCAAGCGCCACCAGCCCGGCGCCGATGTGATCTCCAGGCTCTGCGCGACAGACGGAGTCGGAGACGATGAGATCGCCATGCTGTCGATGGCGCCGAGCTCAGCCGCGAGGAACTGCGGGTTCGGATCGCCGCCGGGGACGTCGCCGTCCTCGACGTGCGCCCCGTGGAGGAGTACCGGGCCGGCCCGTGCGCCAAGTGGCCCGCCTGAAGGCCGACGCCGCCCGCGTGCAGCAGCAACTCAGCACCCAGGCCCGCCTGCCCGACGCACCGGCCTCCCGACCACACCCACCACCGGTCGAGGTGGCCTGCAACGGAGTCTCTCCTCGGACACGCAATGAAGCACATACCTGACGCGGGCTCTGTTTCGACGATCACGGTCCGCTTCTTTGGTTCGGTGCGGCTCAGTGTGAGTCGCGCGGTATGGCGTGGCCGCGGGAGCCGCGCAGGAAGGTGAGGTCGGCGCCTTCGTCGGCCTGGGTGACGAACTCGGTGTAGAGCCAGGCGTAGCCGGAGGTGTGCCTGGGCTCCGGTGCCGTCCAGGCCGCGCGCCGCTCGGCCAGCTCCTCGTCGGAGACCTCCAGGCTCAGCCGGCGCCCGGCGACGTCGAGTTCGATCTCGTCGCCGGTGCGGACCAGTGCCAGCGGGCCGCCGACGGCGGCCTCCGGGGCGACGTGGAGCACCACGGTGCCGTAGCCGGTGCCGCTCATCCGGCCGTCGCAGATGCGGACCATGTCCGTGACACCGGCCTTGAGCAGCTTGGTCGGCAGCGGCACGTTGGAGACCTCGGGCATGCCGGGGTAGCCCCTGGGGCCGGCGCCGCGGATAACAAGGATGTCGTCGGCGGTGACGTCCAGCTCCGGGTCGTCGCAGACCTCGTGGTACGCCTCGGGCGAGTCGAAGACCAGCGCCCGGCCCCGGTGCTGGAGCAGCTCGGGGGTGGCCGCAGACTGCTTGAGCACCGCGCCGTTCGGGGCGAGGTTGCCGCGCAGGACGGCGGTGCCGGTGCCGGCGTCCAGGAAGGGCGTGGCCAGGGGGGTGATCACGTCGTCGCCGACGCGCTCGGCGCCCTCGGTGTTCGCGGCGATGGACCGGCCGGTCACGGTGATCTGCTGGGCGTGCAGCAGGCCGCCGGTGACCAGCTCGCGGTGGACGGCCGGCAGCCCGCCCGCGTAGCAGAAGTCCTCCATCAGGTACGCACCCGAGGGCTGTAGGTTCACCAGGGTCGGGACCTCGCGCGTGAGCCGGTCGAAGTCGTCGACGCTCAGCTCGACGCCCAGGCGGCCGGCGATCGCGGCCAGGTGGATGATGGCGTTGGTGGAGCCGCCGATAGCCGCGTTGGTGCGGATGGCGTTCTCGAACGCCTCCCGGGTCATGACCTTCGAGGGCCGCAGGTCCTCATCGACCATCTCTACGATGCGCTTACCGGCGCTCTGCGCGATCTCGAACCGGCGGGCGTCGACCGCGGGCCAGGTGGCCGAGCCGGGCAGCTGCATGCCCAGCGACTCGGCCATGCAGGCCATGGTGGAGGCGGTGCCCATCGTCATGCAGTGGCCGTTGGAGCGGGCCATGCAGCCCTCGGCGAAGAAGCACTCCTCTTGGGTCATCCGGCCGGTCTTGAGCTCCTCCTCGAACTGCCAGACCGCGGTGCCCGAGCCGACGTCCCGGCCCCGGTACTTGCCGTTGAGCATCGGACCGCCGGTGACCATCACCGCCGGCAGGTCGACGCTGGCAGCGCCCATCAGCATCGCGGGCGTGGTCTTGTCGCAGCCGCTCAGCAGCACCACCCCGTCGAGCGGGTTGGCCCGGATGAGCTCCTCGACCTCCATCGCCATCAGGTTGCGGAAGAGCATGGCGGTGGGGCGCATCAGGGTCTCGCCGGTGGCCATGGTCGGGAAGGCGAGCGGGAGGCCGCCGGCCTGCCAGACGCCGCGTTTGACGGCCTCCGCGACGCGGTCCAGATGGGCGTTGCACGGCGCCAGCTCGGAGGCGCTGACGGCTATGCCGATCACCGGGCGGCCGTCGAAGACCTCGTGGCCGAAGCCCTGGTTGCGCATCCAGGAACGGTAGATCATGCCGCCACGGCCCGCCGCGCCGAACCATGCCTGGCTGCGGCGGTCGGACCGGGCTTTGCTGCCGACGCTGGCGTCAGTCACGTGGATTGCTCCTCAGAAGTTGTCGATGTACTGCTGGCGGATGGTGAGGGCGGCGAGCGTGCCGTAGAGGAGCACCGCCCAGATCAGCGCCGCAACCCGGTAGTTGCGGATCTTCAGGGGCGGGGGCAGGGACTTGCGGTTGAGGACGAGCAGCAGGATGGAGTACACGAACATCATCAGGCCGGAGACGCAGGCGGAGATGACGAGCAGCACCAGCGGCTGGTCGAAGCCTATGAGCAGGATCAGCGCGCCAACGGCGACGACGCCCCACACCAGCCAGAAGTACAGCCTGCTCTCGGAGACCGGGTGCTGGCGCAGGTAGGTCGACTTGAGGATGTCGGCGGCCATCCGCGAGGTGTAGTCCACGATGCCGGTCGCCGCGGTGAACAGCGAGAAGGCGCCGATCAGCCAGAACGTCGTGCCGAACCAGCCGCCGACGGCGGACTTCAGCTCCTCGCCCTCGGCCTCCACGAAGCTGACGTCGTTGGCCAGCCCTTCCACGCCGAAGACCGTGGAGTGCGAGAGCAGCGAGGTCAACGTGATGGTCACGATGGTGACCAGCACGAACGTCATGCCCTGCTCAAGGTTGGCCAGCCGCCACCAGCGCTGCCAGCGGGACATGTTCTCGTGGTCGGCCGGGTCGAAGACGTAGCCCGCGGGTGCCTCGGTGGTTGAGGCCGCCTCCTCCTTGCCGGTGATCGGGCTGACCAGGCGCGGCACGTAGCGGCCCATGCCAAAGCCCTTGTCGCGGATCCAGTTCGACTGGCAGAGGTTCTGTCCGCCGCCGGCCCCGGCGTAGGCGATGGCGCCCATGAGCACCGCGACGCCCAGCTCGGTGGGGAACTGGCCGATGTGCGTGACGCCGTCGGGCAGGTCGCCCCAGCTGGATGCCTCCACGGCGAGCACGACGGCCAGGACGAAGAAGACGGCGACGACGGCCAGCTTGAAGAAGAGCAGCTTCTCCAGGGCGTTGTAGACCACCGGAGCCAGGGTCAGCATCGCCCCGATCGCGGCCAGCAGGCATATGCCGATGATCGCCGGGTCGCCGCCGAAGACGTAGCTGAGCATGGTCGCGGAGCTGGTCGCCCAGCCGGGCCAGAGGTTGGCGGCGTAAGTGAAGACCACCATCACCGCGCCCCAGTGCTTCCAGTAGCGGTTGAAGCCGGAGACGGCGGTCTCGCCGGTGGCCAGCGTGTACCGCTCGACCTCCATGTTGATGAACCACTGGGTCAGCACGCCGACCACGGCGCCCCAGAGGAACACCAGGCCGGCCTGCGAGGCGATGTAAGGCCAGAGGATGAACTCCCCGGAGGAGAGTCCGACTCCGGCCGCCACCACGCCGGGGCCGATGATCGGCCACACCCTCTTCGGCGGGGCGGGGAGCTCGCGGACCTCGGGGGCCGGGAGGTTCTGGGTCCGCAGGGGGAACGGGCTGCTGCGCGGTGGGGTCACATGGTCGTCAGCATGCGTCATGCCGAGCTCTCTCTTCGTTGCGGACGGCTCTCGCGTGGGCAGTTGACGGGAAAAGTTAAATCATTCGATGATTGCCGTCGAGGGGGCGGGAGGAACATTTGTGCGCAGACATCGGACGATGCACGAGTGGGCGGTCGACGAGTTGGTGCGCCGGATCGTCTCGGGTGAGGCCGCGCCCGGGGACTCGCTGCCGGTCGAGGAGAAGCTCGCCGCCGAGCTCGGGGTGAGCCGCGGGGTGCTGCGCGAGGCGGTCAAGTCGGTTGCGGGCAAGGGGATGCTGGGCATCAGGCCGCGTACGGGCACCAGGGTGCTGCCGCCCGAGGGGTGGAACCACCTGGACGCGGACGTACTGCGCTGGCAGCAGGAGTACGGGCCGCTGCGGCTGCTGCGGGAGACCGTCGAGCTGCGCCGCACCGTGGAGCCGGCCGCGGCCCGGCTGGCCGCCGCCGGGCGGCTGCCCGCAGACGTGCGCGCTCTGCTCGACGCGCACGAGCGGATGGCGGCAGCCGCCCGCCGCCCGGAGCACGCCGGCTACGTCGAGGCCGACGCCGCCTTCCACCGCGCCCTGCTCGACGCCAGCGGCAATCGGCTCTTCGGCTCACTGGGCCGCGCCCTGGACGTCGCCCTCCAGCACAGTTTCGCGATCAGCAGCGAGACCCCCGGCGCGCTGGAGGCATCCCTCCCCCGCCACCTCGCAGTCGCCGAGGCGATCGGGCGCGGCGACGGCGCCGAGGCGGCCGCCGCAGTCCTGGCCATCATCGACTCGGCGGAGCACGAGATCGAGCACTCCCCGGCGCTGGACCTCATCCCGCGGCCGGACGGCGAAGTCCGCACGCCGTAGGACATCGGTGTGCCCCACCCGGACCTCCAACCCCCGCACCGAGCAAGGGCGCGTTGGGCCTTGACGCACGCGGTTGGGTCGGCGGCTCCGGCCTGCCGTGGCCTGCCGTGATGACGAGCAGGTTCAGTCGAGGCTTGGCCGAACCTTCCTGGTCAGCACGTCGGCCCGCGGCCCCACGGCCCCGGGGGGTGATCCGTCGGTGAACGCGTACGACGAGATCGGCCGGGTGTGTCCCCTGCTCCTGCCCGCCGCCGTGTACGGCCGCGGGCACGCACTCGTGGTCGATGGCGCCGAGGGGAGCCGCAGCACGCGCCGCACGACCGGATCGTGGTCACCGTCGAGGCTGCCGATCTCGCCCCCGCCTGGGTGGACCAGTTCACCGAGAACGGCCGGATCGTGGTGCCGCTGCGCCTGCGCGGACTCGACTGGTCCGTCGCCTTCCAGCGCGAGAACGGCTCGCGGGAGCAGACCCCACGACACACGAGAGAACCACCTCCGTGGAGACCTCCGCCGACCAGACACCGAGGCCCGACCGGCGTTGGGCCTCTCCGTGCCACTCGCGTGCCATACACCGTGGACAAGACGAGTCTGCAACGGACACAGAGCGTGCCCTATCGCCACCCGATACCCACACGTCGTCGCAGGCCGGAGACATACCAGCGCTCCGAGGCGGTGGGATTCCCCAGGTCGGAGCGCGGGTTCGATTCCCGTCTCCCGCTCCAGAAGAAAGCCCCAGGTCAGCGACCTGGGGGTGCCGTGTTATCCAGACCTCTTTACCCCCGCGTGCCCGTTGCGTGCCCGATGGATCCTCGTCGTGCCCCTGCCGGGCTTTCTGCTCTCCCTCGTGCACGCCGCTCTGCAAGAGTGGTGGGCGTGGAGAACTTGAGGAGCCAGGATCCCAAGCGTCTGGGCGAGTTCAGGCTGCTGGCCAGGCTGGGTAGCGGCGGCATGGGGCGGGTGTATCTGGGACGGTCGCCGGGTGGGATGCAGGTGGCGATCAAGGTGATCCGCGAGGATTTCGCGGAGGATGCCGATGTCCTGGTCCGGTTCCGGCGTGAGGTGGCGACGGTGCGGGCGGTGCGCAGCCCGTACACCGCTCGTCTCGTCGGCGCTTCCCTGGACGTGCCGCCGTATTGGCTGGCGACGGAGTTCGTGCCGGGCCCGACGCTGCTGGAGGCATCACGCGGTACGTCCCTCGAACCCGCCCTGTGCACGGGGTTGTTCGCGGCGCTGGCGGAGGCGCTGGCGGCGGTGCACGGGCATGGGGTGGTGCATCGGGACGTGAAGCCGCACAACGTCATCCTGGCCCCGGGAGGGCCGCAGTTGATCGACTTCGGTATCGCCCGGGCGGCGGATCAGACGCAGCTCACCCGCACGGGGCAGATGCCGGGTACCCCTGGTTATACCGCGCCCGAGGTGCTGCTGGGCGGCGAGACGGGTCCGGCGGCGGATGTGTTCGCGCTGGGCGCGACGATGGCCGCCGCCGCGACCGGCCGGCCGCCGTACGGCGGCGGGGAGTGGCCGGCCGTGAGCTACCGAGTGGTGCACGGCGAGATCGATGTCGACGGGGTGGAAGCCGGGCTGGCCGAGCTCATCCGGCAGTGCGCCGCCCGGGACCCGGCGCGGCGGCCTGACCCGCTGGATATCGTCCGGCGATGCGGCGTGACGTACGCGCTGGCGGAGTTACCGGCGTACGGGCGGCTGGCCGGGGCGGCGCCGCCGGCGCTCCCGGCGCCGCCGCGACGCCGGGGCTCGTTGATGGCCGCAGCCGCCCTGGCCGTCGGAACGCTTGCGCTGGCGGCAACGGTATGGCTGCTGCCGTCGGGCGGTGACGGCGCGACAGCGGGCGACTCGCCGACCGAGTGTGCCACCGACCCCTCCCCGGCCGGGTCCGGCTCCGGTGGCGGTACGGGGCGGAAGAGTCTGACGATCGGCATCATGCCCGACCAGTCGACCATGAGCTACTGCGACCGGGACGGAAATTACGCCGGATTCGAGGTCGACGTCGCCAGGTACGTTGCCGGCGAACTCGGCGTCGAGGTCGAGGACATCACGTGGCGGGAAGTCTCCGCCGCCGAACGTAGGGACGTCCTTGTGCGCGGCGAGGTCGACTTCGTCGTCGCCGGCTATGGGATCACCGACGCGACGAAAGAAGAGGTCGACTTCGCCGGCCCCTACCTCTCCGCCCGCCAGGACCTGCTGATGCGCGCCGACGAACGGGTCCGGAAGGTGACGGACCTCAACGGCATGAAGCTGTGCTCGGTCACCGGCTCCACCTCCGCGCAGGTCGTGAAGGAGGGAGGGGCACCGGGCGCGGACCTCACGGAGCGCGCCGCCTACACGGAGTGCCTCACCGCCCTGGACAGAGAGGAGGTCGATGCCCTGACCACCGACGACTCCCTCCTCGCCGGATACGCCGCCTGGAGTGGAAATTCCAGTGACTACCGGCTGGCCGGACTGGAACTCAGCGCCGAGCACTTCTACGGGGTCGGGGTACCCGAGGGCGAGACGGAGTTGCGCGACGACATCGACAAGGCGATCGAACAGATGATCGCGGACGGCTCGTGGGCGAGGTCCGCCGCAACATTCCTCGAGGGCGTGGCCAACTACGACGCCGAGCCGCCCGAGCAGGCCGCGACGACCGGCTGACGCGGCACGAAGTGGCTCCAGAACAGGAGACCCCTCTCCGTGAAAGCCGGGAGCGCCCTCAAGCACCTGCCCGCCTCCGACTTGGTCTCACCGACGACGCGGCGGCCGGACGGCAGCTCCTCCCACGGCCACCCCACCGGCATCGTTTTCTGCCTCGCCGGCCAGCTCGACGTCATGGTCCTGCGAACACCTCGGCTGGAACGCCGCCAAGCTCGGCCTGCTCACCCTCACCCCCGGTCAGTGCGCCTGGCACTCCAAAGATCATTTCGACGTGCACCGGGTGTACTGCCCGATGGACGGCGGCGGCGGCGCCACCGGCCCCGGCTCCATGAACTCCACCGCCGGTTTCGGCGCCAGCTTCCACGTCTACCTCAACCCCCAGCAGACCACGGTCCACGACGAAGACGGTGACAGCTACGACCGCGACTCCTTCGACTGCGTCGCAGGCAGGCTCCCAGGGCTTCGGGGGGAGCAGTCCCAAGCTCAGAGCGCGGGGTCGAGCCGCTGTCTGCGGCACGACCCCCGCGGTGCGCGCATAAGCGTGAACGGAGCGCATGCGGATGCTGACGTTCCGTACCGAGATGCGGAGGGAAGCCGACGGCACCTATCGTGAACGGGAAGGTCGGCCTCCCTCTCGTCGATGAGGAGGGACGACGAAGGCGCGTGTGGTGCTGGACATCGCGACCGCGCAGGTCAGCGGGCGTGCGGACGCCCACAGAACCCCGCGGACTTGGACGTGCGCGAGATCGGTGACGAGTTGGCGGCCGGCAGGGCGCCGAACAATCTCGGCCGGCGACTGGCGGACGTCGCCCCGCGTGACATCGAAGGGCTGATCACTGGGCTGCGGGGGCATTCGGAGAGAACGGTGGCGATCATGCGAGCTGAAATCGGCGATCAACTCGTGGTCGAAAGCCCGGCTACCGGAGCTGCAAGAAGGGACGGCGAGATCGTTGCACTCCACCATGCGGATGGCACGCCTCCTTACGAGGTGCGCTGGTCGGATACGAACCAGGTGACCCTCGTCTTCCCCGGGCCTGACGCGCACATCCGCAGTCTCGCGCACGGGAACGGGGACGCGGACGGGCCTTCCCGGGCGGGAGGAAGCAGAAGCGCCGGGCTGCGGGCGGCCCCGCCGGGCAGGCGGCTCCATCCCGGTGACATCGGCCGCCGCGTGGCCGCCGGACGCGAACGCCAGGGTCTGACCCGGGAGGAGACCGCCCGCCGCGCCGGGATAGCGCCCGAGTACCTGGCGTACCTCGAAGAACAGACGGCCGACCCGACCGCCGCCACACTTGCTCGGCTGGCCGGCGTCCTGGGCACCACCCCCGCTGCTCTGCGCGGCGGTGCCAGCGATCTGCCGCCCGGGCGGGGGCAGGCGCTCCTCCATCCCCAGATGCGGGAACTCGGCCCCGGCGAGTGCCGTCGGCTGCTGTCCACCTCCGGCGTGGGGCGCGTGGCGGTGTCGACACGCCAAGGCCCGGCGGTGGTCCCGGTGAACTACGAGGTCGTCGATGAGGAGATCGCGTTCCGGACCGCGCCGAACTCGGTTCCGGCGGCGGCCGTGGACTCGGAGGTCGCGTTCGAGGTCGACCACCTGGACGAGGCCATGAGCCGGGGATGGAGCGTGCTCGTGGTCGGACCCGCGCGTGTGGTCACCGAGCCCGACGCGGTGCGGAAGCTGATCGATCGCGCCCACGCCTCGCCCTGGGCCGGGGGTGGCCGGGAGATGTGGGTGTCGATCCAGCCTCGGCGCATCACCGGGCGTCGCATCACCGAGGGCGGGCCGTAGCGCAGGCGTGCCGGTCGGAGTGGTCCGGAGTGCGGCGTGCGGCCACAGGGGGCAGTCTGGGAGGACATCGAAGGGCGCGTAGGAGGAAGACCTCTCTGGAGGCGGTCATGGCTGGTGCGAGCGGGCGTCGGCCGATCGTGGCGGGCGTCGACCCCGATCCTGCGAAGCGCCTGGCACTGCTCTGGGCTGCCGACGAAGCGGGCCGGCGTCACCTGCCGCTGCGGCTCGTCCACGCGCAGGCCCTGCCGCCGCTACCCGGTGGACACCGGTCGGAGGCGGTACGGCGGTACCGGGAGGAGTGGAGCCGTGCGCTGCGCGGCGTGGGCGACGAGTTGCTGCGGCAGGCGGCTGAGTTCGCCGAGTCCCGGCAGCCGTCGGTGGAGGTGTCGACGGTGCTGGCGGAGGAAGAGCCGGCATCGGTTCTGCTGCAGGAGGCGCGGAACGCCTCCCTTGTCGTGGTGGGTTCCCGGCACCTGAGTAGGCGGCGCGAGATGTTCACCCCCGACTCGGTGGCGCTCCCGCTCACCGCCCGCGCCCCCTGCCCGGTCATCGTCGTACGGGAGCCGGAGCACGTCACCCAGGAACCCGCGTACTTCGTGGTCGGCGTCGACGGCAGTGCCCATTCGGCCGCGGCGGTGGACATGGCGTTCGAGGAGGCCGGCCTGCGTGGGGCGCAGTTGCGTGCCCTCTACGTGTGGCATCCGCCGCTCCTCGGTCCTGCGGACGAGCACGCCACGATGCGGGAGTGCCGCCGGGTGCTGTCGGAGACGGTCGCGGGCCGCGAGGCGGCGCACCCGGACGTGGAGCTGCACCACGAAGTCCTCCGTGGCCATCCGGTGCAGGTTCTGACGGACGCCTCGGAGCACTCCCTGGGGCTGGTCGTGGGGACCCGGGGCCGCGGCGGGTTCGCGGGGATGCTGCTGGGCTCGGTGAGCCAGGGGGTGCTGCGCCACGCCCGCTGTCCCGTCATCTCGGTCCCAGTGTGAGGCACCGGACGGCCGAGGGGCGCACCGCCGGCGCCGGCCCGAGGACACCGGGCGGCGGCGCACCACCCGGTGCGGCCCGGCCTCCCGAGGCAGCGCAACTCGATGCCGGGAAGGTCTTCGCCGCGCTGGACACGTCACGGCGCGGCCTCTCGGAGGCACAGGCACGGGCCAGGCTGGAGGAGTGCGGGGCCAACGAGTTGCCCCGTGCGCGGCGCGGCGCCGCGCAGGGTGGCGGAGGCTGGGGGCGCAGTTCACGGATCTGTTCGCGGTGGTGCTGATTGTCGCGTCGGGGATCACCTTCCTGGCGTACGCGCTGGAGCAGCCGCGTGACGTGGGCACCTTGCAGCTCGGGGTGGCGATCCTGGGCGTGGTGGCGCTGAATGCGGCCATCGGCTTCGCGCAGGAGTATTCGGCCGAGCGGACGGCCGAGACGCTGGCGGCGACGGTGCCCCACACCTGCCGGGTGCTGCGCGGGGGTGAGCGGCGTGAGGTGCCCGCCCGGGATCTCGTGCCGGGTGATGCGGTGGTGCTGGAGGCCGGGGATGCGGTGTCGGCGGGGCCCGTCCCTGGAGGCCCGCAACTGCGTGTTCATGGGGACTGACGTCGCCGCCGGCTCCGGGCGCGCGGTGGTCTTCGCCACCGGTTCGAGGACCGGCGGCCTACCAGGCGTACATCAAAGGAGCGCCCGGAGAAGTGCTGCGCCTCCACCGCCAGGAGCCGCTTGATCAGGGCATGCCGGCGCGCCATCCGCCGTACGCCGATCGCCAGCGACACCGACAGTGTCGCGGGCAGCCCCTCCGGTACCAGCCACTGACCGGACAGGACCGGGCGGCGTCTGCCGCGGCGGGAGACGCGCTGGCGTCCGAGGGGCTGCGGGTCCTGGCCGTGGCGCGCCGGGAGGTGGCCGGACCACGCCCTGCGCCGGCTGAGACCGGAACGTCCACCTCCCGGGAGAGAACAGCGTTGACGCCGGGCGGGAGACGGCGCGCTCATCGCAGCGTGACGCGAACCGCCGTGACCTTGTACTCGGGGCAGGACGTGACGGTGTCGGCGTGTGCGGAGGTCAGGCGGTTCACCCCGCTGGCGGGGAAGTGGAAGGAGCAGAAGACCTGGCCGGGCGCCGTCTCTTCGCCGACCCGGGCGACGAGCCTGGCCTCGCCGTGCCGGCTGGCCACGGTGAGCCGCGCGCCGTCCGGGATCCGGTACCGGGCGGCGTCCGCCGGGTGCAGGTCGAGGACGTCGACCTGGTCGAGGGCGAGGTTGCCGCCGCGGCGGGTCATGCTGCCGGAGTTGTAGTGCGCCCAGCGGCGGCCGGTGACCATGAGCAGCGGGTAGTCGTCGTCGGGGTGTTCTCCGGGCGGGAGGTACGGTGCCGCGGCAAGGTGTGCCCGCCCGTCGGGCGTGGCGAACTCCTTCGTGTAGAGCCTGGCTTCACCCGGGCGGCCGGGGTCGGGGCAGGGCCACGGGACGGCGCCTTCCCGGTCGAGCCGGTCGTGGGAGAGGCCGGCGAAGACGGGTGCGACCCGGCCGCACTCGGCCAGTGCCTCGGCCGGCGTGGGGCAGCCCAGGTCGGTGCCCATCGCCGCGGCGAGGGCGCGTACGACGTCGTAGTCGCTGCGTACCCCGGCCGGCGGGGCCACGGCGGGGCGGACCCGCTGGAAGCGGCGGTCGAAGTTGACGAAGGTGCCGTCCTTCTCCGGCCAGGACGCGACGGGGAGCACGACATCGGCGCGTCCGGCGGTCTCCGACAGGAACAGCTCGTTGCACACCACCAGCGGACAGGCATCCAGAGCGCGGGCCACCTGGTCGGCGTCGGGATCGGTGGCGCAGACGTCCTCGCCGATGATCCACAGCGCCCGCAGTGCACCCGACCGGGCGGCGGCGAACATGTCCGGAATTCTCAGGCCGGGGCGCTCCGGAACCCGTACACCCCAGACAGCCCCGGCCCGGTCCCTCGCGGCCGGGTCGACGACCTTGCCGTAGCCGGGCAGGAGGTCGGGCAGCGCGCCCATGTCGGAGGCGCCCTGGACGTTGTTCTGGCCGCGCAGCGGGTTGACGCCGTATCCGCGGTCGGTGCCGACGGCGCCGCGCAGGATCGCCAGGTTGGCCAGGGACCGTACGCCGTCGGTGCCGTGGAGGTGCTCGGTGACGCCCAGGCCGTAGACGATCGCAGGCCGCCGGGCGCGGCCGTACAGCCGGGCGGCGGCGACCAGATCGTCTGCGGGCACTCCGGTGATGTCCTCGACCCGGTCGGGCGGGTAGTCCTCCAGCAGTGCGGTGAGTTCCGGCAGCCCCGCGGTCCGCTCGGACAGGAACTCCTCGTCGGCCAGTCCTTCGTCGAGCAGGACGTGGGCGAGCCCGTGGCAGAGCGCGACGTTGGTGCCGGGCCGGGGCCGGAGATGGACGTCCGCGTGCAGGGCGAGGCCGACCGCGCGAGGGTCGGCGACGACCAGCCGGGCTCCGCGGAGCACCTGCCGCAGCAGCCGCGCTCCGACCACCGGGTGGGCCTCCACGGGATTGGCCCCGACGACCAGCAGGCAGTCGGACTTCTGCACGTCGTCGAAGGAGTCGGTGCCGCCGGCCAGGCCGAAGGAGGCGGTCAGGCCAGCGGCGGACGGGGAGTGGCACAGGCGGGAGCAGTTGTCGACGTTGTTGGTGCCGATCACGACCCGCATGAACTTCTGTACGAGGTAGTTCTCCTCGTTCGTGGCGCGGGCCGAGGAGATCGCCGCCACCGCGTCCGCGCCGCCGGCGGCGACGGCCTCGCGCATCCCGCGGGCGACGTGGTCGAGCGCCTCGTCCCAGCCGGCCGGCTCCAGGCGGCCGTCGCGGCGGAGCAGCGGCCGGGTCAGCCGTTCGGGGGAGGTGAGGTAGCCGTGGGCGAAGCGGCCCTTGACGCAGGCGTGCCCCCGGTTGACCGGGCCGTCCGGGGCGGGCAGGACCGCCGCGACGGCGCCGTCCCGGGCGACGATGTCCAGGGCGCAGCCGACGCCGCAGTATCCGCACGTCGTACGGGTCGCGGCCGGCCGGTGGGCGGAGGTGAGCCCGCGCCCGGGGCCCGGCTGGGTGAGCGCACCGGTGGGGCAGGAGTCGACGCAGCCGCCGCACGCCACGCAGTCCGACTCCGCCCAGGGCCCGCCGGTGCCGGGAGCGACCACGGTGCCGGCGCCGCGGCCGGTCAGGGTGAGGGCGAAGGTGCCCTGGACCTCGGCGCACATGCGCACGCACCGCCCGCAGGCGATGCACAGGTCCCGGTCCAGGTGGACGTACGGGTGCGAGGTGTCCCCGCCCCGGCCTCCGGCGCCCCGGGCCGTCTCGGGGCCGAGGCCCAGCGACCGGCAGACGTGCGCCAGCTCGGCGGGGTTGCCGTCCGCCAGCGCGCGGG
The DNA here is from genome assembly GCF_007827615.1 of Streptomyces sp. CNZ287. Classification (NCBI taxonomy): domain Bacteria; kingdom Bacillati; phylum Actinomycetota; class Actinomycetes; order Kitasatosporales; family Streptomycetaceae; genus Streptomyces; species Streptomyces sp. CNZ287. The sequence continues at coordinate 157,831 of NZ_VISV01000008.1, read as the reverse complement.
GCGGCAGGGCGGAGACGATGACGGCCACCGCGTCCCGGCGCAACCGCTGCAGGTCCTCGGTGCCCGTGTCGACGCGCGACCCCGGTGCGGCCGGGGTCACGCAGGCCGCCACGGTCCGCCCGTCGGCCCGTACGAGACACGTGCGGCAGGAGCCGGCCGGGCTGAGCCGGTCGTCGGAGCAGAGCGCGGGCAGCTCGGCGCCGGCCGCGCGCGCCGCCGTGAGCAGGGAGGCCCCCTCGGGCACCGCGACGTCGACGCCGTCGACGCAGACGTGCGTGAGGGGGTCAGAGCCGGCGTCGTCCCGGAGCCGTCCGGTCGCGGTCACAGAGCCCACCCCGCCAGGCGGTCGCCGTAGGCGCGGGCGAGGCTGTGCACGGCGGGCGGGATCCGCCGGCCGAAGGCGCACAGGCTCGCCTCGGCCAGCACCCGGCCGAGCCGGTCCCACTCCGGTCCGGGCGGGGCGCCGGCGGCGGCCAGCTCCAGGCCGCGGCGCGCGCCCACGCGGCACGGGGAACAGGCGCCGCAGCTTTCCGCCGCCGCGAACTGCCAGACGTGCCGCAGCACTTCTTCCGGGGCTACGCGGTGGTCGAAGGCGACCAGCCCGGCATGGCCGAGCGCGGCGCCCCGGGCCGCGAGGCCGGCGGTGGTCAGGGGCACGTCCAGGTCGTCCGGCCCGAGGAATCCGCCCAGTGGCCCGCCGACCTGCACCGCGGCCGGCTCCCCGCCGTCCTTGAGGCCACCGCCGAGTTCCGCGACGATCCGCAGCAGGGGCGTACCGAGTTCGACCTCGTACGCGCCCGGCCGGACGAACCGCTCCGACAGGCACACCAGCTTCGTCCCGGTCTCGCCCGGAACCCCCCGGCGGGCGTACGCCTCCCCGCCGCGGGCGACGATCCACGGGACGGACGCCAGGGTCTCCACGTTGTTCACCACCGTCGGCGCGTCCCACAAGCCGCGCTGGGTCGGATACGGCGGCCGCGGCCGGGCACAGCCCCGGTCCCCCTCCAGACCGGCGATCAGAGCCGTCTCCTCACCCGCGACATACGATCCGGCGCCCTCCGCCACTTCCACGTGCAGAGTGACGTCCGTCCCGTGCACCGACGGGCCGAAGTGACCCTCGGCGTAACCTTGCTCAACCGCGTCCCGCATCCGTGCCAGCGCATGCGGATACTCCGAGCGCACCAGCACCACGCCCCGCTCGGCCCCGCAAGCGAAGCAGGCCAGCGCCAGGCCCTCCAGCACCCGCTCCGGGTCCGCCTCCAGCAGCAGCCGATCGGCGTACGAGCCCGGATCGCCCTCGTCCCCGTTGGCCACCACCACACTGCCGCGCGCCTGCCCGGCCGCCTCCCACTTCGCGGCCACCCGGAACCCCGCTCCCCCGCGGCCCCGAAGCCCGGACACGGCCACCTGCGCCCGGACCTCATCGGCGGCACCGGTGCCGACGATCCGCGGCCACACCCGCCACGCCGGCTCGCCGGCCACCGCACCTCCCAGCAGCACGGGGTCACCGGTGCCGTCGGCTGCCGGGATCCCGGGCGTCCGGGCGGGCTCGCGTCCCGTGAGCTGACGGGTGAGCGTCGGGCCGGTGCAGGGTGTGTCGCCGTCGAGCGCGGCGGGACCCGCGTAGCAGTACCCCAGACAGCGCACGGATTGCAGCGATGCCTCCCCGTCCGGTGAGGCCGTGCCGGCACGCACGCCCAGCGCCTGCTCCACCTCGCCGAGGTGACGTCCGGACCGGGCGGCGAAGCACGCCGTCGCCGTGCAGACCCGGACGTGACGGCGGCCGTGCGGAGCGGCCAGATCCTCGTAGTAGGTCGCCGGCCCGAGCCCGGCGGCAGCGGGCAGCCCCATGTCCGCGGCGATGGCCGGAGCCCAGGCTCCGGGGTCTTCTCCCGTACCCGCTCTCCTTCCGGCCAGGGACTCCAGCAGCCGCTGTCCGGGCCGTCCGCTCCGGTCGGCCAGCGCACGAAAGGCGTCGAAGCGGTCTCCGGTGCCGGTGGGAGTCATGACCCCATCCTGGAGTCAGCCGCAAACCAGCGCAATCGTGGCAAAGGGCATCGGTGGAGGCGTCGCGGCCCGGGGTGCGCCGGGTTCGGCGTCGGCGCCCTGCTCCAGCAGCCGCGGTGCCACCTCGCCGTCCAGCAGCGCAGGCTCCACCTCCACGTCCGGGTAGCCGGTCCGGAAGGCGTCGAGGGCCGAGTCGAACTTCTTACCCGTGTTCGCCCGCAAACCAGCGCCGACCTTCGGGTTCGGCACGAACTTCCCAAGCTCAGAGCGCGGGTTCGATTCCCGTCGCCCGCTCCAGCCAGAAGGCCCAGGTCAGCGACCCGGGCCTTTCGTGTCGTCGGTGAACGCCCACCCGGTCCAGGTCACGACGTGGATAACGACCACCGCACCCGGCGGGGGTGCTTCCTCGTACTGACGGTACTTCTGTTGCAGCAGTTCAACGGCCGGCAGGCGGCCGGCGTCGTCTTGCCGGATCTCAGCCCGGCCGTCGGCGCGGGCCCACCACAAGGATGCCCAGTCGTCGGCGTAGTGATCGGCGATGACCGACACGGCAGGGTTCTCCGCGATGTTGCGTAGCCGGCGCAGGCCGGTCGTGCGCTTCGGCTTGTGATCGACGGCGAAGACGATCACATCCCCGTCGACGGCGAAGGTGATGGGCACCACGTGCGGCACACCCGCCCCGTCGGCGGTAGCCAGCCGCGCAACCGGGGAGCCGATGAAGCGATCACGAGCCTCGACCGCGGAGAGGTTCATGAGCCGAAGGTACCCACCGTGCCGGATCCATCCAGGCAGGCAGGCTGTTGCGGCAGCCCACGTTCCCTGCGCTGAGCGATCGATGAGGGGAGGCCATGCGGTACGTCGTTGTGGAGTGGCAGGACCGGGGGGTCGTGTGGCACGACCCGAGCGCGTACCTGGCGGCTCTGCGAGTCCGGTGGGGCCGGGAATCCGGTGGTCAGCAGATGAGCCGTTTCCATCGTCGGGAAATCCGCACAACCAACCGGATCGGCGTCAGCCGGAAGGGCCCGGGGCGCCACGGGGGAGGAGTTGCTCGGCCCAGATGGTCTTGCCGTCCGCCGTATAGCGGGTTCCCCAGCCCTGGGCGAACTGGGCCACCAGGAAGAGCCCGCGTCCGCCTTCGTCGTCGACTTGGGCCTGGCGCAGGTGGGGGGAGGTGCTGCTGCCGTCGGAGACTTCGAGTATCAGGTTCACGTCCCGGATGAGGCGCAGGCTGATCGGGCCGGAGGCGTGGCGGATGGCGTTGGTCACCAACTCGCTGACGATCAGTCCGGCGGTGAAGGCGAGATCTTCCAGATGCCAGGCCGCCAGTTGCTCCGTGGTGAGGGACCGGGCCTGGCCGACCGCCGTGAGTTCGTAGGGCAGGTGCCAGGTCACGACGTTCTCTTCCTTGACGGACCGTGGGCGTACGACGAGGAAGGCGACGTCGTCGCGGGGACGGTCCGGGAGCAGCAGGCGCTCCATGACCTCGCAGATCTCTTCCAGCGGACGGTCGGGGTACGCCAGCGCGAAGGCCAGCCGGGTGAAGCCGAGATCGATGTCGCGGTCGGCGGAGGCGGTGATGAGGCCGTCCGTGTAGAAGGCGAGGACGCTCTCGTCCGGGATCTCGAGGTGCGTGGATTCGAAGGGCAGGCCGCCCAGTCCGAGTGGGGGTCCTGCCGGGATGTCCAGGAATTCGACGGCCTTGTCGGGGTGGGCGATGGCAGGCGGGGGGTGTCCCGCGCGGGTGATCTCCGCGGTACGGGAGACGGGGTCGTACACGCAGTAGAGGCACGTGGCCCCGATCACGCCGGGGATGTGGTGGTCCGCCGTCTCCGCTTCGTCGAGGTGGGCGACCAGGTCGTCGAGGTGGGCGACCAGCTCGGCGGGCGGCATGTCGAGGGCGGCGAGGGTCTGGACGGCGGTGCGCAGGCGTCCCATGGTGGCTGCCGCGTTCATTCCGTGGCCGACGACATCGCCCACGACCAGTCCGATGCGGGCACCGGAAAGGGGCAGCACGTCGAACCAGTCCCCACCGACGCCTGCGTGGGTGTCGGCCGGCAGGTAGCGGTAGGCGACTTCCACGCCGGTGGGGGCCGGCAGGTCCTTGGGGAGGAGGTGGCGCTGGAGGGACAGGGCGGCGCGGTGTTCGCGGCCGAAGAGCCGGGCGTTGTCGATGCAGACGGCCGCGTAGGCAGCGAGTTCTTCGACGAGGAGCAGGTCGTCGGCGTCAAAGGCTTCGGGGTTCTTCCAGCGCACCAGGGTGGCCACCCCCATGGTGACGCCGCGGGCGCGCAGGGGCACCACCAGGTGGGAGTGGATGCCGACTTCCCGCAGTTTGTCCGAGCGCGCCGCGTCCTGGGACAGCCAGGGGGTCGACAGATCCACGGTGGGGTCCATCACGGGACGGCCCGTGGCGACGCAACGGTGCTGGGGCGAGGTCTCGGAGTAGGTGACCGGTGTCCCCAGCGGCGACTCGGATTCCGGAAGGTCCGCACGGATGGACTGCTGAGCGCGTCGGATCAGTTCGGCGGAACCGGCGGTCAGGACCGGAGCAGGCTCGTGGCCACGGATGATGGCGGCAGAGACGTCGACGGCGACGAAGTCGGCGACCTCCGGCACCAGCACCTCGGCGAATTCCTGGGCGATACGTTCGAGATCCAGCGTGCTGCCGATGCGGATACCGGCCTCGCTGAGCAAGGTGAGGTGCCGTCGTACCTGGTAGTAACTGGTGACATCGAGTACCGCTTGGCCCATCCCCAGGGTGTGGCCGGCGAGGTCCTGAAGCCTGAAGGACGAGCGGGAGCGGACGTGCGGCAGATGGGTGGAGGAAGCGGCCGGGGGGTCGGCATGGGAGACGGCGACCTGTGGCTCGCCCGTCTGCAGTACCTCCTGGGCGCGGGCTTCCGTCGCCGGACCGGCCTCTTCGGGAACGATGTCGCCGAGGGTGCGGCCAAGCTGTTGCCGTGCGGGGACACCCTCCATGCGTTCCAGTGCGGGGTTGACCATGACGAGCCTCAGTTGCGGGTCCACCACGGCCAGCCCGAACGGAGACTCGGTGAACAGTCCGCGCAGGATCGCGTGGTCGCGCTCCCGCGCCTGTGCGGTGGCGAGGTCCGTGGCCAGAATGAGCCAGCTCGCCCCGTGGTGGAGCCCGAGCGGGCAGACCTGTGCCCTGGTCTGAAGGCGGCTGCCGTCGTGGCGATACGCCGTGAAGGTGCCCGTCCAGCCTCTTCCGGCCCGGTTCCGTTCGGCGATCTCCCAGCGCTCGTCCCACGGGATCGCCAGGAACTCCGTGACACGCTGTGCGACGGCGTCCGGCGCAGCGTAGCCGAACAGCGCCTCAGCGCCCTCGCTCCACTGCTGAACCAGGCCCTCCGGGCCCACCACGATCGCGGCATCGGTGATGTCGAACCGATAGCCTTCGGTCTCCCCGACAGTCGCTCGCGGCCTGTCGGCTTGCGCTGATCCCACACCTCAATGGTGCATCCGTTCGACAGAGCGCACCACCGTCGGCGGGAGCGCGTCCGGGGCCGATGACGGAGGGTGACCCGCTCCGTTCCCAGCGCTCCCCACCCGGACGCGCCGCCCCTCACCGCAGGTCACGGCTGCCGTCCCGCGGCGAGCAACAGACCACTCCGCCTCTCGGTCCGTGGTCAGGTGCCCTTGCGGAGGATGCGGTGAGGGCTTCGCCCGTGGGGTGGGTGAGGGGGCCCGGGCTGGAAACAGGGAGGACGCCGCCCGCTTCACGGGGAAGGAGCAGGTCCTGGGCTACGTTCAGGGCGTGTTCACGACCATGGGCGAGATCGACTTCACCGACGGCCGGAGCCGGTCACCGAGATGTCTCAGATGTGGCGGGTGCCGTCGCCGGTCGGGTACGTCGCCCGGTAATCCCGGCGGGTCACCGTGCCGAACGTCAGCTCAGGGAGCGCCGGGCGACCGGCCCCGCCGCCGTTACCCCGCTTGCCGGAGCGCACCCCCGGCTCACGGGAGCACTACCTCCGCAGCAGCCACTGCCCGAACGTCCGCCGCCGCGGTCGTACGACGACGCGGCCGTGGGCCTTCTGGCCGTACAGCTCCACCCGCAGCCTCACCGGCACACCGGAATCCGCGGGCGGCTCGCGGAACACGACCTTGCTGTGCACCAACCGCAGGCCGTCGGTGTCGACCACGATGCCGGGACCGGTGACCAGCGTCAGGTTCTTCCCCATCATGGCCACGTCGATCCGCAGGGTGTCCTGCGTGATCACGGCGTCGGTGAAGTCGAGGGTCACCTCGCAGTGCGTCACCGCGAGTTCCAGCCTCCGCGGCACCACCCAGCGCCCCACGCGCTCGATCGCGCCGCCGTGGATCTGCTCGATCCTGACCAGGTCCTTCACCTCGGACCCGGCCGCGCCCGCCCCGGCCGGTACGGGCGGCAGATCGGCGGTGAGCACGGCCAGTTCGCTGCGGGTACGGGCCGACAGGGCGGCCTCCACGCGCTGGTCCAGCTCGTCCGCGGTCAGCAGGCCCTCCCCCGCGGCGATCCGCAGCACGTCCACCACCCGGTCCCGGTCGGCGTGCGACGCGCGCAGTTCGGGCTGCGAGCCCGGCGGCCCCGGTACCCCCGGCGAGCCAGGCGGCCCCGGCGAGCCCGGGCCGGAGTTCTGTCCGGTGGGCGAGATCTCTCCCGGCATGCTTCCGTCCTGTTCCGTCCCGGTCCCTCACACGTGCGCGCGACGCGGACATCGGCGCGACCCTCAGACTAGCGTTATATCGCGACACACACCCGGCCCGGCCCCGCACTCAGGCCGGTTGCGCGAGAAGCAGCCGGGCGAGGATGTCGTCGAGGGTGGAGGCCGCCCGGCGCCCGCTGCCGCTGCCGGACGCGGTGGCGCGTATGCAGGAGTGGCATCGGGAGGTTCGCCCATGGGGGGACCGCTCCTCCTTGGTAGTTCGCCGCCGGTCGCCGGTCTCCGGTTGCCCGCTGCCGGCCGCCCGTCGCCCTGCTCCGTGCGAGTCGTCGGATCGAGTGGATCTGGCCGAATGCCGATGTCGCGGACACCGGAGTAAAGGGATAGTAAATCCGAGCGGCGATCCCCTCGCCCGCCACCCCATTCGCAGAGACGACGAAGGAGACGACACCGCATGGTGTTCAAGCGACTGCTCGGCGCGATCGGCGTGGGCGCGCCCAGCGTGGACACGGTCCTGGAGGGCGGCGCGGTGCTGCCCGGCGGCACCCTGGGCGGCCGGGTGCTGCTGCGCGGCGGCAGCGCCGCGGCCGACATCGAGCAGATCACCCTGGAGCTCGTCGCCCGCGTCGAGGCCGAAGGCGGCGACGGCGAGCACGAGGGCACGGTGTCCTTCGGCCGCTTCCCCGTCGGCGGCGCCTTCCGCCTCGGCGAGGAGGAGGCCCACGAGGTGCCGTTCTCCCTGGTCCTGCCGTGGGAGACGCCGATCACCGAGTTGCACGGCCAGTCCCTCGGGCTCCCTCTTGGCGTGCGTACGGAACTGGCCGTGGCCGGCGCCAGGGACGCCGGCGACCTGGACCCGCTGGCGGTCCGCCCGCTGCCGGTGCAGGAAGCGGTCCTGGAGGCTTTCGGACAACTCGGCTTCGCCTTCACCTCCGCCGACCTCGAACTCGGCCACATCCCCGGCACCGGCCAGCAGCTCCCCTTCTACCAGGAGATCGAGCTGGCTCCGGGCCCGCAGTTCGCGCACGCGATGCAGGAGGTCGAGGTCACGTTCCTCGCCTCGCCCGGCGGCATGGAGGTCGTCCTCGAAGCCGACAAGCGCGGCGGGATGTTCTCCGCGGGCCACGACGCGCTCGCGCGCTTCACGGTGAGCCACCACGACGTCGCACAGGCCGACTGGACCGCCCTGGTGGACTCCTGGGTCAAGCAGTTGGCGGAGCACCGCGGCGCCCCGCCGGGCTCGTACGGCCACGGGGGACACCACCACGGGGAGGACCACGGCCGCCGCGGCCCGGGAATGGGCACGGTCGCCGTCGCGGCGGCCGGCGGGCTCGCGGCGGGGGTCGTGGGCGGGATGGTCGCCGCGGAGGTCGTCGACGAGATCGGCGACGCCTTCGAGGCCGAGGACGAGGAGGAGTAACCCCGCTCCCGCAGCCGTCCGCCGTCTCGGAGTCCGCCGCGCCGGGGACTCGCACGAGGGCATGCTCCGGCAGGAGCGGGGCGCGGGCGAACTCGTCGACCGCGCGCTGTGCGACACCCGCGGCGGAGGGAAGGAGCGTCCGCCCAGGGGGGCGGTGTCCCGGGCGAACGCTTCCTGGTTGCTACTTGCCGGCGGCGAAGCGCATGAGCGAGTGCTCGTTGCCCTGCTTGATCTTGCCGGTCTCGTTGATCACCTGCAGCCGCCAGGTCTCACCGGATCGGGTGGCCTTGGCGACGGCGCAGCCGTTGTCGGTGGTGAGCAGGCTGGGCCAGATGTCGGCGACCTGCGCGGTGCTGCCACCGGAGGCGTCGTACACCTTGAAGCTGATATTGCGGGCCTTCTGGAAGCTGCTGCCCTTCTTGTAGGCGGCGGCGACGAAGACGATGGCCGTGATCTGGTTCGGGATCCGGGAGAACTCGACGGTGACCGTCTCGTCGTCGCCGTCGCCCTTGCCGGTCTGGTTGTCGCCGCTGTGCACGATCGCGCCGTTGCCCATGGGGTCCAGCGAGTCGAGACCGGCGAGCCGGACCGGGTCGGATCCCGCCATGGCGATGGCGATCAGGTCGAGGTCGGTGCCCTTGGTCTGGCGCAGCTTGCCCATGATGCCGCCGCTGCTCCCGACGGTGGGGTCCCAGGAGACCCCTATCGACAGGTGGGTAACCCCGGCCAGGTCCGCCGGTTCGTCATCCTTCGTAAGCGTGATCATTCCCGATCCCTTGGTGGTGAGACGGTGCAATCCGAAGTGGCGCCGAGGGCCCGCGGGCTTCCGGTGACACCCCACTCCGTATGGGAACATACCGTGCCGGGCTGGACGCCTGGGAAGTCCGGCGGGCCGGATGCACGAGTCCCGGGGCCGCGACCGGCGGTCTGCTCGACCGGACGGACCCGCCGGATCGCGCCCGGAAGCGGACGGAGCGCAGTGCCGATCAGCTCCTTTGCCGGTTCGTCGGCGAAGCGCACCGCCGACCCCGGGTCCGCGGCCGTCTTGGCACGTGCCGCTGCCGTTCGGTTTCCTGGATAACGGGCATGACGCCCTCGCGTCCGCGTCATGATCCCATCGGGCAGTACGCCGGCGGCTGCCACAGGTGCTTGCGAATCGGGGGGAACGTGACGGTGCCAGACCAGGTCCTCGGGGGCCGTTACCGCTTGGTGCGGCAGCTCGGTGAAGGCGGAATGGGGCACGTATGGGAAGCACGGGACGAAACTCTGGGCCGTCCCGTCGCGGTCAAGGTGATCTCCCTGCTCGCCGGTGGCGGGAGCCGCGGCGATGAGGCACGCGCCAGGTTTCTGCGCGAGGCGCGCATCACCGCCCGGTTGCAGCATCCCGGCATCGTCACCATCCACGACCTCGGCGAGACCGGCTCGGGAAGCGAACGGGTCCCCTTCCTGGTGATGGAGCTGGTCCGCGGCGAGGGCCTGGACGCGAAGCTGCGCAGAGGCGCCGTCACCTTGCAGGACGCGGCCCGATGGGGCGCGGAGATATCCGACGCACTGGCCGAGGCGCACAGCGCCGGGGTCATGCACCGGGACATCAAGCCGTCCAACATCCTCGTCATGCCGTCCGGCATCGTGAAGGTCCTCGATTTCGGCATCGCGCGGGCGGCCGACCCCTCCGCGACCGCAGACCGCCTCACCCAGACCGGCTTCATCGTGGGCACACCCCCTTACATGGCGCCCGAACAGGCGCGTGGCCATCCGGAACCGCACAGCGACCTGTACGCCCTCGGCTGTCTCCTCTTCGAGCTGATCACCGGCCGGCTCCCGTTCCAGGCCCCCGACACCGTCGGGTATCTCACGGCACACCTCACCCAGGAACCGCCCGCCCCCAGTTCGGTGTCGGCTGGTATCCCCTCCGCATGGGACGACCTCGTACTGACCCTGCTCCACAAGGAACCCGGCGGGCGGTGCGCGAACGCCGCCGGTCTCTCCCAGGCGCTCCGGGAACTCGACCGCGCACCGGAGTCCGCACCCACGGCGGACGGGTCCACTGCAATCCTCACGACGCCCGGCCCGACTCCGCTCACCGAGGCCGGCACCCGGCCGGGTCCCCGGGCCCCGCGACCCGAACCGCCCGGGCGGCAACCGGGCCCCGCGGGCACGGGTACCCGCCCGGACACGACGCCGCCCCCTCCCCGGCGGTCCGCCGCCAGGACCGCGACTGCCGTGACTGCGTTCCTCTGCCTCGTCCTGGTCCAGGTCATTCCCTTCGCGACCACCCAAGCCGTCGACACCGGCGAGATGACGAGCGGTGAGCGGACCGCGCATGTGACGATCTTCGGCGCTCTGGCGGCCCTGCTCATCATCGGCATGCTGTTCCTCACGCGGCACGGGGCCGGACGCTGGCTGATCGCGGCAGCCGGCGCCGGCCTGGCCCTGCAAGCGGCGAACGCCATGATCATCTTCGATGCGATCGGCACCGCCCTGCAGGGAGTCCTGCCCCTTGCCGCCGCCACGGCGGCCCTCTCCGCCATCCTGGCGGTCCTCCCTGCCACGAGCCTGTCTCCCCGGCATACGGGCGAAGCCCGCCCGCGTCGCTCCGCCGGAGGGAGAGACGGCTGACGGGTCGACCGCGGTGCGCCGCCTCGTCGACAACGGTGGTCGGCCGGGCGCGGGGCGCACGGGGTACCGGCGTCCTCCCCACCGCACGTGGTGCCCCGCCCACACGGCGAGCGCCCGGTAGCCCGTCAGCCACTCCGCCCCGGCCGCGCGGGCGCCGTCCCAGCCGGCCCAGGTTGCAGAACTCCAGGGCGGGCTGGCCGCTGGTGTGCAGGGGCAGGCGTACGTCCCGGACCTGGACGGCGTACGCGGCCAGCGGCGGTTCGTCGAGCGAGGGGTCGGCGCTGAGCACCTTCGCGTGTACGTCGCGGAGGGCCGGGCCCGGTGCGACGCCGCCCAGTTCGGCGGCGAGGGCGAGGCGGGTGGTGCGGTAGACGTCGAGGGCCTCGGCCTGGCGGCCGGCGCGGTAGAGGGCGGTCATCAGGGAGGCGACGAGCCGTTCACGCAGGGGGTAGCGGGCGGCCAGGGGCCGGAGTTCGGCGGCGAGGGAGCCGCCGCCGTCGCGCGCCCCGCCGCGGCCGGTGTGCAGCCGGTCCTCGGCGCGCTGCTCCAGAGCGCCGAGCCGGAGTTCGGCCAGCTCCGCGCCGAGCCGGGCGCGGAGTTCGCCGTCCGCGAGCCCGTCGAGGAGTTCCCCGCGCCACCGGGCCAGCGCCTTCTCGGTACGGCGCAGCCGCTCCGCGGGGTCGCGCAGCGCGGCGGCGGCGCGGGCCCGTTCGGCGACGCGGGCGGCCGCTCGATCGTCCGCTACGCCCCGGACGGCGGCCATGTCCACCACCCCACGGGTCCGGTCCTCATCGGCTTCAAGGACGGCCAGGGCAACCTGCGCCGCGGCGAGTACCTGGTCGACGGCGTCGACACCCTGGAGATCACCGCGTCCGACTACCGCACGATGACGTGGAAGGAGGGCACGAAGAAACTGACCGACGTCTGCGACAAGATCGCCTGAGCCGGGCCGCGGCCCGCCCGCGAGACACCGCCGCTGATCTACAGAGCGCGGTACACGTCGCGGCGGTCGCCGACGGCGACGACCCAGATGACGAGTTCGCCGTTGTCGACCGTGTACACCACTCTGTAGTCCCCGACGCGCAGCCGGGACATGCCCTCTTGACCAGTCTGCGGCTTGATGTCGAAGGCCGAAGTGTCGCCCTTGTCCATGGCGCGCTGGAACTCCCCGAGGCGAATGAGGATCCTGCGCGCCTCGCGGAGCGGCACGGCCCGCATCTGCCGCTGAGCGGCCTGGGTGAGTTTCGTGCTGGAGACCCCGTCGGTCATGCCTGGCGAGCCTCGCCCAGGATCTCAGCGGCGAGGTCTTCCAGGGTGACGGTCGGTTCGCGCCCTTCGGCCAGGGAATCTGCGGCCAGCCGCGAGAGCCAGGCGTCCTCGACGCTCTCCTCAAGTTTCCTGAGGCGCTGGTACTCGTCCAGGTCGAGAATCACGGCTTCGGCCTTGCCCCGCCGGGTGATGATGGTCGGGGTGGCTTCCCGGCGCGCACGGTCGATGGTGTCGGCCAGGTGGGCCCGCACACCCCGGCCTCAGTGCAGTTGGAGGACCATGACGTCGTAGCGCGGTGAGTCCGGGAACGGCTGCGACTGTCCGACCTTCTTGTATCCCCAGCGCTCGTAGAGCGAACGAACCCGCGGGTGGGCGGTCTCCACGGTCAGCGAAGCGCGGTCTTCCGGGCGCTGGTGCATCAGCTCGTCGTGAATGCCGCGGGCAACCTGGGTTCCGCGCCAGGGGGTACGCACCATGATCTCGCAGAGGCCGAAGACAGAGCGGCGGCCGTAGTCGTGGACGTCGGGGCTGACCGGATCGATCACCGCGTCCCACTCCTCGGGGCTGTCCGGTCGGCCGTACGCGTAGCCGACGACGGCGCCGTCGACCTCGCCTACGACGCACGACCAGCCGGGGGTGGACGTGTGGCCGTCAAGGCGGCGTTCGAATCTGTCCACGGAGAAGAAGGGATCCTCGGCCGCCTCGGCGGCGTAGACCTCCGCGTACACCTCGATCAGCGTGTGGCGAATCTCCGGCAGTCGGCCACGGTTGTAGGTGCTCAGGGAGAGCACTTCGCCGGTCATGCTGCAACCTTCCGGTAGCGTTCCAAGAACTCGGCGGTCACAGGGGAGGACCCTCTCTGGCCGAGCGATCGGCCGAACCCCCGCAGATGGGCGGTCCAGCGCGGGCTGCGCACCTCGGGCAGCAGATCGAGGGCCCGGTGCCCGGCCGCCAGCGCCTCCTCGGGTTCGCCGGCAGCCAGGGCATTGCGCGCCAGGCTCACGTGCGTGGCGAACGCGTTGCGCCGGAACTCGCCGACTCCCATGAGCGTCCGTGCCTCGCGGTCGGCCTGGAGAGCGTCGGTGAAATCGCCGAGGTTGTAGTGGCAGAGGGCGGCCTGACCGGTCAGCTCCGCGGGTCCGCAGAAGGCCAGCCACGGCGGCGGTTGCGGCGAAGCGCGGTCGAGTTCCTGTTCTGCGCGGTGGAGCGACTGCCCGCAACGCCCGCGCTGGCCGGTGACGGAGTGGCCCAGGGCGACCCGGGTGTGGAGCAGGGCGGACAGCCGGGGCTCGCGGCGGCCTCTTGTGGCGTCCAGCGCCGTGCGGGCGATGGCCACAGCCTCGGAGCCATGCCCGAGGTCGACGGCCTGCCGGGACATGCAAGACCAGACACGCGCCTCCAGGTCGGAGGACTTGGCCAGGCGCGCGTACTGGAGGGCGCCGCGCCAGTGGCGGCGGGCCTGTTCGTGCTGCTGGGAGTCATAGGCGAGCCAGCCGGCCTGAGCGCACATCTCCCCGAGCGCCTGATGCAGCGCCGTCTGCACGCGGCTGCCGTAGCTGCAGTGCCGCATGGTGTGCTCGACGTGCGCGACGTAGCGGCCGGCTACGCCGGCCAGCTCTGCGCTGCCGTGGCGGTCGTCCAGTTGCACCAACCGGGCCTCGGCGCCGCGGATGCGCGCGATGTCGCTCATGTCGATGCGGCCGGCCTCGGGCAGAACGGGGAGCGCCACTAGGGTCCCGGCGCTGAGAACGAATCTGCGGCGACGCACTGGCAGTTCCTCGTCAACGGGTGCTGGTGCTCGCACAGTACGCCCGCGTAGGGCCGCTTGGGGAGGAGAGCGGAAGCCGAGTTCCACGGCGCGGCGGCCGAGGACCGCTTCCAGCGGCAGCCTGGTGGCGTCACGGGGCCATGCGACCTCCCCGGTCAGCAGGCGGCGCACCTGGCGATCGCTGCATCTGCCCGGTGAGCCGTACAGCTTCTCGTGTTCCTCGTTGATGGCCTCTGCCAGGTCATCCTGGGTGTAGCCGCTCTTCTCGATGGCCTGCTGAAGAGCCTGGTTCGGATGTAACGGCATCAGCATCAACTCCCGGGACCCGCGACACAGTAGTGGTCCGATTACTGAAAGTGGAGTGAATCGTCCGCCCGGGGTGAAGCAACAGCCCCGGCACCGTCCTTCCCGCTGACGCCCTCGCCGCCGGACCGTATTCACATGCCGTGCTGGCTGAGCACGGCACACCGGTTTTGAGGCGATGCAAGGTGTCGTGTATGACGACCGATCAGAACAGAATGGCCAGCACTTCGGTCATGAAGTGGCAGTGGCGGCGGCATCCTCGATGTGTAGGGCTGGCGCGGGCCCAATTGCGAAAGGCTTTGGCAGGGTGGGGGCTGACCGGGATCGAGGAGCCGGCTTCGCTGGTGGTCTCGGAGCTGATGACCAACGCCGTGGTGCATGCCCGTGTGCCGCCTGGGCGGGAGATCCTGACGCGCTTCGTCCGGCAGGACGGCGGGGTGCTCATCGAAGTACACGACGCCTCCGACGTGTGGCCGGAAAAGCGGGTGCCCGACGAGGGCGGCGGCTATGGGCTGCTGATGGTCGAGAAGCTGGCGGTCCGGTGGGGAGTCTCCGCGCGCAACGGGATCGGTAAAAGGGTCTGGGCGGTGGTGGTCGACACCACCGCCCCATCGGAGTGAGGCTGCCGGGAAGTGACCGCCCCCGGCGGGCTTTCAGCGCGCTGTTTCCGCCGCCTCCTCACCCCGCGAAGTGGCATGCCGCCGGGTGGTCGCCTCCGTCCCGTACGCGCAGTTCCGGGGCCTCCGACTCGCAGATGTCCGCCGCCAGGGGGCAGCGGGTGCGGAAGCGGCAGCCCGTGGGCGGGGAGGAGGGGGACGGGACCTCGCCGGTGAGGGGGAGGTCCTTCGCGGCGCCCGGGCGGTCGCGGACCGAGGGGGCCGCCTTGAGGAGGGCCTGGGTGTAGGGGTGCTGGGGGGACTCGAAGACCTGGGCGGCGGTGCCGCGTTCGACGATCGTGCCCAGGTACATCACCGCCACCTCGTCCGCGATGTGCCGGACCACGTCCAGGTCGTGGGAGATGAAGAGGTACGCGATCCCCAGCTCCCGCTGGAGGTCCGCGAGCAGGTTGAGGATCTGTGCGCGTACGGAGACGTCCAGCGCCGAGACCGCCTCGTCGCAGACGATCAGCTTCGGCCGCAGCGCCAGCGCCCGCGCGATGCTCACCCGCTGGCACTGGCCGCCGGAGAGTTCGTGCAGGCGGCGGGTCGCGTACGAGGCGTCCAGGCCCACCTGGGTCAGGAGCCGCGCCACCTCCGTCGCGTGCTCCGCGGGCGCCACCACGTCCCGGTGGATGTGCCAGCCCTCCGCGACGATCTCCGCCACCCGCATCCGCGGGTTCAGCGACGTGTACGGGTCCTGGAACACCATCTGCAGGTCGTGCGCCACCCGCCGGCGCTCCCGGCGGCCCGCCGTCGCCAGGTCCAGGCCCGCGAAGGAGACGGAGCCGGCGAAGGGCTCCAGCAGGCCCACCACCGAGCGGGCCAGCGTCGACTTGCCGCAGCCGGACTCGCCGACGATGCAGACCGTCTGCCCCGGCCGTACCGTCAGGTCGACGCCCGCGACCGCGTCGACGCGGCGGCGGCCGAGGCCGGAGCGGCCGGGGACCGTGTAGCCGGCGTGCAGGCCGCGGATGTGCAGCAGGGGCTCATCCGTCTGCTGCGGGCTTGTCTGCGCGGTGCTCATGAGGCGGCCTCCACGCCGGTGGGCTGGGCTCGTACCTTGTCGCTGTGGTGGCAGGCCGCGCTGTGGCCGGCTCCCACTGCCGTCAGTGCGGGGTCTTCGGTGGCGCACACCTTCGTCGCGTACGGGCAGCGTGGCGCGAACGCGCAGCCCGCCGGCTGCCGGCCCGGCGCCGGCGGCTGGCCCTCGATCGGGACCAGCCGGCCGGGGCGGGCCGGGTCCGGGACCGCGTCCAGCAGGCCGCGCGTGTACGGGTGCGCCGGTGCCGTGTACACGTCGTCCAGCGCGCCCGTCTCCACGATCCGGCCGGCGTACATCACCGCCACGTCCTGCGCGACCCGCGCCACCACCCCCAGGTCGTGCGAGACGAGCAGCATCGCCATCCCCGCGTCCGTCTGCCGGGCCGCGAGCAGCCGCAGGATCTGCGCCTGCACGGTGACGTCGAGCGCGGTCGTCGGCTCGTCGGCCAGCAGGACCGCCGGGTCCAGGGTGAGCGCCATCGCGATGACCGCGCGCTGCCGCATGCCGCCCGAGAACTCGTGCGGGTACGCGCCGTACTTGGCCTCCGCGTCGGGGATGCCGACCGTCCGCATCAGCTCCACCGCCCGCTCCCGGGCCGCGCGGCGGCCCGTGCCGCGGCGGCGCAGCGTTTCGGCGATCTGCCAGCCGATGGTGAACGACGGGTTCAGCGCCGCCATCGGGTCCTGGAAGACCATCGCGACCTGCGCGCCGCGCAGTTCGCGCCACTGCGCGTCGGTGAACCCGGCGGTGTCCCGGCCGTCGATCTCGACCGTCCCCGTGCTCACCGCGGCGCCCGGCGGCAGCAGGCCCATCAGCGCCAGCGACGTCAGCGACTTGCCGCTGCCCGACTCCCCCACCAGGGCGGTGACCCGGCCGGGTACGAGGTCGAGGTCGACCCCGCGGACGACCTCCCGGGGGCCGAAGGCGATGTGTACGTCCCGCAGGCGGGCCGCCGCGGAGGTCTCCACGGTCGTGGCAGGCATCTTCTTCTCCTCTGCGCTCATATCTGCGACCGCGGGTCCGAGACGTCCCGGAAGCCGTCCCCGATCACGCCCACCGCCGTGACCACCAGCGCCAGCGCCGCCGCCGGCATCGTGGAGATCCACCACGCCGAGCCCAGGTAGTCGCGCCCCACGGAGACCGTGGCGCCCCACGAGGACGTGTCGACGGGCACGCCGAGGCCGAGGAAGCTCAGCGACGCCTCCGCGACCATCACGAGGCCCACCTGCACCGTCGCGGCGACCAGCAGCGGCTGCCACAGGGACGGCAGCACGTGGCGGACCATGATGCGTACGTGTCCCGCCCCCAGCACCCGCGCCGAGTCGACGAAGCCGAGCTTTCGCGTCGCCATCGCCGAGGCGCGGGCGACGCGGGCGAAGATGACCCACCTCGTGATCGCCAGCGTGATGACGATGTTGGTGACGCTCGGGCCGAGCACGCCGGCCAGCAGGATCGCCAGCAGGATGGAGGGGAAGGCGAGCTGGATGTCGCCGATGCGGGAGGCGATCGTGTCGGGCCAGCCGCCGAAGTAGCCCGAGACCAGCCCGACGACGAGGCCGACCGCGCCGCCGACCAGGATGGTCGCGGCGGCGACGAGCAGCGAGATCCGGGCGCCGGCCAGCAGGTTGGCGAGCAGGTCGCGGCCCATCTGGTCGGTGCCCAGCCACGCGATGTCACCGCCGTCGGTGCGCTCCCCGGGAGAGAGCAGCCGGTTCGGCAGGTCTGTCGCGACCGGGTCGTACGGGTGCAGCAGCGGCCCGACGAGGGCGGCGAGGACGAAGAGCGCCAGCACCCCGGCGCCTGTCCACACGCGCACCGGCACCCGCCGCGCGGCGTCGCCGCGGGACTTGTCCGTACGCGGGGAGTCGACGGCCTGCGCGGGTGCGGCCGTGGTCGTGCCGCTCATGCGTCCTCCGGAGTGAGGCGGGGATCGATGACGAAGTAGACGACGTCCACGAGCAGGTTCAGGACGATGTACGCCAGCGTGATCGTGAGGATCGCGGCCTCGACGACCGCGTAGTCGCGGTTGGTGATCGCGTCGACCATCAGCGAGCCGATGCCCGGCCAGGAGAAGACGACCTCGATGATGACCGCGTTGGCGATGAAGTTGCCCATCAGCAGGCCGAGTACGGTCACGACCGGGATCGCGATGTTGCGGCCGACGTGCACGTACTGGATCGTCCCCTCGCCCACGCCCTTCGCGCGGGCCGTACGGGCGTAGTCCTTGGCGCCCTCCTCCAGCGCGCTGCTGCGCACCAGCCGGGCGAGCCAGCCGATGAACGGCAGCGACAGCGTGAAGGCCGGCAGCAGCACCGCGGTGGGCGAGCCGTCGACGGTCGCGGGCAGCCAGTCGAGTCGGCGGGCGAAGACGAGGATCAGGACGATCCCGAGCCAGAAGGACGGGATGGCCTGGCCGGCGAGCGAGCCGGTGGAGACCACCAGGTCGAGCAGCTTGCCGGGGCGGCGGGCGCAGAGCATGCCCAGCGGGATCCCGACGGCGACGGTGAACAGCAGCGCCGCGAGCGACAGGCTGAGGGTCGCGGGGAAGCGGTCCAGGGTGTTGCTGAGGGCGGAGCCGCCGAGGCGCCAGGAGTCGCCGAGGTCGCCGCGTACGATGCCGGCGAGGTGGTCGGCGTACTGCCGCCACAGCGGGTCGTCGAGGCCGAAGTCGGCCCGTACGCTCTCCAGTTGTCCGGCGGAGGCGTCGGGGCCGACGATCAGCTTGGCGGGATCGCCCGGCACGACGCGCACGATGAGGAACACCAGCGTCAGCGCGCCGAAGGCGACGACGACGGCCTGCGCGAGGCGTTTGGCGAGGAACGCGCCCATCATTGCTCACCTCTTCTTCCCAGTGGTCCGGCGGAGGCGCGTACGACGAGTTCGGGGGCGAGGAGGGTACGGATCGGATCCGTGTCCTCCGCGACGGAGTCGGGCCCGGACTGCACCCGCTCCAGCAGCCGGTCGACGCCGGCCCGGCCCACGTCGGGCGCGGGCAGCCGGACCGTGGTCAGGGCCGGGTCGAGGTACGCGGAGAACGGGTGGTCGCCGTGGCCGACGACCCCGATGTCGGTGCCGACCCGCAGCCCCCGCTCGGTGAACGCCCGGTAGAGGCCGAGCGCGTGGTAGTCGTTGCCCGCGAGCACCACCGCGCCGGGCCCCGCCCGCCGCGCCAGTTCCGCGCCGACGGCGTACGCCACCCCGGGGTCGAAGGGACCGGAGACCGGCAACCCCTCCGGCGCGGCCGCCGGATCCACGCGCACCACCGCGTCGTCGGGCGCCGCGACCCCGCGGGCCGCCAGCGTCTCGCGGAAGCCCCGGATACGCTCCGAGACCGGCGAGATCTCCAGGTCCTCCTCGACCAGGTACAGCTCCCTCGCCCCGCCGTCCAGCACGTGCTCGGTCGCCGCGCGCGCACCGGCGTAGTAGTCGACGCCCACGACGTCGGCGTCCAGCTCCGGCAGGTGCCGGTTGAGCAGCACCACGGGCGTACCGGACTTGCGCAGCCGGCTCCAGTGCTCCGCGCCGTGCTGCACGGGTATGGCCAGCACGCCGTCGACGCCCCAGCGCATCAGCTCCTCGGCGGCGCGGCGCTCGTTCTCCGCGGAGTCCTCGGTGACCATGAGCATCAGCGAGTAGCCGCGTTCGCGGCCGCGCTCCTCGATCGCGGAGATGAGGCGGGCGTAGAAGGGGTTGGCCGGGTTGGTGATGACGAGCCCGAGGGTCATGGCGTTCCGCAGGACGAGGGAGCGGGCCATGGTGTTGGGCACGTAACCGAGGCGTTCCGCCTCCTCCTTGACCCGCTCGCGGGTCTCGGGGCTCACCGCGTCCTTGTCGGCGAGCGCCCGGGAGACGGTGTTGACCGACAGGTCGAGCGACAGGGCGATGTCGCGCAGCGTGGGTCGGCGGCGTGGGGTCATGGGATCCTCCGGCGCGGGGTCATCGGCGCCCCACCACGGCGAGGTCCGGCTGGTTGTTCGGGGCGGGGGTGAAGCCGGTCAGCTCCTTCGCGCGCCCGTACCCGGTGACCAGGGTGACGGGGAAGAGACCGACGGCGTCCGACCATATGGTCCCGCATGCCTCGCCGTAGAGCGCGTCGCGTTCCGGGCCCTCGGGCGCACCGGCGGCCCGGGCCAGGACGGCGTCGAGGTCCCCGTTGGCGTAGCCGAGGCGCTTGGCCTCCGAGGTGTAGAGGCGGCCGATGGTGAAGGCGGCGTCGCCGGTGGTCACGGTGTTCGTCTGGAGGTTCATGTCCCAGTCGAGGCCGTTGAGCCGCTCCAGCCACATCGCCTTCTCGATGCTCTGCGGTTCGACGGTGACGCCGATGCCGGCCCACGCCGAGATCAGCGCCTGCGCCAGCTCCCGCGACAGCGGCCCGGTGGCGTCGAACCACATCATCGAGGTGGAGAACCCCCGCCCGAGCCCGGCCCGCGCCAGCAGCCGGCGCGCCTCGTCCGGGTCGTACGGCCAGGGCCGCTGCGGCGCGAAGCCGGCGACGGTCTCGGGTATCGGCGCGCGCATCTGCTTGCCGCCGCGGCCGAAGAGGGAGTCCACGATCTGCGGCACGTTCACGGCCTGGCAGAGCGCGCGGCGGACGTCGGGGTCGTTGAAGGGCTCGCGCCCGCAGTTGAACCAGTTGAAGTAGTACGTCCAGGAGGGCACCGGCTCGACGGTGATCCCGGAGACCCCGGTGACCTCGGGCAGTTGGTCCGGCGGCACCGGCCAGAGCAGGTCGATGTCGCCGCCCAGCAGGGCGGTGATCGCCGTCGAGGTCTCCGCGATGTACGGCATGGAGACGGCGGGCAGTTCCGCCCGGCCGCCCCAGTAGTCGTCGAACCGCGCCAGTTCCACGGAGGTCGACGGGGTGAAGCCGGTGACCCGGAACGGACCGGAGCCGACGGGGCTCCGCTTCTGCTCTGGGTCCGCGACCAGCCGCGCCGGGACGATGAACAGGAGGGTGAGGTTGACCGGGAGCGAGCCGAGCGGCCCGTCCGTGGTGAAGACCACCGTGTGGTCGTCGGGCGCCTCGGCGCCCGCGACCGTCGCCCACAGCGGGGTCTGCGCGGACGCGACCTGCTGCGTGTGCTTCAGGCACGCGACCACGTCGCGGGCGGTGACCTCGCTGCCGTCGTGGAAGACGGCGCCGCGGCGGAGCGTGAAGACCCACTTCGTGTCGCCCTCCCGCCGCCACCCGGTCGCGAGCCCCGGCGCCAGCTCCGCGCCCTCGCGCCGTACGAGGGTGTCGAAGACCAGCCGCTTGACGATCAGCGACGCCTCGTCGACGGCGGTCGCGGCGTTGTACGGGTCCAGGTCCGTGACCGGCTGCCCGAACGCCGCGCGCAGCGCCCCGCTGGGCGCGGCGCTGCCGACGCCGCAGCCGGACAGCAGCACCGCCGTGGCACCGAGCCCCGCCATCGCCAGGAAGTCCCGCCGCGCGGGGCCTCTCCCACTCGCTCTGCTCGCCCCGGTCATCTCACCACCTCCGGATCATGACTTGAGTGCCAGGTAGATCAGGACCTTGAGGGACGAGGCCGTGTCGCCGGTGGCCTCGGCCGGTTCGTCGACGACGGTGCCGCGCAGCCGCAGCCAGCCGCCGAAGCCCTCGGCGGGCCAGCTGTGCAGCGGCCCGTCGTCGGGGTCGACGGACTGTTCCGCGCCGCGGTCGAGGTCGCACCAGTGCAGGCCGTCAGGCGATATCTGGGTGCGTACGAGCATCCGCGGGGCGCGCCCCGAGGCGTCGAGGACGCGCACGAACCAGCGGGCCTCGCGGGCCCAGGCGGCCTCGTACGGCTCGGTGGTGAACTCGCCCGTCAGGGTCGCGTTGCGCTCGATGACGGCGGTGAAGGACTGTCGCATGGTCATGTCGCACTCACCAGTCCACCGAGATCAGCACGGAGTCGAGGTACAGGAAGTTCCGCACGTCGGTGTGGGTGCGGACGGAGACGTAGAAGTTGAGGAGGTTCTGCAGCGACCCGTACTCCTCGTCGTAGGGCGGTACGGGCACGTCGGACATGTCGTGGACGACGTCGTTCACCTGGAGTTCGACGTTGCTGCGGGTGCCGGTGTCGATGACCCAGCGCAGATAGTGCCAGTTGACCTTGGTGGGGACCTCGTTGAAGCAGAGGTCCTGCCGCTCGCCGAACTGCCGCCAGTCGGCGGGGTCCGGGGCGGTGAAGTCCGCGGTCCGCGGGAGCTTGACCTTGCCCTCGAAGTGCTCGCGGGGGGTCGGCTCCGGGACCGTGGGGTACATCCAGCGGTGCTGCACCTCGTGGTCGGGATCGGTGTTCTGGTACCGGACGACGTTGTGGTAGCGCACGCCGTCGCAGATGTCCGTCGCGACGGTGAGCGCGCCGAACTGCTGCTCCGACGGGTGGTTGTTGGCGTCCCACCGGCCGCCGCCGGCGGCGGTCGCGGCGCCGTTCTCCGCCGAGGCGGCCTCCGCCTTGTACGCGAAGTACGTCTCGAACTGCACCCGGCCGCGGCCGGCCATCGTCAGCCGCCGGATCGCCACGCCGGTGTGCCCCGTGACCGGCCGGGTCGCGACCTTCAGGGCGTACGTGCCGGACATGGCCCCGTGCGTGCCGACGTCGAAGAAGTTGCAGGAGCTGAGCTGCGGCGGCCGGAAGTCCGACATGTGCGCGTCGACGGTGTCGAGATCACCGTGCTGGTCGTGGTTGCCGATCAGCTCGATCCAGCCGTGCGTCCCGGTGTTGAAGTCGTCGTGGACGAGGATGCGGCGCAGCGGGTTGAACTTCGCCAGCTTCGGGTCGAGCAGGCGCGGATCGGGGTGTGATGCGGTCGTCACCGGTGTCCTTTCATGAGGCGGACGGTGGCGTAGGAGAGGTTGTGGTCGGAGCGGAGGAGTTCGGCCTGCGGCCCCTCGGTCGCGGTGGTCTGCGGGATCTGCACCCACTCGCTGACCTTCGTCCCGTTCCGGACGAAGAGGTGGTCGATCTTCTCGCCGAGGGGCAGCGGGATCTTGCCGCCGTTGTACGAGGCGTACGCGTCGCCGGTGACGCGGTCCGCGACCGCGAGCGCGTCGGTGAAGCCGACGTCGGAGAAGGCGTCGATGGCGCTGGCGCCCTCGGCGGCGGAGCCGGAGTTCATGTCGCCGGCGAAGACGATGGGCAGGTTGCGGGTGTGCTTGTTGCGGAGGGTCAGCTCCTCGGCGGTGCGCCTGGCGTCGGCGTAGCGGACCTCGTCCCAGTTCTTGGTCCAGCCGTTGGGGTCGGTGGCGCCGTTCTTGCGGTACTCCAGGTGCATGTCGACGACGACGAAGCGGGCGCCGGAGCTCTTCTCGCGCAGCACGTTCCAGGTCATGGTCTTGCCGTAGATCTCGGTGGAGTCCGGCAGCCAGAGCAGGTCGTGGGGGAGTTCGCGGCCGCGCTTGTCGAGGTGGGAGTAGCGGGAGGCGTCGTAGTACGTGTAGCGGCCGGCGCCGGACTTGAGCGGGTAGCCCTTCTCCGGGTGGCGGGTGCCGGCGTAGTCGGCGGGGGCCTCGGCGTAGCCGTACTCCTGGAGGGCGGCGGTGAGCGGCGCGCGGAAGGACTCGACGTCGACGGCGGGCTGGCTGGGCGTCGCGTTGTTGCCGATCTCCTGGGTGGCGACGACGCCGAGTCCGGCCGCGTCGATGTCCGCGGCGACGTCGGCGGCCCGGCCCTCGGCCCAGGGGCGCAGCTTGGTGGCGCAGTCGCGGCCGATGACGCGCTCGCACTCGGCCTTGGTCGGCAGGCACCCGTGGCCGCACACGTTGTACGTGCCGACCCGGACCTCCACGGTCCGCCCGGCCGCTCCGGGCCGGCCGTTCTGCCCCTGGCCGTCCTGGTCTGAGGCCGCGGCGGCAGACCCGCCGAGCAGCGCGAGGGCTATCGCGACGCCGGGGACCACCACGGTGGATATTGCACGCAATCTGGGACGCATCTCGGCTCCAGGCTCGACATGAACGTTAACGTGAGCGTTGCGATGAGCACGCTACGCATGCCGTGGCCGGAAGTAAACGGTCCCGACGCGACTACTTGGTGAAGGGGCGGCGGCAAGGCGCCGCCCCCGGCCTCGGGTCGGCGAGGCGCGGGGGCGGCGGGCGGGGGCGCGGCGGGGCCGCCGGGGTCAGCCGGCCGTCAGCCGGTCCCGGCGGGCAACTCCGCGAGTTCGGCGAGGAGTTCGGGCGAGAAGTTGCTGCCGGTCACGACGGTCGCCAGGGCGCCGGGCGCGAAGCGGTGGTGGAGTGCGGCGGCGACGCCGAGGGCGGCGGCGGGCTCCAGGATCAGGCCCACGGTGTCGCGTACCGCCCGCAGCGCCTCGCGGATCTGGTCGTCGTCGACGAGCACCACGTCGTCCACGAGGCCGCGCATCCTGTCGACGGCCGCGGGCACGGGCACCCGGACGGCGACCCCGTCGGCGATGGTCCGGGCCTCGGGGGTGCTGACCGGCGCGTTCCGGCGCCAGCTTTCGGCCATCGCGGGGGCGCCCGCCGCGCAGACGCCCACGATCCGGGTACGGGGCGCGCGGGCCTTGGCCCAGCAGGCGATGCCGCCGATCAGGGCACCGTTGCCGACCGGTACGAGCAGGGTGCCGGGGAACGGCGCGAGTTCCACGGCGATGGTGCCGGCGCCCTCGGAGATGCGCGGCTCCTCGCCGTCCTCGACGAAGAGGCGGTCCGCGGCGCCGTCCGCGTACGCCCGCGCGGCGTCCTTCGCGGCATCGAAGTCGGCTCCGGCCAGGACCACTTCGGCGCCGAGGTCGCGCATCCTGGCGACCTTGACGGGGTTCGCGTTCCGGGCGCAGTACACCGTGACCGCGATGCCGCGCGCGCGGCCCGCGTAGGCGACGGCCTGGCCGAAGTTGCCCGCCGAGGCGCAGACCACCCGCTGCCCCTCGGCCAGTTCGTGCATGAAGTAGTCCGCGCCGCGGCCCTTGAAGGACCGGATCGGGTTGAGCGTCTCCAGCTTGAGCGCCAGATCCCGGCCCACCCGGCGGGCCAGGGCGGCGTCCTCGACGTACGGGCTGTCGCGGAAGACGGGATCGATGAGGCTTGCCGCTTCCTCGATGTTCTCCACCTTCAAGGGCTTGACCATCTGCGCATCGTATACGATGAACGCATGGCCGTACGATCGACGCTCCAACTCGGCGATCCCGCCCTGCGCCTGCCCGCCGCCGACGTCGCGGAGCCGGGCTCGGCCCGGACCGCGGAAACCGCCGCCGACCTCGCGGACACCCTGGCCGACTGGGTGGCGCGCACCGGCTACGGCCGCGGCATCGCCGCGCCGCAGATCGGTGTGGACAGCCGCGTGATCCATCTGCACCTGGACCGGCCCTGGACGCTCATCAACCCCCGGATCACGGGCCGTTCCACGGAGACCTGGGAGCCGTGGGACGCCTGCCTCAGCTTCTCCCTGCAGTTCTTCTGCCGGGTCAGCAGGGCGACATGGGTGGACGTGGAGTACGTATCAGCGGACGGCGAGCGGCACGGCCTGCGCGCGGACGGCGACCTCGGCGAACTGCTCCAGCACGAAATCGACCACCTGGACGGCATCATGGCGGTCGACCGGATGATCTCTCCGAGCACCCTGTGCATGCGCTCGGAGTTCGAGAAACGCCACCGCGACGAAAGCCCGTACCCGCAATGACCACGTACCCCGCAGGCGCGAACGAGCCCATCACCCGGGCGGAACCGCTCCGCGAAGCCGTCTACCTCCGCATCGTCGCCCGCATCTCCGCGGGCGAGTACGCCCCGGGCGCCCCCCTCACCGAGGCCGGCCTCAGCCGCACCCTCCAGGTCTCCCGCACCCCCGTACGCGAAGCACTCCTCCGCCTCCAGGCGGAAGGCGTCCTCCAGTCCGCCCTGGCCCGCGGCTTCACCGTCCGCCCTCTCGTCCGCCGCGACGCCGCCGAGCTGTACCCGGTGCTGGCCGCCCTCGAAGCCCTGGCCGTCCGTACGATCACGGCGCTCGACCCGGCCACGACGCAGCGGCTGCGCACCACGCTCGGCGAACTCGAAGAATGCGCCGACCCGGTACGCCGCTGGCAGCTCGACACCGAGTGGCACACGACGATCGCCGCCGCGGCCGGCAACCGCCACCTGCTGGGCATGCTCACCCAGTTGCGCACGAACCTGTCCCGCTACGAGCTCACGTACATGCGCGAGGTGAAGCACCGCGCGGAGGTCGACCACGAGCACCGGAAGGTCCTGACGGCCCTCACCGCGGGCGACTTCGGGCACGCGGCCGCCTTGCTGGAGGCCCACTGGCACGACGGCATGCACACGATCCTCGACTGGCTCGGGGGACCGGATTAAATCGTCCGGTCATTGACGGGGTCCGGCGCGCGTTCGCATGGTGCCGGCAGCACTCCTCCTTCTCGCTCTCCTTCTCCGTACCGCGCACCGGAAAGGAACGGACGCCGTGACGTGCCCTACCGCCCCCCCACATCGTGTTCGTCATGACCGACCAATTCCGTGCCGACTTCACCGCGGGCGAGGGGTTCGGTCTCGACACCATGCCCTTCCTCGACTCCCTCGCCGCCGGCGGCATGCGGTTCAGGCGGGCCTGCGGCACGACCGGTACAAGCTCTACCAGCACGTGGACGGGGAGGCGGAGCTGTACGACGTCGCGGCGGACCCGATGGAGCTGCACGACCGCTGGGACGACCCGCGCCTGCGCCACGTCCGGGCGGATCTGACCCAGCGCCTCCACCGCTGGTCCCTCCGCCTCACCGACGACCTCCCCGACGGCGCCTACGCCCCCCTCCTCCCCGCGCACAACTGGCACCGCGGGGAGGGCGATGAGCGCCGGCCGCCGCACGGGGGCGGCGCGCGGCGGCTGCGTGCGGGTGCACGGGACGGTTCGCGGGACGGTTCGCGGGGCGTCATGCCGCCGTCAGCGGACCGACCGTGCCGCCTCCTCGATGAGGTCGGCCACCGCGTCCGGCCGCGAGACCGTCACCGCGTGGCTCGCGTCGAGCGTCACCGTACGGGCCCCGGCGCGCTCCGCCATGAACCGCTGTGCGGCGACGGGGATGTTCTTGTCCTCGGTGGTGAGGAGGGCCCAGGACGGCACCGTCCGCCAGGCGGCGGCGCCCGCGCCCTCGCCGAGGGCCGCGCTCGTGATGGGGCGCTGGGTGGCGGCCATCCGCTGCGCGGTGACGGGGGGCACGTCGGCGGCGAACTGGCCGTGGAACTTGTCCTGGTCGATGGAGAGGTCGGTGACGGCGCCGCCGTCGGGCAGCGCGGTGGGCACCTCCTTCAGCGTCTCGCCGAGGGTGCTGCCGGGGAACTTTCCGGACAGCTCCGCGGCGCTCTCGCCCTCGTCGGGCAGGAAGGCCGCCACGTACACGAGCGCCTTCACCTTGTCGTTGCCGGCGGCGGCCTCGCTGATCACCGAGCCGCCGTAGGAGTGACCGGCGAGGACGACGGGGCCTTCGACGCTGTCGAGTACGTCCCGGAGGTAGGCGGCGTCGCTGCGCAGGCCGCGCAGCGGGTTGGCGGGGGCGACGACCGGATATCCCGCGCGCCTCAGCTTGTCCACCACCCCGTTCCAGCTCGACCCGTCGGCGAACGCGCCGTGGACGAGGACGACGGTCGGCTGCTTGCGGTTCGACATGAGGAGCCTCCGTGGCTGGTTTCCCACGCCGCCGGGAGGCCCCGGCGACACTCATAAAGCTAGCGCACACTTACCTTTGGCACAAGTTAATTGTGCACGAACTGAACGGGCGGGGGCGCGCCCGTGATCCACGTGCGCTGGAACGTTTTGGCTGTCCGATGCTCCGCAGGTAACGTGTGCGCCTCCTCCGGCCGATCCAAGGTCAACCCCCGGGAGGCGCCCAGCAGTCGAGTGAACGAAGGTCGAGATGAAGTACGTCATACGCGGGCGCCGCGTCGCCGTCGCGGCGGCCGGGACGGCAGCGCTGCTGGCGTTCACCGCCTGCGGCAGCGACGACGAGGGGGGCGGCGGAGCGAGCGGGGGACCCGCGCAGACGGACGCCGTCGAGGCGATGCGCGCCGCCACGTCCGTGCACGCGGTCGGCGAGATGATCGTCGTCGCCGACCCCGCCCGGATCGACGTGCAGGTGGACGACAAGGGCAACTGCGTCGGCAGCGCCACCACGGACGACGGTGCCGTGGAGTTCGTCATGCAGGGCGACAAGGCGCGGATGAAGCCGGACGCCGCCTACCTGGAGTCCGAGTACATGTTCGACGCCGCGGTCATCGAACAGGTCCAGGGCTCGTACCTGGAGGAGCCGAAGTCCGACGTCCAGTCGGCCATCACGGACCTCTGCAAGATCGACACGTATGCCGAGCAGACCGACAGCGTCGTGTCGTTCAGCCCCGGGATGACGCAGAAGGAAGAGACGAAGCACAAGGGCGTGGCGGTCGTGCCCTACGTGAACGAGGACCCCGAGACCAGCGACGGCGCCAGCATGAAGATCGCGGCCGAGGGCAAGCCGTACCCGGTGACCATCACGGACCCGGAGGGGGCCGAAGTCGACCTGGCGTTCTCGGCGTTCGGCGAGCCGGTGAAGCCGAAGGCTCCCGCCGCCGACTCGGTGCTGACGGAGGACCAGGTCTCGGACATCGAGTTCGAGGCCATGTAGCGGGCGGCCTCGCCGCCTTCGGGGGAAGCGGCGGCGGTACGGGTCGGGGGGCCCGTACCGCCGCCGGCTGCCGCTTCCGGGCGGGGTCCTTCCCGCGGGACGGCCCGGAGGGCCCCGGGACCACTGCCTACGATGGGGGCATGGCTGGGGCGAGCGGTCTGCTGATCGCGGGCCGGTACCGGTTGGACCGACCGGTGGGACAGGGCGGCATGGGCCGGGTGTGGAGCGCTCGCGACGAGCTGCTCGACAGACGGGTCGCGGTCAAGGAGATCCTCTTCGCCGCCGACGTCGGGGAGGGGCAGCGGGAGAAGCAGCTACGGCGCATGATCGTCGAGGCCCGTGCGGCGGCCCGCCTCAACCACCCGGGCATCACCACCGTGTACGACGTCGTGGAGCACGACGGCGCCCCGGTGATCGTGATGGAGTTCGTCGCCGGCAGCTCCCTCGCCGCCGTCCTGCGGGAACGCGGGCGGCTGCCGGTGCCGCGGGTGGCGGAGATCGGCGTCCAGGTCCTCGACGCGCTGGCCGAGGCGCACGCGGCGGGCGTGGTGCACCGCGACCTGAAGCCCGACAACATCCTGGTGACCGACCGGCGCGCGGTGATCACCGACTTCGGCATCGCCGCCATCGCCGACGCGGCGGGCCCGGAGGGCGCGGCGGGCCTGACGACCACGGGCGGCATGCTGGGCACGCCCGCATACGCCTCCCCCGAGCAGTTGAACGGCGAACCGGCCACCGCCGCCTCCGACATGTGGTCGTTCGGCGCCACGCTGTACGCGGCCGTGGAAGGCCACCTGCCGTTCCACGGCGAGAACCTGTGGACGCTGCGCCAGGCCGTCTCCGCGTCCGCCCCGGCGCCTTTCCGCCACGCGGGCCCGCTGGCCCCGGTCCTCACGGCGCTCCTGACCAAGAACCCCGCCGACCGGACGACCCTCGCCGCGGCGGCAGCGGAACTCCGTGCCCATACCCCCGCACCGCCCCCGGCCCACCCCCGCAAGCTGCGCCGCCCCTGGAAACTCCTCCCCACCCGCCGCACCCACCACCCGGCGTACGCCCCGCGACTCCCCCCGACGCGGGTCATGCGGGCGGACCCCGTGGAGGAACTGGAACGCGCGGCGCGGGCACGGCTCCACAGCCAGGTGCAGGTCCACCTGGGCCTCCTGGACGTCATCGCGGCGGCACCGCCGTCGGACGCGGACCTGCTGACGGGCCTGAAGAACCTCAAGGACACGCACACCCACCGGGTGGGCCGCATCCTGGAGGACGAGGAGCACAAGTTGCTCCGCTTACGCGACCTGGAGGACGAGGAGTCGCGCCGGGCGATGGAACCGTACGCCTCCCACCACGGCGCCTGGCTGGCCACCCGCCGCGACGCCCTCGCGGCCCTGGACGAAACGCTGCCGCTGTCGCCAACCCTCCTGGCGGGCGAAAGCCCCCGCGAGGCCCTGCTGTCGGCGGTCGACGCCTTCAGAACCCACATGCTCGCCATGCAGTCGGACTGAGGGGCGAGGACCGGGCGGTTCCGGCACGCGACGGTCTCGTCCGCCCTGCGAGGCCGGCCGTACCGGTACCGGCGTGCGGAGAGTGCGAACGGGGGGTCCTGGCGCCCGTACCCGTCTCCTGGCAACACCGCCGTGCGGCACGGCCTCCGGCCGGCCCGGAGGGATGCCGTGCGCGACACTGGACAGAAATATGTAGATCGGTCTAGCGTCATCGTATGGCTGTCAAGGGAGCACAGACCCGGGCCCGGCTCGTCGAAGCCGCGCGCACCCTGGTCGAGGCGCGGGGCTACCACGGCACGGGCCTGAACGACGTGATCGCGGCCGGAAGCGCGCCGCGGGGCTCGCTGTACCACCACTTCCCCGGCGGCAAAGACCAGTTGACCGCCGAGGCCCTGACCGTCTCCGGCCGGGAGATCACCATCGTGTTCGCCGATCTGGCGGACTCCGCCCCCGACACCCGGTCGCTGATGGAGTCGGCGCTGTCGCTGCTGGCCGACCGGATGGAGGAGGCGGCGTACGCCAAGGGCTGCCCGGTCGCGACGGTCGCCCTGGAGGTCAGCGCCCGCAACGACGCACTGCGGCAGGTATGCGCGGAGATCTACGACCGGTGGCAGCGCGTGCTCGCCGACCGGCTGATCGCGGACGGCCGCTCCCCGGCCGACGCCGAGGATCTGGCGTGCTCGCTACTCGCCCTGACGGAAGGCGCACTGATCCTCTCCCGCACCCGGCGCAGCCGGGCGCCGATGGAACAGGCCCGGCGCACCGCGCGGGCCCTGCTGGACGGCTGACCGCAGACCACCGGTCCGCCCGCCTCCCCCTGCCGGCGAACGGTTCACCCACACTGCCCGCCCAAAGAATATGCAGATCGGTCTACTAGGAGCGCCATGGTCACCGAACCCGACACCCTCGTCGCCGGAGCGACCGGCCTCATCGGCCGCTGGCTGACCGCCGAACTCCTCACCCGGGGACGGTCGGTCGCCGCCACCGTCCGGGACGCCCCCGTGCGGGAGGGGGAACTGCGCGGCTGGCTACGCGAGCACGGTGCCGACGACCGGGCCCTGACGGTCATCGGAGCCGACGTCAGGCGCCCGGATCTCGGCATCGCCCCCGACGACGCCCGGCGGCTGCTCTCCGTACAGGACGTGTACAACACCGCCGCCGTCTTCCACTTCGGCCTCGACCGCGACAAGGCCCGCCGCGTGAACGTCGACGGCGCCCTCAACGTGCTCCACCACGCCGCCCGGCTCCCCCGGCTGCGCCGCCTCGTCCACGTCTCCGGCTACCGCGTCAGCGGCGCAGAACCACTGCCTTACCCCGCCCCCGAGGACCGACTCGCGCGCCTCTACCGCCACTACGGCGCGTACGAGGCATCCAAGCACGAGGCCGACGCCGCACTGCGGGCCGTCGCCGCAGCAACCGCGGTCCCCCTGACCCTCATCAACCCCGCCACCGTCATCGGGCACTCACGCACCGGCGAGTCGGGACAGTACATCGGCCTGGCCGACATGGTCGAGAAGCTCTGGACAGGCCGGCTGCCGGCCCTGGCCGGCTCGCGGAATACGTTCGTGCCCGTCGTCACCGTCGACTACCTCGCCCGGTTCATGGCCGCCGTGCCGGAGCACGACCGCGACATGCTCCACGCGCACTGGGTCCTCGACCAGGCGACCCCCGAACTGCCGGAGCTGGTCGCGTTGCTGGCCCGGCACCTCGGGGTCCGCGCCCCGCGCGTCACGCTGCCCGTGGGCCTCGTACGCCGGCTGCCCCGCGCGCTGACCCGCACCGAGCCCGAGACGCTGACCTTCCTCTCCGACGACCGCTACAGCACCGCGTCCGCCGACACTCTGGCCGGTGCCGCCGGGCTGAGCCATCCACCTGTGGCCGACGCGCTGCGCCGCTGGGCGGACCGGCTCGTGGCGGAGCGGTTCGGCGCCACCAGGCCACCGCTGCCCGGCGCACTGACCTCGGCCGCCGGCACCCGCACCTACGTCGCCGGCGACCGAACCCACGCCGAACCATGAGCCGGGCCCGGTCACCTCCGATACCGCTGCGCCACTGCCGTGAAGGCGGCCTTGGGTTCCCAGTCCATGTCGGGGTAGGTCTGCCCCCGGCGTCCTTCGAGGAGTTTGACGATGCCCAGTCCGGCCCGGTCCAGGTCGTCCCGGGGGTCGCCGTCCGGGCGGTGCGGGTATCCGGGCAAGGCGAACAGGAAGACGAACGCGCTGTCCACGCCCTCGGTGTCGAAGATCTCCAGGAGTTCGCTCAGATATGCGGCCTGGCCGGCCTCGTCACGCTCGTATATGCCGTTCAGTCGCACAGGGGCCCTGGTCTGCGGATCGTGCTCGACCACCTCCAGCACGCGCCCGCCGCGGTCTCCCGCGCCGCGGTAGGCCGCGGTGCCGAACCCGGTGAGGGCGAGCGGCTTCGGGCCCTGGGCCAGGGTGCGTACCGCGTCCCGGAACCGGTCGGCGACCTCGGCGGAGCGGATCAGCTCGAACGTGACGATGTCGAAGGGAGTCCAGTCGACCTGCTCGAACTGGATGGATGCGTAGGTGAGCTTGCCCTGGAAGCGCTCGCGGACCGTGGCCGCGGCCTCGCGGAGGAACGCGTTGATGCGCACGCCGAGCTCGCGCATCGCCCCGGCCCGCCGCTCGGGTTGGCTCATCAGCTGCTCGACCCGCTCCTCGGGGCTCTCTCCGGGCAGGAACCCGCGGTTCATCACGCTCAGTTCGACCCCTGCGACGAACACGACTGCGGCCCCCTGCCGCCGGAGCCGTTCCGATCGCTCGGCGCAGTCGCGGAAGAGCACGAGGATCTGCTCCGGGTCCAGCTCCAGCGGATAGGGCGAGAACCAGACCTCCAGGCCGAGCTCGGCGGCGGCAGCGGCGGCAAGCTCCAGTCGGCCCGGGTCGCCGCCGATGATCTGGACCGCGTTGCAGTGCAGGTCGTCGCGGATGATGGCGAGCTCGCGCCGGACCACCGCGGGGTCGAAGTGCTCGCGGGACATCTGGCCGCGCACGACGAATCCGGTGTCGTAGGTCATCCCTCTTGCTCGCACGGTGACGTCCTCCCTGTCGGTCTGGTTCGGGTCGAGACTGACAGAAAAAGTGCGCACGCGCAAATTTACGTGCGAGCAATTTTGCGCATACGCAGCCTGTGTGGAACGCTGACACCGTGACGACACCACCAGGGCTGCGGGAGCGGAAGAAGCAGGCCACGCGCGAGGCGCTACGCGAGGCGGCCCTGCGCCTGGCCGTGGAGCACGGGCCCGACCAGGTGCGGGCCGAGGACATCGCCGAAGCGGCCGGGGTCTCGCCGCGCACCTACCACAACTACTTCGCCAGCCGCGAGCAGGCGATCGCCTCCGCTGTCACCGCGGACCGGGAAACGCGGATCGCGGCGGCGGTCGCGGCCCGGCCCGCAGACATGCGCCTGGCTGACGCCGTCACCGAAGCAGTGGTCCAGCAGTACACGAACACCGGCGAGCGCGAGCACAAGGCGCTGCTGCTGATCACCACCCAGACCGCGCTGCGCGACGCGTTCCTCGATACCACCGCCGGCATCGAGCCCCCACTCACGGCGGTGATCGCCGAACGCCTGGGCGACTCCGAAGCGTCCACAGCCCGCGTCCTCGCGGCAAGCGTGACCGCGGCGGTTCGCATCGCGCTGGAAGGCTGGCTCCGGCCGGCCGGGAACACAGAGGTCGCCGGAAGTTCCGGCGCCGGAGGACTGCTCGTACCCTCCGGCTCCCTGCCCGACCGACTCCGCGCGGCACTGGCCCCGCTCGCGCCCGCGTTCGACGCCGCCGAGCAACACACCCGGCCGTGAGCCGGCGTCGTGAGTCGGGCGCGATCACGGCCCCCTAGGCTGAGAGTCGCTCGGAGAGGACCACGTCGAGGCGGGGCCGGCATGCGCACTGCCCGGCGGCGACGCAGGTGAAGGGCGCCATGAAGATAGGTTTCGCACTCCCCCAGTTCCACCGTCAGGCCTTCGACATCGCTCGGACCGCCACGTTCGCCTCCGCGATCGAGGAGGCCGGGGGAGCCAGTCTCTGGGTGGGCGACCGCAATCTGGCCGCGGTCCGGCCCGTCGTGGGCTACGGCGGGCGGGGAACCACCATTCCGGAGGAACTGAACCCCGCCGCCGACCCGTTCGTCCTGCTCGGTGTGGCGGCCGCCTCGACCAGCCGGGTGCTCCTGGGCTCCCACGTACTGATCGCCCCGCTGTACCCGCCCGTCCAACTGGCCCGGTCGCTGACGACGATCGACCTGATCAGCGGCGGGCGGCTCCTCCCCGGCTTCGGGATCGGCTGGTCTCCCGAGGAGTACCGGGCGGCCGGGCTGGACTTCACCCGCCGCGGCGCGCGCATGGACGAACTGCTCGACGTCCTCGACGCCATCTGGACCACCGACCCGGCGCGGTACGAGGGCGACCAGCTCTCCGTGCCGGAGCACCACTCGCCCCTGAAGCCGGCGCGACAGCCCCGGCCGCCCTTCTACCTCGGCGCGCTGTCCGAGCGGGCCCTGCGCCGGGTCGCCCGCCGCGGCGACGGCTGGCTGCCGTTGATGGTCGTGCCCAGCTACGTGGACGTGGACGGGCTCCTCGCGCAGCGTTCGTTCCTGGACGAGCTGGCCCGGCAGGACGGCCGCGACCCCCGGGCCATCGACACGGTGCTGCGGGTGAACATCGACGCGGGGACGAGCACGGCGAAGGTCGTCGACACCGTCAAGGACATCCACGAGCGGACCGGAATCGACCACTTCATGATCGACTCGATGTACGAGATCGGCACCGTCGAGGGCTCGGTGGAGCACGCCCGGCGGATCCTCGAACTCGTCGGGAGAGGCTGAGCCCACGCCGAAGCTCGGGCCGCGGCCGTCGTCACGCCTTGGCGCACTCCATGTGGCCCCAGCCCGTGCCGTTCTTCGCGATCGTCGTGCCCGCCTCGTACGGCCGGCCGCAGCGGCAGCGGCCCGGGTACTTGGCCTTCAGGGTTCCGGTCCTGCCGGAACGGCGCTTCGGGGCGGCGGACGGGACGCGCGCCGGGGCGTCCTCCACCGTCGGCAGCGGGGAGCCGTGGGCCGTGCCCGCCGGGTTCTGGGTGCGGGCGGACTCCGCGGCGGCCGCGTCCGCGGCGGCGTTGTACGGGTCACCGCCGACCTGGTGCGCGCGGACGTGGACGAGGCGGACGTCACGGCCCGTGAGGCGGTCGTCGATACTGCGTACCAGCTCCTGGTTGGCGACCGGCTTGCCCGCCGCGGTCTTCCAGCCGCGCTTCCGCCAGCCCGGCAGCCAGTCGGTCACGGCCTGCATCGCGTACGTGGAGTCCATGCGGACTTCCAGCGGGACGGCCGGGTCCGTGGACTCCAGGAGCCGCAGCAGGGCGGTGAGTTCGGCGATGTTGTTGGTCGCCGTGCCCAGCGGGCCCGACTCCCAGCGCGCGACCGCGCCGTCCGGGCCCGCCACCACCCACGCCCACGCGGCCGGCCCCGGGTTCGGACTCGCGGCGCCGTCGCATGCGGCGATGATCAGGTCAGCCATACGGCCGATTCTGCCACCCCTTGCCGGCCGGCGGCCGGGCGGATCGCCCGGCCACCGGCCGTGCGTGACCGCGGGTCTGTCACTCGAAGACGAACGGGCCCGGGTTCTGCGGGGTCGTGGCGTCGCAGGTGGCCGTGATGCCGAGGACCGAGACCGTCAGGGACGTGGCCTCCAGCGAGTCGCCGGAGGCGACCGTGCCGTCGAGGGGGCCGGTGTCGGCCGGGGCGCCGGCCGGGATGGCCGGGTTGGAGCTGCCGGAGAACTCGACCGTGTCGGTGCCGTTCCGGGTGAGGGTGAGCGTCGAGGACGCGGAGCCGGCGCCGATCGGGATCGGGGCGGTGATGGCGTCGGTGGTGATGGTGATGGTCGCGGCGGTGCCGTCCTGCGTGGCTTCGAGCGTCGCCTCGCCGGCGCCCCAACTCCCGCAGTCGAACCCGATGGTGGCGGTCTGCGGCTCCACCGCCAGCGCGCTCGGCGCCGCGAGTAACAGCGCGCCGGCGACCGCGGCACCGACGCCCAGGGCGGTGCGTGCGTTCTTCATGGAGTGCCTCTTCCTGGTGGGGGGTCGGGGTGGATCACCCCGGATACGTAGGCATTGAGGCAGCTCCTCGTGGCGAGGGCAAGAGCGGCGACCCGACATTTTTGTCATGGGCATCGCTATTGCGCCACGTTTGTTACCGGCGGGTCAACAGCCCCCGGGTACCGCTCCGGAGCGCGTCCTCCACGCCGGACCGCCGGGGCCTCGCGGCCCGCATACCCACCGGTCGTGCGCCGCGTGGCGAGGAGGGTGCCCCCAGAGGGGTGATCCGCAGTGCCCTGGGCTTTCGCGCCGTCGTTACCAGCCAAACGGGCGCCTACGCACCCTGCCCCCGGGAAGGCGGCTAGTCCTCATGCAGCGCACCGACGCCGGCCCGGCGTGCTTTCCGCTCGCCGAGTTGCGTCACGCCGTCGGCGGCGGCATCGCCGCCTGGCTGGACCGCGCCGGTGCCGGCGCCGACGGCTCCGACTACCTGGCCACGGCGCAGCGCTGGGCGCTCTGCCCGCCCGGGAAGCTGCTGCGGCCGATCACCCTCCTCGCCGCCGCCGGTGCGGTCGGCGGCTCGTACGACGCGGTGCTGCCCGCGGCCGTGGGCCTCGAACTCGCCCACGTCGCGACCCTCGTCCACGACGACATCATCGACGGCGACGGGCTGCGCCGCGGCAAGGCGGCGGCGCACCGCGAGTTCGGGCTGGCGCACGGGGTGCTGGCCGCCGACTCGCTCTTCTTCGCCCTCTTCGAGCAGCTCGGCGCCTGCCGGCGGACCGGGGTGCCCGCGGGCCGCGTGCTCGACGCCGTCGAGGTCCTGGGCGCCGTCGGGCAGCAGACCGCGCGCGGCGTCGCGCAGGAGGTCGCGCTCAGCGGCAGCCTGCGCGAGGTGACCGCGGCGGCGGACGGGGGCATCGCCGCGTACGTGGAGATGGCGCGGCTGAAGAGCGCGTCGCTGTTCTACTCGGCGTGCCACGTGGGGGCGCTGCTCGGCGGCGGCAGCCCGGAGGAGACGCGGGCGCTCGCGGCGTACGGGGAGGCGATGGGCATCGCGTTCCAGATCCGCGACGACCTGCTGCCGTACGTGCCCGACGGCGATGCCGGCGACGACGGGGACGGTGAGGACGGTGAGGACGGCGACGGGGGCCGCGCGCTGCGCGCCGGGAAGCCCGTCTGCAGCGACCTCCGCAACCGCCGCCCCGCGCTGCCCGTACTCCTCGCCCACCGCCTCGGCGGCCGCGCCGAACGGGCCGCCCTCGTCGCACTGGTCGACGGCACGACCGACGAACTCGCCCGCCAGCGGCAGCTCTCCCGGCTCGCCCGCGACACCGGCGCGCTGGACGCGGCGCAGATGATGGCCCGCGCGTACGTCGACCGCTGCCGGGAGGCGCTCGCGCCGGTGCCCGCGGGGGCGGACCGCGACCGGCTGGCGTGGCTGGCCGACGAAGTGGCAGGCACGGCGTACGAGCACGACGCGGCGGGCACGGCGTACGGCCATGAGGCGGCGGACACGGCCTACGGCCACCACCCCGGCGGTGACCGGCCGTGAACGCCCCGCCCCCGGACCCTGCCGCCCCCTTCGCCATGCCCCGCGGCGGGCCCGCCGCCGCCCGCTGGGACCGGCTCTACGAGACCGGCAGGGCCGAGTACATCGACCGCCCCGGCAACCCCGCCACCACGCGCCGCGTCCTCCGCGGGCTCGACCGGTTCCAGCGCCTCACCCTCGGCTACCGCACCTGCGCCCGCCTCACCGCCGCCGAGTTCGGCCCCGCCCCGCACCCCCGCGTCCTCGAACTCGGCGCCGGCTGCGGGCGGCTCGCGTACCGCATCCTCCGCGCCCACCCCACCGCCCGGGTCACCGCCAGCGACGTCAACCCGCGCGTCGTCGAAGAGCTGCGCGCCGGGCCGCTCGGCCGGCATCCGCGCGCCCGCTGCGCGGTGGTCGACGCGACGGCGATCGACGCCCCGGCGGGCGCGTACGACGTGGCGGTGATGGCGATGTCGCTGCACCACCTGCCGCCCGCCGGGGTACTGGCGCTGCTGCGGGAGGGCACGCGGGTGGCGCGGACGCTGCTGCTCGTGGACGGGTGGCGGCACCCGCTGTGCCTGGTCTCGGTGCCGCTGATGTTCCTCACCGGCGGCCCCGCCCAGGCGCACGACGGGCTGATCAGCCTCCGCAAGGTCTACGGGGCCGCCGCCGTCCGGGCACTCGCGGGGATGTGCGGAGCGCCACTACGGGTGCACACTCGGTTCGCACTGCCGGGGTATCTCGTCGCCACCGCCACGCGGTCGTCGTACGCCCCGGCACCTGCCGTCCCGACACGTCTCCGGACCCGAAAGTGAGCCGCAACGGTATGCCCACGAGGACCGAGTTCCTGCCCGCAGCCCACAACGACGACGACTTCGACACCTTCGGCACCGACACCGCCCGCTCAGCCATCGCCCGGTTCCGCAGCCCGATGACGCGGATGCTGCTCGGCAGCGACGGTCTGACGACGACGCTCCTGGAGTCGTGGGCGGGCACGCCGATGCGGGTCGGCGACGTGGCGCTGCGGGTCGTCCGCCCCGAGCTGGCCCCGCGCGGCGTCGTCGCGCTGCTCGGGACCGAGGGCGAGGTGCTCGTACGGCACTCGACGCTCACCGACGCCGGGGGCCGGAGGTGGTCGTGGAACCGGGTCGTGGCCGGCCCCGGCGGCGACCCGGCGCTGCGGCGCTGCCTGACCGACGCCGCGGTGCCGCTGGGCCCCGCGCTGCGGGCGGCGGGCGCGCGGCTGGAGCGCACCGTCGTACGGGCCGGGGTCACGCCGTGGCCGCCGGAGCCGCGGGCGGAGGAGCCGCGGCCGGCGGCGTTCCGGACGTACCGGCTGTGGCGCGGGGACGACGTCCTGGCCGCCGTGCACGAGGTGTTCAACCCCGCGCACGTGCCGGCGGACCTGGAGGAGACGGCATGAGCGGCACGAGCACGACGGCGGGGCCGCGACGGTTGCGTACGCAGGTCGCCGTCGTGGGCGCGGGACCGGCGGGACTGGTCCTGGCGAACGTCCTCTTACGGGCCGGGGTCGGCGTCGCCGTCGTGGAGCGCCGCTCCCGCGCCGAGGTCGAACGGCGCGCGCGGGCGGGCCTGGTGGAGCACCGGGTCGTCGAGTACCTGCGCGCGCACGGCCTCGCCGGCCGGCTGCTCGCCGAGGGCACCCGGCACGGCTGGTGCGACTTCCTGTGCGCGGGCCGGCTGCTGCGCTTCGACTACGGCGCCCAGTCCGGGGGCATCCGGCACTGGGTGTACCCGCAGCAGCTCCTGGTACGGGACCTCATCGCCGACCTCGGCACGGCGGGCCACACCCCGGAGTTCGGCCTGCCGGCGACCCGCGTGCACGTCGACGGCGCCGGTCCCGCGCGGGTGGAGTGCCCCGGGCTGGACATCGAGTGCGACTACGTCGTCGGCTGCGACGGCCCGCACGGCATCACCCCGCAGGCGCTGCCCCCGGACACCGCGCCGCGTGCCGAGCTGGACGAGCGCTACCCGTACGACTGGCTCACGCTCCTCGCGGAGGTCGACCGCGGCGTGCCGGGCGTGGTGTACGCCGTGCACGAGGACGGCTTCGCGGGCGTCATGCCGCGCACGTCCCGTATCGCCCGGCTCTACCTGGAGATCCCCGCCGGGGACGCCACCGCGCGCTGGACCGCCGCCCGCGTGCACGAGCGGCTGCGCACCCGGCTGGTGGGCGCGGGCGCGGCGGTGCCGCGGCTGGGGCGCATCGTGGAGACCGGGGTGCTGCGGATGCGCAGCAGCGTGCGGCAGCGGTTCCAGCACGGGCGGCTCTTCCTCGCGGGGGACGCCGCGCACGTGCTGACGCCCTCGGGGGCGAAGGGCATGAACCTCGCCGTCGCCGACGCCGCCGACCTGGCCGACGCGCTGATCCGCCGCTACCGGGACGGCGACGAGACGCACCTGGCCGGCTATACGGCCCGCAGGCTCCCCGAGGTGTTGCGGACCCGCGACCTCGCGGCCGGGTTCCTGGACCTGCTGCACCCGCAGGGGGAGCACCCCGCGGACCGCAGGGGGGAGCTGGCGCGGCGGCTGGAGCGGCTGCGGGAGCTGGCCGAACCGGGCCCCGCGGGCGCGGCGTTCGCGCACTGGTACGTCGGCGCGGGACCCGGCCTCCCCGTCCCGCACAGCACCCCCCACACGATGCAGTCGAGAGAACCCAGGGAGTCCACTCCATGAGCCTTGCGGTCCAGGCGCGGGCGTTGTACGGCTTCTCGCGCGGCAACCAGGCGCTGCTGAGCATCGCCCAGCCCCTGGTCGGCGCGCTGCTGGCCACCGACCACCCCGCGCCGGGCCGCCTGGCCGCCGCCGTCTTCGCCACCGCCGCGGCGTTCTTCGCGGTCTTCGCGGCGAACGACCTCTTCGACGCCCGCCTCGACCGGCGCAGCGCGGCGATGGCCCGCACCCGCGCGGCGCCGGACATCGACAGCACGGGCGGCCGGCACCCGCTGGCGCAGGGCAGGCTGCGGTTCGCGGCGGGGCTCGCGTGGGTGCTGCTGCTGGGCGGGATCGCGCTGGCGGTGGCGGTCGCGCTGAGCTGGGTGTGCGCGGTGCTGTTCGTCGGCGCGGCGCTGCTGGAAGCGGCGTACTGCAAGCTGGCCACGGTCACGGCGTACAAGTTCCTGCTCAGCGGCGCGATGGTGGCGATCGGCGCCTGCGCGGGCTGGTTCGCCTTCTCCGCCACCGTCGACCCGCTGCGCCTCGGGCTGCTGGCGCTGTGGATGGCGGCGTGGGAGATCGGCGGCCGGAACATCCCCAACGACCTCGCCGACGTGGCCGAGGACACCCCGCTCGGCATCAAGACGGTCCCGATCGTCTACGGCCCCCGCGCCGCCGCCCGTCTCTCGGCGGCCCTGCTCCTGCTCACGGCGGCCACGGCCTGCACCCTGGCGGTAACGGCCTGGCCGTTCTACGGCGCTGCGGGGATCGCGGTCACGGCCCTCACGGCGATCCCCACCCTCGTCCTCCCCGCCGCCCGCCTCCTCCGCCACCCCGAACCCCCCACGGCCCTCACGGTCTTCAACCGCGCGTCGTTCCACCCCCTGGGAGTCCTCGCGGCCTTCGTGGCGGGGTCGCTGGTGGTCTGACTCCCGGTCGATTCATTCTTTCCTGAATTCAGAATCCCCTGTATCGTCTCCGGCGTGCTGACCACCGCCACGGACATCGACGTGCTGGCCCGCTTCGGGCGGGCGCTTGCCGACCCCATCCGCTGCCGGGTCCTGCTCGCGCTGCGCGACGGGCCCGGCTATCCCGCCGAGTTGGCCGAGGCGCTCGGCGTCTCCCGGACCCGGCTCTCCAACCATCTGGCGTGCCTGCGCGACTGCGGGCTCGTCGTCGCCGTGCCCGACGGGCGGCGGGTGCGGTACGAACTCGCCGACGCCCGCCTCGGGCATGCCCTGGACGACCTGCGGGCCGCCGTCGTCGCCGTGGCGACGGACCGGACCTGCCCGGACGCCGACGCCGAAGGGTGCTGCTGACGATGGCCGCGGGCGTCGGCACCGGTCCCGGCCAGAGCCGGGCGGCCCTGCTCACCCGCCGGATACGGCTGCTGGTCGCGGCGACGATCGCGTACAACGTCGTCGAGGCCGTCGTCGCGCTCACCGCCGGGGCCCTCGCCTCCTCCGCCGCGCTGATCGGCTTCGGGCTGGACTCCGTCGTCGAGGTCTCCTCCGCCGCCGCCCTCGCCTGGCAGTTCTCCGCCGTCGACCCCGCCGCCCGGCAGGCCAGGGAGGGGCGGACGCTGCGGATCATCGCGGTGTCGTTCTTCGCCCTCGCCGCGTACGTCGCCGTCGACGCCCTACGGGCGCTGGCGGGCGGCGCCGAGGCGGAGCCGTCCGTACCCGGCATCGTGCTGGCCGCGCTGTCGCTGGCGATCATGCCGTTCCTCTCCGCCGCGCAGCGCCGCGCGGGCCGCGAACTCGGCTCCGCCAGCGCCGTGGCCGACTCCAAGCAGACCCTGCTGTGCACGTACCTGTCGGCCGTCCTGCTGCTCGGGCTCGTCCTCAACGCGACCGCCGGCTGGACCTTCGCCGACCCGGTCGCGGCCCTGGTCATCTCCGCCGTCGCCGTACGGGAGGGCCGTAACGCCTGGCGTGGCGAAGCCTGCTGCGCCGTCCCGGGGACCACGACCGCGAGCACCACCGCCGCGTGCGACTGCTGCGGCACCCATGGAGGAGGCCCGTCATGAGCACGTGGGCGCGGGCCGCCACGACCACCACCGGCCTCGCGCTCGTCCTCCCCCCACCCGGTCTCCCTCCCGGCCCTCGCCGCGCTGATCGTCGCGGTCCCGTTGCAGGTCCGGGTCGTGGAGGAGCCGCACCTGACGGCGGTCCACGGCGACGCCTACGCCGCGTACACCGCCCGCGCCAGCCCTTTCTCCCCGCCATCGGCGGGGCACGGCCTGATGCTTACCCGCCGTTCACGCCGCAGGGATCAGATCGCCAAGTCGCTGCTGCGCACGCAGATGTGACTGCCAGACCAAGTCCAACGCCGTGAACGGGGACATGACCGGCGGTCTCAGCCTCGGACGGCCCGGATGAGGAAGATGCGGCGCACGCCTCCGGCCGAGCGCGGCGGTACGGCGTGGGACCAGCGGGGGTAGTCGGCAGGCGCCTCGCCCGGCTGTACGGAGGTCGCACGCATGCCGTGCCCGGAGAAGAGGACCTCCGGTTCGTCGGTCCCGAAGTGCCAGGGGCAGCCCCAGCGGGCGAACATGTTGAGCTGCCCGCTCGCGTGCGGCACGGTGAACGCGGCAGCACCGACGCAGTCGGCGAGGAGCACAGAGCCCGGGGCGGTGACGCGGCGGATGCGGTCGAGGAGGTCGTTGACCTCACCCTCCCGCAGGTAGCACAGCAGACCCTCCAGCAGCCAGACGGAGGGCACCTGCGGCTCGTACCCGGCCGCGACCAGCCGCCGCTCCCAGTTTGGCCCTGTCAGGTCGGCACCGACGGCACGGCGATCCACGCAGGGCCGCACGTCCGCTAGTCGCGCCTGCTTGTGCGCGACGACGGCGGGCCGGTCGATCTCGTACCACCGCACGCCCCGTGGCCACTCCGTCCGGTACGCCCGGCAGTCCATCCCACTGGCCGGCAGCACCACCTGCGTACCCTCGTGCACGTCCGCACGGAGCCGGTCGTCGAAGAACCGCGTCCGCACGGCGTTGACGTCGAGCACATCGGGCATCCGCCGCGGCTGTCCGGCCGGCAGCGTCGCCGCCCGCAACTCCTCCAGCAGACACGGACCGACCTGCCCGCACAGCCGGTGCGCGTACGGATCGTCGAAGAGACGGTCGGAGCGACGACTCTCGATCGCCCGCATGGCGGCGGTAAGCAGCGAGGTACGGCCAACGGCATCCAGCCGGCCGCTCGTCGGCTTCGCAACAGCGACGTGTCCCACGTCCGCAGAGTACGACGCTCCGCTTGCCGGGCACTTGGCCCCGCAGGCTCAACGAACCACCTGCGGCAACGCTTCACTCCTGCGGGGCACTCCAGGTGTGGACGAAGCGCAGCATGCCTGTCGCCTCGCGGGCGCGGGTCAGCGCCTGCCTGGCGTCAGCCGCCGACGGCGATGACGCAGCCGGACCGGTCGAAGTTCTGGCTGACCGTGCATGGTGGGCTCCCGGGTTCCCGCAGCAGCGTCGCGGTATTGACCTGGGGCAGGTGTCCCGGGTCCGTTCAGGACGCGAGCCAACCCCAGCAGGCTCGCGTCGGCCGTCAACCGCCGTACGGTGGCCGCGTACCAGGACGCTGGGACAACGACATCTCTCACGGGAATCCACACCTGACCGCTCGGGCTCTCAGGGGCGGCTGGCAGCGTAGAAGGGCATGCTGTCGACCGGGACGATCTCGACGTTCTTGCCGGTGCGGGGCGCGTGGATCGCCTTGCCGTCGCCGACGTACATGCCGTTGTGCTGCGTGTCGTTGTACCAGTAGATGATGTCGCCGGGCTGCATGTCCGCCTGGCTGACCTTGCGGCCCGCGTCGTACTGCTGCTTGACCGTACGGGGCAGCGAGACCCCCGCCGCGCTCCACGCCGAGCCCGTCAGGCCGGAGCAGTCGAAGGAGTCGGGGCCGGTCGAGCCCCACTCGTAGGGCTTGCCGAGCTGGGCGTACGCGAAGTCCAGGGCCGCCTTCGCGCGGCCGCTCGCCGGGCCGTCGTAGGTGTCCGCCGCGTCGCTCGTGCCGGCCTCGGCCGCGTCGCGCTCCTCGGCGGCGTCGAGGCGGGCGCGTTCCTCCGCGGTCAGGGAGTTGAGGAGCTGCCGCGCCTCGGTCAGCTTCGCCTGGACCTCGTTCTTCTTCTCCGCCGCGGCGGTACGGAACTCCTCCGCCTCGCGCAGCTTCGCCGACGTCTCCCTGCGCTGCTGCGCCAGCTCCCGCTGCTTGTCCTGGAGCACGCTGAGCGCCGACGCCTGCCGGTGGCCGACGCGGTCGACCAGCTCGGCCTCCCGGAGGTACTCGTCCGGGTCGGCGGAGAGGGCGAGTTGCACACTGGGGTCGATGCCGCCGTTGCGGTACTGCTCGGCGGCGAGCGGGCCTATCCGGTCCCGTAGGTCGTTGATCTCCTGCTGCTGGCGGGCCGCCTCGTCCTGCGCCTTCTCGGCCTCCTCCTGAAGCCCGCGCTGGCGCTCGCGGGCGGCGTTGTACTCCTCGGTGGGCCCCGTGGCCTCCTCGTACAGCTTCTCCACCTCCGCGCGCACCTCCTCGACGGTGGGCTTCGGCTCGGCCTGGCCGCTCTGGGTCGAGAGCAGGGTGAAGGCCCCGGCGGCGAAGGAGAGGGCAGTGATCCGGGCGCGGCCGGGGGACTTCGGGCGGCGGTGCGCTCCCATG
Source organism: Streptomyces sp. CNZ287 (assembly GCF_007827615.1). Lineage (NCBI taxonomy): Bacteria > Bacillati > Actinomycetota > Actinomycetes > Kitasatosporales > Streptomycetaceae > Streptomyces > Streptomyces sp. CNZ287. The sequence goes on along the minus strand of NZ_VISV01000008.1, from coordinate 113,055 downwards.
GCGGAGTTGCTCCTCATCCTCGGCGGCGACAGGAACCGAAAGGCAACTTAGTAGATTAGTAGAAGCGCAGGCAAGCGACCCCCTGCAAGCTGTAGGAGGCCATGGCGTTGCTGACGCCTTCGCATAGCCGTGATGCTGGCGGTTGCGTGACGATCCGCTCGATGCGGGTGATGCCGTGGGCGGCCAGCCAGGCTCGTGCTCGGTGCATGAACGCGATCGCGGTAGCGGCATTCTCGTCCGGGAGGGGTAGCGATTGACCCACTTCGGTGCGGTCGCCCTGGAGATGCCCGTCTCTGCGGCGACGTGCGCGATGGGCCGAGTGCGGCAACGTTTGACCAGACGCCGGCGTCCTTCAACGCTCAGGGTGCGCTGGCGTGGGTCATGACGTGGCCTGAGTGTGGGGGAATGCGCGGTGTCGGGCCCCGGCGACGATGACCAGGCTGACTGCCCCGAGGGCGGCGGCTGACGCGGCGACCACGGTGACGCCCGAGCTTTGCAGCAGGAGACCGCCGATGATGCCGCCAAGGGCCATCGCGGTGTTCCAGAGGGTGACGAGGACGGCTTGCGCGGTGTCAGCGGCAGCGGTGCTGCGCCGCATTCCGGCTTGTCCGGCTGCGGTTTGCAGCAAGGTCGGGGCGCCGCCCCACCCCAGGCCCCAAAGAACAGCGGCGACCCAAACGATCGTGTGTGTGGTGGTGACGGCAAGAGCTGCGGTGGCGAGAGTGAACAGCGCTGCGCCGGTGACCATCAGAGCCCGTGGCCGGCGGTCGACATGGCGTCCGACGTACCAAATGCTCACCAGGCATGCGACACCGAAAGCAAGGAGAACCGCGTCGGTCGCTGGCCTGAGCCCGGCGTGCTGTAGGTAGGGAGCGATGTAGGCGTAGATGATCGTGTGCCCGAGAACGAACGTCGTGACCGTGACCATGATCGCCGCGACACCGGGCACCGCCAGGGTCTGCCGCAGGGGCGACTTCGCTGATTCTGGTGCGGGGTCCGAACGGTTGGGGTCAGCCTGTTCAATGGCAGGTTGCCCCACGCCGGGGACGGACACGCTGATCCAGCCGATGACGGCAAGAGTGACCAGGGAGACAGCGCCAAACGCCGCCCGCCATCCCACCTGTTCACCGATCAGCGTGCCGGCCGGAACTCCCAAGGACAGCGCCACAGGGATCCCGGTCATCGCCACTGCGATGGCGCGCCCTTCCAAGCCGACAGGTGCGATACGACGGGCGTAGCCAGCGAGGATCGCCCACGCCAGGCCCGCGGCCACGCCGGCGAGGAACCGGCCCGCAAGCAGGACGATGTATCCCTGTGCAGCCGCAGTCAGCGTGTTGGCCACCAGGAAGACGGCCATGGCGCCGAGCAGCAGTGGTTTCCGCGGAACAGATGCCGTCGCCGTGGCGAGCGGGATCGCGGTCAACGCCGTACCGGCCGCATAGACGGTGACGGCCTGGCCGGTAGCACCTGAACTGGTGCCCAGTGAGGTCGACATCTCGGGCAGCACCCCGGCAGGCAGAGTCTCGGTCAAGCTCGTGATGAAGACGGCAGTCCCCAGTGCCAACAGCGCGGACCATGGAAGGCCGGCCTGTCGCGTACGAGGCTGTGCGTCAGAAGACGTGGTGGTCATGGACCGAATCCTGAAACCTTCACATAGATGTGATGGTCAAGCCGACGTGCGCCGAGTAGTTTCGGCGAGTGTGAGGATCGGTGAATTGTCGCGACTGACGGGTGCGTCCCGTCGGCTACTTCGCTACTACGAGGAGCAGGGGCTGATTGTCCCGGACCGGGGCGCGAACGGGTATCGGGAGTATGACGACCGCTACGTGGACCGGGTCAACCAGATCCGTGGCCTGCTGGATGCGGGGCTCCCCACTCGCATCATCAAGCAGATTCTTCCGTGCCTGGACAAACCTCGATCGATCCACTTTCCCGATGCAACACCGGAGATGCTGGCCTTGCTGGCCGCCGAGCGGGACCGGCTCACCGAGCGGATCGACGTACTCATCCGCAACCGTGATGCGATGAGCGAGTACCTGACTGAAGTCGCACAATGCCGAGCGGCGGCGCCTGGCAGCTCTCACGGAACACCGAACTCCCCGTCGGTGGTGTCAGCAACGTCATGACCCGCAACAGCAAGCCGGGACCACGGGCCGTCAGACCAGCGCGGGCGGGCAGGCCACCAGGAGCGGGACCAGCGGCACCGTCAGCGCGACCGCCGCCACCGCGCCCCGCAGCACCGGGTGCGCGCGCCGCCGCGGGCCCAGCACCCGGCGCAGCCGCACCGGCACCGTGCCGCCGCCGACGGCGAACGCCCCGCGCGGCGCGCGGCAGGCCGCCATCTCGTACATCGCCGTGGCCAGCACCCGGCCCGGGTGCCGCCGCAGCGCGCGGTCGTCCGCGGCCATCTCCAGCAGCAGCGCCGTCTGCCGCCGCACGTGCCGCGCCAGCGGCAGCCCGCGGAACAGGGCGGCGAAGCCGTCCGCCGCCGCCTGCGGCAGGTGGTGCCGGCCGGCGACGTGCGCCCGCTCGTGCTCCAGGACCGCGTCGACCTGCGCGGCCGACAGCAGCCGCAGCGCGCCCTCGCTGACGACGACGCGCGCGCGGCGGCCCGGCAGGCAGTACGCGACGGGCGTGCCGTGCGCCACGACGGTGGCGCCCAGCGCGGAGGAACGGCGGCCGACCATGTCGAGTACGGCGCGATGCCGGGCCCGTACCCGCCGCGCCCGCAGCGCGTGCCCGCCGACGCTCACCGCCACCGCCCCGGCCACGGCGGCCGGCAGCACGCCCGCCAGCCGGCTCGCGACACCCGGGTCGGGCCGCCCGGTGCCGAGGCCGAGGTCCACGCCCCGGTCCAGGCCCAGGCCGCAGGAGTGCAGGAAGCCGACGAAGCTGGCGTGCAGATGCTCGGTGGGCGTCGCCAGGTGGTACGCGGCCAGCGCCACGGAGAGCGTGAACGCCACCGCGAGCGCGTGCCACACGGCGACCGCGAGCCGCGGCGCCCGGTGCGGCCACGCGCCGCGCAGCACGAAGCGCGGCGCGACGACGCCCAGCACGGCCGCGTACCCCAGGACGGGCAGCGCCTCGCTCACCCCGGGCCCCGGCCCTCGCACCGGCGGCCGGCGTCGCTCTCGCGCAGCGCCTTGCGCAGGGCGGCGACCTCGTCGTCGGTCATACCGTCGACGAAGTGGGCGAGGGCGGCGGACCGGTCCTCGCTGGCGCCGAGGGCGTCCTCCATCAGCGCGGCGGAGTACGCCTCCCGGCTGCGGACGGGGGTGTAGAGCCAGGCCCGGCCCTGTTTCGTACGGACCAGCCAGCCCTTCTGGTACAGGATGTTGGCGACGGTCATGACCGTCGTGTAGGCCAGCTCGCGGTCGTTGTTGATATCGTCGACGATCTCGCGGACGGTGGCGGGGCGCTCCCACTTCCACAGCCGGTCCATGATCTCCGCTTCGAGATCCCCCAGCCGCCGCATGATCGTTTCCCCTCCGCAGGCGATGCGCGCAGCCACATCGTAGCCAGGGGCGGCGGCCCTGGCCCGGTGGCGGTGGCAGTGGCGGTGGCGGGCGGGAAGGATCACCTGCGCCAGAGCTGGCCGGTGCAGTTTCCGCAGGGGTTGAGCACCAGGCCGACGTTGATGGCGGGAGGCCCGGCCGTGTCCATGCACAGTCCCGTGGTCTGGTTGACCAACTGGCCGGTGCCGGGACTGTGGTGCCATACCTGGCCGGTGTAGTTCCCGCACGGGTTCACCACCAGGCCGACCCCCGTGGCGGGGGCTCCGGCCGTGTCGAGGCACGGTCCGCTGGGCGGGTTGGCAAAGTGACGATCGTTCTCGTCGTAGGTCCAGCTCTGGCCGGTGCGGTTCGCGCAGGCACGCATGTGTACTTCGACACCGGGCCCCTGGGGACCGTTGGTGTCGATACACGACCCGGCCCGGCAGGACACGTTCGACGAGATGTACCGCAAGCTCTTCGGCACCCAGGCGGAGTGGGGCGGGGCGCAGGAGTCGAAGGATGACGTCTTCCGCGGCTTCGCCCGCGAACTGGGCCTGGACATGGACCGCTTCGACCGCGACCTGGCGGCCCCGCGCACGGCCGACCGGGTACGGGCCGACCAGCGCGACGGCCTCGCCCTGGACGTCCAGGGGACGCCGACGTCTTCCTCGGCGGGGAGAAGATCTCCGACCCGCAGTCGTGCGAGGACTTCGCCGCCGCCATCGACGAAGCGCTCGCGCGCTGACCCGGACGGCTACGGCTTCATGAGGCCGCCGCGCTCCTGGAGCATGTCCCGCATCAGCTTGATCTCCGACTGCTGCCCGCGCAGCGTGGTCTCCGCCAGCCGCCGCACCACCCGCGTCTCCACCGCGCCCGCCGCCATCTGCGACATCTGCACGCCGCCCCGGTGGTGCGCGGTCATCAGCCGGAGGTACAGCACCTCGGCGTCCCGGCCGTCCGCGTCCCGCAGCCGGCGGAGCTGGGTGTCGGTGGCCATGCCGGGCATCAGCGACCCGTCGCGCGCCTCGAAGGGCATCTCGTGGCCCATCCAGGCCATCGGCGGCTCGCCCGACGACTTCGGCAGCTCCCACTCGTCCAGCCAGCCGAGGAGCATGCCGCGCTGGTTGGCCTGGGTGTTGACGACGTCGTAGGCGAGCCTGCGCACGTCCTCGTCGCCGGTGCGGTCGCGCACGATGAGGGACATCTCCACGGCCTGCTGGTGGTGCACGATCATGTCGCGGGCGAACCCGGCGTCGGCGGAGCCGGTGTCCGGGACGCCGGGGGCGTCGTCGTCCGCGCCGGTGGCGAGGACGACGAGGAACGCACCGCAGACGAGGACCGCGGCGGCCAGCATCGCGAGCGGCCACCGCAGGGCGGGCCGGAGGAGCGTCACGCGTCCTTCCCACCGGTGCAGGCGGCACCCTGCTCGGGAGTCTGCGGACCCTGGACGTACTTGTCGAAGAACTTGCCCACCTTCGGGTCGGCCGCCTTCTCGACCGTGAGCTGCTTGCCCCAGGCGGAGAGGGTGATCGCCCCGGTCTGGTCGGGGTGGGGGCTGATCAGCGAGTACGGGGTGTCGGTGACGCGCTCGGAGAGGGTCTTGACGTCCCCTTCCTTCGCCTTGTCGCCGTACGTGACCCACACGGCGCCGTGCTCCAGGGAGTGCACGGCGTTCTCGTCGCGTATCGGCTGGTCGTAGACGTCGCCGTTGCAGTTCTGCCACGCGGGGTCGTGGTCGCCGCCGGCGGGGGGCGTCATCTTGTAGTCGACGTCCTCGGTGACGTGGTTCTGTTCGAGGTCGTCCCAGCTCTGCTCGCCCTTGAGGGGCGCGGCGGCGGCCTTCTCGTCCTCGCGGGCGCTGTCGACGATGAAGTAGCCGCCGACGGCGGTGGCGACCACGACGACGGCGGAGGCGAGATAGGTGATCTGCTTGCTGCGCCGCTCCCGGGCGGCTTCCTTGCGGCGCATCTCCTCGACGCGGGCACGGCGGGCGGCGGCTTTGGACTTGGCGGAACCCATGGTGTGCGGACCCTTCTCCCCGGGGCGCGCGCGAACGCGGCGGGCGCGGGCGCGCGGCGGGGTGTGTGCGTAGGGGTGAGTGGACGGAGTACGGGGTGGGCGCATGCACCGGGCGCCGCGGGCGGCGATCCGGTTCTGGGGCGTGCGCGGGACCCGGCCTGGGGCCTGGCTTCACTCTCGCGTCGTTCGCCCGCAGGGCGGGCGGCGCAGGGGGCACCGCCCACGCCCCCGCGGCGTAGGGGGAGTCTGGTGCGTGCGATCGCAAGGCGGAGGCCGACCGCATAGCGGGCCTCTTCGGCCGATCCCGACAACGCGGCGAGCGTGCGTGCCAGGCTCCCCCACAGCGCGCTGCGCGCCCGTGGGCGGTGCCCCCAGCCGCAGGCGGGAGATTGACGACAGACCCTAGGTCCGCTGGACCTGGAGTTGGTGGAGATCGGGGGTGCGGAGAGCGCCGGGCGGGGCCGGAGCGAGGCCGCAGTCGGCGACGGCGGCCTCGCTGGGCACGTACGAGGGGGCGGTGCCGGGCGGCGGAGAGAACGCGGGCCCGGAGAGGGACGCGACGGGCGCCCGCTCGGAGGCGGCGGGGCACTCCCCGGCGGGGGCGCCGGGGGCGTGGACGGAGGTGCAGTCCAGGGGGAGGGGCGCGGCGCCGGCGGAGGGGGCACCGGCCGGGAGGGGGCCGCGGGGTGGGCCGTCGGGCCGGGGGGTATCGCCGGGCGGGCCGTCGGGCTGGGGGGCATCGCCGGGCCGGAGAGCGACGGCGCGTGCCGGGTCGGCCGGGAGGCTGTCGCCGGGCGGGACCCCGGCCCGGAGGCCGTCGGCAGGCAGGGCATCGCCGGGTGGCGCGTCGGCCGGGAGGCGGTCGGCGGGTGAGGCGTCGGCCCGCGGATCGTCACCCCGTAGCGCGTCGGGGCGAAGCGTCGCCAGGACGTCGGTCTGCGGGGCGTCGGCGCGGAGGACGAGTCCGTGGGCCCCGGCGGTGCCGGAGCGGCCGGCGTCGGCGCAGGACGCCGCCCCGGCGAGGAGGCCCAGGAGGACGAGGACGTAGCCGAGCAGGCGAAGGCGGCGCACCGCGGCGTCCGGAACCCTGCGTGGCCTGGTCATCGCCGCGCATCGTAGCCCGCCCGCCCCCGCCGCAACAGCGCCCCGCACCGACAACGGCCCTCCGCGGCCCCGGCCCCGGCCGCACCACGGCCACCGTTTCGCATCCGCCCCGGGGCCACCACACCAACCCCTCACACCCGCCCAAGGGTAGGCCGCCCCACCGACAACGCCCGCCGAGAAGCCCGGCCCCCCGGGGCCGCGGCACCACCCCCGCCCTCGCCCACCACCAAGCCGCGTCCGCCTCCCCGCACCACGCCCACGCCCACGCCCGAGCCACCCCCGCCCCAGGCCACCCGCACCCGGCCGCCCCCGCCCCGCCGATTACCGTCTGGGGAGAACCGCAGATCACCCCACCCCCGAGGAGCAGCCGTGGCGCAGGCCGGCGGGATCGTCGCCGCCATGGAGCGGCACCAGGTTCCCGTCTACCTCGGGGCCCTCGTCGCCGGCGGGGTCGTCGGGTGGGCCGCGCCCGGCGCCGGACCCGGCCTTGAGCACGCCATCAACCCCGTGCTCGCCGCCCTCCTCTACGTGACCTTCCTCCAGGTCCCCGCCGCCCGGCTGCTCCGCTCCCTGCGCGCCGGCCGCTTCCTCGCCGCCGCACTCGTCGTCAACTTCGCCGTCGTGCCGCTCGTCGTCGCCGCGATGTTCGCCTTCCTCCCCGACGAGCAGGCCATCCGCATGGGCGTCCTGCTCGTCCTCCTCACCCCCTGCGTCGACTACGTCATCGTCTTCAGCGGCCTCGCCGGCGGCAGCAGCCGCCGGCTCCTCGCCGCCACCCCCCTCCTCCTGATCGCGCAGATGGTGTTCCTGCCCGGGTACCTGTACCTCTTCATGGGCTCCGACCTCGCCGACATCGTCGAGGCCGGGCCCTTCGTGGAGGCGTTCGTCGTCCTCATCGCCGTCCCGCTCACCCTCGCCTGGCTCACTCAGGCGTGGGCCGCCCGCCGTCCCGCAGGGCAGAAGACCGCCGGCGCGGCGGGCACCGCGATGGTGCCGCTGATGGCCGCGACCCTCGCGACCGTCGTCGCCTCCCAGGTGCCCAAGGTCGACGACAGCGTCGGGGACGTCGCCCGCGTGGTGCCGTTCTACGTGCTCTTCCTCGCGGTGATGGCCTTCGCGGGACTCGGCGTCGCCCGGCTGTTCCGCCTCGACGTCCCCGCAGGACGCGCGATCGTCTTCACCGGCGCGACCCGCAACTCCCTCGTCGTCCTCCCCCTCGCCCTCGCGCTGCCCGACCGGCTGGCCGCCGCCGCGGTGGTGATCGTCACCCAGACCCTGGTCGAGGTCGTGGGCATGGTGATCTACGTACGCCTCGTGCCCCGGCTGCTGCCCTCCGCCCCGCACGGGATGCCTTGAGCACGTCTGTTCTGTCCGGCATTCCGGAGATGTAAGTTGGAGGGTGAGTCCCCCCGAGGGAGGCTGATGCGATGCCGTGGATCGTCTGGCTGCTCGCCGCCGCGGCACTCGGTGCCGCGGAGTTCTTCACGATGACGCTGGTCTTCGGGCTGCTGGCGGGCGCCGCCCTGGTGGCCGCCGTGGTGGCCGGGGTGGGCGTCGGCGCTCTCGGCCAGTTCGTGGCTCTGGGTGCGGCGGCGGCAGCGGGCCTCGTGGTCGTACGCCCCATTGCCAAGAAGCACATGGCGCAGACACCCCTCTCCCGCGAGGGCAGCGACGCGCTGCTCGGCAAGCGGGCCGAGGTCGTGCAGGAGGTCACCGCGACGCGCGGCCTGATAAAGCTCTCCGGCGAGGAGTGGTCCGCCCGCGCCTTCGACCAGTCCTCGGTGATCCCGGTGGGGGCGCTGGTGGAAGTCATGGAGATCGAGGGCGCCACCGCTGTCGTCTATCCCCGTGAGCTCCTGCCATGAATCGCTGAACACACAGCCAACGGAGGAAGTGTGGACCCGGTCGTCATCCCGATTCTCGTGGCGGTGCTCGCCGTCATCTTTCTGGTGAGCGCCAGTGTGCGGGTCGTCCCGCAGGCACGCCGCTACAACATCGAGCGGTTCGGCCGGTACCGCCGGACGCTGCAGCCCGGTCTGAACTTCGTCGTGCCGGTGGCGGACCGCATCAACACCAAGCTGGACGTGCGCGAGCAGGTCTACTCGTCCGACCCCAGGCCGGTGATCACCGAGGACAACCTCGTGGTCAACATCGACACCGTGCTCTACTACCAGATCACCGACCCGCGGGCGGCGGCGTACGAGGTCTCCGACTATCTGCAGGCGATCGACCAGCTCACCGTCACCACGCTGCGGAACGTCATCGGCGGCATGGACCTGGAGGAGACGCTCACCTCGCGCGAGGAGATCAACGCCCGGCTCCGCACCGTCCTCGACGACGCCACCGGCAAGTGGGGCATCCGGGTCAACCGGGTGGAGATCAAGGCCATCGACCCGCCGCACAGCATCAAAGAGGCGATGGAGAAGCAGATGCGGGCCGAGCGCGACAAGCGCGCGGCCATCCTGCATGCCGAGGGCGAGCGGCAGGCCAAGATCCTCACCGCGGAGGGAACGAAGCAGAGCGACATCCTGGAGGCCCAGGGCACACAGCAGGCCATGATCCTGCGGGCGGACGGTGAGGCGCAGGCCGTGGAGCGCGTCTTCCAGGCCGTCCACCGCAACAACGCCGACCCGAAGATCCTGGCGTACAAGTACCTGGAGACGCTGCCGCACCTGGCGAACAGCGACAACAACACGTTCTGGGTGATTCCCGGCGAGCTGACCGAGGCGGTGCGCACGGTCACCACCGCGTTCGGCGACAAGTCGGCGTCGGGGCCGCCCGAGGTCGCGCAGACGACGCCGACGCCCGACGAGAAGCCGGCCGAGAGCGGTACCGGGGCTCCGGCGCTGGAGGCAGGCGCGGCGCCCACGCTCGATGCGGTGACGGCGGCCGTCGAGGCCGCGAAGGAGGCCGACGCGGCGGTGAGCGAGGCCAAGGCCGAGGCGGAGGCGGCGAGTTCGACGCAGCCGCCGAGGCCGAACCGGAAGAAGGCCGACACCGACGAGTAGACGGCCCTCCGGCCCGGGGCCCCGGGCCGGGATCAGGCCGGGTACGCGTGCGTCTGGATCGCCTTCACGGCCGCCCAGACCTCGGCGCCCGGGTGCAGGTCGAGTTCGGCGGCCGCGGTGGTGGTCAGGTCGGCCGCCAGGGGAAGTTCACCGGTCAGCTCGGCGCGGATCTGGTCCGCGTGGGTTTCCAGTCCCGCGACCGCGCAGCGCCAGACGTTGCGGGCGCTGGAGCCGGTGGGCCGGTCCCGGTGCAGGGTCACGGCGCTGGGCGGGAAGGCGACGAAGACCGGCCCGGTGAGGTCGTCGGCGGTGGTGATCGCGGGTCCTTCTGCGAGGTCGACGGTGTGGCCGCGGGCCCGCCCCCGGTAGAGATTGAGGCCCACGAGGTGGGCGATGTAGTCGGTACGCGGGCGGCGGGCGATCTCCGTGGGGGCGCCCTGCTGCACGATGCGGCCGTCCTCGATGACCACGAGGTGGTCCGCCAGCACCATCGCGTCCAGCGGATCGTGGGTGACGAGCACGGCGACGGCCTCGAAGTCGGCGAGGTGGCGGCGGAGCTGGGCGCGGACCTCCAGGCGGGTACGGGCGTCGAGCGCGGCCAGCGGCTCGTCCAGGAGCAGCAGCCGGGGGCGGGTGGCCAGGGCGCGGGCGAGCGCGACGCGCTGTGCCTGGCCGCCGGAGAGCCGGCGGGGCTTGGCGGCGGCGTGCTCGCTCAGGTCCATCCGCGCCAGCCAGGCGGCGGCCTCGGCGCGGGCCCCGGCCTTGGTGGCGCCGTGGCAGCGTGGCCCGAAGGCGACGTTGTCGAGGGCGCTGAGGTGCGGGAAGAGCAGGTAGTCCTGGAAGACGACCCCGACCGGGCGGTCTTCCGGCGGCGTACGGTCCAACTCCGCGGCGTCGAGGCGCAGATGCCCGTCCGTGAGCGGGACGAGGCCCGCGAGGGCGCGCAGCGCGGTGGTCTTGCCGGCGCCGTTGGGGCCGAGGAGGGCGAGGACGTCGCCGGGGCGGGCGCGGAGCGCGACGTCGAGTTGGAACGCGCCCCGTTCGACCACGAGCCGCGCGTCGAGCCCGCTCTCTCCCGGCATCTCCGCGTCCGCCTCCACGCCGCCCCCTTTGCGTACCGAATCGTCGCTCATGCCGAGGTCATCCAGCGGTCCCGTAGCCCCGCGAGCACCGCCACCGAGACCGCGAGCAGCACCAGGCTCAGCGCGATCGCCGCCTCCGGGTCGCTCTGCAGCGCGAGATAGACGGAGAGCGGCATCGTCTGCGTACGCCCCGGGAAGTTGCCCGCGAACGTGATCGTGGCGCCGAACTCGCCCAGCGCCCGCGCCCACGCCAGCACCGCACCCGCCGCGATGCCCGGCGCGACGAGCGGCAGGGTGACGCGGCGGAAGGCGGTGAAGCGGGAGGCGCCGAGGGTGGTGGCGGCCTCCTCGTAGCGGGGGTCCGCGGCCCGTAGCGTGCCCTCGACGGCGATGACCAGGAACGGCATCGCCACGAACGCCTCCGCGACCACCACCCCCGCGGTCGTGAACGGCAGCGTGACCCCGAACCAGTCGTCCAGCCACCGCCCCACCACCCCGTTGCGCCCCAGCGCCATCAGCAGCGCCACGCCGCCGACCACCGGCGGCAGCACCAACGGCAGCGTCACCAGCGCCCGGACGAGCCCGCGCCCCGGGAACTCCACCCGCGCCAGCAGCCACGCCAGCGGCACCCCGATGACCAGGCTCAGCGCCGTCGCCGCCGTCGCGCACACCAGCGAGAGCCGCAGCGCCTGCCACACCTCGGTGCTGGTCAGCAGCTCCGGCATGCTGCTCCACGGGGCGCGGAGCAGCAGGGCGAGGAGCGGCAGGACCAGGAAAGCGAGGCCGAGCAGCGCCGGTACGAGCAGCGGCAGCGGCGCCCCGCCGCGGCCGGGCGGGCGGGGCCGGGGCCGGGACGCGGTCCGGGACGCGGTCCGGGACGCGGGCCGGGGCCGCACGCGGCGCCGGCGGAGCGGGGCGGGGCCACCGGCCGGGGTGTCCGCCGCCTCGCCCTTGTCCGCGCCGGAGGGGAGCGTCACGGCTTGAGGAACCCGGCCTCGGTGAGCACCTTCTGCCCCGCGGCCGACTGCACCAGCCCGACGAACGCCTCGGCCGCGGCGGCGTTCGGCGCCTCCTCAAGCAGGGTGATCGGGTAGTCGTTGATCGCGCCGGCGGACTCGGGGAAGTCCACACCCTCCACCGTGCCAGCGGCGGCCCGCACGTCGGTCTTGTAGACGACGGCGGCGTCGGCCTCCTTCAGCACCACCTTGGTGAGGGCGGACTTGACGTCCTCCTCGTACGACACGGGGGTGAGCTTCAGCGCGCCGGCGTCCAGGGCCTTCCGCACGGCGGACCCGCAGGGCACGGTCTCGTCGCAGAGCACGACCTTCAGGCCCGGGTCGGTGAGGTCCTTCAGCGAGGCGATCCCGTCCGGGTTGCCGGGCAGGGTGGCGATCTCCAGTCGGTTGCGGACGAAGGTCTCGGGGGTGCCGGCGGCGGCCCCGGCGTCCGCGACGATCTCCATCGTCGTGGGGCTGGCGGAGGCGAAGACGTCGGCGGGGGCGCCGCCGGTGATGCTCGCGGCCAGGGCGTCGCTGCCGCCGAAGCTGAACGTCACGTTCGTACCGGGGTGGTCCTTCTCGAACTGCGCGCCGAGCTTCTCGAAGCTCTCGGTGAGGGAGGCGGCGGCGAAGACGGTGACCTCACCGGACAGCTCACCGGACTCGCCGCCCTTCCCCGGGTCCGAGCCGGGAGCCGGGTCCGAGTCGGAGCAGGCGGTGAGCGCCAGCAGGGCGGCGGCCCCGGCCCCGGCCCCGGCCATACGGAGGGTGGGGCGGCAGCCCCCGGTCCGGCGCGCGGAACGGGTCATCACAGGTCCACTCCCTGACGTCTACGGTCTCTCGACGACCACGTTGGTCGACTTGATCACTGCCACCGCCGGAACGCCCGGCGCCAGCCCCAGTTCCTCGGCCGACTCCCGGCTGACCATGGACACCACCCGGAAGGGACCGGCCTGGATCTCCACCTGCGCCGAGACGTCCCCCAGGTGCACGTCGGTGACGATCCCGGCGAAGCGGTTGCGCGCGGACGACCCGGTGGACCCCCGCTCCGCTCGATGCATCTCGCGGGCGTACGCCGCGAGCGCCGCCCCGGGGATGATCCTGCGCCCCGCGTCGTCGCGCTCGGCGGTCAGCTTTCCGGCGTCGACCAGCCGCCTGACGGTGTCGGCGCTGACACCGAGCAGGGCGGCGGCATCTCCCATCCGGTACGTGTGCATGCGCCCATGATAATGCCGCACCTGCAAGGTGAAAGTCACTGGTCTCTTTGCACAAGCACGTCGATACGAGAGATGGCCTGGCATGTGCGTTTTCACAGACCCGCAGCGCGTGCTCCCTCAGGACCGCCGCGGGGCGTGCCGCTTCACACCGGGCGGCACTCGCCGGTGTGCTCGGCCTCGGAGCACAGGCCGTGGCCCTGGTCGCGGAGGATGTCGCGGCCGGTCTGCTGGGTGAGGAAGTTGAGGAAGGCCGCCGCGATCGAGCCGGCCGGGGGCTCGCCGTAGGTGTACGCGAACTCCGTCTGCCAGTACGGATAGTCGGCGTCCTCGACGCCGGCCGCGGTCGGCTCCCTGCCGTCGATCTTCAGCTTGACCAGCTCGCCCGCCGCCCGGTGGCCGTCCACGCCGGCGGCCTCGCTGTAGCCGATCGCACCGGCCTTGGCCGCGGTGGCGGCCAGCATCGTGTCCGTGCTGCTGACCTCGCAGCGCCCGTACCGCCGCGCCCCCGAAACCGTCCGGCCAATGTTCATCCGGGATCCATGTACGCCATGTCGTGTTCGCTCGGATGCTCAGATCAGCAGGCCGCCGGTGGCGCGGAGGTTCTGGCCGGTGATCCAGGCGGCGTCCGGGCCCGTCAGGAACGAGACCACCGCGGCGATGTCCTCCGGGCGGCCCAGGCGCTGGAGCGCGGTCATGGCCGCGGTCTGGGTGAGGGCCTCCGGTGGGTTGGTGGCGCGGAGGAGGGCCGTTTCCGTGGCGCCGGGGGAGACGGTGTTGACCGTGATCCCGCGGGGGCCCAGTTCCCGGGCGGCGACCTGGGTGAACTGTTCCAGCACCGCCTTGCTCGCGCAGTACAGCGCGTGGCCGGGGGCCGGGACCACCGTGTTGAGGGTGGAGATGTTGACGATCCGGCCGCCGTCCGGCATCAGGGCCGCCGCCTCGCGCATCGCCAGGGCGCCGAACCGCGCGTTCGCCGTCAGCACCCGGTCGAACTCCGCCGCCGTCAGCTCCGCCAGCGGCAGCCGCGGGTTGACCGCCGCGTTGTTGACCAGGATGTCGAGGCCGTCGCGGACGGGGGCGAAGGCGTGGGCGAGGGCGTCCGGTCGCTCCTGGTCGGCGCGGACCGCCTCCGTGCCCGGGACCTCGCGTACGACCTCCGCCGCCGCCGTCTCGTTCTCCTTGTACGTGAAGACCACCCGCGCGCCGTCGCGGGCCAGCCGGGTCACGATCGCCCGGCCGATGCCCCGCGAACCGCCCGTCACCAGCGCCGTCCTACCGTTCAGCAGCATGCGCGGGACGCTATCCGGCGGCCGGCTCCCGGTATTGAAGGTTTGCGCACAGCGCGGTGGGCGTCAGGCCCGTCAGCTCCCGTACGTCCCGGGTGAAGTGCGGCTGGTCGGCGTAGCCGCAGGTGGCGGCGATGGCTGCGAGGTCGTGCGCCGGGTCGGCCAGCCGGCCGACCGCGTGCTGGAGACGGGCGATACGGGCCACCCGGCCCGGCGGCATGCCGATCTCGCGCCGGAAGCCCAGCTCCAGGTACCGGCGGCTGACGCCCAGCCGGGCCGCCAGCGCCGGGATGGGGATCCGGCGGCCGGGACGCTGGAGCCGGTGCCAGGCCGCGGCGAAGGGGGTGGCGGCCGGGCTTCCCGGCCCCGCCGTCAGCCACGCCTCCATCGTCGCCACCAGTACGTCCAGCCTGCGCGGCCCAGCCTCCGCCAGCCGCTCCGCCAGCTCCTCCTCCCGCCGCCGCCCCAGCGCGTCCGCCAGCTCCACCGTCTCGCCCACGAACTCCCGCGCCGGCACCCCCAGCAGCGCCGCCGTCCCCACCGGAGTGAGACCGACGGTGACGCCCTCGCGCCACCGCTGCGTGGTGTGGATGCCGTACGCGGAACGGGCGCCGGTGACGAGGCGGTCGGCGCCGGTGACGTCGATGACGAGGACCGTGGCGTTGACCGGCAGCAGCCGATGGCGCACGGGCGCGCCCCCGCCGGCACGGAACGCCGAGCAGCCGATGACGTACGGCCCCAGCCGGGGCGGCGGCGTACGGACCACCGACTCACAGGGCTCTGCCTGCCGCCGCGCCGGAATGGAGTGCACGTTCACCACCACGATGATTCCTCAAGCCGCTTCACCCCGGCAGCGGCTCACCTGTATTGATCACCGCAGGACGGCATGCGACAACAAGGCCCCCGACAGCCGCTGACTGTCCCTATCCTGGCCTCGCCCCGCACCCCGGGGGGCGGGGCCAGTCCCTCCCCCGGCCATCAAGGAGACCCGGTTGCCCGCCCGTCACAACCTCGCCCACGAGGCCGAACTGTGGGACGCCTACGCCGAGAGCGTCACCAAGGACATCACCGAGCCCGTCCTGGACTGGACGCAGTACGCCGGCCACGGCCCCGGCCCCGAACTCCTCGGCGAGCCCGGGACGGCGCTGGAGATCGGATGCGGCACCGGCCGCGCGGCCGCGTACCTCGCCGACCGGGGCGTCGAGGTCACCGGCATCGACCTGTCCCCGGTCATGGTCAAGCGCATCACCGCGCACTGGGCGGGCCGCGGGCCGCAGTTCGTCCGCGCCGAGGTGCTCGACTACCTCACCGGCACCGACCGCACGTGGGACGCGGTGTACTCCATCTTCGGCGCCGTTTGGTTCACCGACCCCGCCAAGCTGCTTCCGCTCGTCGCCCGACGCCTCACCCCCGGCGGCGTCTTCGCCTTCTCCCAGCCGCCCGCCATCCCCGGCGCCTACGGACCCCAGGGCATGTACAAGAGCGGCTTCGCCGGAAAGGCCATGTACACCTACCGCTACAGCTACACGCCACGGAAGTGGCGCACCCTCCTGGAGCGGGCCGGTTTCACCGATATCAGCGTCGACATCCTCGGCGCCCCCACCCGGGACCACATCGGCACCCTCATCGCCCGTGCCGCCCTGGTCGCTTGAACACCCGCCGCCCCCGGGTGACGCGTCATGCGGAACTCAGGACGGGCGGCTCGTGGTGAGAGTTATCCGGCCGTCGGTCCGGGCCGGCAGGAGCCGGGCGAGTTTCTGCAGCGACGGACCTCGCGCGTAGTGCCAGTGCACCGCGATCGGCGTGTCGACATGCACCCTGAGGGCGATCCGTGCGCCGGGTGGCACGCCGGGGAGCTTGCACGAGGCCCAGACGAGCTTGCCGGGGCCGGTGCGGTCGGAGGTGCGGCGGGCGTCGCCGATGTCGTGGACCTCGATGCGGCGAGCATAGTCCTCGGCGGTGACGTGCGCCCGGAACCGGCGGCCCCGGCATCTCACCCACATTTACCAGCGGGTTTCTGATATTCTGAATTCATGAGGATGATGAGCGCAAGCGAGGCTTCCCGGAGCTTCGCTTCGGTGCTGGACCAGGCGGAGCATGGGGAAACCATCGTGATCACCCGCAACGGCAGACGTCTGGCGATCCTCGGGCCGGCACCCAGCGGGAACGGCGCTGCGCTTGCCGACGTGCTGGAAGCACACGCCGCGGCTCTCGACGAGGACTTCGCGTCCGATGTGCTGGAGACCCGAAAGCTGCTGACTCTGGAGGACCCGTGGGAAGGGTGATCCTCGACACGGGTGTCCTTGCTGCGGTCGATCGCGGCCGGGTTGAGCTGGCCAAGCTGTTGCGCGCCCGGGATGACGACATCACCATCGCTGCCGTCACGGCGGCTGAACTGCTGCAGGGCGTGGAACTCGCGGCGGACGAGCTGACCACACGCCGTCGCCAGGGATTCGTCGACGCGGTGCTCGCCATAGTCCCGGTGGATGACTACACGCTGGATGTGGCGCGTGTGCATGCCCGGTTGCTGGCGTACACCCGGAAGCTGGGCAAGCCGCGCGGTGCGCACGACCTGATCATCGCGTCGACGGCGATTGCCACGAACCGGACGGTGATGACCACAGACGCCCATGCGAAGTTCGATGAACTGCCCGGCGTCGCCGCAGAGATGTTCCCCGTCCCCTAACTCGGCCCGCACCCCGAGGTCGCCAAGCGCCACGGCCGACCCGCGCCTCCCACGGACCTCCGGGTGACCGCGGGGGCCGCGATGCCGCGATCTTCTCCCCCGCCGTCACAGGGGTTACAGTCGGGGCCCCGGACCGCGGCGACGGGAGGCATCCCGCTATGGCGACCCCGACTCCCTTTCCCCGCAGGCGGTTTCTGCTCGCGAGCGGGGCCACCGCCGCCGGGCTGGCCCTCGGCACGCCGGGGATCGGCGCCGCCGCCTCCGGGCCCGGTCCTGAAGCCCTGCTCTACCACCGGCTCCTGCTGCGCCACACCCGCTGGGTCGAGACGCAGTGGGACGACGCCGCCGGGCGCTACCCGCTCGCCGACTTCGGCTTCGTCAGCGTCCTCGGCAACGCCGTGCTGCTCACCCACGGCACGTACGACGCGGACCTCGCGGGCGTCGACCGCGACACGCTCGCCGACCACACCGTGCGGACCATCCGGCACTTCGCCGCCACCAACTTCTGGGCCACCGGCGCGACCTGGGGCGGCGGCGGGTACGAGTGGGGCGGGCGGGTGTTCTGGGACGGGACGTTCGAGTCGTACTTCGTCGCCGCCGCCCGGCTGCTCTGGGACGACCTCGACGCCGCCACCCGTGCGCACGTCGACGCCATCGCCGTCCGCGGCGCGCAGTACGTCGCGGGCCTCGGTGCCGGCGAGGATCCCCGCAGCGGCGGCTGGTCGTCCAACGGGCTCACCGGCGGGCACCGCGGCGACTCGAAGATCGAGGAGATGGGCGCGAAGTCGATGCCGCTGGCCACGGGCCTCGCGTACCACCCGGGCCACGCCGACGCCCCCGCCTGGCGCGAGTGGCTGACCCGCTGGATGTCGAACATGACGGGGCTGCCCTCCGCGGACCGCGAGAACGGCACGCTCATCGACGGCCGTCCGGTGTCCGAATGGAACACCGCGCAGAACATGTACGAGGCCCACGTCGTCGAGAACCACGGCACCTACGCGCCCATGTACCAGCAGTCCACGGGCGCGTACCCCGGGCGCAACGCCCTCCACTTCCTCATCGCCGGCGCCCCGCTGCCCGAGGTGCTCGCCAAGCAGCCCAACGCGGCCGGCCTCTGGCACACGATGACCCACCTCGGCACCGCCGCCGGGCTCTCCTCGCACCCCATGGTGGCCGACCGCTACCACCTCTACGGCCGCGACGTGCTCCCCCTGACCTGGCGCCGGATGGGCCAGGCCGACCCGTACACCGCCCGCGCGGAGCGGATGCTCGCCGCGCATCTGGAGCCGTATCTCGCGTACCCGCCGGAGAACCGGCTGACGAAGTTCAGCGGCGAGCCGAAGTACGAGCCGGAGGCGCGCGCGGAGGTGGCGATCGCGTACCTGCTGCACGTCTGGCGCGACCGGCTGCACGGCGACGTACGGCCGGTGAGCGAGGCCCGCTACTGGGCGAGCGTGACCGGGGCGACGGACTACGGCGCCGAAGTCGGGCTCGTCGCGCACCAGTCGGCGCAGGCCCTGGCGATGGCGGTGAGCAAGGCGGGGCACGTGAAGTTCGCGTTCCTGCCCGAGCACGACGACTGGCTCTTCGACGTCACGGGCGCCGCCCCCGCGTTCCTGCCGGGCACCGCGCTCGCGGTCACCGGCCGCCGCGTCGCCCGCTACACCCGGGCCGCCGACGGCTTCGACGGCTCCGCCACGGTGCTGCGCCTCGCGCAGGGCACCGCGGGCTACGCGACGCTGCCCACCGGCGCGGTCGTCTACGCCACGTCCGGCCTCGCCGCCGACGAGGGGCGGCTGCGGCTGCACACGCTGACCATGCCGGGCGTACGGGGCCTCGACGGCGACCGTACGTTCCACGGCCCCGGCGGCGCCGTCACCCTGGCGCCCGACGGCGGCGACGGCGGGGTGGACGAGGTGCGCTTCCCCGCGGTCGCGGCGCGGCACGTGCGGATGCTCGGCGCCCGGCCCGCGACGCAGTACGGCTACTCCCTCTGGCGCGTCGAGGTCTACGCCCCCGGCTCCGCCACCGACCTGGCCCGCGGCCGTACCGCCACCGCCTCGTCCGCCGACCCCGCCTACCCCCCGCCGCACGCCACGGACGGCGACCCCGCCACCCGCTGGGCGGTGGCCCGCGCGGAGCGGCCGCGGGCGGACAGCTGGCTGGCGGTGGACCTGGGCGCGGAGCAGCGGGTGGACCGGGTGCTGCTGGGATGGGAGGCGGCGTACGGCGCGGAGTACCGGGTGCAGGTGTCCGCCGACGGCACCGGCTGGCGCGACGTGGCGGCGGTGCCCACGGCGCACCGCTTCACAGGGAACTGGGTGAACGTCGACGACCGGGCCGGTTTCGTCGTACGCGGCGGAAGCAACCCGATCCGCGTGACGGCCGGCTCCGTCACCCTCTCCGCGGGCCCGGACGCCCCGCTGATCGCCGAGGGCTACCCGGCGCAGCGCGCGGGCCGCACCCGCGCCCTGGCGGCGGCCCCCGCACCGACCACGGACGTGCCCGGCGTCGCGGCCGCCCTGGCCGACGGCCACCTCGCCGTCTTCAACCTCACCGACGCCCCCGTCCGGGCGACCGTCCACGTCCCCGCGGGAACGGACGGGGAGCCCGCCCGCACCGTCCGCGTCGACCTCCCCGCCGCCGCGGCCACGATCCTGCCGCCCGCCTCCGGTGCGTGACGTCCGCTACTGCGCGGGTTGCGGGGGTGCGGGAGGATCGTCCGGTCATGGGTCTGGGGTGCGGGTCGGGGAGGTTCGGGATGGGGCGGGGTTTCGGGGTCCTGGCCGCGGTGTGCGCGGGTGCGGTGCTCCTGGCCGGGTGCGGTGAGGAGAGCGGTTCCGCTACGGGTACGGGTACGCCGTCGAGCGGCGGCTCCCCCTCCACCGCGGAGGAGTACGCCGAAGCGACGCGGAAGGAGCACGACCGCGCGTGGCCCGGCATCGCGCGGAAGTGCCGCGACGTGCGGCCGGAGCCCACGGCCCGGGCGGAGGGCGAGGAGGGCGTACCCGAGAACCCCAAGTACGGGGAGAACAACGCCTACAAGCAGACCACCGACGTCACCCCCGACGAGCTGTGCCGGGGCGAGGCCCACGCCGCACGCATCGCCGCGGCGCTTGAGGACGCCGCCCCCGCCGACCTCAGGGACGAGGAACGGACGCGGCGCCTCTTCGAGGACCTCGGCTACGGCCCGGACACGGTCTCCGCGCGGCAGAACGACGCCGCCCTCGTCTGGTGGGACGTCATGGTGGCCGGGGCCGGCCCGTGCATCAGCGGCAACACCGACCCGGCCGCCGGGATCGACGTGCACGGCGTCTACATGGAAGGCGGCTGCACCGAGCCCGTCGGCGGGCACTGACCAACTGCGGAGGACCGCGGTTTGACGCGCGGGCCGTCCGCGCTGTTGGCTGCCCGGGTGTCCGATCTCCGCTTCACGCCGCCGGCCGACGACGAGGCGCTCCGGGACTGGCGCCGCGTCCACAACGCGACGATCCCGACGCATCACCTCTCTCTGGACGACGTACGGGACCGGGCGTGGCGGCACCGCCTGGAGCTGGCCTACGCCGGCGGGGTGCTCGTCGGCTGCAGCACCGTGCGCCCGCCCGAGGACGGCACCCGCACCGCCACCGTCATCGCCCGCGTCCTCGCCGAGCACCGCGGCCGGGGCATCGGCGAGGAGCTGTACGCGCGCGGGCTCTTCCGGGCGTGGGAGCTGGGCGCGGAGCAGATCGCGACGGTGGTGCTGTCGTCGAACGACAGCGGACTGCGGTTCGCGCACAAGCACGGCTTCGTCGAGACCGAGCGCTACGTGCTGCCGGGCGAGACGATCCCCTGGATCGACATGAAACTGGCCTCTTAGAGCGTGTCGTAGGCCCCGCGGCCGACGCCGGGCGCGCGGGTCGCGTGGATCCCGGCCCGCCTGCGCGCGTGTCCCGCTGTCAGTGGCGGCGGGCAGCATTGCCGCCATGCGGGCGCTGGCGGCGGCCGGACTCGACCGTATCGGCTGGATAGCCGCAGGACTCGCCGCCCTGGACCGGGGCGAGGACCTGCCGGAGCCGTTCGATGACGAGGGGCGGGCCTTCGACCGGCTCTTCACCGACCCGAGCGTTCCCCGGACCCTCGTGCCCGCCCCCGGCGGCGGGAACGACGACGTGCTCCAGCAGGCCATGGCGCTGCCCGCGCTGCTCGCCGCCGCCGGCCCCGACCCGCTGAGGGCCGCTCTGGAGGCGCTCGCGCACGCCGCCGTGACCTGGGGCGGCGCCCGCCAGGAGCTGTTCGCCCAGGCCCGCGCCCAGTTGCCGGGCTGACGGCACGCACGGGCTCCCGCCCGGCCGCCCGGCCACGTCCCCCACCGCCGCTCCACACCTCCCTGACCACCGCTTCTCTTCCGGTATCAAGGTCTGCACACCCGTTGACCCTCATGTGGACCCCGTGTATACCTGCCACATGCACGGTGGATCCACCGCCGGTACGGCTCGTCCCCTGGCCCCGATGTGTGGAGATGTTCAATGGCACCAATCAGCAGGCGGCACCTCCTCGCCGCCGGCGGCGGCGCGCTCGGCAGCGCCGCGCTGGCCGCGTGCGGCAGCCCGGTCAACCTGCCGTCGTCGATGGAGGAGGTCACGCCCCGGCCCGGCGGCCCGAGCCGCGGCGGGGTGCTGCACTTCGGGCTCTCCACGGACCCGGCCAACCTCGATCCGCACGTCACCACGGGCGCCGCGTCGGACCTGCTGCGGCAGCTCACGTACAACGCGCTGCTGCAGTACGACGGCGACGGCGAGATCATCGGCGACCTGGCCGCCGAGTTCGGCTGGGCCGACGACACGACGTACGAGGTCAAGCTCCGCCCCGGGGTCCGCTTCCACGACGGCTCGCGGCTGACCACGAAGGACGTCGCGTTCTCGTTCCGCCGGATGAGGGACGAGAAGACCGCGGCGACCACGGGCCCGCTCCTCGACCTGATCGAGGAGGTCGAGGCCAAGGACGACACCACGGTCCTCTTCCACCTCAGGCAGGCGGACTCCACGATCCCGTTCGTCCTCGCCAACCCGACCGCGAACATCGTCTCCCAGCGCTGGATCGAGTCGGGCGTCGACCCCAAGACGCAGGTCATGGGCACGGGACCGTTCCGGTTCGTGGAGCGCATCCCCGGCGTGAGCACGACGTACGAGCGCTTCGACGAGTACTTCGAGCCCGAGCTGCCGTACCTCAACGCGATGGTCTTCCAGCCGATGAGCGACGACTACGCCCGCGTCACGGCCCTGCGCACCGCCACCGTCGACATGATCGACTACGTCCCCGCCACCCACGTCGACGTCATCAGCGAGAACCCCCGGCTGCGCTTCGCCTCGGACCGCAGCTTCGGCTTCGGCTTCGTCGGCTTCGTCACCAGCAAGCCGCCGTTCGACGACGTACGCGTCCGCAGGGCCGTCGCGATGGCGATCAACCGGGACTCCGTGCTGGAGACCGCGCTCCTCGGCCACGGCCAGCCGATCGACGGCGCGCTGATGCCCCCGGCCTTCGCGCGCTACTCCGGCTCCCTCGACAACACCATGGACTACGACCCCGAGCAGGCCCGCTTCCTCCTCAAGCAGGCCGGCCAGGAGAACCTGACGCTGCCGACCGTCACCACCAGCACGTATTCGGTCATCGCCCGCCCCGCCCAGGCCATGCTCCCCGGCATCCGGGCGGCCGGGGTGGACGTGCGGCTGACCCAGCAGGAGTGGCTGACCTTCCGGGCCAGCGTCGAGGCCAAGTCGTACCCCGTGCACTCCTGGGGCACCGCGCCGAAGTTCGGCGACCCCGCCTCCCTCAGCGACTTCCTCGGCAGCACCGGCACGTTCACCAAGAACACCGACTTCAAGGACGAGCGCCTCGACCAGCTCCTGGCCGAGGGCCGCCGCACCCGCGACCGCGCGCTGCGCGACGAGATCTACCGGGACGTCGAGCAGCGGGCCCTGGAGCTGGTGCCGATGACCTGGACCGTACGCCGCCAGCAGGGCGAGGCGCACTACGACTACGTCAAGGGCTACCGGCACCCGCCGAAGGGCTCGTGGACCGGAGTGACGCTGCGCCGCATATGGATGGACAAGAAATGAGACGGTTCCTCCTCACCAGATTCGCGCAGGCGGCACTGCAGCTCTTCGCCGTCGGCAGCATCGTGTTCCTCCTCGTCCGCCTCATCCCCGGCGACCCGGCGCGCGCCGCGCTCGGCGAGGGCGCCACCGAGGAGCAGGTGGCGCAGACCCGCGAGGCGATGCACCTCAACGACTCCTTCGTCAGCCAGTACGTCGGCTTCTGGGGCCGGCTCTTCCAGGGCGACCTCGGCACCTCGCTGCTGAGCAGCCGCCCCGTGATGCAGGACCTGCCGAACCGGCTGGGCAACTCCCTGGAGCTGGTGCTCGTCTCGCTGATCATCGCGGTCACGCTGGGCGTGCTGCTCGGCCGGGTCGCGGCCACCCGCGCGGACAAGCCCGCCGACCACGCGCTGGTCGCCGGCTCGATCTTCGGCATCTCGCTGCCGGTGTTCGTCGTCGGCACGCTGCTGCTGATGGTCTTCGCGTTCCTCGTGCCGATCCTGCCGCCGCAGCGCTTCACCACGCCCTGGCAGGATCCGGTGACCCACCTGCAGATCCTCGTCCTCCCCGTCGTCACGCTCACCGCCGCCTCGTGCGCGGTCATCACGCGCATGACGCGCGCCGCGATGCTGGAGACCCTCTCCGCGGACTACGTACGCACCGCCCGCTCCAAGGGCCTCGCCGAGCAGCGGGTCATCAAGGATCACGCGCTGCGCACCGCGCTGCTGCCGGTGGCGTCCGCGACGACGGTGGAGCTGACCACGCTGATCGGCAGCACCGTGCTGGTGGAGACGATCTTCGGCTGGCCCGGGGTGAGTTCGCTGCTGATGAGCGCGGTCGGGCAGCGCGACTACCCCGTCATCCAGGCCGTCGTCCTCGCGGTCGCGGCCGTCGTCATCCTCGTCAACCTCGTCGGCGACCTGGTCGTACGAGCCCTCGACCCGCGGGCGGAGGAAGCCTGACATGCCGACCGTCGAACTCACCACTGCCCCGCCACCGCCCACCGCCGCCACCCCGCCCCGCCGGGGCGGCCGGCACCTGCTGCGCAGCCTCGCCGCCAACCGGCGCACGTCGATCGCCGGCGGCTTCCTGCTGCTGGTCTTCGCCGCCGCCCTGCTCGCCCCGGTGATCGCGCCGCACGACTACCGCGACATCGCCGGCACCCCGCTCACCCAGGGCGGCATGCTCGGCATCGACGACTACGGGCGCGACGTCTTCTCCCGGCTGCTCATCGGGCTGCGGACGTCGCTGGCCGTCGCGCTCTCCGCGGTCCTCATCGCCGGCGCCATCGGCACCACGCTCGGCCTGGTCGCCGGGTACGGCGGCCGCTGGGCGTCGAGCATCATCATGCGCGGCATCGACATCCTGCTCAGCTTCCCGCCCATCGTGCTGGCCATCGCCGTGGTCGCCGCGATGGGGCCCGAGCTGGTCAACGTCGTCATGGTCATCGGCGTGCTGTACATCCCGCGGTTCACCAGGATCGTCTACAGCCAGGTGCTCGCGATCCGCAGTGTGGAGTACGTCGAGGCCGCCGAGATCATGGGCACCGGGCGCAGCACCATCCTGCTGCGCACGATCCTGCCGAACGTCGCCGCGCCGGTGATCGTGCAGCTCAGCCTCTCGGTGAGCTTCGCGATCCAGATGGAGGCGGGGCTGAGCTTCCTCGGCCTCGGCGCCCAGCCGCCGCTGCCGTCGCTCGGCACGATGGTCGGCGCGGGCCGCGACTTCCTGGAGGTCCAGCCCACGCTGCTGATCTACCCGTCGGTGCTGATCATCCTCATCGTGCTGGCCCTCAACGTCTTCGGCGACGGCCTGCGCGACCTCCTCGACCCCCGCCGCAGCGGCACCGACTCGTGAACTCCCGTACGCACACCGCACCGCGGCAGCACCCCGGCACCGCAGCGAAAGGAATCAGCCCCATGGCCGTCTCCCTGCCCGACACCCACCGTCTGGGCGAACTGTCCTGGACGCAGGTCAAGCACCTGGCGGAGCAGGACCCGGTCGTCCTGCTGCCCATCGGTGCCATCGAGCAGCACGGGCCCCACCTGCCGGTCCACGAGGACTCCATCGTCGCCGAGTGGGTCGCGGACAAGCTCGCCCGCGAGCACGGCCACTGGGTCGCGCCCGCCCTCAACTACGGCCACTCCGGCGTCTTCCGCGGCTTCGCCGGGAACCTCTCCCTCAGCCAGGAGACGCTGCGCAACGTCACGTACGAGATCCTGGAGGCCCTGGTCGCCTCCGGCTTCCGGCGCATCGTCATCGTCGACAACAACGGCGGTAACGTCGGCCCGGTGACCGGCGCGGCCATCGACGCCCGGCGCGACTTCGGCATCCTCGTCGGCCACCTCTACCCCTGGCAGCTCGGCTATGCCCTGATGCGCGACGTGTACGACGACCCGGCCACCGCCTACGGGCACGGCGCCGAGCCGGAGCACTCGGCGATGCTGGCGATCTTCCCCGAGCAGGTGCAGAGCGAGCTGGCCGAGCCGGGCGGGCTCTCCTCGCCGGCCGGCTGGACGCCGACCAGCTACACCGAGGCCGCCATCCCCGGCCAGCCCGTACCCGGCACGGTCCTCTGGGACTTCTCCGAGATCAGCGCCACCGGCTGCACCGGCGACGTGAGCCTGGGCAGCGCCGAGACGGGCAAGGTGTGGATCGAGCGGGTGCTCGGCTTCTGCGCCGCGTATCTGGCGGAGTACGACCGCAACACCCGTACGGCGGCGGCGGCCGGAACCGCGGCGGGGCCGAAGTGACCGGCCACGGGCAGGAGAAGGAGGGGACGGCGCCCGAGCCGGTGCTGAGCGTCGAGCGGCTGTCGGTGGACTTCCGCGTCGCCGGCGAGTGGACCCCCGCCGTACGGGACGTCAGCTTCACCGTCGGCCGCGGCGAAGTCGTCGCGCTGGTCGGCGAGTCCGGCTCCGGCAAGTCGGTCAGCTCGATGTCCGTGCTGGGCCTGGTCGCCGGCAGCGCCCGGCACCGCGGCAGCATCCGCTTCCACGACACCGAGCTGCTCGGCCTCGGCCACGAGGCGCTGCGCGGCATCCGCGGCAAGCGGATCGCGATGATCTTCCAGGAGCCGATGACGGCGCTCAACCCCGTCTACACCGTCGGCCGGCAGATCGCCGAGGCCATCCGCTGCCACGAGAAGGTGTCCGCCGCCGGCGCCCGCGCCCGCGCGATCGAGCTGCTGACGAAGGTCGGCATCCCGGAGCCCGAGCGCCGCGTCGACAGCTACCCGCACCAGCTCTCCGGCGGCCAGCGGCAGCGCGCGATGATCGCCATGGCGATCTCCGGCTCCCCCGAGGTCATCATCGCCGACGAGCCGACCACCGCGCTCGACGTCACCGTGCAGGCGGAGATCCTGGAGCTGCTGCGCGGCCTGCGCCGGGACCTCGGCTCCGCGGTGCTCATCATCACCCACGACATGGGCGTGGTCGCCGACATCGCCGACCGCGTGGTGGTGATGAAGGAGGGCGAGGTCGTCGAAGAGGCGCCCGTGGGGCGGCTCTTCGCCGCGCCCCAGCACGAGTACACCCGCCGGCTGCTGGCCGCGGTGCCCAAGCCGCCTCCCCCGCCGGCTACGCCCTCTCCCCCACCGGCTACGCCCCCTCCCCCACCGGCTACGCCCCCATTGGCGGGGGTGCCCCCATTGGCGGGGGAGGACACGACGCTGCGGATACGGGACCTGGAGGTCGAGTACCCCGGGCGGCTGGGCCGCAAGGGGTTCAAGGCCGTGCACGGCGTGAGCCTCACCATCGGCAAGGGCGAAGTCCTGGGCCTGGTCGGCGAGTCAGGCTCCGGGAAGTCCACCATCGGCCGGGCCGTCGTCGGGCTGTCGCGCGCCACCGGCGGGTCCGTCGAGGTCTGCGGCACCGACGTCACCGGCCTGTCGGGACGCCCGCTGCGGGCCTTCAGGCCGACGTACTCGATGGTCTTCCAGGACCCCGGCGCCTCGCTCAACCCCCGCTGGTCGATCGGCGACTCGATCGCCGCGCCGCTGCTGGTCAACCGCCGCGCCGACCGCGCCGCCGCGCACTCCCGGGTGGCGGAGCTGCTGGAGCAGGTCGAACTGCCCGCGCACTGGGCGAGCCGGTTCCCGCACGAGCTGTCCGGCGGCCAGCGCCAGCGCGTCGGCATCGCCCGCGCGCTGGCGCTGGAGCCGGAGCTGCTCATCGCCGACGAGCCGACGTCCGCGCTCGACGTGTCCGTCCAGGCCACGGTGCTGCGGCTCTTCCGCGAGCTGCAGGACCGGCTGGGCTTCGCCTGCCTGTTCATCAGCCACGACCTCGGCGTGGTCGAACTCCTCGCGCACGAGGTCGCGGTGCTGCAGAACGGCCGGCTCGTGGAGCACGGCCCGGCGCGCGAGGTGCTGGCCAACCCGCGTACGGAGTACACCAAGCGGCTCGTCGCCGCCGCGCCCGTGCCGGACCCGGAGCAGCAGGCGGAGCGGCGCCGGCTGTGGCGCGAGATGGCGGCGGCATGACCGCCGCGCGCTGCCGCCGCCGGTCAGTCCAGGTGGGCGACGACCGTCTGGTCGGGGTTCAGGTGGGTGCGGATCGTCCGGGCCGCGGTCTCGAACTCGTACCCGCCGAGGGAGTCCAGCAGCGCGTGGTGCTCGCGCATGATGAGCGGCAGCCGCTCGGGTCGGATCGTTATCGCCGAGACCCCGATGCGCTGGTGCCGCGGCTGGAGGCTGCGGAAGAGGTCGGTGAGCACGGTGTTGCCGGTGGCCCGGACGAAGCCGAAGTGGAACTGGAAGTCGAGCTTGCCGTGCTCGGCGATCGCCTCGCGGTCGCCGGCGCGGCAGCGCGCCAGCAGCTCCGGGTCCCCCATCTGCGCGAGCAGTTCGGCCTGCCGGGCGGGGATCTCCAGCCGCTTGTCGCACAGGGTGCGGAAGCCGTGGATCTCCAGCACCTGGCGCATCTCGTACGTCTCGATCATCTCGGCCACGGTGACGCGCCGGACCTGCGCGCCGCGCCGCGGCAGCAGGTCGAGGAACCCCTCGGCGGCCAGCCGGTGCAGCGCCTCGCGCACCGGCGTCCGCGACACCCCCGCGGCCACGGAAAGGACCTTCTCCTCCAGGAACGACCCCTCGGGGTAGCGCCCCAGCAGGATCGCCTCCTTGACCCACTCGTACGCGCGCGCCCGCGCCGTCACCGCACGGCCGTCCTCGTCGACTGACACGCTCCCCGCCCTCTCTGGGTATGTGTATACGCAGTGTATACCTATTCCGCGAAGGAGGCTCATGCCCCCCCGCACGACCGACCGCCGGCGCGCTTACGCCGCCTGGCTGTCCGACCCGAGTTTCGCCGCCGCCGAGATCGTGGCGGCCACCGGGTACGGCGCCGTGGTGCTCGACATCGAGCACGGCGCCTTCGACCTCGCCGACCTGGAGCGGTTCATCCCGTTCCTCCGCCGGCTCGACCTCGACGTGCTCGCCAAGGTGCTCGGCCCCGAACGCGGCCCGATCCAGCAGGCGCTGGACTTCGGCGCCACCGCCGTCGTCGTGCCGCACGTGGAGAACGCGGCGCACGCCGCCGAGGTCTGCGCGTACGGCAAGTTCCCGCCGCTGGGGGACCGCAGCTTCGCGGGCGGCAGGACCGCGGGCTACGGCGGGTTCGACGACGACTGGATCGCCCGGCAGGACCGCGGCACCCGGGTCTACCCGATGATCGAGGACGCCGGGGCCATCGAGGAGATCGGGAAGATCCTCGACCTGCCGGTGGTCGACGGGGTGTTCGTCGGGCCCAGCGACCTGTCGATGCGCCGCGCGCGCGGCGCGTACACCCGGAGCGAGGCGGACTTCGCGGACCTCGCCGCCATCGCGGACGCCGCCCGGGCGGCCGGCAAGCCGTGGGTGCTGCCGGCCTGGTCGGCGGCGGAGAAGGCGTTCGCGCTCGCGCACGGCGCCGACCAACTGGTGCTGACCATGCAGCACGGCGCGCTGCTGGCCGGCTTCGGCGCCGCGGTCGCCGAGACCGACGCGCTGGCAGGCCGCGCGTGAGCGGCTCCGCCGGGCCCTCCGCCGCGTACGCGAACGGCCAGATCAGCACCCGACTCCGCCGGGGCCGCTGAGGGCGCAGACCCCAGTCCGCCGGCCGGCACCCGCTCCACCACACGAAAGGCACCACCTCATGCTCGCCACCGTCGCCCAGTTCGCCGCCACCACCGACAAGGCCGCCAACCTCGACGCGGTCACGGGACTCGTCGCCACCGCCGCCGCGCGCGGCTCGGACCTCGTCGTCCTCCCCGAGAACTCGATGTACGCCGACCCCGACCCGCAGGCCGAGACGGCGAGCCAGGCCGAGGCGATCGACGGCCCGTTCGCCACTGCGGTCGGTGCGCTGGCCAAGGAGCACGGCGTCGCGATCGTCGCCGGCATGACGGAGGCCGCGGCCGATGGCGGCAAGCCCGGCAACACCGTCCTGGCCGTGGACCGCGGCGGCGAGCAGTTCGGCGTCTACCGCAAGGTGCACCTCTACGACGCCTTCGGCTACCGCGAGTCCGACCGCATCCAGCCGCAGCCCGCCAAGGCGCTCACCTTCACCCTCGACGGCCTCACCGTCGGCGTCATGACCTGTTACG
Source organism: Streptomyces sp. CNZ287 (assembly GCF_007827615.1). Lineage (NCBI taxonomy): Bacteria > Bacillati > Actinomycetota > Actinomycetes > Kitasatosporales > Streptomycetaceae > Streptomyces > Streptomyces sp. CNZ287. The sequence continues at coordinate 83,499 of NZ_VISV01000008.1, read as the reverse complement.
ACCTCCGCTTCCCCGAGATGGCCCGGTTCCTGGTCGACGCCGGCGCCGAGGCGATCGCCGTCCCCGCCGCCTGGGTCACCGGTCCCGTCAAGGAGGACCACTGGACCACGCTGCTGCGGGCCCGCGCGATCGAGAACACCGTCTACGTTCTCGGCTCCGGCCAGACGGGACCCGTCTCGTGCGGGCAGAGCGCCATCGTCGACCCCATGGGCCAGATCGCCGCGTCCGCCGGCGAGACGCCCGGGGTGGCGTCCGCGGTCCTGGACGCGGCGCGGGTCGCGGAGGTGCGGGTGAAGAACCCGAGCCTGGCCAACCGCCGCTTCTCCGTGTCCTTCGGCTGACGCCTCCCGCGCAACCGCGCCCCTTTTCCGCCCCTTTGAGGACGGCCCTCCTGCCGGCCGGTCGCTGCCGGCCGGCCGGGGGCCGTTCCGGGGGCGTTCGGCCGCGGCGGGGGGTCGAACAAAAGGGACCGTAGCGCCCATACGAGGCGGGTGCGGAGCGCGACCGCCTGCCTACGGGGAGGTGAACGACCCGGAAGCGAGCGTTTGCGGGTACTGCGGCGATGGCGATAAATCTTCACCGTGGGTGGAGGCCCTACCCGGCCTCTGTCACGACAGGCCCACGCCGACCTGCTCACCCCACCTGCACGCGAGAAGGCGAGACTCAGATGGACGGTTACTTCCTCACGGAGCGTCATATACGTCTCAGGGAGGAGGTCCGCGCCTACGCGGAGCGCGAGGTCCGCCCCCGTATCGCGGGAATGGAGGAGTCGCGGAGCGTGCAGTTCGAGCTCTCCCGCGACATCGCCAGGCAGGGCTGGCTCGGCGTCACCGTCGAGGCCGAGTACGGCGGGATGGATCTGGGGCACCTCGCCAAAACGATCGTGATCGAAGAGCTTTCGCGCGTGAGCGCCGCCATGGGCGCGATGGTGCAGGCGTCGCAGCTCGGTGTCGCCAAGATCGTCCACTTCGGCAGCGCCGTCCAGAAGAAGACGTGGCTGCCGCTGATATCCGCCGGCGTCTGCATGCCGACCATAGCCGTCACGGAACCCACCTCGGGCAGCCATGTGCTGGGGATGTCGGCGAGCGCGGAGCGCGTCGGGGACGAGTACATCGTCAACGGCCGCAAGGTGTTCGTCGGCAACAGCCACGTCGGTGATCTCCACGGCGTCGTCGTGCGCACCGGACCGGGCTCCAAGGGCCTTTCGGCGCTGCTGGTGGAGGCCGACCGCCCCGGCTGCACGCTGGGCCCGCACCGGCCCTCCATGGGCCTGCACGGCTTCAGCTTCGGCGAGGTGATCTTCGACAACTGCCGGGTGCCGGTGTCGAACCTGCTGGGGCAGGAGGGCGACGGGCTCTCGGTCGCGTACTCCTCCAGCATCCTGTACGGCCGGCCCAACCTCACCGCCGTCGCCCTCGGCATCCACCAGGCGCTCGTGGAGGAGACCACCGCGTTCGCGGCACGGCAGATCCGCTACGGCAGGCCGCTGGCGGAGCTGGGCACGGTCAAGCAGCGGCTGGGGGAGATGCAGTCGCGGCTGATGACCGCGAGGCTGGCCGCGTACCACGCGACGCACCTGCTGGACCGCGGGCTGCCCTGCGACGCGGAGTTGCAGAACGCCAAGCTCGTCAACGTCGAGTCCGCGCTCGACTCGGCGCGTACGGCGATGGAGGTGCACGGCGCGTGCGGGCTCTACCCGGAGATGTCCGTGGAGCGGTATCTGCGCGACGCGTACCACGTGTTACCGCCGGCCGGCACCTCGGACGTGCAGCGGCTGCGGCTGGCGGAGGTGGCGCTCGGCGCGGACCACGAGCCGTGGTCGACGCGTCTCGCGCCCCACGCGGTGGCGTCCCAGGCGGTGTGACGCGCCACGTCCGGCGGAGAAGGGGGCGGCGGTGAGCGCGGGGCGGCGGTGACGGCGCCGCCCGCTCGCCGGTCCGGGCGCCGGGCGCGCCGGGAGGCGCGGCGCGGGCCGCGGGCCCGAGCGCGGGGGCCCGGGGGCGCGCAGCCCCCGGACCGCCCCCGCGGCGCGAACGCGGGAGCCTTCAGCTCGCCGCCCGGCCCCGGCTGCGCTCTTCGAGGATCTCCATCAGCGAACGGGCCTGGGTCTTGATGAACTCCAGGCCCTCCTGGGCCTGCCGGCCCCACGGGCGCGGCTCGGTGTCCACCACGCACACGGTGCCGAGCGTCACGTCGGTCACCGGGTCGATGAGCGGCGCGCCCATGTAGGTGCGGATGCCGATCTGGTCCACCACCGGGTTGCCCGCGAAGCGGGGGTACGCGCACACGTCGGGCAGCACGAGCGCGGTGCGCCGGCCGACGACGTGCGGGCAGTAGCCGTGGTCGCGGTCCATGACCCGGCTCACCTCCGGCTTGCCCGGCTGCTCGGCGAGGCTGGGGTCGGCCCATTCCGCGGGCGGCGCGTACAGCCCGGTGAAGTACTGGTGGTCGGTGATGAGGTTGACCATCGCGTACGGGGTCCCGCCCAGTTGGGCCAGCGACGCGGCGCCCTCGGCGAGCCGGGCGGCGAAGGCGTCGAACTCCGGGTCGGGGTTGTCGCCCAGGCCCAGTTCGTGCAGCCGCTGCTTGCGCCGCTCCAGCTCCTGGTCCTGCTCCCCGTCGGTCATCAGATGGCGGGCGGTGTGGTAGTCGAAGGTCGTCATGCGGGGCTCCTCGGTGGGGAGGTGGGCACGGGCTGTGCGGACTCGGACGCGGAAACTGCCCCGGTCGCGGGCTCCGGTTCCGCCGAAACCCCGGCCCTGGCCGCCACGGACCGCGCGTGCGCGTGCTCGACCAGCCTGATCAGCAGGCTGCGCGCCGAGCTGGTGGCGCGGGCGTCGCAGCACATCACCGGGGTGTCGCTGCGCAGATGGAGCGCGGCCTTCACCTCTTCCGGGGTGTAGTGGTAGGCGTCGTCGAACTCGTTGATGCCCACCACGAACGGCAGGCCGCGCCGCTCGAAGTACTCGACGGCCGCGAAGCAGTCGGCGAGCCGCCGGGTGTCGGCGAGGACGACGGCGCCGATGGCGCCGCTCGCGAGGTGGTCCCACATGAACCAGAACCGCTTCTGGCCCGGCGTGCCGAACAGCAGCAGCATCATGTGGTGGGCCGTGAGGGTGATACGGCCGAAGTCCATCGCGACGGTGGTGGCGTCCTTCTCCGGCACCCCGTCCAGGCTGTCGTGGTCGACGCTCGCGGCGGTGAGGGTCTCCTCGGTCGTCAGCGGCGGGATCTCGCTCACCGCACCGACCATCGTGGTCTTCCCGACCCCGAACCCGCCGGCTATCACGATCTTCAGCGGGACGAAGGAGTCGTCAGAGATTGCGTAGTCCGACAAGGACCTTCTCCAGTAGGTATGGGTCGGTGGGGTCTGGCGGGCCCGCGGGCGCCGTCAGGATGAGCGCGCAGGTGTCGAGCAGGTCGCACAGGAGGATCTTGGTGACCGCCACCGGCAGCCCGAGCCGGCCGGCGACCTCCGCCACCGAGCGCGGGCCCGCACGGCACTCCCGCAGGGTCTCGTCGTGCTCCGGTGTCAGCGCCACCCGGGGCAGCGTCCTGGCGGCCATGACCAGCGTCTCCAGGGCCAGCCTGCGGGTCGGCACGGTCCGCCCGCCGGTGACCGCGTACGGGCGTAACCGCGGGGCTCCGTCCTCCACCCAGGGGGCGTCGTCGTACGACGTCATGTCACCGGACGGAGCCCGGAGCCGCGGCGGCGGCGGTCCGTGCGGGCGAGGTGAGGTGGGTCGGGACACGCTTGACCAACTGGCCCATCTCGTAGCCGATCACGCCCAGGTCCGCGTCCGGCTCGGCGAGCACCGCCAGGACGGCGCCCGGGCCCGCGGCCATCACGCACAGCACCACGTCCTCGTGCTCCACGAGCACCTGGCGCACGCCGCGCACGGTGTCGGTGCCGATGCCGGCGCCGAGCGAGAAGAGGCCGGTGGCCACCGCGGCGAGCCGGTCGGCGGCGGCGGTGTCGAGGTCGTGCGCGTGCATCCGCACGCCGTCGGTCGAGGCGACGACGGCGCTGCGGGCGCTGGCGACCTGCTGGACGAAGTTGGCCAGAAGCCAGTCGAGGCTTTCGCTCACGTAGACGGGCCTTCCGTGGATCGGTGCTGGTGCGTGGGGGCGGGTCCGGCCGGGTCTTCGGCGTAGTCGGCGGCGCGATGGTCGCCGTCCTCCGCGGCCCGGGAGCCGGCGGTGAAGCGGGCCATGAGGCCGGTGTTCAGGGGTGAGGAGGGGGCCGCCGGGCCGCCGGGTGCGGCACCGGGGACACCGGGTTCGCGGCGCAGCTCGGGCACCAGGTGGCTGCCGGAGCGCTCGGGCAGCGGGGGCCGCTGCCCGGGAGCCGGGGCCGGCGACGCGGGGGGCGGGGCGGCGTGGCGGGGGGTGTAGCCGGCCGTGGGGCCGGTGGTGTGCGGGGTGGCGTCGGGGTGGCCGGCGGCGGTCAATGGGGGTTCCCCCGCCAGTGAGGGCGTAGCCGGTGGGGGAGGGTGCGCGGGGGTGCGCTCGTGGGCGGCGTTGGTCTCGTACGGGCTGGTGCTCTCGTACTCCGTGCCGTCGTACGCGGGGGTGGTGTCGTAGGCGCCGAGGATGTCGTGGCGGCCGGTGCTCTCCTGGGCCCCCGTGATCCGGTGCCCGCCCGTGGCCTCGTGCGCGGCGGTGCTCTGGGGCGCGCCGTTGATCTCGGCGGCGCCCGGCTGCCGCTGCCGCGCCACGCCGTTGGCGGTACGGGCGGGCAGCGACGCGGGGGCGGCGCTTCCGATTGCGGCCGGGCGGCGCTCGGCGGCGTCTGCGGCGAGGGCCGCCGGCTGCGGCGCGGTGACCGCGGCGGCCTGCGGCTGCGGTGCGGCGGCCTGCGGCTCGCGGGTGGCCGGCTTCGCCTTCTCCTCCGGGTCCATCAGCAGCGCGTTGGGCAGCAGCACGGTGGCGCGGCAGCCGCCGTAGACGTTGCGCTGGAGCTGGACGGGGATCCGGTGCCGGCGCGCGAGGTGCGCGACGACGAGGAGGCCGATGCGGCCGTCCTTGATCTGCTCGTCCACGACCTGCGGAGTGGCCCGGCTCAGCAGGGTGTTCATCCGGTCCTGCGTGTCGGACTGCAGCCCGAGGCCGCGGTCGTCGATCTCCACGACCAGACCGGCCGCGGCCGGCTCGACGCGCAGCTCGACCTTGGTCTCCGGGGGGGAGAACCCGGCGGCGTTCTCGACGAGTTCGGCGATCAGGTGGATGACGTCGGGGGCGACGGCACCCTCCAGCACGCCGGTCATCGGCGGCACCAGCTTGACGCGCCCGTAGTCCTCGACCTCGGAGACCGCCGAGCGCAGCACGGCGTTCACCGGCATCGGCCGGCTGATGCGGCGCGGCACGGCGCCGCCGAGGATCGCCAGGCTCTCCACCTGGCGGCGGAGCCTGGTGACGAGGTGGTCGAGCTGGAAGAGGCCGTGCAGCAGATCCGGGTCCTCGACCTGCTTCTCCAGCCCGTCCAGCTCGTCCAGGGAGCGGATGACGAGGTTCTGCAGCCGGCGGGCGAGGTTGACGAAGACCTCGATGCGGCCGCGGGACGAGACGTCCACGACGGCCTTGAGCGCGGCGTGCACGGTGGCGTGCACCAGGCGCTCCACCGTTTCGGGGGTGACGTCGGCGGCGGCGCGGGCGGTCGGGGGGGCGGTGGGGGTACCCCCGCCGACAGGGGCGTAGCCGGCGGGGGACGACAGCGCCAGCGCGTCGGGCTCGGGGCGCTCGCCGCGCTGCGCCTGGTCGACCAGGCGCAGCAGTTCGCTCTGCGCGGCCTCCAGGAGCGCGGTCAGCTCCAGGTTGCGTTCCGTGCGGGCGTCTTCCTCGGCGTCGAGGGCGTCGGCGAGCGCGCCGATGCGGAGTATCGCCAGGACCGTGATGCCCACCACGGCCAGTACTCCGGCACCGATGATCATGCGGGTCTCGGCGCTCGTCGACCCGCCTATGAGCGCGCCGTACGTCGTGGCGCCGCCCACCAGCAGCGCGGCGGTCACCGGCAGCAGCGTGACCCGCCAGAGCCGGGCGCGCAGCGCGCGGCCCGCGCGGCGCCGCCGGGAGGGGAACCGGCCCTGGCGGGGGCCGTCGTTCCCGGCGGGAGCGGGGTGGTCGGACATGGGCTTCCTCGCTGGATGGGCCGTACGATGCCAGCATCTGGCTGGCGCTGTCGTACGGCGTCGTGCGGCGTTTCTTCCGGCCGTCTGCCGGGCAGTGCGCGCGCGGCGCACACACATCGAGTGGTCACCGTGGCCTCAACGGCACCGTGAGCCACATCTACATTGCTCAGCAAGCGGTGTCGTTGCTACCGCTCCCCGGGGTCGTTTGGGGGTCGCTTCCCGGGGGTTCGAACGCATGCGTCATCTTCGCCCGCCGTGGTGCCGGTCGGGCCGGAACTGCGTTCGGTTTCCGCCGGTCACGGCCCCGGCGAAGACGCCGGGATCGCCGTCGGCGGCCTCCCGCCCGGCCGGGTCGCCCGGCCCCAGCTCGCCGACGTAGCGGAGCACGTCGTCCAGCTCCGCCAGGCCGATCAGCCGGCTGCGCGGCCGGAGCATCCCGGCGCTGCCGTAGCGCGCCAGCTCCGCGCACCGGTCGGTGAGCCAGGCCCAGTCGAGGTCCAGGTGGTCCGCCAGCCGGCGCAGCCGCTCCGCCGGCGTGGCACCGTCGGTGACGCTGTGCGTCCGCGCGTGCCGTACGGCGTCGGCGTACGCGCGCAGCCGCGCCCAGTGGCTGGTGGTGTCGACCTGCCAGATCCCGTCCGTACGGAGCCAGTTGGCGATGATCGCCCGCTCGCCCGGCACCAGCGCGAACCCGTCCACCTGCGCGTACTCCGGCTCCGTGACCACCCACGTGGTCAGCCCGTGCCGCTCCAGCAGCGCCAGCGTCAGGAAGAGCAGCGTGCGCTCGTAGCGCTCGCTGGTCTTGACCGCGTTGTGCGGCAGGCAGAACGCGTACCCGTACGGGCGGTCGGCGTCCGCGAGCAGGTCGTGCAGCGCGCGCAGATACGTGTGCTTGTGCCGGAAGAAGAGCCAGGCGGCGGCCTCTTCGCCGAACTGCTCGCGAGCCCAGAACACCGGCGGCTCACCGGAGCCGGCGCGCAGTTCGCGCAGGATGTGCCGGTCGCAGACGTACGAGCCGAGCCACGCGGTGCCGACGTCGGACAGCTCCGGCATCGCCGAGCGGGCCACGGCGGACCGCTCGCGGGTGAGAAAGTCGTCCAGCCCGCTGCGCTCCGCCTCCAGCACGGCGTCGTCGGCGAGGAGGCCGTCGTCGAGGTTGAGCACGGCCCAGAGGACCGCGTACGTCAGATCGTCGAGCCGGTACGCACGCGGGATCGGCAGCACGTCCACCGGGTCGGCGGCGACGGGCTGCCGGGCGCGTACGGCGTCGAGCACGAACAGCCCCTCGCCGCGCCGCGCGCCGAGCGCGGCGAGCAGGAGCGCGCGGCGCGCGGGGCGGATGAAGTCGCGCAGGTGCGGGTGGTCGTCGGGCCCGATGACGACGCTGTCGGAGCCGGCCTCGGCCTCGTACAACTGCACGGCGACGGACGTCCCGTCGAAGACGCGGTGGCCGTCGAGCTGCCAGACCCCGCCGCCGCCGGGGGCCGGCGCGGTGGGCGAGAGGAAGGACGTGGACCAGGTGACGTCGAGCGCGCGGGCGGTGGCGAGGGAGGCGTCGTCGGGCAGGCGGGGCGTGGTGAACGTGCGGGTGGGCGCCGGGCCGAGGAGCGCGTCGACGTCGATGCCGAGCATGTGCTCCAGGACGGTGCCGGCGTTGCCGCGCGGGATCTGCTCCCCGGCGAGCCACCGCTTGAAGGTGGTGCTGGAGATGGTGAGCCGGGCGAGCCGCGGGTCGCCGTACTCGGCGGCGGCCTTGCGCGCGGCATGCGTGTAGTGGACCTCGAACGTCGAGAACCTCGCCCAGCCGCGCTTGGCCAGCTCGACGCGGAGCAACGTCGGCGGCGGCGCTGCGGGGCCGGGCTCCGGCTCCCGTGGGGCAACGTGGGTGTCTGCTCCGTCCTCTCGTGCATCGCCCGAGGAAGGGCCCGAGGAGTCCTCGTCCGCGGGCTGCGGGGTGTGGCCGTCGGCGGGTGGTCCCGTCGTGGTCATGTAAGCGCTACCTCGATCTGCCGGCTCAGACCGGAACTTTGCGCTCCGTAGCCTGCCGTCTGGCATGTGCCGTTCGTAAGTTCCGGGGGTGTGCAGAGCGTTCACCGTCACTACGCGCATTAAATCGGGTGATCCTCCAGGTCGTTCGAGGGTCGTCCGAGGCAGAGTGCCCTGGGGGCAGCGCCGGACCGGCAATAATGCGCGTCCATGACGCGAGGCAGGCCCACGACTCGGTTGACATTGACGGACCGGGAACTCCACTTCCTCGAACACCTGGTCGCACGGAGCGCCACCCCGGCGGCGACGCGGCTGCACTGCCGGATCGTACTGGCGTGTGCGGCGGGTGAGTCGAACGGCGAAGTGGCGGCCCGCTTCGGCATCACCCCGGCGACGGTGTGCCGCTGGCGCAACCGGTTCGCGCGGGAACGCCTGGGGGCGGTCCGGGGCGCGGGAGAACGGGGGCCGGGGGCGGGCGGGCGCGAACGGGGGAGCGGGGCACGGGAGTCGTGGGTACGGGAGCGGGGCGCGCCGGCCGGCGGGGAGCAGGGCGTACGGGAGCGGAAGGCACCCCGGCGGGAGGCGAACGGTGCCGCGGGCGGGCAGCCGGGCGCCGATCCCGGCGGAGCCGGGCACGCGGTGGGGCGGGCCCTGTTCCGGCGGTTCGGCGCCCCGGCGCCGGCCGGCGCCGGATCCGCGTCCGGAGCCGGGACCGCATCCGGGTCCACCGCCGGAGCCCGGCCCACCACCGCGCCCCCGTCCACCACCGCGTCCCGGCCCCGGGCCAGGGCTTCGGGCGGCCGGGGGCCCGGCGTAGGCGGCGGCACCGGCGCACACCCCGGTGCCGCCGCGGGCGAGAACGTGAACGTCCGGCTGGCCGCCCTCATGCGGGAGTCGGGGCTCACCCCCACCTCCCTCGCCGGCCAGGTACGGGAGCTGGGCCGGCGCCGCGGGCTCGAACTCCGGTGCACGCACACCTACGTCAAGCGCTGGCTGCGCGGCAGCTTCGGCTCCTCCGTACCGCCCGAGCTGATCGCCGCCGTGTTCTCCCGGCGGCTCGGCCGCGACATCACGCCCCGCGACCTCGCCGCCCCGCCCCCGACCGGCTACGCCACCGCCGGCGGGGCCGCCTCCCTCGCCCGCCGCCGCCTCCCTCCCGACGACCTCGGCCTGCGCGGCCCGTCGACGCCCCTCGGCGCCGTCCGCACCGCCGCCCAGCTCTGGGACGCCGACCCGCGCTACGCCCTCCCGCCGGTCTCCGCCACCGACCTGCGGGACTCCGTCCGCCGCTGGCGCCGTGCCACGCCGCCCGCGCCGCCGCAGCGCGCCATCGGCTCGTACCGCGTCGGACAGCCGGACATCGCGAAGATCCACGCGCTCACCGAGCACCTGGCGATGCTCGACAACCGCTACGGCGGCGGCGCCGCCCGGTCGATCGCGATGACCCACCTCCGCACCGACGTGCTGCCGATGCTCGAAGGCAGCTACTCGGGCACGGTCGGCCGCAACCTGTTCCGCGCCGCGGCCCTCGTCACCCACCACACCGGGCACCTGCTGTACGACACCGGCGGGCACGGCGCCGCCCGGCGCTATCTGCGGCTCGCCCTCGACATGGCGTACCACGGCCACGACCGCGCGTTCGCCGCCAAGATCCTCGGCACCCTCGCCCACCAGGCGGTCCACCTCGGCGACTACCGGGAAGCCGTCGAACTCGCCGAAGCCGGCCTCGCCGAACCCGGCCTGACCCCCGCCGGACGCGCCGTGCTGCACGCGATGGCCGCCCGCGCGCACGCGCGGCTGCGCGACTCGCGCGCGACCGCCATCTCCCTCTCCCACGCCGAGAGTGCGCTGTCCGCCGGCACGCCCGCCCAGGAGCCGGTCTGGCTGCGCTACTTCAGCGGCGCGGAGCTGCACGACGAGATCGCGCACTGCCTCGTCGACCTGCGGCAGGCGCGCGCCGCCCGGCCGCACGCGGAGCACGGGATCGCGGCGCGCACGGACCGGTACGCGCGCAGCATCGCGTTCACGCGCGTCGTGCTGGCCACGGCGTGGCTCCAGCAGCGGGAGGTCGAGCGCGCCTGCCAGGTGGCGACGGGCGCGCTGCGGGCGACGGAGGACATCCAGTCGGAGCGGGTACGGGGCTATCTCGCCGGGTTCCGGGAGCGGCTGCGGCCGTTCCGGAACGTCCCGGCGGCACGGGACTTCTCGTACAAGGCGGCGCGGATGCTGCGCTGACGCGCGCGGTCGGGGAAGCGGGGGTCCTAAGGGCGTACGAAGCGGGCGGGCCGGTACGGCGCCAGCTCCGGCGCGTCCCGGCCGGTCAGCAACTCCCGTGCCACCAGCTCCCCCAGCCGCAGGGACAGAGTCATGCCGCTGTGCGTCACGACGGTGTAGAGCCCTTCGGCCTCGGCGTGCGGGCCGACGATGGAGTTGTCGTCCGGCGGCAGCGGCCGGGTGCAGACCCGGGCGTCGGCGAGCCGGGCGGTGCCGGCGAGGCCGGGCAGCATGGCGCGGGCGCGGGCGTGGAGTTCGCGGCCGAGCGCGGTGACGCGCGCGGCGGGCGTGTGCTGGTCCACCTCGTCGTTGAGGTCCAGCGCCTCCAGGTAGACGCGCCCGCCGGCGAGCGGGCGGGCATGCAGACCCGGGCTGAGCACCATGCGGGTCAGCGGCGGCCCCGCGGCCTCGCCCGGCCGCAGGTGGGCCAGGAGCGTCGGCGCCTCGGACCCCGGCGCGTCGCCGGGCACCAGCGGCACGTACGCGCCGGCCAGCGCCGCGACCGCCGGGGTCCGCCACCCGGCGCAGCACACCGCGACGTCCGCCGGCACCGTCTCGCCCCCGGCGCACCGCACGCCGCGCACCCGGCCGCCGGCGGTGTCGATGGCCACGACGCGGGCGTCCTCGCCGGTACGGACGTGGACGCCGCGGGCGCGGGCGGCGGCGAGGAGGTGGGCGACGAAGGGCCGCGTGTCGACGGCGGCCTCGTCGGGGAAGTACGCGACCCGGGCGGCGTCTTCGATGCGTAGCGCCGGCTCCAGCTCCCGGGCGCGTGTCACGGGAATCCACTCCGCGGCGTACCCCCAGTCGCGCAGCCGGGCGACGGTCCGGCGGAGCCGGTCGAGCCCGGCGCCGCCGGAGGCCCACCGCAGGGCGCCGCCGGGGCGGTACCAGCCGGGGCCGCGGGCGCCGCCGCCTCCCCCGTCCGCGTACGCGGCGGGTCCCGTGGCCCGTACGAGAGCGGCGTGGGCGCGCATGCCCGAGACCGCCAGCTCGTGGTAGTGCCGCGGGGTCTTGGAGTGGGCGTTGATCCAGGCCATGGAGCTCGCCGTGGTCCCGGCCCCCGGTTCGCCGCCGTCGAGCAGCCACACCTGTACGTCGCCGTCCGCCCGCGGTCCCCCGCCCCGCTGCCCCCCGCTGCCGAGTTGCACCGCCAGCGCCGTACCGATCACGCCTGCACCGATCACCACAATGCGCACGATGGATTCGCCCCCGTTTCGCTCGTGCACCAGTCGCTACCAGGCTGCCATCGAGCGGGCCGCGGCGAGGGAATGGAAGATGACGTGTCCGGATATCACCCGTGGCGGGAAGGAAAGCAAGATTCGTGCGGAAGGTAGGTTCGAGATGCCGGTATCTGATCGACTAGCTGAGCACTGAACCGATCGACGAGCGGAGCACGCGCATGCAGCACATCGTCCGACCCGACGGATCCCCGCCGGTCAACGGCTACAGCCACGCGGTGACGTTCACGGGCACCATGGTCGCCGTCTCCGGCCAGGTGCCGCTGGACGAGGCCGGCCGCCTGGTGGGCGAGAACGACGCGGAGGCGCAGGTGCGCCAGGTGTTCGCGAACCTCACGACGGCGCTGCGGGCGGCGGGTTCCGGCCTTGAGCACGTCGTGAAGCTGACGGTCTACCTGACGGACCTCGACGACCTGCCGGCGTTCCGCCGCGTACGGGACGAGATCCAGAACCCGGCGCTCCCGCCGGCGAGTTCGCTGGTGCAGGTCGCGGGCCTGGTGAGCCCGGAGTTCCGGGTGGAGGTGGATGCCCTGGCGGTGGTGCCGGGGTGAGGTCGGTCAGCGGTTCACGGTCCGGGCGAACGTTCTGTGCCCGTACTCCGTCATAGCCCTGACGCGGTTGCAGGCAGGGCAAGGGAGGCGACGCGATGGCAGTCCGCCGCAGACCGGCGCACGGCGGGCACGGCGCGCACGGCGCGGACGGCGCGGGTCACACGGACCCCGCGCTGTCCGCGGCCGACACGCGCCGGGTACGGGCCGTGCTCGCGCTCGGCGGCGTGCCGTTCGGCGAACTCGACGACGGCGTGCAGCAGGTCCAGCTCAAGCTGCTGGAACAGCACCTGGCCCCGGACCGCGCCCCGGTCCGCAACCCGGCCGCGTGGGCGGCGGCGGTCGCCTCCCGCGTAGCCGCGGACTGGCACCGCGGCCGCACCCGCGACGCGGGCCTGCGCGACCGCCTCGCCGCCCGCTGGACCCGCCCGGCGGAACACCCCGAGGACGCCAGGCTGCTGGCCCTGGCGGTGGCGGAGGGCCTGGAGGAACTGCCGCCGGGGCAGCGCCAGGTGGTGGTGCTGCGCTACTACGCGGACCTGCCGGTGAAGGACATCGCGGAGGCCCTGGGCATCCCGGAGGGCACGGTCAAGAGCCGCCTGCACGGCGCGGCGGCGGTGCTGCGCACGCGGCTGCGGGAGAGGGAGGTGGGGTGAGGTGCCGGGTCTGACGGAGGCGGAGGAGGCGCGGCTGCGGCGGGCGCTGGGGCTGATCGCGGCCGAGGCGGAAGGGGCACGCGAGGGGGGCACGGCGAGCGGGGACTGGGGCTGGACCGAGCCGTCGCCGGGGGTCCGGCGGGTGCGGGGGGCACGGCGGGCCCTGGCGGCGGTGGTGAGCGCGGCGGCGGTGGTGGCGTTCTGCCTGCTCGCGTACACGACGATCAGCGGCGCGGGGACGGACCGTATCGCGAAGGACGACGCGGGGGCGGGCGCCGCGGAGGACGCCGGAGTGGATGCGGGAGGGGATGCGGACGGCAAGGGGCTGTCACGCCTGCAGAACGCCGCGTGCACGAAGCGCCTGCTGGAGGGCACGGTGGCGGACGTGCAGCAGGTCCCGCACCCGCCGGACGCGTTCCCGTGGGTGGAGGTCACGCTGACCGACGTCCGCTGGCACGTGCCCCCGTCGACGGAGAGGCAGGTGACGGTGCGCCTGCCCGATCCGGTGGAGTGGAACGCGGAGAAGCCCTTCGCCCGCGGTGAACCGCTGCTGGTGGAGGACCTGGGCCGGCACGACATCTCGTACTTCCGCGACGGGCCGGGCAAGGGGCGCGGCCTGGAGACGGTCCGGGAGGAGCGGCTGCGGGCGCTGGACAAGGCGCAGGAGAAGGGCGTCACGTGCCCGTCGTTCTGGAAGAACCGCTAGGACCTGGCGTCGATCTCCCGCCTGCGCCCTGCGGGCGCACGACGGGAGATTGACGACGGACCCCCGGTCAGCGGTCCGGCACGTCGTCGAGGTGCGCGTTGACGCGGCCGAGCAGGGCGAACAACTGCGTGCGCTCGTCGCGGCCGAGCGGGGCCATGATGTGCTCGTTGACGCCGTCGAGTACGCGGTCGAGTTCGTCGAGGCGGCGCTCGCCGTCCTCGGTGATGGTGATGACGTTACGGCGCTTGTCGGCCGGGTCGGGGGTGCGGCGGACCCAGCCGCCGTCCGCGAGGTCGTTGAGGACCGAGACGAGATCGCTCTTGTAGATACGGGTGCGGCCGGACAGGGCCGCCTGGCTCGCCGGACCCGCCTCGGCGAGTGTGGCGAGCACCACGAAGTGGTCCTTGCGGGCGCCCACCGCCCGGAGCGCGTCGCCCGCTACCCGCCGCGTCTGGACGGCCGTCATCCCGACGAGCCGCGAGAGCTGGCGCTTGAGCCGCTCCGGGGTCTCGTCGCCGCGGTCGAATCGCGTTTCGTCGGCGGTCTCCATGCCGGGCATCCTACCCGTTTGCGTTAGCGACACTAACGATATACATTCGGTCGTGAGTCAACCGTTAGTAACACTAACGTTTTGAGGAGAGCGTCATGCCCGGTACCGAAACCCTGATCCGCGACCTCGCCGACCGCGCCGCACTGGCCGACCTGGTCGCCCGCCACAGCCTGTGGATCGACGAAGGCCGCTTCGACGAGACCGACCGGCTCTTCACCCCGGACGTCGTCGTCAGGTCCCCGCGGGGGGAGGCCCACGGCATCGAGGCGCTCGTCGGACTCGCCCGCGGGGGCCACGACACATACGTCCGCACCCTGCACACCAAGTCCAACCTGGTCATCGTGATCGACGGGAGGACGGCCACGGTGCGGGCCCACGACGTCGCCGTCTTCGTACTCGACGACAAGACGGAGGCGATCGCTGCCGCGATCCACCGCTACGGAGCGCGCCGCACCGAGGACGGCTGGCGCTTCGACCGCCTCGACGTCACCCCGGTCGCACTGACCGAGGCCCTCGACCGGGCCCTGTAGAAGTCCGCATGAACCTACTCCGCGGGGTGGACCGGCCCGCGGCGCGGGTCAGCGCGGCGAGGCGGCTGCGCAGCCACCTCGGCCGCCCGCGTCAGGCGCAAGAGACCCGGGCACCCACCGGGGCACCGGGCCCGGCTCCGGCCCTGACAGCAGCAGCCGGACCGTGGAGCGCGTATGCGCACTCGTAGCGCCGGATGTCAGACCCGTGGCTCAGGATGGGGGACATGAGGGAGATCGATGTGGAACTGGAGGGCGGGCGCAGGCTGCATGTGTACGACACCGGGGGCGAGGGCCGCGATGACCGGCTCGCCGTCTTCTGGCACCACGGGACGCCGAACGTCGGTGCGCCGCCCGGGCCGCTGCTGCCGGACGCCGAGCGGCTGGGGCTCCGCTGGGTGTCGTACGACCGGCCGGGGTACGGGGGGTCGAGCCCGTGGCCCGGGCGGGACATGGCGTCGGCGGCGGCGCTCGCCTCGCGGGTAGCCGACGAACTGGGCATCGGGCGGTTCGCCGCCGTGGGGCACTCCAGCGGGGGCCCGCACGCCCTGGCGTGCGGGGCACTGGCACCGGACCGGGTGGCGGCGGTGGTGAGCGTGGCGGGACCGGCGCCGTTCGGGGCGGCGGGGCTCGACTGGTTCGCCGGGATGGCGTCGTCGGTCGCGGAGTCGCTGCGGGCGGCGGTCGCGGGGCGCGCGGCGAAGGAGGAGCACGAGGCGGAGGCCGCGTACGAGCCGGAGATGTTCACGGCGGCCGACCACGCGGCGCTGGCCGGTGCGTGGTCCTGGTTCGACGACGTCGTCGGCCCCGCCGTCGCGGGCAGCCCGGACGGGCTGGTCGACGACGACCTCGCCAACGTCGGCCCCTGGGGCTTCGACCCGGCCGCGGTGACCGCGCCGGTGCTGCTGCTGCACGGCGGCCGGGACCGGGTGATCCCCCGCACACACGGCGAGTGGCTGGCGCGCCACTGCCCGGCGGCGGAGCTGTGGATACGGCCCGAGGACGGCCACATCTCCGTACTCGGCTCCGGCGCGACAGCGCTGGAATGGCTCAGAGAGCAATCCGCCCCCTGACGACGGCCCGTCGCCAGGACCACCGATGCCCGTGCGGTCGGTGTCAGCCTGTCGGCACGGATCCGGTGCAGGCGTCGGCGATTGCCCTGGTGTCCCAGTAGAACGGACGGACCTCGGTGATCTGCCCGTTCTTGACCGTGATCGTTTGCAGAATGGGGAAGCCGAGTTCACGGCCGGTCGCACGAGCGCGCGCACGGACCTGCGTCAGCACGACCGCGGTCTCACCGGTGGCAAGGAACTCCTGCTCCACCATGTCGAACGTCTCCCAGACCCGGCCCATCGCGAGAAAGAAGCGCGTCATGCCGTCGTGCCCGCGCCAGGTGCCTCCGTACGGCAGGGCCTCCGCTTGATGCAACACGACGTCCGGGGCGAAGAAGGGGGCGAGAATGTCGAACGAAGCCTCGCCGGGACCGCCGGCGGCGAGGTACTCCGCCTCGGCGGCATACATGCCGGTGAGGACGGTCACGGAGTCTGTGGCGGATGAAGTCGTCATGCCGCCAGCATGATCGGCGCGGGGGCGGATGGCTGGCGGGAATCGGACATCACGTTCGGCACGCCCCGGTCCGCGGCGGGGATAGCCTCTGGCCATGCCGAGCTTCGAGATCACACCGATTGGTACGGTCCGCAACGACCGGACGGACATCCAGAACACGGACAACTGGGGTGCCGTCCGCAGCACGATCACCGTGGACGAGCGCTTCGGCGAGGCATGCCTCCAGGGCCTGGAGGGCTTCTCGCACGTGGAGGTCGTCTTCGTCTTCGACCGCTTCCCGGAACCCGATGCCAGCGCCGTCAACGAACCCCGCCCGTACCGGGGCCGAGCGGACCTCCCGCCCATGGGCATCTTCGCGGGCAGGGGCCCGCGGAGACCGAACCGGCTGGGGGCGACGACGTGCGCGATCGAGTCGGTGGAGGGACGGGAGTTGACGGTGGTGGGGCTCGACGCGGTGTCGGGGACGCCGGTGGTGGACCTGAAGCCGGCGATGGAGGAGTTCCGCCCGGCGGAGGTGAGGCAGCCGGAGTGGGTGAGCCGGATGATGTCGGAGTACTTCAAGCCGTAGGGGGAGGCGGCGGAGGGGCGGGGAGGCCGGTCCGGTCGGCGTCGGGGTGCCGCGATGCGGGGGAGGCGGCCGGGTACGGCGTGATCGGCGCCGGGGGCACCGCTGTCCGCCCCGGGGGTCGTGCCCTCTCGTGCCTGTCCGGCTGTTCGCCCGGGGGCTGATGTCCTCTGGTGTCTGTCCGGCTGCTGGCCCGGGGGTTGTGTGCTCTGGTGTCTGCTGGGCTGCTGGCCCGGGGGGTTGGTGTCCTTTGGTGTCTGTCCGGCTGTCCGGCTGCTTGCGCCGGGGGTTGGTGTTTCCCCTCACGCCCGCCCAAGGGTATGCGGTTGCTGTGACATTGCCGGGTTTCCGGTGTGGTGGTGTGCGTGGGGCGGGTACGGGGGTGCGGTGCCGGGCTGGTGGTGGTTCGTGGGGCGGGGGGTGGTGTCGGGGGAGCCGAGTTGGGGTGGACCCGTGCCGTCAGGGCTCCCCCGGGGCCGCCCCGTTCCTTGAGCGTGCGGGCCTGTGTCCGCCGTCAAGGGCGCCCCTCCGCTTCGCTCCGCAGGCGTCGCTACGCGATGGGGCTTCGCCTCGCCCCTTGACCGGGGACTCCGGCCCGTAAAAGACCGGCGGTTATGGGTGGCCCGGAGGGAGCGGGCACCCTGAGCCGAAGCTACGCAAGGGCAGCCGCGCGGACGGGGCCGGAGCGTCGGGAGTTGAGCCCGCCGGGTTCGCGGGCGGACGCCGAGAGGGAAGAGACGGGGACCGGGGCCGCCCGGTCGGGGGACGCCCCAGTGGACGTGGGCCCGACCACCGGAGCCGGACCCGGCCCAGACACAGGCGGGCCCGGCGGGTGGGGGCGAGCCACCGGAGCCGAGCCCCGCCCGCCCGCGAACATCCCCGGGTGACAGGGGCGGAATCAGGGCCGACGGAATCGAGGCCGACGGAAGCGGGGCAGGCGGTGCCGGCCGGGGGCACGCCAGCGGACGGTTGGTGAGAGGCGGCCCGGTGGCTCTTACCGATGCTCCGGGTCGAAGGCCTGGACGACGGCGAGACTGTCCTCGTAGACGTGGTGTCGGGTGACGAGACCGTCCTCGACGGTGAGGTGCAGGGCGAACCGGGCGCGATACGCACGTCCGGTGGACCGGGCGGTCTGGCGGATCTCCCCGAGCACAATCGCGTCGTTTCCGTCGATGAGGATGCGCTCGACCTCGGTCGCCGCCTGTTCCGGCACGTGATGCTCGGCAATCTCGCGGTAGTGGGCCGCCGCGTCGGCCCGGGTGGACCGGTGGCGGATCCAGGGCGTGGCGGGGCGACCGTGCTCGGCTTCCGGCCAATCCAGCTTCCAGTCGCTCTGCTCGGCGTACAGCTCGGCGATGCGGTCGGGATCACCCTCGCCGATCCTGCGCAGCAATTCCTCAACCACAGTGCGCGTGTTCGCGGGCGCGGCTTGTGACACAACTGTCCCTACGTCTTGGTCCGCGTCCGGGCGACGCGGAGAGATCAGCAAGCTTGCCCGCGTAGGCCGGCCCACGCGATTACCTCCGGGGTAAGGCAGGCCCTTCGCCCCGGGGCGGGGTGCGCGTCGGTGGGCAAAAGTCGGCCCGTGTGGGTGGTTTGCCCTGATTCATGAGGGGTGTTACCGCGAGTATGTGTCGGCGGCGTGCACTTCGGGCGGGCTGGGCGGCAGTCGGCGTGTCTGGAGGTGGTGCGGGCGTGTCGTTGGGCGAAACTCGGCTCGCGTGGGCGGTTTGGGGTGGTTTGGCGCGAGGGTTACCGCGAGTTTGTACCGATGGTGTCCACTCAGGAGCGGGTCGGGCTGTGGATCCCGGTCTCGGGGGTGGCTGGCGCTCGTGATGGGGCAAAACTCAGCCTTCGTGCCGGATTTAGTCAGGTTTGGCGGGTCGGTTACCGCGAGTTACGGCGAGATTTGTCCGCCGGCGTGCCCCCGGCCGGCACCGCCTGCCCGCTTCCGTCGGCCTCGATTCCGTCGGCCCTGATTCCGCCCCTGTCACCCGGGGATGTTCGCGGGCGGGCGGCCTGCGGAGCGAAGCGGAGAGGGGCGCCCTTGACGGCGGACACAGGCCCGCACGCTCAAGGAACGGGGCGGCCCCGGGGGAGCCCTGACGGCACGGGTCCACCCCAACTCGGCTCCCCCGACACCACCCCCCGCCCCACGAACCACCACCAGCCCGGCACCGCACCCCCGTACCCGCCCCACGCACACCACCACACCGGAAACCCGGCAATGTCACAGCAACCGCATACCCTTGGGCGGGCGTGAGGGGAAACACCAACCCCCAAGACCAGCAGCCGGACAGACGTGACGGACGTGGAGGGCTTGGCGAAGTGCCGTGCCCCCGACAGGGGGCCCATCCCCGGCGCCGCTCCTACCAACCCGCCGCACCCTCCGGCGCCCCGGAAACCTTGAACGTCGCCCAGACGGACTTGCCAGGGCCGTTGCGGGCGGATGTACCCCAGTCGTCGGCCAGGGCCTCGACCAGGAGCAACCCCCGGCCGCGGTCGTCCGTGTCCGCGGGAGAGCACACGTGGGGCTCCCCGTCCCCGGGGTCGTGTACCTCCACCTGAACGACGTGCGGCTGCACGGCAACCCGTACGAGGAAGCGGCGACCCACGGGGGTGTGCCGTAGCGCGTTGGTCGCCAGCTCCGAGACGCACACCCGGATGTCGTCCGCCCGGTCCCCCGCGCCCACCACACCTGCGACGAACTCGCGTGCCCTGCCTACCGAACGGGCACTCCTGGCGAACATCCGCGCCTGCGTGGTCATGGTGCTTACCTCGTTCCGAGCGGAGCTGAGCTGTGGTCCCCGTCCCTCTCCCCACGTGGTTCCGCGGGCGAAGCGGTCAGAGTTGGCCCCCCTGACCCGCCGGGGTAAGAAGCCTTCCCCGGCACTCCCCCCGTCTCCCGCAGAAGCGCAGGTGAACAGTCCCCCGGTCGGTTCGTCCGCCGCCTGCCTGTCTGCCATCGCCATGCCTGCCAATTCGTCAGTTCGTCTGATGCCCCGACCGGGGGTCTACTACGTTGCGTAAGAACATCGTTGCCCTCCGTACCGGCGAGCAACAGGTCTTCACGTCTCCCGCTACCGCTGGAGAGATGGGAGTCGCACAGTGCCCGCACGTCCCCGCGAACTCACCCCCGACCGAAGCGCCCGACACCTCTTCGGCGCGAAGATGCGCGCCCACCGCATGCGCGCGGGCATGAGCCTCGAAGCGCTGAACGACGTGGTGAACATCAGCCGCAGCCACCTGGCCCGCATCGAGACGGCGGAAGCCATGCCGCCGCCGGATCTGCCGCCGCGGCTGGATGCCGCCTTCGGCACGGACGGGATCTTCCAGGAGCTGTACCGGCTCGCGGCGAAGGAGATTCACCCCGACCAGTTCAAGCGCCGTATGGAACTTGAGGCACGCGCCCAAGCGATCGGGGAGTACGGCGGTCAGATCGTGCCCGGGATCTTGCAGACGGAGGGCTATGCACGTGCCCAGTTCCGGCAGGCCAACCCCTGGGCGTCGGAAGACAGCATCGAGGAGTTGGTCACCGCTCGTATGAGTCGGCAGTCGGTACTTACCTCCGACACATTGATGGACTACTCGGCGGTGCTGGACGAGGCGGCACTCCGCCGGGGCTTCGGCGGGCCGGAAGTGATGCGGACCCAACTCGCGCACCTCGCAGAGCTGACGCTCACGCAGAAGACGATGGTCCAGGTCGTCCCCTTCGGCCTTGGGGGACATGCGTTGGCCGGAGGCACGCTCACCCTGATGACCTCGGCCGATGGTGCACGGGTCGCCTACGAGGAGAGCATCACGACAGGCACGTTGATGGAGGAAAAGGAAAGCGTCGTCGAACGGCAGCGGGTATACGATCTGTTAAGGGCATCCGCCCTGTCGCCAGACGATTCAGCGACCTTTTTCCGGTCCGTCATGGAGGTACTTCCGACATGAGCACCACGCCTGACCTCTCCCGCGCGGAATGGGTCAAGTCGAGCTTCAGCGGAAACGGCGGGGGCAGTTGTGTCGAGTGGGCTCCTGCTTACGTCACCTCAGGCGTCGTCCCCGTCCGTGACAGCAAGGACCCCCACGGCCCCGCGCTCACCTTCGAGCCCTCCGCCTGGACGTCCTTCATCACCGCCGTCCGGCGCAACGAGTTCGGCACCGAAGATCGCGACCCCACAGCCTGAGCACTAGGCGGTTTCGAGGAGCCGCTTTCGCAGCAGGGCGGTGCCGGATTCGGCGAGCCAGTCCGCGAGCGTACGCAGTCCGGGGTGGATGACGCGCAGGGCTTCGATGTCGGCGTGCCAGCGCGATCCGGCCGCCCAGCGTTCCCGGACCTGTGCGATCTCGGGGTTGAGTGCGACGGCCTCGGCATGCGTGATCTGCTCGTAGCGCACCGCGGTTCCGGTGGCCTCGCTGATCGCGGCGACCGCCTCGGCCGGGGTGGGGGCGTCCCCCGCCAGTTCCAGGGTCCGCCCCGCGAACCGGTCCGGCCTGTCGAAGGCCAGCGAGGCGAATTCGGCGATGTCCTCCACCGCGATGATCTGGACGGGCTCGTCCGGCGGGAAGATGTGCCGGTGCACGCCGTGGACGATGCCGTCGACACCGACGGGCGGCGCGGCGAGGTAGTTCGACATGAAGCGCACCGGCCGCAGCACGGTCACCGACCGGATCCGCTCCCGCAGGTAGTCCTCGATGCGCTTCTTCCCCTCGGAGCCGCCCAGTCGACCCGGCGTGGACGCGATGCCCGTGAACACCACGTGCTCGACCCCCACGGCGGTCGCGGCATCGATCAGCGCCCGGCCACGGGCGAACTCCTGCTCCACGCCGGAGCCGTCCGGTCCGAAGGCGACGGGCGGTACGGCGAACAGCGCCGCGGCTCCCTCCAGTGCCGCGGGCAGACTCGACGGGTCGTCGAAGTCGCCGCGGACGAGTTCGGCGCCGGCGGATTCGAGTGCCTTGGCGGCGGCAGCCGTCGTATCCCGCACGAGCGCGCGCACCGGCCTGCCCGCCGCAAGGAGCCGGCGTGCGGCGGCGCCGCCCTGCCGTCCGGTCGCACCGGTCACAACGACCAAGCGGTCAGTGGTCATGTCGTCCTCCGCCCCGGGATTGTCGGTGGCACGATCGGGTCGGTCCGGGGTCGATGTGGAATGCTCCACCCGGTTGACTGCGACGGACAAGGGATTACGTGACATGACCGCAGCTCCCCACGACATCGGCCGGGCCGATGCGCGCCGTAACCGCACGAAGGTGCTCGCCGCCGCTTCGCGGGCGTTCGACGAGCACGGCACGGACATCTCGCTCGGCGCGATCGCACGGCAGGCGGGGGTCGGCGCCGGCACCGTGTACCGGCACTTCCCCAGCAAGGAGATCCTGCTGGAGGCCGTACTCGTCCGGCAGGTCGACGACGCGGTGGACGCCGCCCGGCGGTGGGCGGCCCGCGCCGACCCCGTCACGGCGTTCTTCGGCTTCCTCCTGGAGGTCGTCGACACGTCCCTCGGGCGCAAGCACGCCTGCGACGCCCTGACCGCGGAGACCAACTGGCCGCGCCCGGGCCTGGCCGCGTCGGCACGACGGTTCCGCCGGGCACTCGACGAACTGCTCCGCGCGGCCCAGCAGGCCGGCGGGGTCCGCACCGACGTCGGCGCGGACGACGTCGCCGCGCTCACCGTCGGGTGCTCGACGACCCGGGCCGCCCACCGCGACCGGAACGGCGGCGCCCGCATGGCGCGGCTGGCACTGGAGAGCCTGCGGAGCCCCGGACCCGTCACGGAAGGGCAGGTGTTCCGTGACGCACCCGGCGCGCTGCACGCGGCAAGGCGGTGCGAGGAGTGCGGGGCCCGGCTCCAGGCCCGGCCCTCCGGCCGCCCGGCCCGCTACTGCGGAGCGACCTGCCGACAGCGGGCACACCGTCGCCGCCTCGGCTCGTAAGCTCCCATGACCGATCTGCCCGCCCCGCCCTCCGCTGCCCTGTCGCCCGTTTTCGGCAGCCTCGATCGACGTCCCACAGCCATCTCCGTGCCTCCTGAGTCCCGCCGACCCCCCGTGATGTCTACCCCTCACCCCCGGGAGATCAACGCGGATCCAGCGGCTCCAGCCGCGTCCACCCCGTCCAGCCCCGCTTGCGCAGCAGCCCGATGAGCCGCCGCGCCGGCGGCGCCGCCTCGAAGGCCAGCTTGTCCATCAGCTCCGCGAAGGGCGGCGCGAGGTCGACGTCGGCGACGTAGTCCCGCCCCCGTTCCGCCGTGAGGCGGGCGAGGTACGCGGCGAGGTCGTCGGCGAGGGCGGTCAGGCGGGGGTCGTCCGGCGCCCAGTCGAGGGCGTGGCCGAGGGTGCGGTAGAAGTCGAGGAACTGGGGGTCGGCGAGCTGGGCCCGTTTACGGGCCAGCCACTCCGGTACGCGGTCGGGGGAGTGCGCCGCGAGCGGGATCCAGCCCTCGCGCTCGACCGCCACGATCCGCTCGTCGACGCCCAGTTCGCGCAGCCGGTCCAGGAACGCCACCACCTCCGCGGGCAGCGCCAGGCTGTCGCCCGCCGTGAGCCGGGCGATGCGGCGGCGGGTCTCCCGGCGGGCGCGGATCTCGGCCCGCAGCCGCCGGTCGATGTCCGCGACCGCCGCCGCGAACTCCGCCTCGCCCGCCCGCAGCAGCTCCCGCACCCGGGCCAGCGGGACGCCGGCCTCGGCGAGGGTGCGGATGCGGATCAGCTCGACCACGGCGGCGGCGTCGTAGCGTCGGTAGCCGGAGTGGTCCCGGTCCGGCTCGGGGAGCAGGCCCTTGGCGTGGTAGTGCCGGACCGCGCGGACCGTCACGCCCGCGTACGACGCCAGTTCGCCGATGGTCAGCATCGGGGCATCCTAGGCCGCCGCGCGGGTGCGGTAGAGGCGGCGCGACCAGAGGTAGCCGGCCGCGCCGAGCGCCGCGCACCAGCCGGCCGCCCACGCCGCGTCCACGCCGTCCGGCGCCCCGTCGAGGAGCCCCCGGATCAGATCCATGACCGGCGTGAACGGCTGGTGCGCGGCGAACCACCGCAGCCCCGCGGGCATCGTGTCGACGGGGACGAACCCGCTGCCCACGAACGGCAGCAGCACGAAGACCATCGGCAGGTTGCTCGCCGTCTCCGGGTCCGGGCTGGCCAGACCCAGCGCCACCGTGAACCACGTCAGCGCGTACGACAGCAGCCCGAGCAGCCCCGCGAGGCAGACCCAGTCCGCCGCCGACGCGCCCGTCCGCAGCCCGAGCGCGAAGGCCACCGCGCCGACCGCGGCGAGCGCCAGCGCGGTCTGGATCATCGCGGCGAGCACGTGGCCCGTGAGCACCGAGGACTTCGCAATAGGCATGGTGCGGAACCGGTCGATGATCCCGTCGGTCATGTCGTTGGCGACGAGCACGGCGGTGCCGATGGACACGCTCGCGACCGTCATCGTGAGGATCCCGGGGGCGATGTACGTGGGGTAGGAGCCGCGGTCGCCGCCGGGGAGTCCCGCGCCCATGGTGCCGCCGAAGACGTACGTGAACAGCAGCAGGAAAAGCAGCGGCTGGCCGACGAGCATGAGGGTCATGGACGGGTAGCGGGCCATGTGGCGCAGGTTGCGGCGCAGCATGGTCGCGGAGTCGCGCAGGACGTACGTGCCGGGGGCACTCATGCCCGTACCTCCCCGGCGGGGACGGCGTGGCCGGTCAGGGCCAGGAACACGTCGTCCAGGTCCGGGGTGTGCACCGCGAGCCCGGTGACCGACCCGTCGTCGTCGAGCCCCGCCAGCAGCCGCCGCAGCGTGCCGAGGCTGCCGTCGTACGGCACGGTGACGGCCGGCGCCGCCGGGTCGGCCACCGCGCCGGGCAGCCGGCGCGCCAGCTCCGCCGCCCGCGCGGCGTCGGCGACGTGGAGTTCGACGTGGCCGCCGGTGACGCGGCGCTTCAGCTCGGCCGCGGTGCCCTCGGCGACGAGCCGGCCGCCGTCGAGCACCCCGATGCGGTCGGCGAGCCGGTCCGCCTCCTCCAGGTACTGCGTGGTGAGGAAGACGGTGGTCCCGTCGGCGACGAGTTCGCGGACGACGTCCCACAACGCGCGGCGGCTGCGCGGGTCGAGTCCCGTGGTCGGCTCGTCGAGGAAGATCAGCCGCGGCCCGGACACCAGGGTCATCGCCAGGTCGAGCCGCCTCTTCATGCCGCCGGAGTACGTCGCGGCCCGCCGGTCGGCGGCGTCCGCGAGGCCGAAGCGGGCGAGCAGCCCGGCGGTGACGGCAGCGGCGCGGGGGCGTGCGAGGTGGCCGAGGTCGGCCATGAGCCGCAGGTTCTCGCGGCCGGTGAGCAGCCCGTCGACGGCGGAGAACTGGCCGGTGACGCCGATCGCCGCGCGCACCCGGGCGGGCGCGCGGCGGATGTCGTGGCCGGCGACCTGGGCGGTGCCGGCGTCGGCGGGGAGGAGGGTGGTGAGGATGCGGACGGTGGTGGTCTTGCCGGCGCCGTTGGGGCCGAGCAGGGCGTAGACGGTGCCGGCGGGCACGGTGAGGTCGACGCCGGCGAGGACCTCGCGGCCGCCGTACGCCTTGCGCAGTCCCGCGGCCTCGACGGCGGGGGCTCTCGTGGTCATGGCCCCATGCTCGGAGGCTGACCCTGCGTCGGGGTCAAGGGCGGCACCGCGGGCGGCTGTGGGGGAACCCGGACTGCGGGCTGAAGACCCGCGGGTGGGCGGAGACGCGGGCGTCGCTGGAGAGCCTGGTGGCGGCGGCGCGGCAGGTGCGGGCGGAGCTGCGGGGGTGACGTGGCGGCAGAGGGCGGGCGCTGACGGCCGGGTACGGGCCGGGTACCGGCGGCCGTACGCGCCGGGCGCCGGGCATGCCGCCGGCGCTCCGGCACGGGGGACCCGGCCCGCGTCAGGCGTCCGCCCCGGCGCCTTCCCGGGGGTGGGTCGTCCGGCGAGAGGACCAGGAGTGGGTGTGTTGGTCGTCGATGGTGCAGCGGGCTGCCGATAACTTCTTGGGGCGGTGTTTGTGCGGGCACGGCGGTGAGGGCGGCCGTGATGCGCCACGGAACACACCTGGGTGCGTGGCGAGGCGTGACATGGGGTTGTGGAGGCAGCCGTGGCGGAGTCACGAGACAACGACCGGCTGGCCGCGCGCCTCGTGGCGGTGGGGGCACTGGGGTTCGTCCTGGTGGTGCCACCGCTGCTGGCGCAGTTCGACCGCGTGGACCGGGTCTTCGGTGTCCCGGTCCTCTGGGCGTACCTGTATCTCGTCTGGGCGATCGTGATCGGCCTGGTCGCCCTCATCGGCACCAGATCAAGGTAGTGCTGTGCTCCGGGCCGAGGTCATCGTCGCCGCTTCGGTGGTATACCTCGGTCTGCTCTTCGCTGTGGCCTTCTACGCCGATCGGAGGGCGGACTCCGGCCGGAGCCTGATCAACAACGCCACGGTCTACGCCCTGTCCCTCGCGGTGTACGAAACCGCATGGGCGCTCTACGGCAACGTGGGCGGGGCCGCCGCGACCGGTGTCGGCTTCCTGGGCCTCTATCTGGGGCCGGTGATCATGTTCGCGCTCGGCTGGCCGGTGCTGCTCAGGATCATCCGGATCAGCCGCCGGCACCGGGTCACGTCACTGGCCGACTTCGTCTCCGCCCGCTACGGCAAGAGCGCGGTGCTGGGTGGTCTGGTCACGGTCATCGCCGTGGTGGGGATCGTTCCCTACATCTCGCTCCAGCTCAAAGCGGTCTCCGACACCTTCGAGATCATTCGCCGGTATCCCGAGATCACCGCTCCCTCGGAGATGGGCCAGGTCCCGCTCCTCCAGGACACCGGGCTGTACGCGGCGCTGCTGCTCGCCGCGTTCACCATCCTCTTCGGCACCCGCCACCTGGACACCGCGGAACGCCACGAGGGTCTGGTCGCCGCCGTCGCGTTCGAGTCCGTGGTGAAGCTCGCGGCACTCCTCACGGTCGGGATCTTCGTGACCTTCTGGATGTTCGGGGGGTTCGACGACCTGTTCTCCCAGGCGGCGGAGGCCGACCTCACCCAACTGTTCACCCTGCACGGGCACACCAGCTACGGCACCTGGGTCTGGATCATGGTGCTGTCCATGCTGTCGATCGTGCTGCTGCCCCGGCAGTGGCAGGTCACCTTTGTCGAGAACGTCGACGAGAAGCACCTCAAACGCGCGATGTGGCTGTTCCCCGTGTACCTGCTCGCGAACACCTTCTTCGTGCTTCCGCTCGCGGCGGGTGGCCTTCTGCGGCTCGGCGGGGTCACCGATGCCGACACCTATGTGCTGGCCCTCCCCATGGCCGCGGGCCAGCAGGCACTCGCGCTCTTCGTCTTCATCGGCGGCCTCAGCGCGGGCGCCGCCATGATCGCCGTCGAGAGCATCGCACTCAGCACCATGGTGTCCAACTCGCTCGTGCTGCCGCTGCTGCTGCGCGGCAAGTCCCGGCTGGCCCGCCGGGACGATCTCACCGGCCTGGTCCTGGGCATCCGCCGCACGACCGTCGTGCTGATCGTGCTGCTCGGCTTCGCGTACTTCCGGCTCGCGGGCGAGGGGCGGGCGCTGACGTCGTTCGGACTGGTGTCGTTCGCGGCCGTGGCACAGTTCGCGCCCGCGATCATCGGCGGCCTGTTCTGGAAGGCCGGCACCCGCCGGGGCGTGCTGGTGGGTCTCGTGGCGGGGTTCGTCATGTGGGCCTACACCTTGCTGCTGCCGAGCTTTGCCGAATCCGGGCTGCTGCCCGCCTCGTTCCTGGATGAGGGCCCGTTCGGCATCGGCCTGCTCCGGCCGCAGCGGTTGTTCGGCCTGGCGGGAATGGACCCGGTCGGCCACGCGATGTTCTGGAGCGCCCTGGTGAACATCGGCGGGTATGTGGCCGTCTCGCTCGCCGACCGGCCGAATGCCGCCGAACAGGCACAGGCGGTGCAGTTCGTCGACATCCTCGCCGAGCCCGCCAGCGAACGGCGCTGGCGGGCCCATGCCACCGTCGGCGCCGTGCAGACGATGCTGGAGCGCTTCCTCGGGCGGGAGGGCGCCGAGCGGACGCTGCGCGCGTACCCGGGGGAGAAGCCCGACTCGCCGAAGGCCGAGGCGCCCCCGGAGCTGATCCATCACGCGGAAGCCCAGCTCTCCGGCACGGTCGGGGCGGCGTCCGCGCGGCTCGCGGTCGACGCGGTGGTCGGGCAGGAACCCGTCCGCACCGACGAGGTGATGGAGATGATCGGCGAGGCGTCGCAGCGGGTCGAGCTGGTCCGGCAACGGCTGGAGTTCCTCTACGACGCGACCAGCAGCGTCGGCACCACCCTCGATGTGACGCATACGGCCGAGGAGTTGGCCCAGGTCTCGGTCCCGGGCTTCGCCGACCACGTCACCGTCGACCTGCCCGAGGCCGTGGTGCGCGGTGACGAACCCGGGATCGCCGGCGGCGGGGACACCGGTCCGCGGATACGGCGCACGGCCGTCAGCCATATCCATGACGACACCCCCTTCTTCCCCATCGGCGACCTGATCACCTTCGCGCCGTCCTCGCCACCCGCCCGCAGCATCGAGACCGGGCAGGCGATCCTGGTGCCCCGGCTGCGTGAGTCCCTGGGGTGGCGGGAGGTCGATCGCACACGGGCCTCACGCATCCTGGACTACGGAGTCCATTCGCTCATCACGGCGCCGCTGCGCGCCCGCGGTGTGCTGCTGGGCGTCGTCAACTTCTGGCGCTCGGAGAACCCCGAGCCCTTCGAGCAGGACGATCTCTCCCTCGCGGCCGAACTGGCCGCCCACGCCGCCGTCTCCCTCGACAACGCACGCCGCTACACCCGCGAGCACGGCATGGCCGTGGCCCTCCAGCGCAGCCTGCTCCCCCGCACCCTGCCGGAACAGAACGCCGTCGAAGTCGCCTACCGCTACCTCCCCGCACAGGAAGGCGTCGGCGGCGACTGGTTCGACGTGATCCCCCTGTCCGGCGCCCGGGTCGCCCTGGTGATGGGCGACGTCGTCGGGCACGGACTGCACGCCGCCGCCACCATGGGACGGCTGCGCACCGCCGTGCACAGCTTCTCCTCCCTCGATCCGCCACCCCACGAGCTCCTCGGCCACCTCGACGAACTGGCCACCCGCACCGACCAGGAACTGGTCGCCGCCGGCGGCGAGACCACCATCACCGGCGCCACCTGCCTGTACGCCGTCTACGACTCCGTGACCCACCGCTGCGCCATCGCCAGAGCCGGCCACCCGGCACCGGCCCTCGCCCGCCCCGACGGCACCGTGGAGTTCCTGGACGTCCCCTCGGGCCTCCCCCTCGGCATCGGCGGACTGCCCTTCGAATCCGTCGAACTGCACCTGCCCGAGGACAGCAGACTCGTCCTCTTCACCGACGGCCTCGTCGAACGCCGCGACCAGGACATCGACACCGGACTCGACATCCTGCGCCAGACCCTCGCCACCGCCGGTCACACCCCCGAGGAGACCTGCGACGCCGTACTCGACGCACTCCTCCCGCCCGTCCAGAGCGACGACATCGCCCTGCTCGTCGCCCGGACCCGCGTGCTGGGAAGCGAACAGGTCGCGCAGTGGGACGTCGAGCCCGACCCCGCGGCCGTCCACCGCGTACGCGCCGCCGTCTCCGAGCTCCTCGCGGAATGGGAGCTGGAGAACCTCCAGGAGAACACCGAGCTGATCCTCAGCGAACTGATCACCAACGCCATGCGCCACGGCGTCGGGCCCATCAAGGTACGGCTGCTGCGCGACCACACGCTCACCTGCGAGGTCTACGACCACAGCCTCACCTCGCCGCACCTGCGCTACGCCGCCACCATGGACGAAGGCGGACGAGGTCTCTTCCTCGTCGCCCAGCTCACCTCACGCTGGGGAACCCGCTACACCCAGGACGGCAAGGTCATCTGGGCCGAACAGGCCGCACCGGGGCCACACGGCACCTGACCGGCCCGGCCGTCGCCACCGCTGGGGTCCACGTGGGGATCTGCACCGGCCCGCAGCGGTGGGGAAGAACCTGCCCGGACCAGGTCAGTCTGCTGGTGATGCCGTGTTCTCGGGGCGGCCGGCTCGCGGGAGGCGCAGGGCGAGGAGGGCGACGTCGTCGGCGCTGTCGGGGGCGAGGCCGGCCAGAAGTTCGTCGCAGAAGTCGCCGGGTGTCTCGCGGGCGAGGGCTGCGGCGTGCTGGCGCAGGCGCCTGAGGCTTCGGTCGAGGGTCTCGCCCCGGCGTTCGATGAGCCCGTCGGTGTAGAGCAGGAGGGTGGACTGGGCGGGCAGCGATGCGGTGGCGCTGGGGCGGGGCAGGTCGGTGGTGGCGCCGAGGAGGTGGCTGCGCCCGCCATTGAGGTAGCGGGTGTCGCCGTCGTGGGTGACCAGGAGTGGCGGGGGGTGGCCGGCGACGGCGTAGTCGAGTTCCCAGGGGCCGGCCTCGGATCCGTGGATGACGGCGAAGATGCAGGTGGCGGTGGTCCCGGGATAGAGGGTGTGCTGGGCTACGTCCATCCGGTGCAGGATCTTCTCCGGGGGTTCCTGGCGGTCGCTGGCGATGCCGCGGAGCATGTTGCGCAGGTGGCTCATGGTGACGGCGGCTTTGAGGTCGTGGCCGGTGACGTCGCCGATGATCAGCGTGGTGCTGCCGGTGGGCAGCACGAAGCTGTCGTACCAGTCCCCGCCGACCTCGGCGGTGGTGTGCGAGGGGGAGTAACGGGCCGCCATGTGCAGGTCGTCGACGTGCGGCAGTTCGGGCAGCAGCGAACGCTGGAGGCGTTCGGCGATCCGCTGCCGCTGACGGTGCAGACGCGCGTTGTCGATGGCGAGGCCGATGCGCTGGACCACATCTTCGATGAGGGGCAGGTCGTGCTCGGTGAGCGGAGGGTGGTCTCCCGAGCGGCTGACGGTGAGGGCGCCGATGGCCTCCCGCCTGGCCCGCAGCGGGGCGATGACGGCGCTGGTGGCGCCCGCGACGATTCCGGCCTCCCCCGTCTGCGAGGTTTCCCGGCCCTCGGAGGTGAGATCGCTCCCCGTCAGCAGCAGGGGGCCGGCGCCGCGTAGCGCGCGGACCAGGGGATCGGCGGCCGGCCCCGGCGGCAGGGGCAGGAAGGCATGCTCCTCGTGCGGCTGTGGACCGCTCTCCGTACGGGAGGCGCAGAAACGCTCGATCCGGCCCTTCTCTGCCAGCAGGTCGACGGCGCACCAGTCGCCCAGCCGGCGGGCCGCGATCCGGGTGACCCGCCGCAGCCCCTCGTTCATCTCCAGGGTCCCCGCCAGCGCCGCATTGATGTCGGCCAGCACCGTCAGCCGGTCAAGCGCCTGCTGCAGGATCGCATCCACGTCGTACTCGTCCACTTCGGAGCCATTCCCCCGAGGGACCGCACAGACCGTCACCGTGCCGCGAATACCGCCGCCTGGCCCATCGCTCTCGCCCGGCAGGGGGCCGCCTGCTACTCCCTGCGGCGGCCGGGGAGCGGTTGCAGCAGTCGGCGCAGCCCGGAGCCGTTCGGCCACGCGTCCGGACCGGACGGTGCGCCGGAGGTACGGGCACGTCGGAGTGAGGGTCCCGGGCCTCCGTGCGTCCGGCCAGGACCGTACGCTGACGCGCCGTCAGTCGCCTTCGCCGTCCTCCTTGCCCGCCGGCGGGACCCGGGTCTCCTGGGCCAGCCGGCGGGTGAGGAGCCGGCGCGGGCCGGGTCCCGTGTCGCCGAGGCGGTCGTCACGGTTGCGGAGCAGGCAGCGCTCCAGCGACAGGCAGCCGCAGCCGATGCAGTCGGTCAGCCGGTCCCGCAGCCGCACCATCTGGTCGATGCGGATGTCGAGTTCGTCGCGCCACGCCGCCGACAGCCGCGCCCAGTCCTCCTGCGTCGGCGTGCGCTCGTCGGGGAGCGTCCGCAGCGCCTCGGCGACCGTGCGCAGCGGGATGCCGACCCGCTGCGCGGTGCGGATGAACGCCACCCGGCGCAGCGTGTCCCGGGTGTAGCGGCGCTGGTTGCCGGGGGTGCGGCGGCTGCGGATGAGGCCCTTGCCCTCGTAGAAGTGCAGGGCGGTGACGGCGACGCCGGAGCGGGCGGCGAGCTGGCCGACCGTGAGCTCCTTCGCGTCGAAGGGTGGCTTGTCCATTCCGGCAGGCTAGCCCTTGACCTCGATTATGGTCGAGGTCTGAGACTGGCCGCCATGACCACTTCCCGCGCCCCGGCACCGGGGCAGGAGCAGGGCCGGCGGCGGCGCCGGCTCGGGCTCGCCGTGCTCGCGCTGCCCGCACTGCTCGCCTCCCTCGAACTGACCGTCACCAACCTCGCGCTGCCCGCCATCGGCCGCGACCTCGGCGCCGGCAGCACCCAACTGCTGTGGACCGTCGACATCTACGCCTTCCTCCTCGCCGGCTCCCTCATCACCATGGGCGTGCTCGGCGATCGCGTCGGCCGCCGCCGGCTGCTGCTCTACGGGGCCGCCGGCTACGGCGCCGCCTCGCTGCTCGCCGCGTACGCCGTGAACGCGGAGATGCTCATCGCCGCCCGCGCCCTCATGGGCGTCGCGGGCGCCACCCTCATGCCGTCGACGCTGGCGCTGGCGGCGGCGCTCTTCCCCGGGCCGCGGGAGCGGACGACGGCCATCGGCGTCATCGTGGCCAGCGTCTCGGGCGGCACGGCGATCGGGCCGCTGGTGGGCGGCTGGCTGCTGGAGCGGTTCTGGTGGGGTTCCGCGTTCCTCCTCGGCGTGCCCGTCATGGCGGTGCTGCTGGTGCTGCTGCCCGTGCTGCTGCCGGAGTCGCGCGGCCCGGCGGGGCGGCGGGTGGACGTGCTCAGCTCGCTGCTGTCGCTGGCCGCGGTGCTGCCGGTGGTGTACGGGCTGAAGCAGATCGCCGCCGAGGGCGCGGGCGCGGTGCCGGTCGCGGCGGTGGCGGCGGGGGTGCTGGTGGCGGTGGCGTTCGTACGCCGCCAGCGGGCGCTCGCCGACCCGTTCGTGGATCTGCGCCTCTTCGCGGACCGTACGCTCGCCACCGCCGCGGCGACCCTGGCCGCCGGGATCTTCGTGCTCTGGGGCTCCAACTACGCGCTCGCGCAGTACCTCCAGCTCGTGGAGGGTCTTTCGCCGCTGGACGCGGGGCTGTGGACGGCGCCGTCCGCGCTCGGCGTGATCGCCGGCTCCACGCTGGCGCCGAGGCTGGCCCGCCGGTACGAGCCCGCGCGGATCATCGCCGCCGGGCTGGCGCTCTCCGCCGCCGGATACGGGGTGCTGACGCAGGCCGGCGGCGCGCACGCGCTGCCGGTGCTGGTCACCGGCGCGGTGATCGTGTCGGCGGGACTCGGGCCGATGATGGCGCTGGCCACCGACATGGTCGTCGGCGCGGCCCCGCCGGAGCGGCAGGGCGCGGCGGCGGCGATCTCGTCCACGGCACCGCAGTTGGGCGGCGCGCTGGGCATCGCGCTGCTGGGCAGCGTGATCACGGCGGTGTACCGGGGGCGTACGGACGGGGCGGTCCCCGAGGGCGTACCGGCGGACGCGGCCGGGGCGTTCGAGGACGACCTGAGCGCGACGGTCACCGCGGCGGAGCGGCTGCCGGGGCCGGCGGGCGACGCACTGCTGGGCGCGGCGCGGGGGGCGTTCGAGACGGGGTTCCAGGTGGCGGCGGGCGTGTGCGCGGCGCTGACGGTGGCGACGGCGGTGCTGGTGGCGCGGGCCGGCGTGCGGGGGAAACGACGCGTAAGTCCGTAACCATGCGTTACGCTCGCAGCCCGCCCGCGCGGGGGAACGCCGCGCGGAGCGCGCGACCCGGGGGCCGCACTCGACACCGTACGGAGGACCACCGTGACCGTCGGCGACAACGCAACCGAAGCCCCCCGCGAAGCCCCCCGCCCCACCGGCGTACTCAGGCGCACCGCGGAGGGGCACGACCTCGTGCTCAGCCGCACGTTCCGCGCCCCCGCCGCCGACGTCTGGTCCTGGCTCACCGAGCCGGAGCGCACCGTCCGCTGGTTCGGCCAGTGGGAGGGCGACGCCGCGCCCGGCCGTACGGTCCGGGTGCGGATGGCGTACGAGGACGGTGCGCCCTGGTCCGACCTGCGCATCGACGCCTGTGAAGCGCCGCACCGCCTGGCCGTGTCCATGGTCGACGAGGCGGGCGACTGGCGCATGGAGGCGCTGCTCGCGGAGGCCGGCGGCGGGACGCGGCTGGAGCTGATCCACCACCTCGCGTCCGTCGAGGGCGTCGGCGAGGTCGGCCCCGGCTGGGAGTACTACCTGGACCTGCTCGTCGCCGCGCGCGACGGCGCCGCGGACACCGCGGCGCCGTCGTTCGACGACTACTACCCGGCGCAGCGGGACTACTTCACCTCGCTGACCTGACCGCCGCGGGTGCCTCCGGCTCGTCCTCCCGCGGGAAGAACGGCAGGTCGATGCAGACGCGGTCGGCCGCCGCCAGGATCTCCCCGGCGTCGTCGACCGGCGGGTGGATGTACCCGTTGATCTGCTCCTTGACGAACGCGCCGTCCGCGCCGGTCGCCATGACCGCGCGGTCCCAGCCCCGGGTGAACACCCCGCCGGCGCCGCCCAGATAGAGGCAGGTGACGTACGGGGCGGGGGTGAACGGCCGCGGCGGTACACCCAGCAGGTCCGCCGCCGCGTTGTACCCGGCGACCTTGCCCAGCGGCGTCGCGTGCTGGCACGCCTGCATCACGGTGTGCTCCGCGTCGTACGGCGCCGCCGCCGTGTCCCCGGCCGCGAACACCTCGGGCAGCGCCCGCAGCCACTCGTCGACCGGCACCCGGCCGAGGTGGTCGAGTTCGCCGGGGTCGGCCACGAGCTGCCGGGTCAGCTCCTGGGCACGGAGCCCGGTCGACCACACCACGGCGTCCGCGTCGACCCGTTCGCCGCCGGAGAGCACCGCGTAGCCGTCGCCGACCTCCGTCACCGAGGTGCCGAGCCGCCGCTCGACGCCCAGTTCGTCCAGCGCCGCCTCGATCGCCGCGCGCGGCCCGGGGCCCAGGGGCTCGCCGACCGTCTCCGCGGTGTCCACGAGGAGCACCCGGCCGCGCGCCGCCAGTTCCGTCGCCGCCTCCAGGCCGACGAACCCGGCGCCGACGACCACGGCCGCGTAGCCGTCGCGGCCGCGCAGGTGGCCGGTGAGGCGGCGGGCGCCGGCGAGGGTGTCGATGTCGAAGAGCCGCTCGGCGCCGGGCAGCCCCGCGGGCGGCACCAGCCGGCTGCCGGACGCCAGCACCAGCCGGTCGTAGCCGATCTCCGTGCCGTCCGCCACGACGACGCGGCGTTCGGTGTCGATGGTGCTGACCGTCGCGCGTACGTGCGCGACGCCGATCGGGCCCAGGATCCGGTCCAGCGCCACCGTCGCGCGGTCGGGCTCCGGTTCGTACAGCCGCGGGCGCAGCACCAGGCGGTCACCGGGCGCGATGAGCGTGATGCGCAGATCCGCGTCCCCGCGGGCGAGCGCGGCGCCCGCCGCGCTCCACACGCCGGCGAAGCCCCCGCCGATGATCACGACATGGTTCATCGTGTGGTCCTTCCTCAGCTTGCTCGGTACGGACCCTCACGGGGAGAGGATCCGCAGGGAGACAGGACAGAGGGCTCAGATGTGACCGAGGGCGGCGACGGGGCCGAGCTTGTCGGGGTTGGCGAGCCGGCGGATCGCGGTGAGACGGCCGTCGGCGACCTCCACGGTGTCGAGCCAGACGGGCCGGCCGTCGCGGTACGTGGCGAGCGCGGGCTGCCCGTTGACCTCGACGAGGCGGACGGCGTCGGGGCGCGCGATCCGTACCGAACGGACCGCGAGCAGCGCGATCGTCTCCGCGCCGCGCACCGGCCGGCGCGCGGCGGTCGCCTTGCCGCCGCCGTCGCCGACGTACACGGCGTCGGGGTGCAGCAGCGCGACGAGCCCGGCCATGTCACCGGCCTCGGCGGCGGCCTTGAACGCCCGCAGGACGCGCTCGGTCTCGGCCCGGGAGGCGTCCGGCCGCCGCCCGTCGGCCCGCACCCGGGCGCGCGCCCGGGAGGCGAGCTTGCGGGCGGCGGCGGGGGTGGCGCCGA
Source organism: Streptomyces sp. CNZ287 (assembly GCF_007827615.1). Classification (NCBI taxonomy): domain Bacteria; kingdom Bacillati; phylum Actinomycetota; class Actinomycetes; order Kitasatosporales; family Streptomycetaceae; genus Streptomyces; species Streptomyces sp. CNZ287. The sequence continues at coordinate 47,769 of NZ_VISV01000008.1, read as the reverse complement.
GCACGTCGGCGACGCGGGCGAAGGGGAAGCCGAAGACGTCGTGCAGCACGAACGCGACCCGCTCGGCGGGCGTCAGCCGCTCCATCAGCACGAGCATCGCGGTGCCGACGGACTCGTCCACGAGCACCTGCGCGGCGGCGTCGGGCCCGGTCGGCAGCGGCTCGGGCAGCCAGGGCCCGACGTACGCCTCGCGCCGGACGCGGGCGGACTGCAGCACGTTGTACGAGGTCCGCGCGGCGACGGTGACCAGCCAGGCGCGCAGGTCGCGCACCTGGGCCAGATCCGCCTCGGCGGCGCGCAGCCACACGTCCTGCGTCACGTCCTCGGCCTCGGCGACGGACCCGAGAATCCGGTAGGCGGCGCCGAACACGGCGGGCCGGTGCGCCCGCCAGTCCGCGTCGCTCAACGCCCGGGTGGCCTCCACGGGTCACGGCCTCCTCACACCGGCGCCTGCCTGCGTCTGCAGTGTATGCAGACGCAGGCAGGCGCTCGTGCGCCGGGGACGGCCGCCGGCTGCGGGGTCAGTCCCCGGAACCGGCGATGGCGGTGACGCGGATCTCCACCCACATGTCGGCGAGGACGGGAAGGTCCATGAGCAGCACGGAAGGGCCCATGAGGAACACGGGCGAGGACGGGGACGACGCGGAGCTGCGATGGCTCGACGAGCAGGAGAAGGCGGCGTGGACGGGGCTGATCTCGCTCGTGCTGCTGCTGCCCGGCAAGCTGGAGCCGCCGCTGCGGCAGGAACACGGCCTGACCCTGTTCGAGTACCTCGTGCTCAGCCATCTCTCCGAGGCCCCGCGGCGCAAGCTGCGGATGGGAGAGCTGGCCTTCCTCGCCAGCGGGCCGCTCTCCCGCCTGTCCAACGTCGTCAAACGCTGTGAGCAGCGCGGCTGGATCGTACGATCACCCGACCCGGCCGACGGCCGCTACACCCTCGCGGAACTCACCGACGCCGGTTTCGGCATCGTGCAGCAGGCGGCGCCCACGCACCTGCGCTCCGTACGCCGCGTCGTCCTCGACTCGCTCAACGCGGCCGACCAGAAGGCCCTCACCCGCATCGCGGAGAAACTCCGCATCGTCCCCGACGGCTTGGGCTGAACAGCCGGGGGCGGCCCCCCGCAGGCGGCGGCTCCCGGGGGCCGCCCCCGGCGTCAGCCCGCCGCCCGGTTCAGCCGGCCCGCGACCAGCTCCGTGAGGCGGACGAACCCGTCCGTCCCGTACCCGAGCCCGATGACCCGCTGCGCCTGCCCCGCCGCCGCCCGCATCACCCCGGCGTCGATGCCGTGGCTCTCGGAGGTCGCGATGATGTGCTTCATCGACGACGCGGACGACGTGATCGGGTTGGTCTCCCCGGAGTAGTCCTCCGCCGCCACTCCCGCGGCCATCCCCTCGATGGCCTCCGGCAGGATCGCGCCGATGCCCTTCGCGAACGGCGCGAGCTCGGCCGGGCCGACCCCCTCCGCCCGCGCGACGGCCAGCGCGTGCGCGCAGCCCGCCATCGTGGTCCAGAAGATGTCCAGCAGCGCCACGTCGTACGCTGCGGCCCGGCCGAAGTCCTCGCCGAGGTGCGTGTGGGCGCCGCCCAGCGCGGCGAGCACCGGCTGGTGCTCGTCGTAGAGGTCCTTCGGGCCGCTGTAGATGAACACCCCGTGCGGTGTGCCGATGGTGGACGTCGGCGTCATGATCGCCCCGTCGAGATAGCGGATCCCCTGGTCCGCGGCCCAGGCCGCCGCGTCGCGGGCCCGCGTGGGGGTGTCGGCGCTGAGGTTCGCGACCGTACGCCCCTTCAGCGCCGCGGCGACGTCCTCGCGCCGGAGCACCGCGTCGGAGGCGTCGTAGTCCACGACGCACACCACGGTCAGGTCGCTCGCCGCCACCGCCTCCGCGGCCGACGCCGCGGGCAGCGCGCCCCGCCCGACCAGTTCGGTGTCCCGGCCCGGCGTCCGGTTCCAGACCGTCGTGCGTACCCCGGCGGCGACGAACGCGCCGGCCAGTGCCCGTCCCATCGGGCCCAGCCCGAGGACCGTGACGGCAGACTCTGCGGACATGACTAACCTCCATAAGTGACGACAGGGAAAAGAGACACGTGGTGACCATGGGGGTGCCATGACGCGCAAGCTCGCTCAGAACACGAACGTCTGCGGAGTGACCGCCGCGATCGCCGTGATCGACGGCAAGTGGAAGACGACCCTGCTCTGGCTGCTGGAGACCCGCCCCCACCGCCCCGGCGAACTGGTCCGCCGGCTGCCCGGTCTCACCGAGAAGGTGCTGACGCAGGCGCTGCGCGAGATGGAGGGCGACGGTCTGGTGCACCGCGAGGTGCACGAGGGGCTGCCGCTGAAGACGGTCTACTCCCTCACCGACTTCGGCCGCGACCTCTCCGTGGCGCTGGCCCCGCTCTCCGACTGGGGCCACCGCCGCCTGGACAACCTCACCGGAGCCGCGGCGGCTCCCTGATCACCTCCGTTTCGCGTCTGCCTCCAGCGTCGCGCCCCGGTGGCGACGTGCCAAGTACCCACAAAAAGGTGGGTACGGCCGTACGGGGCGGACGCCACCGCGCGACACCGCGGGGGCGTCCGCCTTCCGGACACCCCCGCGGGCCGCGCGCGGCGGGTCAGTCGATGCGGACGGGGCCGCTCTTGGCGCCGTTGCCCCCGAAGTTGCATATCGACGGCGCCATCACGTGCGCCGGGCTGGACCAGCCGGCGCACTGGTACGTGGAGTGGCCGTACCAGTCGTGGCCGAACTCGTGCGCCGCCAGCAGCGCGTCGTCGTTCACGCCGCCCATGAAGAGCGCGATGCGCTGGCCCGCGCCCCAGTTGCAGCCGACGATGTTGCCGCCGCCACCGCAGTCGGTGATGTAGCTGTTGCGGCACTCGACCGGGGTGCCGCTGCCGGACGTGCGGTCCAGGTTGGCCCAGGCCGCGGCGCCCTGCGCGATGGCGCCGGCGTAGGCGTTGCAGGACGAGGTGAGGTAGTAGCTGCGGTCGGTGGGCACCGGCCAGGCGTTGGCTCCGAAGTCGCGGCCCTGCGGGCCCTCGGCCGCCAGCGCCTCGAACTCCTTCGCGGTGATGCCGTGGCCCTCGCCGGGCTTGCCCTCTGCTGCGTGGCCGGCGTGGTCGTGCGCGGACGCCTCGACGGCCGCGGCGCCGCGGGCCTCGGGCGCGGGCGCCGCCTGCGCGCCGGGGCCGACGACCGCGGCGGCCAGCGCGGCCACGGCCACGAGTACCGATCTCAGGAGTACCTTGCTCCGCATGGCGCTCTCCTCTGCTGGTGGGGGATTCGGGGCGGCGCGCCGCCCGTTCACAGAGATCGCATGTCCGCGGCCGCAGAACAATCCGGGAAACGGTACGTAGGCGGTACGTATTCATTGCCCGCGCCCGGCCGCGGCGCGGTGTCCGGCCGCCCCGCGGCGTCACCCCGTCCCGCGGCCCGCGCCACCTCCGACCGCGTGCCGACGTGCAGCTTCCGCAGCAGCTTCGCCACGTGCTGCTCGACGGTGCGCGGGGAGAGGTACAGCACGTCGGCGATCTCCCGGTTGGTGTGGCCGAGCGCCACGAGCCGGGCCACTTCGCGCTCGCGCGGCGAGAGTTGGTCGCCGTAGCCGCGGCGGCCCCGGCGGGAGGGGAGCGGGACGTTGTGGCCGCGGAGCACGCGGCGGCAGCGGGCGGCGTCGCGGATGGCGCCGAGGTCGGTGAACTGCTGGGCGAGCGCGGCGAGTTCGCGGGCCGGTTCGGGGCCGGTGGCCGCCGGGAGGCGGCAGCGGGCCGCCGCCTCGCCCGCGCGGGCCGCCGAGTACGGCTGCGGCAGGGCCGCGTACGCCCGTTGCGCCGCCGTGAAGAGCCCCGCCGCCTCCTCCGCCCGCCCCCGTCCCGCCGCCACGATCCCCCGGCACGCCCGCAGCGCCGCTGCCGCCAGCGGCGCGTCCCGGCCCGCGACGCCCGCCGCCAGCTCTGCCGTGACCTCCTCCGCCGCCCGCAGCTCCCCGGCCCGTACGAGCGCCGTGACCGCCGGCGGCGCCAGGTCGCCCGCCCACGGCCAGATGTCCTTGCGCCGGATCCGCGCGAGCCCCCGCTCCGCCTCCGCACGCGCCCGCTCCAGGTCGCCGCGGGCGGCGAGCAGCCGGGTCATGGCACCGGCGGCGGTGGCGAGCACCGGCGCGGGCGCGTTGCGCGGGTCGGCGAGACCGGCCGCCGCCAGCTCCGCCGCCGCCTCGTCCCACTCCCCCAGCGCCGACGCCAGCAGCCCCAGCACCAGGTGCGCGTCGGCGGCGATGCTGGAGACCCCCTGCACCGCGTCGAGGGTGTGCCGGCAGCGCTCCGCGAGCCCGCGCCAGCGGCCCGCGTACCACTCCAGGCGCAGCGCCGTGCCCTCCACGATGCCTTCGAGGAACGCCGCTCCGCACTCCGCCGCCAGCCGCCGCCCCTCGCCGCGGTAGCGCTGCGCCGCCTGGTAGTGGCCGAGGCAGGTGGCGGCGTCGGCGAAGTTGCCGCAGGCGCGGGCGACCTGGCGGCGGTGGGTGCCGGGTCCCGGACCCGCGATGAGGCCGTCGGCCTCGGCCCGGACGGCGGGGTCGCCGAGGCTCATGCGCAGGGCCAGATGGTTGCCGCGTACGGCGGTACGGACCGCGGGGTCGGACTCGTGCGCCACCAGCGCCTCCGCCCGCGCGATCCACGCCTCGTAGACCTGCCGCGGGTGGTCGCCCCAACTCGGCATCGCCAGCGCCGCCATGCCGCGGGCGGCGAGCGCGGGCCGGGCGTGCAGCTCCGCCACGGCGACCTCGGTGTTGACGCGGCCCTCCTCGTGGCGTCCCGCCTGGTTGTAGAGGAGCAGGCCGAGGTTGAGGCGGATCTCGCCGCGTACGCCCTCGGGGATGTGGCCGTCGCGGACGATGTCGTGGAGCAGCGCGGTGGCCCGGTGGTGGGTGAGCCCGACGACGGCGTCGCGGCTGAGGTCGACGGCGATACGGGCGCACTCGGGGCGGCCCAGCCGCCCGTCCGACAGCAGTTCCTCCAGCACCCCCACGGCGAGCGCCAGATCGCCCATCTCGCGCGCGGAACCGGCGGCGGCCTCGGCGTAGCGCTGCCACTGGGCCAGCTCGCCGCCGTGGTGCGCGTGGTACGCGAGCTGGATGAGGGGCTGCGGGTCCTCGGCGGCCAGGGCGCGCATCGCCTGCCGGTGGAGGCGGCGCCGGTCGGGGCCGAGGAGACCGGCGTAGACGGCCTGCTGGGCGAGGGCGTGGCGGAAGCCGTAGCGGTCCTCGCCCCACTCGTGCAGCACGCCGGCGCGGAGCGCCTCGCGTACGGCCGCGGAGTCGGCGGGCGCGGCGGGCTGCCCCGGGGTGCCGCGGACGACGGCGGCGATCAGCACCTCCCCGGCGGGCACGCGGAGGACGGAGGCGGCCCGTACCGCGTCGGCTGCGGCGGGGGAGAGCACGCTCATCCGGTCGGCGACGGCTTCCTGGAGGCGGGTGGGGACGGGCATGCGGGCGAAGGCGGCGTGTGGAGCGCCGTGTTCGGGGCCACCGTGCGGGGCGCCGTGTTCGGCAGCCGGCAGGGCCCGTACGACCTCCTCGACGACGAAGGGGATGCCGGCGGTGCGGCGGTGCAGCTCGGCGGTGAAGGAGTCGGACGACTCCGCCGTCCCGGTCAGGGCGGTGAACATGCCGCGTACGCCGTGGACGTCGAGGGGCCGCAGGGGGATGACGACGGCGGTGGTGCCGGGCGGCTGCCGGTACGCGCGGCCCAGCGGGAGCCCGCTGCCGGGCAGGTCCTCGCGGCGGTAACTGAGCACGGCGGACAGCCCGTCGGGCGGATCGTCGACGAGGAAGCGCAGCAGGTCCCGGGTGCCGTCGTCGGTCCAGTGCAGATCCTCGACCACCATCACGGTCTCGCCGGCGGCGTCCAGCAGCGCCCGTACGGCACGGAAGAGCCGGTGCCGCCGGGCCCGCAAGTCGCTGAGCAACTCGGGCGCGGGCGGCAGCCGGTCGGCCAGCTCGGGCAGATACGCGCGCAGGGCACCGCACACGGGGCTCAGCGCGGTGGGCAGGCCGCCGGCGAGGTGCCGCAGCAGATCGAACACCGGCCCGTACGGAAACGGCTCCCGCAGCGGCCGGCACCCCCCGAGCAGCACCCGCCGCCCCCGCACGGCGGGATCCCGTAACGCCTCCCGGATCAGCCGCGTCTTCCCGATCCCGGCCTCGCCCTCGACCATCGCCACGGACGGCGCCCGCGTGACGGCATCCACGAGCGCGCCCAACTCCCGCGCCCGGCCGACCAGTACGGGCGCTTCCGCGGGGCGCGGAACGGTCACGGTCATGAACGCCTCCGGCCGGTGGGGTCCAGCGACACGCGGCGCGGGGGTGTGCGCGGCGCGTCGCGGCGGCAACAGCGTGAAGGTAAGCGTCAGCGCACACCCCGGGCAAGACCGGCCCGGGATGTCACATCACGGGCCCCGCGGCTGTCATAGAGGAAGGCAGCGGGTTCGCACGCGACCGAGGGGGGACGTCATGGAGCATCCGGCGCGCTCGCCCGGCGCCGGCGCGGACCCCTTCGCCCACGAGACAGTGGGTGGCGTGAGCCCACCGCCGGGGCCCCACGCCACCCACTCCCCACCCCCACCCCGGTCGCTCTGACCGGGCCCAGGACCGAGTGGCGCGGCACCTTCCCCCGGGGTGCCGTGCCACTCTTCTCATCCGAGGGACCGCCGGGCGCCCTCCCGCAGCCGCGCGGCGAGCCCCCGGGCGGGGGTGGCGTACGCCACAGGGGTGGAGTGTCACGCATCGGGGGCCGGCGGCCTCTTCATGGAAACCGGGTCGCATCCGCGTGGCCCGGTGCGGGAGAGGAGTCCGGTCGTGGCGGAGCGTGCGGGGCAGGGGAAGGTGGCTCTGGTCACCGGGGGGAACAAGGGGATCGGGCGGGCCGTCGCCGAGTTGCTGGCCGCCCAGGGCGCCGCCGTCGTCGTGCGCCTGGCGACCCTCGGCGACGACGGCCCGACCGGCGGGTTCTTCAGCGAGGACGGGCCGCTTCCCTGGTAGCCCCGGGCGCCGCCGGCCCGCGGCCGTCAGTAGACGATGCTGAGCGCCGAGAGGTCCGTCTCCAGCTCGGTGGCCGTGACCTCGCCGTCCTCGACCGTGAACCGGAAGGCCACCCGGGGGTGGCCGTTCTGGACCCAGACCAGGCCCGCGGCGCCGTCGATGAGGGCGGGGACCGGGGTCCAGGTGCGTGCCGTGCAGACGCGGGTGACGGACTCCGTGCCGCGGACCTCCGTGGTGCCGATGACGGCGTCGCCGCCGCGGTGTTCCGCCGGGGCGGGGTGCGGGGCGGCCTCGCCCGCGGGGCCGGGGGAGGCGGGCGGGGTGTCGGCCGCGGGGCGGCGGTCGGGGTGGTTGGGGTCCAGGGCCGTCAGCATGGCCCGGAAGTCGCCCCCGCGGGACGCCGCGAGGAACGCGCCCGCGATGTCCGCGCCGGTCGTCGCCCCGGCGTCCGTCCCGGAGCCCGTCGGACCCCTGTCGTAGCCGGTCCCGCCGTATCCCGCCGCCGCGCCGGGACGGCGGGCGCTGCCCGCCAGTTCGCGGTTCGCCAGCGCCGCCACTGCGGCGATCTCCTCGAACGGCGCCGCGAACATGTCCTGGAGCACGTACGCCAGCCGCTCGGGCGGCAGCAGCGTCTCGCACACGACCAGCAGCGTCACGCGTACGGACCGGGGGAGGTCCGCCGGCGGTCCGCTCACTTCGGGCATCTCCACGACGGGCCCCGACCGGAGCACATGCAGCGTGACCTGCGCGACGGTCGTGCGCATGCAGCCGTCGAGGCCGTCCGCCGCCACGCCCGGCATGCCCGCCGCGCCCGCCACACCGGCGGCACCGGGCGCGCGGCGGCCCAGCCTCGTCCACTCCTCCCGGCCCGCCTCCTCGGCGGGGCCGAGCAGCCGGTACGCCAACGGGCGCAGGCCGGGGCGGCCGGTCTCGAAACGTTCGGCCAGCCAGTCGTGTTCGTCCATCCTGTCGAGTCCTCTCGGCGACACCTTCTTCCTGATGACAGTCGAGAGCGGGCCGATGTGACCGCGGAGGAGAAATGCCGGAAAGGCGGACGTACAGGCCGGAATGAGCCATTCCGTCCCGTACGCCCGCCACGGGGAACGCCGTCAGCCGCGCGTGCCCCACCAGTCGCGCGCCACGTACGCCGGCCGCCACTCGTCGCGGTACGCCGCGCGCACCGGCTCCGGCAGGATCGCCAGCGTCGCCGCCAGGGTCTCGTCGTCCGCGCCCTCCAGCATCCACGCCGTCAGCACCGGCCCGTCGGCGCCGCCCTTGGCCGCGTGCACGCCGCCGAAGTGCAGCAACTGCGCCGGGGTCAGCGTCCGTTCGATCAGCGGCAGGGTGACGTCCTCCTCGTGCGTGAGGTGCGCGTTGAGCTTCACGGCCAGTTCGTCCGCCAGCCCCGCCAGCCGCTCCGGGCCCGTCTCGCGGTCCGCCAGGGCGGCGTCGACCGCGTCGAGGAGGGGGTCGATCTGCGCGTGCTCGTCCTCCATGGCGTCGACGACGGCAAGGTCGTCGGGACGGTTCTCCAGGGCTTCGCGGAGCGGGGGCCACAGGGCCTCGTCCTCGGCCGTGTGGTGGATGTGCAGGACCTTCTTGAAGAGTTCCCAGCCGGCCGCGGCGGCGAGGATGCGCCGCGGTTCGTCGTCGGTGCGTACGGTCGCCTTCGCGATGTGCTCCAGGTCGCGGCGGAGCGCGTGGTGCATCGCGTACATCAGCGTGAAGTCGATGGTGTCGTCGCTCATTCTCAGTTCTCCCTTGCTCTCCCCTACTGACGGGACAGCCCCGCGGAATGTGAGGCGGCGCGGAGAGGTCGGCCGGAAAGGGGTGCCGGGTGCACCGCGGGGCGGGGTGCTAGGCCCATGTCCCCCCGGGCGGCGGGTCCTTAGCGTCGGAAGCCCCCCGACCCGGCGCAAGGAGAGCACCCGTATGTCCGCATCCACCCGCCGCGGCCTGCTGCGCGCAGGCGCCGTCGCGGCCGTGGCCGCACCGGCCGCCGCGTACACCGCACCCCGGGCGCACGCCGCACCGCAAGCCGCCGCCGAAGGCGCCGCCGGCACCGCAGCCGGCGCCGCCTTCGGCCCCGTGACCGTACGCCCCGACGACCCCCGCTACGCCTCCCTCCGGCTCCGCGGCTACAACCACCGCCACGCCTCCCACCCCTCCCGGATCCGCCTCGTCGGCACCACCGCCGACGTCGTGCGCGCCGTCTCCGACGCGTTACGGACCGGGGGCCGCCTCGCCGTGCGCAGCGGCGGGCACTGCTTCGAGGACTTCGTCGACCACCCCGGCACCGACGTGATCATCGACATGAGCGGCATGCGCGCCGTCGGCTACGACCCCGCGCGCCGCGCCTTCGCCGTCGAGGCCGGCGCCACCCTCGCCGAGGCGTACCGGCGGCTCTTCCTCGGCTGGGGCGTCACCGTTCCCGGCGGCACCTGCCCCGGCGTGGGCGCCGGGGGGCACGTCGCGGGCGGCGGGTACGGCGCGCTCTGCCGGCTGTACGGGCTGACGGTGGACCACCTGTACGCCGTCGAGGTCGTCGTGGCCGACCGGTCGGGCCGGGCGCGCAGCGTCGTCGCCACCCGGGAGCCGTCGGACCCGCACCGCGACCTGTGGTGGGCGCACACCGGGGGCGGGGGCGGCAGCTTCGGCGTCGTCACCCGCTACTGGTTCCGCTCCCCGGACGCGGCCCCGGGCGCAGAGCCCGGGGACCTGCTGCCGCGACCGCCCGCGACCGTCCTCACGTACTCCCTCATCTGGCACTGGGCCGACCTGGACGAGGACGCCTTCGCCACCCTCATGCGCAACTACGCCCGCTGGGGCGAGCGCAACTCCGCCCCCGGCTCCCCCGCCGCCGCGCTCTACGGCGAGTTCGCCATGACCACCTCGCCGGGCGGCACCCTCGGCATCGCCGGCCAGGTCGCCGCCGGCGACACCGCCGCGCGCCGGCTGCTGGACGACCTCCAGGGCGCGCTCACCGGCGGCCGGGGCGTACCGCCGCCCGCGCGGCAGGCCGAGACGCTGCCGTGGCTCTCCGCGACGCTGGCGCACAGCGGCGCCGACGCCGTCCCCTTCGCCGCCCGCATGAAGATCAAGTCGGGCTACCGCCGCCGCGGCTTCTCCGCCGCCCAGCTCACCACCCTCTACCGGAGCCTCACCGACCCCGCGTACGACAACCCCTTCGGCAGCGTCTTCCTCAACACCTACGGCGGGCAGGTCAATGCCGTCTCCCCCGGCGCGACCGCGATGCCGCACCGCGACTCCGTCTTCCTCGCCGGCTTCCTCACCGGCTGGACGGGCGAGGACGAGGACGAGCGGCAACTGCGGTGGCTGCGCGAGCTGTACGGCAAGCTGTACGCGCGGTCGGGCGGCGTACCGGCGGGCCCGGACGACAGCGGGACGTTCATCAACTACCCGGACAACGACCTCGCGGACCCCGCCCACAACACCTCCGGCACGCCCTGGCACACGCTCTACTTCGGCGAGGACGGCTACGCGCGGCTCCAGCGCGCGAAGGAGCGCTGGGACCCGCGGAACGTCTTCCACCACGGGCTGTCCGTACGGCCGCTGACATGATCGGCGCATGAAGGTACTTGTGATCGGTGCGACCGGAACGGTCGGCAAGGCTGTCGTCAGCGTGCTGGAGGAGGCTTCCCACGACGTCGTGAAGGCGTCGCGCAGCGGTCCCGTGCGGGTGGATCTGGAGGATCCCGCCACACTGGACGGGCTCTTCGACACCGTGCCGGACCTCGACGCGCTGGTGTGCTGTGCGGCCAGTGGCCCGCTGGTGGACCTGGGTGCGGTGACCGACGACGAGTTCGCCGCGGGGGTACGGGGCAAGCTCCTCGGCCAGGTCGCCCTCGCCCGGCGGGCCGTGCACCGGCTCCCGGACGGCGGCTCCGTCACGCTGACCGGCGGCACGTTCGCCGCGCCGCTGGCCGGCGGGTCGCTGGGAGCCCTGGTCAACTCCGGCCTGGAGGGCTTCGTCCGCAACGCGGCCGCCGAGATGCCGCGCGACCTGCGGATCAACCTCGTCAGCCCGGGGTGGGTCGCGGAGACGCTGGCGGGCCTGGGCATGGACCCGGCCGGCGGCACGCCCGCCGCGGAGGTGGCGCGCGCGTACGCGGAGGCCGTGGCGGGCACCGCGCAGGGCCTGACCATCCGCCCGTGACGGGGGGCGGACGGGCGGCGGCCCGGGAGCCGGGGCCGGGCACGCACGGCACCCGGCTCCCGGCGCTCGTACGATCGTTTCCATGCTGACGCCGCCCGCTTCCGTCCTGGCGGCTCTCCGAACTCGACGGATACGTCAGCTGGTTCACCGCGACGCACACGGGCACGGCGGACGACCACACGGCGCTGGCCGACCTGCACGAGGAGCTTGCGGGATGAGTCCCCGGCCGTGACCGGGATACTGCGGAGAAAGCTCCCCGTCTCCGTGACGCGGAGCGTGGGGACCGCAGGGCGACGGGCGGTTGATGACCATGATGCGCGCCACCGGGACGGCCGCGATGCCGGCGTCGGACGTCGTGTACGTGGAGGGCTGGATCCCCGCGGTGCTCGTCCTCGCCTTCGTCTTCGCGTACGTCGCGTACACGGACGGCGGGTGGAACGTCGCCGCCGGGGTGGCCGTCCTCGTGGTCTCGGGCCTGTTCGCGTTCCTCATGTGGGAGTCGCTGACGGACTATCCGCTGACGTACAGGAACGGCGACCGCCCGGCGCTGAACGTGGACGGGACGGGCCTGTACCAGGTCTGGGACCTGGCGCCCGGAGCGGGGGTGAGCACCGTCCTGGAGGCCGACGGCGGCTCCGCCGCCGGGAAGCTCGCCGGCGACGTGAGCGTCGGCCACGGCTGCGAGGAGGCGCGCGTCCGCTGGCGCATCCGCGCGGGCGACCCGGCCGACGAGGCGTCCGCCGGCATCTCCCGCGCCGACGCGCCTTTGGCGTCGGGGACGTTGAGCGAAGGCGAGCGGCGCGGGCTCGGCGACGTGCCACTGCGGCCGCAGCCGCCGGACGCGGTGCTGCTGACCGCGGTGCGGGTGGACGACGCGACCTGTGACACCACGCTGACCTGGGAGAACCCCGGCTTCGAGGGCCCGGGACACGGCAAGTTCCGCTTCGTCTTCCCGGTGCCGAGCGAGTGACAGGGGAACGGCGCGCGAACGGCGGGCCCGCCCGGGAGGCGGGCCCGCCGTCTTGCGGGACGGGGGGGCCGGTCAGCAGCTCAGGCGGTCGCCCGGGGTGACGCCAAGGATCTGGGTGAAGCGCTGGTAGTTGTTGATGCGGCTCTGGACCTGCGCGGGGTTGCCCCCGTTGCACTCCAGGGCCCCGTTGATCGAGCGGATCGACTCACCGAAGCCGGCGCCGGTGGTCATCGCCGTGTGCCCGGACATGGTGCCGGGGCCGCTCTGCGTCATCCAGTACCAGAGGCCGGTCTGCCAGGCCACGGCCGGTTCCCGCTCCACCCGCCAGGGGTTGGTGAGCAGGTCGAGGCCGAGCGCGTCGCCCGCGGCCTTGTAGTTGAAGTTCCAGCTGAGCTGGATGGGCCCGCGGCCGTAGTACGCGGCCTGGCCCGCGGGACAGCCGTAGGGCTGCGTCGCGTCGCAGTAGTGGGGGTAGTTGGCCTGGTTCTGCTCGACGATGTGCACGAGGCCGCCGGTCTCGTGGCTGACGTTGGCGAGGAAGGCGGCGGCTTCGCGGGCCTTGGTGGTGTTGTCGCCGGTGTTGGCGAAGGCGGGGTAGGACCGCATGGCGGTGGTGAGGCCCGCGTACGTGTAGAAGGGGTTCCGGTTCGGGAACATCTGGTTGAACTGGGCCTCCGTCACGAAACCCCCGGGGCCGGGACCGGGGTCGCTGCCGCCGCAGGTGCCCTGGTCGGCCCAGACGCCCCACTGACCGGTGGTGCCGGGGGTCTCGCCCTGGGTCCACCACTTGGCCTGCCAGTTGTGGCCGTTGTGGGAGACGACGTTGCCCTGGGTGTAGACGGCGCCGCTGTTCCACGCGGCCGCGCAGGCGGCGGCGCTGGCGGTGGTGGCGGTGGCGAGGGGGACGAGCACGGCGATGAAGGCCACCGCGGCGAAGGCGGCGACAAGGCCCCGGATCCGTCTGCCGAGTCTGCGGTGCAGGGGTACGTGCACGTGTGTGGCTGACACGTCATCACATCCTGTCAGTGGGGGTGTACGTGGCATGGGGGAGCAAAGCCCATTGGTCTGGACCTGTCAAGGTCTAGACCAACAAATACCCCGAGGATCAGCACACCGGTCTACGGCCCCTCACCAGCAAGGGCTTTCTATGGCGGTGCCTGGCGGCACGTTCGGGCCCGCCAGGCACCGTTGACCACCGCTCTGAGCAGCCGTACTTTCTGTCCGTTTGGTTTCTCAGCCGGTCGGACAGCCGGACCGACCGCCGTTCGGCGGCGGGTTCCCCGGCCGGACCCCGACCGCCGAGCCGGGAGGTACGCACGTGCCCCAAGAAGCCACCCCGCCAGCCGGTCCCCTACCCGCACGCGGTCCCAGCAGACGCAGCCTCGGCCGCGCGGCCGTGGCCGTCGCCGCCACCCCCGTCCTCGCCGGTACGTGGCAGGCGCTCACCGCCTCCGCCGCCGCGGCGGCGGACGGCGCGGCGGACGGCGCGCAGAGCCGGGCCTGGACCGGCACCTGGGCCTGCGCCGAGACGACGGTGCCCGCGGCCGACGCCACCGCCTTCGCCGACCAGACCCTGCGCCAGGTCGTCCACACCAGCACCGGCGGGCGCGCGCTCCGTATCCGCCTCACCAACAGGTACGGCACGGAACCCCTCGTCGTCGGCGAGGTCCGCGTCGCCCTCCCGGTCCCCGGCGACGGCACCGCCGTCGTCCCCGGCACCGACCGCGCGGTGCGCTTCGGCGGCCGTACGTCGGTGACGCTGGCGCCCGGCACCCGGCGGTGGAGCGACCCGGTGTCGCTGGACGTGCCGACCGCCGCGGACCTCGCCGTCAGCGTCTACCTGCCGCAGCCGACGCCGGCCGACACCGTGCACAGGTCGGCCTTCCAGCGGAACTACGTCGCCGCGGGGAACGTCGCCGCCAAGCCGGCCGTCGACGCCCAGCGCACCGTCACGAGCTGGTACTTCCTCGCCGGCGTCGCCGTCGCCGGCGCCGCCCCGGACACGGACGCGGGTGCCGGCACCGGCTCCCGCCAGGCGATCGTCGCCTTCGGCGACTCCATCACCGACGGCTCCGCCACCACCGTCGGCGCCAACCGCCGCTGGCCCGACGTCCTCGCCCGCCGCCTCCGCGACGAGGCCGGCCGCACCGGCACCGGCGTACTCAACGCCGGCATCGGCGGCAACCGCCTCCTCCGCGACCCCAACCCGCCGCCCGGCTCCAACGCCGAGAGGTACGCCCCGTACTTCGGCGAGGCGGGCGTCCGCCGCTTCGCGCACGACGTACTCGACCAGCCGGCCGCGCGGCACGTCGTCGTGCTCCTCGGCATCAACGACCTCGGCCACCCGGGCCGCGACGCCCCCCGGGACGAGGAGGTCACCGCCGCCGACCTCATCAACGGCCACCGCAGCCTCATCCGCCAGGCGCACGCCCGCGGGCTGCGCATCCACGGCGCGACGGTGCTGCCGGTGGAGGGCGACGACCTCGGCTTCTACACCCCGGAGCGGGAAGAGGTCCGGCAGACGGTGAACGACTGGATCCGCACCGCGGGCGAATACGACGGCACCGTCGACTTCGACGCGGCCACCCGTGACCCGGCCCAGCCGCGCCGCCTGCTCCCGGCGTACGACAGCGGCGACGGACTGCACCCGAACGACGCGGGGATGGCGGCGATGGCGGCGGCGGTCCCGCTGGACCTCTTCACCTGAGCGGACCCTGCGAGCACCCCCCTGAGCAGCACGAGGGCCGGCCGGCGTCACCGCCGGCCGGCCCTGGGCCCTGTCTGACAATCCCGCCTGCGCCGCGAGGGCGGACGGCGCTATGTGTCAGACAGGGCCTCGTTCCGTACGGGCCCGCGGATCAGTCCCGCTGCGCGCCCTCAGGAAGCTGGCGGAGCTGCATCGTGCTCGCGGTGCGCGTGCCGAAGCCGTAGTCCAGGAGCTTGGCCGCGTCCTTGTAGCGGTCGCTGGCGTTGAGGACCACACCGATGTACGTCTTGCCGTCGCGCTTGGCGGTGAAGACGAGGCACGGCCCCGCCGGCGTGGTGGTGCCGGTCTTCATGCCGTTGGCGCCGCTGTACGAGCCGAGGAGCTGGTTGGTGTTGTACCAGGTGTAGGTGCGGCGGTTGCCGTTGGTGGCGGTGCCGTAGCGCACGGCTTTCGTCTTGGAGATGATCTCGCGGAACTTGCTGGAGTAGCGGTACGCGCTCTTCGCCAGCTTCGCCATGTCGCGCGGCGTCGAGTAGTTGTCCCCGGTGGAGGAGACGCCGTCGAACGAGTCGAAGTGGGTGTTCGTCATCCCGAGGAAGTCGGCCTTGGCGTTCATCTTCTTGATGAACGACTTCACCCGCGCCGAGGTCGTGCTGCCCGAGCCGTAGGTGTCGGCCAGCGCGTACGCGGCGTCGCAGCCGGACGGGAGCATCATCGCGTACAGCAGGGTGCCGACGGAGACCTTGTCGCCGGCCTTCAGATCGGCGGTGCTGGCGCCCCTGTTGACGACGTAGTCGCGGTACGCCTGCTTGATGGTGACCTTCTTGTCGAGGTTCAGGTCCGGGTGGCTGAACACCACCCGCGCGGTCATGATCTTCGTGGTGCTGGCGATCTGCCGCTTGGTGTCGGACCCCTTGCCGAAGACCTTCGCGCCCGTCGACCCGTCCATCAGGAAGGCGCCCTTGGCGGAGACCGTGGGCGCGGCGGCGGCCTCGGCGGCGCTCGCCGGGGACGCCATCGGCGCCACGGCCAGCAGGGCGCCCGCGGCCACGGCCCCGGCCGTCGCCTTGCGGAACCGGGTACCCGTGCGGCGCGGGCGGACGCTGTGTTCTGTTGTTGTCAAGGCAGTTGCTCCGATGCTCCGAATGTCGGTGAGCGGCGCGCTTGCACGCTGCGCGCGGCGCCGGCGTGAAGGTCACGGCGGGCGCGGCGGCGGCGCCGCTCTACTCCTGACTCACGAGAGGGCCCGATGGATGTACGACGGTAGGCGTGATTTCCGTGCGTCCGGAAGGGGGCGGACGAATTCTCCCCTGGCGCCGCCGCGTTCTTCGCCCGGGGTCGACGGCGGGGGCGTACGGGCGGATTCGCCTCGCGGGCGCCCGGAGGGTTGACATGTACGCGGAGGGCGCGCTTTCTTACTGACAAGTCAGTAACTTCTGTTGGCAGAGTCGCCCACCGAGGAGTTGCCCGCATGCATGGCCGTACCCTCCGGCGTGCCTTCGGCACGCTCGCCGGCACCACCGCGGCGGCGGTAGCCGCCACCGTCGCGCTCCCGCTCACCACCGCCTCGGCGGCCGAGCGGCCGCCCTTCTACGAGCCGCCCGCCACGCTCCCCGCGGCCGACGGCGACGTCATCCGCGCCGAACCGTCCGTCTACTACCTCGACCCGCTCAAGACCCTCAAGGTCGACGCGAACGTCCAGCGCGTCATGTACCGCTCCACCGACGGCCAGGGCGCGCCCATCGCCGTCACCGGCACCGTCATCACCCCCAAGTCCGCCTGGTCAGGGCCCGGCGAGCGGCCCGTCATCGGGTACGCCGCCGGCACCCAGGGCCTCGGCGACCAGTGCGCGCCCTCGCGCCAGCTCGCCAACGGCACCGAGTACGAGGGCCTGTTCGTCAAGGGCCTCCTCGCCCGCGGCTACGGCGTCGCCATGACCGACTACGAAGGTCTCGGCACCCCCGGCCTGCACACGTACATGAACCGCGCCGTCCAGGGCCATGCCGTCCTCGACTCCGTACGCGCCGCGCAGCGCCTGCCCGCCGCCGGGCTCCCGGACGACGGGCCCGTCGCCGTCTACGGCTACTCCCAGGGCGGCGGCGCGGCCGCCTCCGCCGCCGAACTCGCCCGCTCCTACGCCCCGGACCTCGACGTCAGGGGCGTCGCGGCGGGCGCGGTCCCCGCGGACCTGGCCGCGGTCGGCCGCAACCTCGACGGCTCGCTGTACGCCGCGTTCCTCGGCTTCGCCGTCGCCGGACTCGCCGAGGGCTCGGACGTCGACCTCGGCCCGTACCTCAACGACCGCGGCCGGCAGGTCATGGCCGAGGCGGCGGAGACGTGCACGGCCGAGGCCGTGCTGCGCTACCCCTTCCTGCAGTCGAAGACGCTCACCGCAGACGGCCGGCCGATCACCGACCACATGGACGCGTCGCCGTGGCGCGAGGTGGTGGCGGAGCAGCGGATCGGCGCACGGAAGCCGGAGGTTCCGGTCTTCGTCTCGCACAGCATGCTGGACGACGTGATCCCGTACGGGGTCGGGAAGAAGCTGGTCGCGGAGTGGTGCGCGAAGGGCGCCACGGTGGACTTCTCGACGAACGTCGCGCCGACGCACGTGGGCGGCGCGGTGGCGTCGTACCCGGCGGCGTACGGCTGGCTGGAGGGCCGCCTGGCCGGCAAGCCGGCGCCGGACAACTGCTGAGCCCCCGAGGCGCCCCGGGCCCCGCGGCCCCCGGGGGCCGCGGCAGGTCCGCCGTCGTGGGGCGCCCCGGGTGGGCGTCCCACGACGGGGGCGGCAGCGCCGGGGCCCGGTGTCAGGGCTTGCGCGCCACGCCGCCGTACGCGGCCACCTCCGGCCGCTTCTCCGCCGCGGGGTCCGGCCGCCAGTCGGCGATCTTGCCGAATCCCGGCTCGACGAACTCCAGGCCCTCGAAGCACGCGCTGATCTCGGCCTGGGTCCGCGGGTAGTACGGATCCGGGCTGCCCTTGGCGTACTCCTCGCACAGGGCCACGTACGGCTTGCTGTCGACGGTGCCGTCCCACAGGATCAGGTAGCTGCCGGCCGGCACCGCGTCCGTCACCGTCCGCACGATGCGCCGCATGTCGGCGTAGCTGCGGGCGTGGCCGAGGACCCCCATGAACATCACGGCGACCGGCTCGCCGAAGTCCAGCGTCTTCCGCGCCTCTTCGACGATCCGCTCCGGGTCGTGGAAGTCGCAGTCGACGTACGCGACGGTGCCCTCCGCGCTCACCGGCTGGAGCAGCGCCGCCGCGTGCCGCAGCACCGACGGGTCGTTGTCGACGTACACCACCCGCGACTCCGGCGCGATCCGCTGGGCGACCTCGTGGGTGTTCTCGGACGCCGGCAGCCCCGTGCCGACGTCGAGGAACTGCCGCACGCCCGCCTCCCGCGCCAGGTGGGCCACCGCCCGGATCAGGAAGCCGCGCGACGCCTTGGCCATCGTGCCGATGTCCGGATCGATCGCCAGGCCCTGCTCGCCGACCGCCTTGTCGACCGGGTAGTTGTCCTTGCCGCCCATCCAGAAGTTCCAGATCCGCGGCGACGACGGCACGCTGGAATCGATCACCGGGGGTTTCGAGGGCTGCGACACGGCCAACTCCTTCTGCTCCGACAGGCGGCACCGGGGCACGTCCGCCCCGGGCGCCGCCACGGAGACGCCGTGGGCCCCGCGGCCGGGCCCCGGAGGGGCCCCTTCGACCACGCACCCTACCGGCCAACTCACGGACAGTGACCGCAAGTTGAGCGAAGTCGCCCGCTCAGGACCCCGACGGTTCCGGGAGTTGCCCCGGGCCTACGGAACTGTCGATTCCGCGCAGGAGCACGGCGCCCGCGAGCTGGAACGCGGCGAGCGCGGCGAGGAGCTGGGCCGGCGAGAGCGCGGAGGCCGCGGCGGCGGTGAGCGCGGCCCCGGCGGAGGCGGCGGTGGTCTTGAGCCCGGCGCCGAGGGTGAAGACCTGGGTACGCACGGCGGGCGGCGCGTGGTCGGCGCGGATCCGCAGGGTGGCGGCGAGCAGCGGCCCGTCGCAGAGCCCGGCGAGGCAGAAGAGCACCACGCAGAGCGGATACGGGGCGGAGGCGGCGGCGCCGAGGAGGGCCGCCCCCGTACCGACGAGGCAGACGGCGGCGAGCCGCACGTCGGAGACCCCCGGCCCGCGCCGCGCGGCACCCAGCGCCCCGGCGAGCGCCCCGGCGGCCAGCACGGTGAGCAGCACGCCCCCACCGCCGGGGTAGCCGCGCTCGTCGGCGAGGAGCACGGCGGCGGGCGCGAGTCCGCCGATGCCGACGAAGGCGAGGGAGGTGGCGGCGGTGATCCCCCGGAGCGCGGGTATCTCCCACAGCACCCGCAGCCCGCCGAGCAGTTCGCGCCAGAGCGAGGAGGGGCCCCGGGGGTGGCGGCGAAGGTTCCGGTCGGCGGTGGGGCGGGGGCCGTCCCCCGCACCCTCCGTCTCCCCGGCGTCCGGCGCCGTGCCCGTCCGCGTGCCGGCGTCCGGTGCGGTCTCCGGCACCCCTGCGGCCGGTCGCGGCGCCCGGAGGGTCGTGGCCAGGCCCGCGGCGCCCGCCGCCGACACGGCGAGGGTCCCCATCGCCGGGCCCGTACCCCACACGCCCGCCGTCGCCGTCACCGCGGCGGGGGCGGCGATGCCCGCCGCGTTGTACGTGGCCGCGTCCAGGGCGTACGCGCGGGCGCGGGCGCCGGTGTCGGGGACCAGGCCCGCGAGCAGGCTCGACAGCCCGCCGGTGACCATCGGTCCGCAGCAGCCGCCCAGCGCCGCCACCGCCAGCACCACCGGCACGGGGGCGCGGCCGAGCGTGAGGGCGACGCCCGCGATCGCGGCGGCGAAGAGGCCGAGCGCGGCGACGTGGAACGCCGCACCCGCGCCCCGCGCCCGCGCGGCGAGCGCCCCGGTCAGCGGGGCGGCGACGGCGTGCGGCGCCATCCACGCCGCGAGCACCGCCGCGCCCTGCGCGGCGCTGCCGGTCCGGTGGAGCGCGAGCAGCGTGACGGAGACGGCCATCCCGTCGTCGGCGAGCCGGGCGCAGGTGGCCGTGGCCAGATACCCCCGCAGCACCCGCCCCATCGCCCCGCCTCCTGTCCGGCCGCCCGGCCCCGCCGTTCGAGAGCACTGCTCTCGCCCGAGAGCGGCGCTCGCGACACGGAGCACCGTCCGTCCCAGAGCACGGCGCGCATCGCAGAGCACTGCCCCGTAACGGCTTATCGCATCAAGACGTTACACTACCTTCGGCACGCCACCCCGCCCAGCCCGAGCCCAGGAGCCCCGATGCCCCCGTCCCCACCCCCCGGCCACGGCTTCCGGCCCGCGCAGCGGCTCCTCGACATCGCCAACGCCGTCCGCCGCGACCCCCGTATCCCCCGCGCCGACCTCGCCAGGATCCTCGCCGCCCACGGCGAGACGCCCGCCGACCTCGCGCCCGGCGCCTTCTCCGGCGCCGACGCCGACGCGCTGCGCGGTGCCGCCCGGCGCATGACCGCCGTGCTCACCGAGCCCGACCCCGACCGCGCCGCCGCCGCGCTCAACGAGGTGTTCGCGGAGTGCGGCGCCCGCCCGCGGCTCTCCCGGCACGGCGACCACCCCTGGCACCTGCACGTGGACCGCGGCGACGACGCCGGCTGGGCCGACTGGTTCCTCGCCTCCGGCGCCCTCGCGCTGGCGCAGATCCTCACCGAGTACGGGCAGCCGGCCTGGGGCGAGTGCGCCGCCCCCGACTGCACCGTCCTCTACCTCGGCACCGGCCCCGGCAGCGCCCGCCGCTACTGCTCCCCGGCCTGCGCCTCCCGTACGCGCGTCGCCGCCCACCGCCGCCGGCGCGCGGAACAGGCGGCCGGCCGCACCGGGCCGGCCGGGCAGCCGGAGCCGACCGGCACCTGACCCCCTCGCCCACCGCCTCCACCCTGTTCGTCCCGTTTGCGCGCGTCCGCCGCTCTTGTTTCAGTGAGGTGAGGCCCAGGCTCCATCCCACCCACCGCCGCGGAGACTCCCCTATGTCCCTCTCCCCCCTCGGCTCCTACGGCTCCTCCGACCCGTTCTCCGAGCTGCTCAACCGCTTCTTCGGCATGTCCCCCGCCACCTCGCCGCCCGCCGTCCAGCGCGTGCCCATCGGGCGGCTCCTCACCGACTCCGCGCGCGAGCTGATCGGCCGCGCCCAGCGCCGCGCCGAGGAGGACGGCAGCGTCGACCTCGACACCGAGCACCTGCTCTGGGCCTGCACCCAGGTGGACCCCGCGCGCTCCGTCCTCGCCCACGCCGGGGCCGACCCCGACGAGCTGGCCAGGGCCGTCGCCGAGGCGCTGCCGGGGGAGGGGAGCGCCGCGTCGGCGGAGCCGGAGCTGACGCCCGCGGCGAAGCGGGTGCTCCGCGGCGCGGTGGCCCGCTCGCAGGCCAACGGCACCTCGTACATCGGCCCCGAGCACATCCTCGGCGCCCTCCTCGACGACCCGGACGCCGGCGCCGCCCGGCTGCTCGGCGCGTACGGCACGGACACCGACCGGCTCCGTACCGGCGCGGAAGCCGCCACCGCCCACCGCGCCGCGGGCCCCGCCACGGCCGCGGGCCGCGCCGCCGCCCCGGGCGGTGCGCAGCCGCAGAGCGAGACCCCGACGCTTGACGAGTACGGCCGCGACATCACCGCCGAGGCGCGCGCCGGCCGGCTCGACCCCGTCGTGGGCCGCGCCGAGGAGATCGAGCAGACCGTCGAGATCCTCTCCCGCCGCACCAAGAACAACCCGGTCCTCATCGGCGAGCCCGGCGTCGGCAAGACCGCCATCGTCGAGGGCCTGGCGCAGCGCATCGAGTCGGGCGACGTGCCGCAGACGCTCGCCGGCAAGCGCGTCGTCGGCCTGGACCTGGCCGGTCTTGTCGCGGGCTCGAAGTACCGCGGCGAGTTCGAGGAGCGGCTGAAGAAGGTCATCGAGGAGGTGAAGAACACCGAGAGCAGCACGATCCTCTTCATCGACGAGCTGCACACCGTCGTCGGCGCGGGATCCGGCGGCGAGGGCGCCATGGACGCGGGCAACATGCTCAAGCCCGCGCTCGCCCGCGGCGAGCTGCACGTCGTCGGCGCGACGACGATCGACGAGTACCGCAAGCACGTCGAGAAGGACGCCGCGCTGGAGCGCCGCTTCCAGCCGGTGCTGGTGCCGGAGCCGACCGTCGCGGAGACCGTGCAGATCCTCGAAGGGCTGCGGGACTCGTACGAGGCACACCACCAGGTCCGCTTCACCGACGAGGCGCTGGCCGCCGCAGCCGAGCTGTCCGACCGCTACGTCTCCGACCGCTTCCTGCCCGACAAGGCCATCGACCTCGTCGACCAGGCGGGCGCGCGCGTCCGGCTGCGCTCGATGGGCCGCAGCACCGAGGTGGCCGACCGCGAGGACCGGCTGGCGAAGCTGCGCCGGGAGAAGGACGAGGCGGTCGCGGCGGAGAGGTACGAGAAGGCGTCGCAGCTCAAGGAGCGGATCGCCGAGACGGAGGCGGAGCTGGCGGGCGTCGAGGAGCGGCGCGAGGGCGTGATGGAGGTGACCGCGGACGACATCGCCGGGGTGCTGTCGCGCTCGACCGGTATCCCCGTCGCGCAGTTGACGGAGAGTGAGAAGGACAAGCTGCTGAAGCTGGAGGACGCCCTGCACGACCGGGTCGTCGGGCAGGACGAGGCGGTGGTGGCGGTCGCCGAGGCGGTACGCCGCGGGCGGGCCGGCATGAGCGACCCGGACCGGCCGACCGGTTCGTTCCTCTTCCTCGGCCCGACCGGCGTGGGCAAGACGGAGCTGGCGAAGGTGCTGGCGGACCTGCTCTTCGGCGACGAGAACCGGATGATCCGCTTCGATATGAGCGAGTTCCAGGAGCGGCACACGGTCTCGCGGCTGCTGGGCGCCCCGCCCGGCTACGTCGGCTACGACGAGGCCGGGCAGTTGACGGAGAAGGTGCGCAGGCGCCCGTACAGCGTGCTGCTCTTCGACGAGATCGAGAAGGCGCACCCGGACGTCTTCTCCGCACTGCTCCAGGTGCTGGAGGACGGGCGGCTGACGGACGCGCAGGGGCGGACGGTCGACTTCCGCAACACCGTCGTCATCATGACCTCGAACATCGGCGCCCAGCGGCTCCTCGCCCACAAGGGCCGTGTCGACGAGATCCGCGACGAGCTGATGGAGGACCTGCGCGGGCGCTTCCTGCCCGAGTTCCTCAACCGCATCGACGAGGTCATCATCTTCCACGGGCTGACGGCCGACGACCTCGCCTCGGTGGTGGACCTGCTGCTGGACCGCAGCCGGCGGCGGCTGCGCGCCCAGGAGGTCGACCTGGAGGTGACGGAGGCGGCGAAGAAGCGCCTCGTCGCGCTTGGGCACCAGCCGGAGTTCGGCGCCCGGCCGCTGCGCCGCACGCTCCAGCGGGAGCTGGACAACCGGATCGCGAACCTGCTGCTCGACGGCTCGGTACGGCCCGGTGACACGGTGCTGGCGGACGTGGACGGGGAGAGCGGCGAACTGGTGTGCACGCTGGCCCGGCCGCGGAGCTCGAAGGCGGAGAAGGCGGAGAAGGCGGAGAAGGCGGAAGGGGCCGGGGCGGAGCGCGAGGAGGGCGGGCCGACGGGGCTGCGGGACGCGGCGTAGGCGGGTTCCGGCGGCGCGGGGCAGGGCGTTCGTGCCGTACGCGCCGGGCGCCCGCCCGGCTCCGTACGCCCGCGCTCCCCGCCCGCGTCACGCCGGTGTCGTACGCCCCAGGTGCAGCAGGAACTCCGCGTTGCCGCCGCTCGCCTTCATCCGCTCCAGCAGCAGCTCCATGCTCTGCACGGCGTCGCGGTCGCCGAGCACCCGGCGGAGCCGGTGCAGCAGGGCGACCTCACCGGGGGCGGCGAGCAGTTCCTCGCGCCGGGTGCCGGAGGCGTGGACGTCGACGGCGGGGAAGATGCGCCGCTCGGCGAGGGTGCGGCTGAGACGCAGCTCCATGTTGCCGGTGCCCTTCAGCTCCTCGAAGTAGTAGTCGTCCCCGCGGGAGCCGGTCTCGACCAGCGCGGAGGCGAGGATCGTCAGGGAGCCGCCGTCCTCGATGTTGCGGGCGGCGCCGAAGAGCTTCTTGGGGATCAGCAGCGCGGAGGCGTCCACGCCGCCGGTGAGGGTGCGGCCGCCGGCGCCCGCGCTGTTGTTGGCGGCGCGGCAGAGCCGGGTGAGCGAGTCCAGCAGGATCACGACGTCCTGCCCGCCCTCGACCATCCGCTTGGCGCGCTCGATGGCCATCTCGGCGACGGCGACGTGCTCGCGGGCGGGGCGGTCGAACGTGGAGGAGATCACCTCGGCGCGTACGGAGCGCTGCATGTCGGTGACCTCCTCGGGGCGTTCGTCGAGGAGGACGACCATCAGGTGGCACTCGGGGTGGTTGACGGCGATGGCGTCGGCGAGGTGCTGGAGCAGGATCGTCTTGCCGGTCTTGGGCGGGGCGACGATCAGCCCGCGCTGGCCCTTGCCGACGGGGGCGAGGAGGTCGACGACGCGGTTGGTGAGCCGGCCAGCGGGGGTCTCCAGGCGGAGCCGCTCGGTGGGGTGGAGGGGGACGAGGTCGGCGAAGCGGGGGCGGCGGGCGGCGGCCTCGGGGTCGAGACCGGCGACGCGGTCGACGCGGGCGAGGGCGAGGACCTTCGACCGCCGGTCGGCCGCGGCCCCGCGGTCGCGCTCGCGGCGCTTGCCCGAGCCGGACCCGGAGGCCGTTCCCGGCCCGGGGCCCGAGCCGGACTTCGGCGCCTGGCCGCCCGCCGGCAGGACGCCGCCTTCCACGAGGTCGCCCTTGCGGAGGCCGAAGCGGCGGACGAGGTTCGCGGGCACCTGCACGTCGTCGTCGCCCGGCTGGAGGCTGCCGACGCGGAGGAAGCCGTGGTTGCCCACGGGCTCGAACACCCCGGCGACCGCGGCGAGTTCCGACGTGGCCCGGACGACGCCTGCCGCCTGGGTTTCTGCTGTGGTGGGTGTCGTAGTAGTCATGCACGGTCCTTTCACGGACGGTGTCGCGGTTCCAAAGGGTGTGGGATGGGCGGCAGAGGCGCGGCTTGGGCACGCGCGGCCGCGTAGAGGGGTGAAACAACCTCGCTCGGCGTCAGTCAGCGACGCGACGGAGAACCGGAGCGCGGTGGCGAAGAAGCACGGGCGCCGACTGCGGGCGCGACTCAGTGCTGTTGCCAGAGTATCATCCCCGGCCCCCGGGCCATTCCCTTTCGCCGCTACGGGCCCGCTGAACAGGGCTTTGGCATCACATCCCGGCGCACAGGGCTGCGCCGGTGTCAGAGGGGCATGTCACAGTGCTAGGGACATGACTGCTGCACTCATCGGACGAGACCACCCCGCGGGCGTGCTGCGCGCCGAGGCCGACCGGGCGGCGGACAGCCACGGGGGCCTCGTGCTGGTCACGGGCGAGCCGGGCATCGGCAAGACGTCGCTGGTCACCGCCGCGGTTGCGGAGGCGAGACGGCGGGGCACGCTGGTGCTCGGCGGCTCGTGCTGGGCCTCCGACAGCGCCCCGGGGTACTGGCCGTGGGTCCAGGTCGTGCGGGGGCTGCGGCGCGGTGTGCCGGCGGAGGAGTGGGCGGCGGCCCGCGAGGCGGCGGGCAGCGGGCTCGACGTGCTGCTCGGCGAGGAGCCGGCCGCGGGCGGACGGCTGGAGCACGGGGCGCCGGCCGAGCGCGTACGGGACGACCGCGGCCCGCACCACGAACACGACCGGGACGGGGCGCACGACCGCGCGGGGGCGCATGACCGGGACGGGGCGCACGACCGCTCCGCAGCACACCCCCACGACGCGGCGCGCCACCACGACGCGGCGCGCGGCACCGACCCCGCCGTCGTCACCGGCCCCCCGGCAGGACCCGGCACCGACCCGGCCGCCGCCGGGACGTACGCCGACAGCTTCCACCTCGCCGACGCCGTGACCACCGCCCTGGTCGCCGTCTCGCACCACCGCCCCGTCATCGTCGTCCTCGACGACCTGCACTGGGCGGACCCCGCCTCCCTGCGCCTGCTGGAGTTCGCCGCGCAGCACACCTGGTTCGAGCGGCTGCTGCTCATCGGCACGTACCGGGACGCCGAGGTCGACACCCCCGGCCACCCGCTGCGCGAGCAGATCGCGCCGCTGGTCGCCAAGGCCACCACCCTCACGCTCACCGGCCTGGACCGCGCGGGTACGGCCCGGCTCATGGCCCGTACCGCAGGCCGGGATCCGGACGAGGCGCTGGCCGCCGAGGTGCACCGGCGCACGGGCGGCAACCCCTTCTTCATCGAGCAGACCGCCCGCCTCTGGGCCGGCGGCGCCTCCGCGGAGGCCGTGGCGCCCGGGGTGCGGGACGCGCTCCAGCGCCGGCTGCAACTGCTGCCGGCGCCGGTCGCCGAGCTGCTGGTCGCCGCCGCGGTGCTCGGCCGCGAGTTCCACCGCCAGGTGCTTGCCGCCGCGGTCGGCAGGCCGCCCGGGTACGTCGACCGGCTGCTGGAGACCGCGGTCGCCGCCCGGCTCGTCGTGGGCCGGGGCGCGGGCCTCTTCGCCTTCGCGCACGACCTGGTGCGCGAGACGCTGTACGAGGACCTGGACCCCGCCGAGGCCCGCCGCCGGCACGCCGCGGTCGTACGCGCCCTGGACGCCTCGCCCGCGCTGAGCGAGAAGGTCTTCCCCGCGGACCGCGCCCGGCACGCCTGGGAGGCGGGCGACGAGCTGCCCGCCGAGCAGGCCGTGGGGCTCCTGCGGGACGCCGGGCAGGACGCCGGCAGCCGGCTGGCGTTCGAGGAGGTCGTCTCGCACCTGCGGCGGGCGTACGAGCGGTCCGCCGCCGCGTCGCCGCGCTGCCGGGTGCTCACGGCCCTCGACCTGGGCGGCACCCTGCTGCACGCGGGCAAGACGGCCGACGCCTGGCCGCTCTTCGAGGGCGCCGTGCGCACGGCGCGGGAGCAGGACGACCCCGAGATGCTGGCCCGCGTCGCCCTCGGCGTCTTCAGCGCCGAGGGCTACTGCGCGACGATCCCCCAGGACCAGGCCGAGGCCAACCGCCTGCTGCTGCGCGAGGCGCACCGCGCGCTGGCCCGCAGCTCCCACCCGGCGTCCGCGGGGCCGGACGAGGACGAGCTGACGGCCGGCCAGATGGCCGCGGAGCTGAGCATCACCCTGTCGGTCAGCGCCCGCCGCGGCCAGGACGACGAGGAGCTGGGCTTCGGCCTGTGGACCAGGCACAACGCGATCTGGGGCCTGGGCACGGCCGCCGAGCGGGTGGCGCTGACGGAGGAGCTGATCACGCTCGCCGAGCGGGCGGGCAACCCCGCGGGGCGGCACATGGCCGTGGCGATGCGCTGGGTGGCGCTGCTGGAGCTGGGCGACCCGCGCTTCGCGCCCACGTACCGCGGCTACGTCGAGGCCGCCGAGCGCAGCGACGTGCCCAGCATCCGCCACACCCTGGTGATCGACCAGAGCCTGGTGGAGGCGCTGCGCGGCGACTTCGACGCCGCCGAGCGGCACATCGCGCAGGTCGTGGAGATGGGCCGGGACACGGAGCACGAGCACTGGATCGAGATGCTCGACCACCACTGGTGGACGATCCGGATGCTCCAGGGCCGGTACGCGGAGGCGGCCGAGGCGGCGGGCAGGCTCACCGTCGCCGGGCACGGCTTCCCCGCCGGGCTGCAGGCGCTGGCGGAGCTGCGCCGCGGCGATCCGGAGCCCACGCTGCGGCTGGTCGCCGAGGGCCCGCCGACCGACGAGCAGCAGAACCGCGGCTTCTTCCCGCTGTGGCTGCGGCTCCAGGCGGAGACGGCGGCCGCGACCCGGGACCCGGAGCTGGCCGCGTCGGTGCGGGACGCGCTGTCGCCGTACCGCGGGCAGTGGCTGGTGGCGGTCTACGGCTGGGACGTGAGCGGCCCCGTCGACTACTGGCTGGCGCTGGTCGATGCGGCGGAGGGCCGCTGGGCCCCGGCCGCGGCCGGCTTCCGCGCGGCCCGCCGCTCGGCGGACCTGATGCAGGCCCGCCCCTGGTCAGTGCTGGCCCGCCACGGCCTGGCGGGGGTGCTGCGGGAGCAGGGCGACCCGGCGGCGGAGCGACTGGCGCGGGAGACGGCGGCGGAAGCGGCCCGCCTCGGCATGCGGCTGGAGGCGGAACGGCCCAGGACCCCGCCCGCGGAACCGGCGGCGGAGCCGCCGCCACCGGCCGCGGAGTTCCGCTACGACGGCCGGGTGTGGACCCTGACGTACGCGGGCCGGACCGTGCACCTCCCCGACGCCAAGGGCCTGCGCGACCTGCACACCCTCCTCTCCGCCCCCGGCACGGACCTCCCCGCCGTCCGCCTCCTCAACCCGGAGGGCGGCGAGGAACTGGCCGCCGCCCACCGCCTGGGCGGCGACCCGGTCCTCGACGCCGAGGCCAAGTCCCGGTACCGCCGCCGCCTCGAACTCCTCGACGAGGAGATCGACCACGCCACCGCCACCGGCGACGACACCCGCGCCGCCGCGTACGACCGCGAACGCGCGGCTCTCCTCGACGAACTCCGCGCCGCGGCCGGCCTCGCCGGCCGCACCCGCCGCCTCGGCGACGAGGCGGAACGCGCCCGCAAGGCGGTGGGCGCCCGCATCCGTGACGCCCTCCGCAAGATCGCCAAGGACCACCCGGCCCTGGCCGAGCACCTCAAACAGTCCCTCTCCACCGGCACCACCTGCACCTACCACCCCCAGAACCCGCCCCCCATCTGGCGCCTGTGACCCGTCGTTCCACAATTGCGCGACAGTTGTTTCACATCGGGGTATGCTGATGACATGGCAGCAACCATCGGATTCCGTCCCACGGACGAGGACGAGCGCATCATAAGAGCCGCCATGCGGGAGGGTGAGCGGACGAGCGACGTGATCCGGCGGGCCCTGCGGCTGCTGGAACACGAGGTCTGGCTTGCCCAGGCCCGCGAGGACGCGGAACGGCTGAAGGACGAAGACCTGTCCGCCGAGGAGGATGCCTGGTGATCCGCGGTGCGATGTACCGCGTCGACCTGGGCGACGCCAAGCGGGGGCACGAACAGCGAGGCCGCCGCTACGGCCTCGTCCTCAGCCCGAGTGCCATGCCGTGGAGCGTGGCAACGATCATCCCCACCTCGACCAGCGCGCAGTCGGCCGCCTTCCGGCCCGAACTGGAGGTCGCGGGCACGCGTACGAGGTTGCTGGTCGACCAGATCCGCACGGTCGACGTGGCATACGTCCGGGGCGACCCGGTCCACTACCTCGACCACGCCGAACTGGCAGAGGTGGAACACGCGGTAGCCCGCTACCTCGGCCTCTCTTCCTGGCACACATAACCCGGCTCGGGGGCTCCCTGGTCTTGCCTATGCTGCAAGTACGAAAGCCGGAGGAGGTGCCGGGCCATGGTGAACGCGCTGGTTCAGTAGCGACATGACATTGAGGTCCCGGACGGCCTGTCACGGAGCTGGCGGATCGCCGCCAGCTCAGTGACATCGGACACCGACGACTACCGCCGCGGGCTGCTACCCGACTGCGGCAGCGTGCAGTTCGCGGACCACGTCACCCAAGACGGTGGCGGCATCGCCGAGCACTTCCCGGTCGACCTTCGCCGTGTGGTCAGTCCATGGCTGGGCGTTGACGAGTACTCGGACCGTGCCGGGCCGGCAGTGGTCGATGAGCCCGGCGGCGGGGAAGACCGTGTGGTCGACCTCGAACGGACCGACGAAGCACGCCCAGGCGGGCACCTCAGGGTCTGTGTCGGCTCGCCCCTGATGGCTCACCGCGCGGCTCAGGGCCCGCCGCGCACCGGACAGGGCCCCCGCATGGGTGGCCACGTTGGCGTCCCGCAAGGCGATGACCAGGTGCACCGTGTGACCGGCGCCCGCGCGGACGGCGAGCCGGTGGGCCTTCTCGACCGCACCTGCGGCCTCCCACGTCCGTTCGGCCTTGAGCGAAAGCAGTACGAGAATCTCCAGAACGGAGACCTGCAACAGCGGGTCGTCGACGAGCTGTGCCGCTGCCAGGGCCTCCAGACAGGAGGCACGGCCGTGGTCGATGCGTCCGCCGTCGTAGCCGTACCAAGCACGGTGACCGTGCAACTCGGCGAGCATCGTCTGCAGTTCGCGGCCGACCCTTCCCGTGTAGGAGGCGGCCCCGAGCGCGCCGGTGATCTCGCCCTCGATACGCCGGGCCTCGGTCATGGCAGGAACACTGCCCGAGGTGTGATCCGTCTCGTACAGGCCGTCCAGCCGCGCGCGCAGCCGGACCAGATCGGCCGCGCCGATCCGCGGACCGCACAGGGCAGGCGTCAGGGCCACCGCGGTGAGTGACCCGGCGTCGGCGACGAACGTTCTCCGCTTCACCTGTTCAGGGTGGCTGATCGGCCCCGCGACCGTCACACGGTGCGGGGGCACGGCAAACCCCATCTCGGCGAGCGGTACGCCGAACATGGCTTCGAGAACGGCCTGTTGACCGGGATGCGGCAGGGGCGGAGGGTCCTCGCGCTCCCAGCGCCTCGCCTGCCGCACGCTTACCGCCGCCCGGACACCCAAGCGCGCCGCTTCCGCGGTGAACGCCGCGACGAACGACGCCTGCGTATACCCGGCAGCCTGCCGTAACCGCGCCAGACGGTTCACGCCCAACTGCGCCATGAGCTCTCCTCACCGCCCGTGAACAACGTCCCACCGTAGGGACTTCGCCTCGACGGCGGCGGCGAAAACGTCCGCCCGGATGTCCGGTCCCTCGTCCTCCGCCACGCTGCCCGAAGGGCTGAACTGGCCGGAGAGGAGCAGGTACCAAAACCCAGCTCCATCCGGAACGAGGTACACATGTCCACGCAGTCGCGCATGTTCGCCCGGAGTGCCCGTTCGGTGGGCAAGGCGCGCGAGTTCGTCGCCGCCGTCCTGGACGCGGGGGACCGGGCGGACGACATCCGCCTGTGTGTCTCCGAACTGGCCACCAACGCGCTGCGCCACACCCCCGCCGGCCGCCTCTTCCTCGTACGCGTCGTCGTGCAGGAACACCTCGTTCACGTCGAGGTGCACGACGCCGGGGACGGCGAGCCCCACGTATGCGCGCCCGCGGAAACCGACGACGACGGCCGCGGACTGCTCCTGGTCGCCGCCCTCGCCGACGACTGGGGCACCTCCGACCGCAACGGCCCCGGCAAGGCCGTCTGGGCGACCTTCAATCTCCCCGGTGCGCCCCCGGCGACGGCCGTCCCCTGACGCGGATACAGGGCCGGCACCCCACCCCCCTTCCGTCATGCCTTGACGGCCGGGCCGCGGAGTAGCGCGGCTATGAGGATTGCGCCGAGGGTGAGGAGGGCGGCGGCCGTGGTGAGTGCGGTGGAGAAGCCCTCCGTTGCCGCGTGCAGGGGGTCGTGGCCCGCGGTCAGGTCGTCGCGGCGCCGGGTGGCCAGGCCGACGAAGACCGCCACCCCCACGGCGCCCCCGACCTGCTGGACGGAGGTCAGGACCGCCGAGCC
Source organism: Streptomyces sp. CNZ287 (assembly GCF_007827615.1). Lineage (NCBI taxonomy): Bacteria > Bacillati > Actinomycetota > Actinomycetes > Kitasatosporales > Streptomycetaceae > Streptomyces > Streptomyces sp. CNZ287. Next base: position 16,393 of record NZ_VISV01000008.1, on the reverse strand, counting down.
GAGGCCGGCGTTCTCGCCGGTGGTGCCCGTGAGGGCCGCGACGGTGAGAGCGGGCAGGCTCAGGCCGCATCCGAGGCTCGTGAGGAGCATGCCGGGCAGCACGCCGGACCCGTAGCCGTCGCTCGGTGCCACGCCCGCAAGCAGCAGCAGCCCGGCCGCGGTGATCAGGAACGACAGCACGAGAGCCGGTCGTGCGCCGAGCCTCGTCACGGCTCGGGAGGAGAGCCACATGCCGATCAGGATGCCGCCGCCGTACGGCAGGTAGGCGAGGCCGGCCGCGAGCGGGCGGTAGCCCAGCACGGTCTGCAGGTGCACCATCAGCAGGAAGGCCATCGCGTACATGGCCGCGGAGAACAGCAGGGTCGCCCCGTTGGCCACGGCGCGGAAGCGGAAGGCGAGGAACGACAGCGGCACCAGCGGCTCGGCGGTGCGTGCTTCGACCGCGAGGAACGCGGCGGCCAGGAGGGCGGCGAGGACCAGGGGCCCGGCGGTCCCGGGGTCGCCCCAGCCCGACTCGGCGCTCCGCAGCAGCCCGTAGACCAGGGACACGAGGGCGCCGGTGCCCAGGACCGCGCCGGGGACGTCGAGGCGGGCCGCGCGTGCGGCGCGGCTCTCGGGCTCCAGGCGCGGGAGCAGCACGACGGCCGCCAGCGCCACCGGCAGGTTGATGAGGAAGATCCAGCGCCAGGACGCGAGGCCGGTCAGCGCGCCGGAGATCACCAGGCCCGCCGTGCCGCCCAGGCCCGCGATCCCGCCCCAGATGCCGAACGCCCGGGCGCGCTCCCTGGTCCCCGGGTACAGGAGCGCGATCAGCGCCAGTGCGGCGGGGCTGGCCATGGCCGCTCCCGCGCCCTGCGCGAACCGCCCGGCCACCAGGTGCCAGGGCTCCTGCGCGAGCCCGCAGAGCAGACTCGCCGCACCGAACACGGTCACGCCGGTGAGGAAGATGCGCCGGCGGCCCAGCAGGTCGGCCATGCGGCCGAAGAGCAGCAGCAGTCCGCCGAAGGCGAGGAAGTAGGCGTTGACGACCCACGCCAGCCCCGGGGTGCTGAAGCCGAGGTCGTCGCGCACGGTGGGGAGCGCGACGCTCACCACGTTGTCGTCCACGACGAGCATGAACTGCACGAAGCAGAGGACCACCAGGGCCGGCCCGCGCCGCCCGCCGGCCCCCGGCCCGGCCGCTGCCGACGCCGCCGTCACGGCGGGCGTCCCGTGCTGCGGGGCGGGGCCGGTCACGCTGCGGTCGCGCCCGGGGCGCGGAGGATCGGTGGGCATACGACGACGCTAGGCGCCCGGCGCCCTGGCCGCGATACGCTACTGGGCCACGTCGTATCGCGTTGGGGACATACGCTGGGAGGCATGACCGATGCCGTCTTCGGAGCCGTCCCGGCCGGGGTGGGCGCCATCGTCGTCGGGACCTTCCCGCTGGCGTCCGGGCAGTGGTTCGTCCCGCACAGCCACCCGCAGCACCAGGTGGCCTGGGCGCGGCGCGGAGTGCTGGGCGTCGCCGTCGGCGACTCGTACTGGGTCCTGCCTCGCACCCGGGCGCTGTGGCTGCCCGCGGGGGTCGTCCACAGGACGGGGGCGACCCGCGACGCGGTGCTGTGCAGCCTCTACTTCGCACCGGACCGATGCGACCTGGACTGGACGGAGCCCACGCCGGTCGGCGTCGACGGCCTGCTGGCCCACCTGTTCGTCCACCTGAGCGACGAGAGCCTGCCCGACGACGCGCGGCTACGGGCTGAGGCGGTCGTCCTGGGTCTCCTGCGCCCGCTGCCGGCCACCCCCATCGACGTACCGAGCCCCACCGACGACCGCGTGCGCGCGGTGGCCGACGCGCTGCTCGCCGACCCCGCGGACCCCCGGGGGCTGGAGGCTCACGCGCGGAGCGCCGGCGTGAGCCGGCGCACCCTGACCCGGTTGTTCGTCCACGACACCGGCATGACCTTCGACCGCTGGCGCACCCATCTGCGGATGCGCGCCGCCCTGCCCCTCCTCGCCGAGGGGCAGCCCGTCTCCCGGGTCGCGCACACCGTGGGATACGCGACGCCGAGCGCGTTCCTCGCGGCGTTCCGGCGAACGGTCGGCACGTCCCCGGGCCGCTACCTGGGCGGCGACGCGCCGCACGCCCCCGGCGAATGATCACGGCCGGGCCCGCCGCCCGGTGGGGCGGCGGGCCCGTACCGCTCAGGACTGCTTCGGCTCCTCCAGGCGCGGGAAGAGGATCGCACCCTTCGTCACCCGGGCGCCCGCCGGGAGGCGGCCCCAGTCGGCGGCCTCCGCGAGGCGCTGGTCGGCCAGCGGGCCCAGGGCGGGTTCCGCGCCCAGGGACGACCAGAGCTGCTGGGACGTGCGCGGCATCACCGGGTGCAGCAGGACCGCGACCGCGCGGAGGGCCTCCGCCGCGGTGTAGAGGATCGTCGCCAGGCGGGCCTGGGCCTCGGGGGAGGTGTCCTTCGCGACCTTCCAGGGCTCCTGTTCCGTCAGGTACAGGTTGACCTTCTTGATGAAGTCGAAGACCGCCGCGATGCCGCCCGCGAAGTCGAGTTCGTCGCCGATCCGCCGGTCCGCCTCCGCCGCCGCGTGCGCCAGGCCGTCGACGATCACCTGTTCCGCGGGGCCCGCGGCCGGGGCCGCCGGGAGGTCGCCGTCGAAGTACTTGACGGTCATCGCGCCCACGCGCGACGCCAGGTTGCCGTAGTCGTTGGCCAGTTCGCTGGTGTAGCGGTGGGTGAAGTCCTCCCAGGAGAACGAGCCGTCCTGGCCGTACTGGATGGCCCGCAGGAAGTACCAGCGGTACGCGTCGACGCCGAAGTGGTCCGTGAGGTCCTGCGGCTTGATGCCGGTCAGGTTGGACTTCGACATCTTCTCGCCGCCGACCATCAGCCAGCCGTTGGCGAAGACCTTGCCCGGCAGCGGCAGCCCGTTGGCCATCAGCATCGCCGGCCAGATCACCGCGTGGAAGCGGAGGATGTCCTTGCCGACGAGGTGGACGTCCGCCGGACAGGTGCCGGCGAACTTCTGCTCGTCCGCGCCGTAGCCCACGGCGGTCGCGTAGTTGAGGAGGGCGTCGATCCACACGTAGATCACGTGCTTGTCGTCCCACGGGACCCGCACGCCCCAGTCGAAGGTGGAGCGGGAGATCGACAGGTCGTTGAGGCCCTGCCGGACGAAGTTCACGACCTCGTTACGGGCCGACTCGGGCTGGACGAAGCCGGGGTTGGCCTCGTAGAACTCCAGCAGCTTCGGACCGTACTCCGAGAGCTTGAAGAAGTAGTTCTCCTCCTTCAGCATCTCCACCGGCGTCTTGTGGATGGGGCAGAGCTTCAGGCCCGCGTACTCTCCCTCGCCGTCGAGCAGCTCGCCGGGGGTCTTGTACTCCTCGCAGCCGACGCAGTACGGGCCCTCGTAGCCGCCCTGGTAGATCTCGCCCTTGTCGTACAGGTCCTGGACGAACTCCTGCACCCGGTCCGTGTGCCGCTTCTCCGTGGTGCGGATGAAGTCGTCGTTCGCGATCTCCAGGTGCTCCCAGAGGGGCTTCCACGCCTCCTCCACGAGCTTGTCGCACCACTCCTGCGGGGTGACGCCGTGCGCCTCCGCGGTGCGCATGATCTTCTGACCGTGCTCGTCCGTGCCGGTGAGGTACCACACCTTCTCACCGCGCTGGCGGTGCCAGCGGGTGAGCACGTCGCCTGCGACGGTCGTATAGGCGTGGCCCAGGTGCGGAGCGTCGTTCACGTAGTAGATGGGGGTCGAGACGTAGTACGCCTTCGTCCCCTGCTGCTCTTCTCCAGTGGCCGCCATGGTCGAAATCCTAACGGCCTAGGCCATCGCACTCATCCGGTTACCCACGGTGACCAACCGCTCATCGTAGGCCGCCCGCGCACCTCACCGGCGCGGGTTCACCTTGTGTTCAGGTCCGCTTCTCCCCTCGGCGGGACTACGCGCCTAGCGTCCGGCGCGAACTCACAGAATCCGGAGGGGATCGTGCGCAGACTTCTGCCGCTCATCGGCTCGCCGCACCCGGGCGGGCGCTCGGCCATGACCTGTCGCTACCGCTGTGGCGACGCCTGCTTCCACGAGGTGCCGAACACCAGCGACAACGAGTACGCCGGCGACATCGTCGCCCGCGCCGTCTCCCGCCGCGGGGCGCTGCGCGCCGGTGCCGCGGTGACCGTGGTGGCGGCGGGCGCGCAGCTCGTCGGCGCCGGCCCGGCGTCGGCGGCGCCGGCCTCGCCCACCTCGCCGGCCGGCACCTTCGGCCGCGGTCCCGGCAGCGGCGGGGCCGGCGGCGGCGCCGCCCGCGGCCTGCGCTTCGACGCGGTCGCGCCCAACACCGACGACACCGTCACCGTCGCCGACGGCTACGAGCAGAACGTCGTCATCGCCTGGGGCGACCCCGTCCTGCGCGGCGCCCCCGCCTTCGACCCGGCCCGCCAGTCGGCCGCCGCCCAGGCCGGCCAGTTCGGCTACAACGTCGACTTCCTCGCCCTGCTGCCGCTGCGCGGCGAGCGCGGCCGGGAACTGCTGGTGGCGAACCACGAGTACACCGACGAGCAGCTCATGTTCCCCGGGTACGACCCGGAGAACGTCACCCGCGAGCAGGCCGAGATCGGCTGGGCCGCGCACGGCATGTCCGTCGTGGCCGTCCAGGAGGACGGCGGCCGGGGCACGGGCGGCGGCACCCTCCGCGCCGTACCGCGGCACCCGCTGAACCGCCGGATCACCGCCACCACCGCGTTCGAGCTGCGCGGCCCGGCCGCGGGCGGCGACCTGCTCAAGACCTCCGCGGACCCGACCGGCCGGCGCGTGCTCGGCACCCTCAACAACTGCGCGGGCGGCACCACCCCGTGGGGCACGGTGCTCTCCGGCGAGGAGAACTTCAACCAGTACTTCGCCAACGCCGGGGCCGTCACCGACCCCGTCGCCCGGCAGCGCCTCGCGCGCTACGGCCTCCCCACCGGCGCCTCCGGGCGCAAGTGGGAGCAGTTCGACGACCGCTTCGACATCGCCAAGGAGCCCCACGAGCCGAACCGTTTCGGCTGGGTCGTGGAGATCGACCCGTACGACCCGGACTCGACCCCCGTCAAGCACACCGCGCTCGGCCGCTTCAAGCACGAGGGCGCCAGCATCCGGCTGACGCGCGACGGCCGCGCGGTCGCGTACTCCGGTGACGACGAGCGCTTCGACTACCTCTACAAGTTCGTCTCCGACAAGCGCATGATGCGCGGCAACAGCCGCTGGGCGCGCGCCCACAACATGACGCTCCTCGACGAGGGCACGCTGTACGTCGCCAAGCTCACCGGCGACAGCCCGGCCGGCGAGATCGACGGCAGTGGCAAGCTGCCCGCGGACGGCGAGTTCGACGGCTCCGGCGAGTGGATCAAGCTGGCCAGCGGGAACCGCAGCTTCGTCCCCGGCATGACGGCCGAGGAGGTCTACGTCTTCACCCGCCTCGCCGCCGACAGGGCCGGCGCGACGAAGATGGACCGCCCGGAGGACGTGGAGCCGAGCCCGAACAGCGGCAAGGTGTACGTCGCGCTGACGAACAACACCAACCGCGGCACCGGCACCAACGCCAAGGCCGACGAGGCCAATCCGCGCAATGCCAACAAGCACGGGCACGTCCTGGAGCTGACGGAGAAGCGCGACGACCCGGCGGCCACCGGCTTCGGCTGGCGGCTCTTCCTGGTCTGCGGCGACCCGGCGGACCCGTCGACGTACTTCGCGGGCTTCCCGAAGGACAAGGTCAGCCCCATCTCCTGCCCGGACAACGTGGCGTTCGACCCGTACGGCAACCTGTGGATCTCCACCGACGGCAACGCGCTCGGCAACCACGACGGGCTGTTCGGCGTGGCGACCACGGGCCGCTACGAGGGCCAGGTGAAGCAGTTCCTCAGCATGCCCACCGGCGCGGAGACCTGCGGCCCCGTGGTGCAGGAGGACCGCGTGCTCGTCGCGGTGCAGCACCCGGGCGAGGTCGACGGCGCGTCGTACGAGAACCCGGGCTCGGCGTGGCCTGACGGCCCCGGCAAGCCCAACCGCCCGGCGGTCGTCAACGTCTGGCGCACCGGGGGCGGGCGCATCGGGGCCTGACGCTTCTCCCGCAGCGACCCCGATACCCCCTCCGGTCCCGTAGCGGAACCTCCGGTTCGACGGGTCCGGCGGCCCCGCGCGCACGTGTCGGCGTGCCGCGGGGCCGTCGGCCCGGGTTCCCTGGTCGAGCATATTAGGTTAGCCTCACCTAAGTCGACCGCCCGAGGGGGAACCCAGCCTTGGCCACCACCGCACCGACCACCCCGCTCTCCCGCCGCACCCTGCCCACCTCAGCCGGCACCCTCGGCCCCAGCGAGCCGATCGACGGCAGACCCGACCCGCAGGCGGGCGACCTGGACCTGGCGGAGCTGGAGAGCCTCGGCGGGGCGTGGGGCGAGTTCAGCGTCGAGAAGTCCGCCTCGCTCGGCCCCGAGCTGCTGATCAGCAACATGTTCCCGCCGCCCGACCTGTGGTTCGCCGACGCCCTCGAGAACGCCGGCAAGCTCGGCTGAGGGGGCGGGGCATGGCATTCTTCGACGACGGACGCGCGGAGGCAGGCAGCGGCACCGCCGCGCCGGCGCCCGCGGAGCGGGTGCGCACGATCCTGGCGACCGCGGGCTCGCTGACGCTGGAGACCGACGGCTTCCGCTGCGACCTGGTGGGCCTGCACACGACGGCCCCGGGCCCCGGTGGCCGGCTGCTGCGGCTGCGCCCGCCGGCGGAGAGCGCGCTCGCGGCGCGGGTGGTCTGCGCCCCGGCGGGCGACCTTCCGGTGCGGCTGCATCTGACGGACATCGCGCCGGTGGGGGTACGGGACCGGGTACGGGCCCGGGTGACGCTGACCGGCTGGCTGGCGCCGGAGACCGGGCGGTCCGCGGGCGCACAGGCGGGGGCCGAAGAGGCGGACGCGGACCGGCTGGTGGCGCGCCGCCGCCCGGGACCCCTTCCTCGCCCCCGCCACCGGCGACGCGACCAGCGCGAGCGTGCCGCAGAGGATGAGGGCCGCGCTCGCCGCCAGGCCCACCGGCGCCGGCGCCGCGGTCACGATCGCGCCGACCAGCAACGGCCCCGTCACGAGCAGCAGTTCCTCGGCGACCGAGTCCAGGCTGTACGCGCGCGAGAGCAGCCCCGGCGGCACCAGGTCGCTCCACAGCACCCGCATCACGGGACCCAGCGGCGGCGTCAGCGCCCCGGCCGCCGCCGCCAGCGCGGTCAGCCCCGCGGCGCCCGTGCCGCCGTCCGCGGTGACGACGGCCAGCGCCGCCAGCAGCAGCGCGTACGCGGCGGCCATCGGCGGCAGCGCACGGCGGGGGCCGTGCCGGTCGATGACGCCGGCGCGTACCGGCGACAGGGTCACGCTGGTCGCCCCGAAGCACGCCAGGGCGGCCCCGGCCGCGGTGTACGACCCGGTGGCGGCCTTGACGGAGAGCAGCAGCGACAGCGACACCATCCCGTACGACAGCCGCCCCAGCAGGGCGGCGCCGAAGGTGCGGGAGGCATGGGGGATGCGCAGCAGAGCCGCGTAAGAAAGCGCGGACATGGTGAGGTTCCTCGGTGAAAGGAGCGCGGAACCACAGCGCTCGAAGGCGTGCACGGGCGGCATACGGCCACGCCGGACGGGCGCGGCGGCACCGGCTCCTATGCACGGGGGAGGAACATGCGACGGAACTTAGCAGAGGGGAAGGCGGACATGACCGGGCCCGCCCCTTTCCAGCCGGAAGGGGACGGGCCCGGTCGCGCGCGGCGTCGCGCTACTTCCTGGCGTAGAGGCGCATCGTGATCGGGCCGAAGATCGCCACGATCGCGCCCGCCCAGCCCAGCGTCCACGCGATGTCCGCGCCCGGCCAGTCGCCGTGCATCAGGTCGCGGACCGCGGCGGCGAGGTGCGTCACCGGGTTGTTGTTGACGAACGCCTGGAGCCAGCCCGGCATCGTCTCCGGCTCGACGAAGATGTCGCTGAGGAAGGTCGTCGGGAAGAGGACCATCATGCTGACGCCCATGACCGACTTCTCCGTGCGGAGCAGCAGGCCGAACATCGTCCAGATCCACGAGAACGCGAACGAGAAGACGATCAGCAGCGCCACCCCCGCGAGCACGCCCACCACGCCGCCGTCCGGGCGGAAGCCCATGATGAGGCCGACACCGACCATCACCACCGACGCTATGAGGTAGCGCAGCATGTCGCCCAGCAGGTAGCCGACCATCACCGCGGGGCGCCAGATCGGCAGCGAGCGGAAGCGGTCGAAGACTCCCTTCTCGATGTCGGTGTTGACGGAGACGCCGGTGTACATCGTGATCATGACGATGCTCATCACCAGGATGCCCGGCAGCAGGTACTGCAGGTAGTCCGAGGTGGAGCCGGCCAGCGCACCCCCGAAGAGGTACGTGTACATCAGCACCATCATGATCGGGAAAGCGGTGACGTCGAAGAGCTGCTCCGGCACGTGCTTGATCTTCAGCACGGCGCGCCAGCCGAACGTCACGGAGGCGGACCACGCACTGGGCTGCGGCGGCCGCTCCTTGGAGACCAGCAGCTCCGCCAGGCTCTCGGTGGTGACCGGCGCCAGGTCCTCCGTACGGCCCTGGGTCCGGGTCTCGGTCGCGGTGCTCATGCTGCTGCCTCCTGGGTCTCGGCACCGGCCGGGCGGTCGGTGAGGGCGAGGAAGACCTCGTCCAGGCTGGGCTGGCCCAGCGAGAAGTTGTCGACGGTGATGTCCGCGCGGGCGAGCTCCGCCAGCGCGGCGGCGGCCTGGGCGGCGGCGGCGCTGCCGTCGCCGTTGCCGACGCGGGCCGTGAGCGCGACGGGGTCGGGCTCCAGCTGCACCTGGGCGCCGGCGAGCGCCGTCTCCAGCAGGGCGACCGCCTCCGCGCGCTGCGCGGCGTCGCGCAGCCGGAGGTGGACCGAGCCGGCGCCGACGGACGCCTTCAGCTCGCCCTTGGTGCCCTCGGCGATGACCTTGCCGTGGTCGATGACGGCGATCCGGGAGGCGAGCTGGTCCGCCTCGTCCAGGTACTGGGTGGTGAGCAGGACGGTGGTGCCCTGGGCGACGACCGCGCGGACGATGTCCCAGACCTGGTTGCGGCTGCGCGGGTCGAGGCCGGTGGTCGGCTCGTCGAGGAAGAGCAGGTCGGGGGTGTTGAGGATGGACGCGGCGATGTCGATGCGCCGCCGCATGCCGCCCGAGTAGTTCTTCACCTGCTTGGCCGCGGCCTCACTGAGGCCGAACGCCTCCAGCAACTGCGCGGCGCGCACGCGCGCGGCTGCGGGCCTGTGCCCGAGGAGGCGGCCGAGCAGCACCAGGTTCTCGGTGCCGGTCAGGTCCTCGTCCACGGAGGCGTACTGGCCGGTGAGGCTCACCCGGGAGCGTACGGCGTTCGCGTCGCGGACGACGTCCTTGCCGAAGATCCGGGCCTCGCCGCCGTCGGGGCGCAGCAGGGTGGCGAGCATCTTCACGGTGGTGGTCTTCCCGGCGCCGTTGGGGCCGAGAACGCCGTAGACGGTGCCGCGGGGGACGGCGAGGTCGACGCCGTCCACCGCGCGGGTCTCGCCGAACACCTTCACAAGCCCCGACGTCTCGATCGCCAGGCCGGACGGGTCGTTAGTCATGTGCTTCTTCTCCAGATTCTCCAACATCAGGTATGTGTGCGGCTTGTGCTACGCCACGTACGGCCGCGTCGCGCGGGCCTCTCTCAGTGCGAGACCCCACCAGGTGAGCTGGTCCAGCAGGGCGCCCGCGGCGCGTACCAGCCCGTCCGAATAGAGGGACCCGCCGGCCGGGAATTTCTCATCGGTGAAGCGCAGGTCGATTCCGACCGAGTCCCGCACCGTGACCGTGTGCAGCTCGGTGAAGACCGACCTCAGGTGCTCCACCGCGCGCACGCCGTCGCAGCCGAAGCCGTACGAGACGAAGCCGACGGGCTTCGCGTGCCACTCGTCGTAGCCGGTGTCGATGGCGTGCTTGAGCTGCGCGGGGAAGCTGCGGTTGCACTCGGGGGTGACCACGACGAAGCCCTCGGCCGACGCCAGCTCCGCGGTGAACGAGGCCATCTGCTCGGTCGGGTGCGCGGGGTAGCGCAGCGGGAGGTCGTAGTCGGCGAGGTCCAGCACGCGCAGAGTCATGTCGCCGCGGGCGCCCGCCAGCTCGTCGAGCCAGTGGGCGACGGCGGGCGGGCGGCAGTCGGGCTCCTCCTGGCCGCCGAGTATGCACGCGATCCGCAGCAGGGCGCCCGCGCCGGCCGCGCCCGGGGGGCCGGACGCCGCCGCGGCGCCGGGCGTCTCGCGTACGCCGGACTCGCCGTTCCGCATCGCGCACCCCCCGGTCTCGGCCGCCCCGGGCGGTGTGCCCGGGCCTTCACCCTTCAGGCGCCAGAACCCGGCAGGCGCCCGCTAGATCCGATCTAGCGGGCCTCGCGCATCGACGCGCGCCGGGCCGGCGCGGGCCGCGTACACCCCTCCCGCCTGCGCGTTCGCCTCGTGGTCCGCGCTTTCATCACAGCCGCATAACGGCATCACGTCTGGTCGTCCACTGTTCACCCCTTGCTCACCGAAGCCGCCCCGCATGGCCGACTGCCGCCACTTCGATACAGGACCCGAGGTATGTCCGAATCGATCAGCGAGGAGCAGTGAAAGCCCGTGAGCCCGACAAAGACGAAGCGCACCGCCGCCCGCCTGGGCGTCCTCCTCCTCGCCCCGGCCGCCGTCGCCTCCCTCGTGTCCTGCGGCGCCGAGAGCGAGGCCGGCCCGGCCGAGGACGAGACGGCGCGGCCGGCCGGGACGGTCACGATCGACGGCTCCAGCACGGTGGAGCCGCTGACGAAGCTCGCGGGCGAGCGCTTCGGCGGGCAGGAGCCGGGGGTACGGGTCGAGGTCGGGGCGTCCGGCACCGGCGGCGGCTTCGACAAGTTCTGCGCGGGCGAAACGGATATATCAGACGCATCCCGGCCGATCAACGACTTCGAGAAGGAGACCTGCGCCAACTGGGACGTGCCGTACCGCGAGCTGACGATCGCCAACGACGCGCTCACCGTCGTGGTCCCGCGCGCCAACGACTGGATCGACTGCATCACCACCGACCAGCTCAAGCGCATCTGGGAGCCCGGCTCCGCGCTGGCGAGCTGGCGGGAGGTCGACCCCACGTTCCCGGACGAGCCGCTGCAGCTCTTCGGGCCCGACACCGACTCGGGCACGTTCGACTACTTCACCGAGGCCATCAACGGGGAGGAGAAGGCGTCCCGCGCCGACTTCACCCCGAGCAGCGACGACAACACGCTCGTCAAGGGCGTCGCGGAGCACTCCGGCGGGCTCGGTTACTTCGGCTTCACCTACTTCGACGAGAACCGCGACAAGCTGCGCGCCCTGGAGATCGACGCCGGTGGCGGCTGCGTCGCGCCCAGCACGGCGTCGGTCCAGGACGGCTCGTACAAGCCGCTGGCCCGGCCGCTGTTCCTCTACCCCTCGGCGAAGGCGCTGGAGCGCCCCGAGGTGGAGGCGTTCGTCGAGTTCTACGTGGACAGCCACACGGACTTCGCCTCGGAGGCCGGCTACATCCCGCTCAGCGACGTGCAGGAGAAGGAGCTGGAGCGCGATCTGGCGCGGCTGAAGGAGCACAGCGGCCGGCCGGGCGGCGCGGGCGACACCGGCGGGGACTCGGGCGGCTCGGGCGGGCTGTGAGGTGCCCCGGTCACGTGCCCGTACGGCGGTCCGGCGGGCTGCCGGAAAGGTGAGCCGCGACACGTGCAGTGGGGCTCAGGGTGCCCTGGATCACGCCGTTCATAACGGGCGGATAACGGCATCATGCACTCCTGTTCCGATGTTCACCTTCAGTTAACCGCCACCACCGGCCGCGTCCGCAGACGCCGATTTCCATGAGAGGCGACGAAGGGGGTGGTGACCGACCGATGGACACACCGGCGATACCCGGCCAGCGACACGGACATGTCCTGCTGCTCGCCGATCCGGACGAACAGGTGGCGCACGATCTTGCGGAGCACCTGGCGGGCCATCAGGTGAAGGTCGTCTTCTGCTCCGACGGAGCGGAGGCGCTGCTCCAGGTCGGCCTGCAGTCCCCCGACGCTCTGCTCGTCAGCGCCAAACTGCCGCTCGTGCCCGGCGCCCGGGTGGTGGAGGTGCTGCGGCGGCGCAGCACCACGCCGGTCATCATCGGCGTCGGCCCCGACGACGCGGAGGACGCCGTGGAGGCGCTCACCGCCGGGGCCAGCGCCTGCGTCGCCCGGCCCTACCGGCCGTACGAGGTCCTGAAGATGCTCGGCGTCGCCAGCCCGGCGACGTACGACGTGGACCAGACGGTGGCCTCAGGCCCGTACAGCGTCAACCCCGCCACCTTCGAGGCCCGCGTCGACGGCCGGCTGGTGCAGCTTCCGCTGCGCGAGTTCAAGCTGCTGCACCTGCTGGTGGCCAACGCCGAGAAGGTCGTCACCCGGGACCAGATCAGCGCCGAGCTGTGGGGTGGCAGCGCACCGAAGTCCAACACGATCGCCGTGCACATCCGTCGGCTGCGCGACCGCATCGGGGACAACCCTCACGATCCACGGATCATCCTCACCGTCCGCAACGTCGGCTATCGCTTCGTGCCGCCGGCCCCGGACCTCCCCTAGACCCCACGACTCCGTTCGTCTCGATTGTCATCAGCCGCTCCTGGAAGTGCGGCCTCAGGAAGGAAAGTCCCCAGTGAAGTCTCAGAGCAAGATCCGGTACCGCACCGCTGCAGGCATACTCGCCCTCTCCAGCGCCCTCGTCCTCTCGGCGTGCGGCTCGGACGACAATTCGGACTCCGGCGACGACAAGGCCAAGGGCGGCGACAAGAGCGCCGCCGCCGGCGGCGAGATCACGTGCGGCGGCAGCGGCGAGCTGCTCGCCTCGGGCTCCAGCGCCCAGGACAACGCCGTACAGCAGTGGGTCGCCGACTACCAGGCCGCCTGCCCCGACGTGACGGTCAACTACAAGCCGGTCGGCTCCGGCGCCGGCATCGAGGAGTTCCTCAACGGCCAGACCGCCTTCGCCGGCTCCGACTCCGCGCTGGAGCCGGAGGAGCTGGAGAAGTCCAAGGACGTCTGCTCCGGCGGGCAGGGCATCAACCTGCCGATGGTCGGCGGCCCGGTCGCGATCGCGTACCACCTTGAGGGCGTGGACGAGCTGGTGCTCGACGCCGAGACCCTGGCGAACGTGCTCGGCGGCGAGATCACCAACTGGAACGACGAGGCCATCGCCAAGCTGAACCCCGAGGCCGAACTGCCGGACACCAAGATCCAGCCCGTGCACCGCTCGGACGAGTCCGGCACCACCGAGAACCTCGCCGCCTACCTCAACACGGCCGCCAAGGACGCCTGGCCGCACGAGCCCGACAAGAAGTGGCCGATCGAGGGCGGCCAGGCCGCCACCGGCTCGGCCGGGGTGTCCTCGCAGGTGAAGCAGACCGACGGCGCCATCTCGTACATGGAGATCTCGCACGCCGAGTCCAACGACCTGAGCACCGTGAAGCTGGACACCGGTGCCGCCGAGCCCGTCGAGGCCACCGTGGAGAACGCCTCCCAGGCCATCGCCGTCGGCAAGCGGGTCGGCAAGGCGCCCGACATGGCGCTGGAGCTGGACTACGCCACCAAGGAAGAGGGCGCGTACCCGATCACCCTCGTGACGTACGAGATCGCGTGCGACAAGGGCAACAAGCCGGAGTCCCTGGACGCGGTGAAGTCCTTCCTCTCCTACACCGCCAGCGAGGCCGGCCAGCAGTCGATCGTCGACGTCGGCTACGCCCCGCTGCCCGCGGAGATGGCCGCCGAGGTCGCCAAGACCGTCGACAGCCTGTCCTGATCCCCCCTCCCGCCGGCCGGCGAACCACACCGCCGGCCGGCGGGGGCCATCCGGTGCACCGCCGCCGGGACGCGGGCGCAGACCGCGCCGTCGCCCCACACCAGACCGGAGATTCACGTATGACTGCTCCACCCACCGACAGAGAAACCCCCGCCCCACCGCCGTCACAGGTCCTGCTGTCGAACGGCAAGGGCGGCTCCCGCCGCGGCGACAAGGTCTTCTCCGGCCTGTCGAAGGGGTCCGGGATCGTCCTGCTGCTGATCATGGCCGCGATCGCCGCGTTCCTCGCGTACCGCGCGTCCCTCGCCCTCGCGGACAACGGGGGCAACTTCCTCACCACCTTCGAGTGGGACGCGAACGCCGTCCCGCCGAAGTTCGGCATCGCCGTCCTGGCCTTCGGCACGGTCGTCTCCTCGATCGTCGCGATGGTCATCGCGGTGCCGATCGCCGTGGGCATCGCGCTCTTCATCACCCACTACGCGCCGCGGAGGCTGGCGGCGCCCCTCGCGTACGTCATCGACCTGCTGGCCGCCGTCCCGTCCATCGTCTACGGCCTGTGGGGCGCCCTGTTCCTGGTGCCGCACCTGATCGGCACGTACGAGTGGCTGGACCGCTACTTCGGCTGGACCGTCGTGCTCTCCTTCGACGGCACCGCGCCGCGCTCGCTGATGACCGCGGGCATCCTGCTGGCCGTGATGATCCTGCCGATCATCACCAACGTCAGCCGCGAGGTCTTCGCCCAGACCCCCCGCCTCCAGGAGGAGGCCGCGCTGGCGCTGGGCGCCACGCGCTGGGAGGTCATCCGCATGACGGTGCTGCCCTTCGGCCGCTCCGGCGTCATCTCCGCCTCGATGCTGGGTCTCGGCCGGGCGCTCGGCGAGACGATGGCGGTGGCCACCGTGCTGTCGCCGTCGGCGCTGCTGTCGGCGGAGATCCTCCAGGCGGGCGGCGGTACGTTCGCGCAGAACATCGCCGCGTCGTTCGGCGAGTCCGGGCAGTTCGGGCGGGACGCGCTGATCGCCTCCGGCCTGGTGCTGTTCGTCATCACGCTGCTGGTCAACGGCGCGGCCCGGCTGATCATCGCGCGCCGCAAGGAGTACTCGGGGGCCAACGCATGAGCGCGCAGACCATCGCCGACAAGCGGCCGGTCGACCGGCTCGGCATCCAGCAGCCGCGGCTGCCCCGCTTCGCGCCCCTGGGCATCGCCGGCGGCGCCGCCGCCGTGGCCGTGGCCATCGGCGTGCTCGCCGACCTCGGCAGCCGCATCCAGTGGGGCCTGATCGCGGCCATCCTCTTCGTCATCGGCCAGTTCGTCATCTCGACCGCGGTCGAGGGCGGCCGGCAGGCGAAGGACCGGCTGGCGACCTCCCTGGTGTGGGTGGCGTTCCTGCTGGCCGTCGTCCCGCTGGCGTCGCTGATCTGGGAGACCGTCAGCAAGGGCATCAAGGTCACCGACGGCTACTTCCTCACCCACTCGATGAGCGGCGTGGTCAACGTCGCGCCCGGCGGCGGCGTCTACCACGCGCTGATGGGCACCATCGAGCAGGTGCTGATCGCCACGCTGATCGCCACCCCGATCGGCCTGCTGACCGCCGTCTACCTGGTGGAGTACGGCCGCGGAGCGCTGGCGAAGGCGGTCACCTTCTTCGTCGACGTCATGACGGGCATCCCGTCGATCGTCGCCGGCCTCTTCGTCCTCAGCCTGTGGATCATGATCCTGGACTTCGGCTACTCCGGCTTCGCCGGTGCGCTGGCCCTGGCGATCCTGATGATGCCCGTGGTGGTCCGCTCCACCGAGGAGATGCTGAAGCTCGTCCCGAACGAGCTGCGCGAGGCGTCGTACGCCCTGGGCGTACCGAAGTGGAAGACGATCCTCAAGGTCGTCCTCCCCACCTCCCTCGGCGGCATCACCACCGGCGTCATGCTGGCCGTCGCCCGCATCACCGGCGAGACCGCCCCCGTGCTGCTGCTCGTCTTCGGCAGCCCCGCGATCAACAACAACCCCTTCGACGGCGGCCAGGCGTCCCTGCCGCTGTACATCTACCAGCAGTGGGGGGCGGGTACGTCGGCGTCGTTCGACCGCGCCTGGGCCGCCGCCCTCGTCCTCATCGTCTTCGTGATGATCCTCAACCTGCTGGCCCGCGGCATAGCCCGCTGGAAGGCCCCGAAAACCGGCCGCTGACGGCCAGAGGAGAAGTGATCTGACATGGCCAAGCGCATCGACATCAGCGGCCTCACCGCCTACTACGGCGACTTCAAGGCGATCGAGGACATCTCGATGGCCGTCGAGCCGAAGTCCGTGACGGCCTTCATCGGCCCGTCCGGCTGCGGCAAGTCCACCTTCCTGCGCACCATCAACCGCATGCACGAGGTCATCCCGGGCGCGCGGGTGGAGGGGAAGGTGATGCTGGACGACGAGAACCTCTACGGCTCCGGCGTCGACCCCGTCTCCGTACGGCGCGTGGTGGGCATGGTCTTCCAGCGGCCCAACCCGTTCCCGACGATGAGCGTGTACGAGAACGTGGCCGC